>NZ_JCAHRL010000002.1:0-737740 GCF_059427765.1 Gordonia sp. B8661-1
TGAGAACCCGGTCCCCGCAAACGCTGGAACCAACTAACCGAGCCTCCAGCAAACCCGGGGCGATTCAACGGACAGGTCACCGTGCCCGGTCGTCCCGGTCTCGGCCACGTCCACGGCTGGGTCGGCGGGCCGGGCGGTCTGGTCGACGTTCCGCGGACGTACTTCTGGGCGGAGATCGATGTGCCGATCACATCTGCGATCGTCGGGGAGGACCACCGACGTGCGGTGACTCTGGACGTCTCCGGTGGGCGTACCGCCACCCTCGCGGTCGGGGTGTCGTTCGTGAGTGTGGAACAGGCGCAACGCAACCTGGAGTTCGATCGGGTGGCAGCAAGCGGTGGTTTCGACGAGATCCGCGCCCGGACCCGAGCCGCCTGGCGGGAGGCTCTGGGCAGGCTCGAGGTGGGCGGCACCGACGAATCCGTCACCACCGACGATCAGCTCACCACGCTGTACTCGAATCTTCATCGCGTGCACCTGTATCCGACGATCGCGCACGAGAACATCGGCAGCGTCGAGGAACCGGTGTGGGCGTACGCGGATCCGTTCACGCGAGCGAACTCCGACGGCCCGACTCACACCGGTCGTCGTGTCGTCGAGGGCACACTCACCGTCACCGACGGCTTCTGGGATTCGTATCGGGCGAGCTGGCCATTGCGCACACTGGTGCGACCGGAACTGACCGGCGAGTTGCTCGACGGTTTCGTCGAACATTTCCGGACCGGTGGCTGGGTGAGCCGGTGGTCGGCGCCCGGTCCCGCCGACATCATGACGGGCACATCGAGCGATGCGGTCTTCGCCGACGCGGCCATCGCCGGAGTGTCGGGACTCGAGCTGGAGTCGGCCTACGATTCGTGTCTGCGCAACGCCACCACGCCCTCCGACAATCCGCACGTCGGCCGGAAAGGCATGGCGCGCTCGATATTCCGTGGATATACCGACACCGGGACGTTCGAGGGAATGAGCTGGACCGTCGATGCAGCGATCAACGATGCGGCCATCGCGGAGTTCTCCCGATACCTCGCGGAGACGAGGCCCGACGATCCCCGCATCGAGGAGTACCGCGCGAACGCCACATGGTTCGCGGCCCGCGCAGCCGGCTACGCGAACGTCTTCGATCAGGAGACCGGGTTCTTCCGTGGACGCGAGCCCAGCGGGGAGTTCCGGCCCGCCGACGACTTCGACCCGCGGGACTGGGGACTGGACTACACCGAGACCAACGCCTGGGGGACCGCATTCACCGCACCACACGACGGGGAAGGCCTTGCCGCGCTGCATGGCGGGCGAGAAGCGCTGGCGGACAAGCTCGATCGCTTCTGCGCGTTACCCGAGACGGGTCGTGAGGAGTTCCGTGGCGGCTATCCGGTGGTGATCCACGAGATGCGGGAGGCCCGCGACACCCGGATGGGCATGCTCGCGCTCTCCAATCAGCCCGCGCATCACATTCCGTTCATGTACGCCTACACCGGGCGGCACCACCGCACCCAGGCACTGGTTCGCGAGGCCATCGCACGGCTGTTCACCGGCTCCGACATCGGTCAGGGATATCCCGGTGACGAGGACAACGGTGAGATGTCCGCGTGGTACCTGCTGGCCGCCTCGGGCCTGTATCCGTTGTCCATCGGATCGGGCGAATTCGTGCTGACCGCACCGTCTTTCCGCAAGCTGCGATGGACGCTGGACAATGGGGCGGAGTTGGTGATCGAGGCGCCCGACGTGTTGCCGGAGAACATCTATGTCCAGTCGGTGTCGATCGACGACGAGCCCTGGAACGAGATCACGGTGCCGCGCGACCGGCTGACCCGGGGCGCGCGCATCCGAATCGACCTCGGCCCGGAACCGTCGGACTGGGCGCGGAATTCGGTACCGCGCTCGCTCTCGGGACCCGACGGTCCCCGCCCGCCACGGGATCTCACCGACCCGGTAGCGGCGGCGACCCGGTCGACCGGCGTGCCCGGCGCCGAATGTGCCTTCGACGACTCCTCGACGGAGACCGTCGGCGTCGACGCGGGCCACCGAATCGACTGGGACTTCGGCGAACCGGGGGAGATCGTCGACCACTACACCGTCACCCCCGCACGAACCGGACGGTACCGCTGGATCGTCGAGGCCGACGGCCAGGTGATCGATCGGCGGGACGCCGACTTCGCGTGGGACCGGCAGACCCGCGTCTTCCGGATCACCGACCCGGCCCCGCATGTGGTCTACGGATTCCGTCCCGAAACGGATATCGATATCGCGCAGTTGGAGTACCTACGCCTCGACGCCGTTCGGTGATCGAGTAGCTGACGAGCTGAGTGCCCACCCGGTGATCGAGTAGCGACCGAGCCGTCGTCCCCCCGGGTGATCAAGTAGCAGCCGAGCGGTCGTCCATCCGTTGATCGAGTAGCAACCGAGCCGATAGGCGAGGCTGCGTATCGAGATCGGCGTGCGGGATCTCGATACGCTCCCGGCTAGCGCCTCGAGCTACTCGATCAGCGGCACGTGCACGTCGATCAGCGGTTGGCGCGCAGCCACTCCAGGGTTTCGGGTGTCACCGCGCGAGCGGCCTCCGCGGCGAAGTCCGGGTTCTTCTTGAGGTAGGCGGCGACGAGCGGGCACACACCGACGATCACGCGTCCGGCGGACCGGGTGTCGTCGAGGGCTTCCTTCACGAGGATGGTGGCCAGACCGCGTCCGCCGAATTCGTCGGCGACCTCGGTGTGGAAGAAGATCCGTTCGGGTGTGCCGTTCAACTCGCGGTCGCGGTATTCGGCGAACCCGGCGACGGTGCCGTCGACCGAGATGTCGTAGCGCTGCGCGGAAGGGTTGTCTGCGACGGAAGCCTCGGCTCCGGTCTTGTCGGTGGCCATGGCGCCGATTCTACGGATCGCGAACGATCAGCGCGCCGTGGCGGCCTTGCGGTAGCCGCGCAGTGCCGGATAGGTGAACACCACCAGCAGCACGACGGCCCAGATGATCACCTTGGTGAGGTTGGCGGCGATCGGTCCACCGGAGGCGAGGGAGCGCATCACCTCGATGGCCGGCGTCATCGGCTGGTTCGCGACGATCGGCTGCAGCCATCCCGGGTAGGCGTCGATGGGGCTGAAGCCGGAGTTGAAGAACATCAGCACGCTCGACAGGAGCGAGATGATGGGCACCAGCGGGGCGTGCGGTCGTGCGTTGATCGCGAGCGCGAGCACCATCGTGGAGAAAGCCATCCCGTACAGCAGCGCCACCCCGACGATCCCGAACGCCGCCCAGATCCCTTGTGTGAAGCGGAATCCGATGAACAGACCGGCGATCAGCAACACGACGGTCGACACCAGGATCCGCAGCAGTTCGGCGGAGATGCGCGCGCTCAGGTCGGCGGCCCGGTTGATCGGCAGAACGTACAGCCTGCCCAGGAGACCTGTGCCACGTTCGGTGTTCAGACGGACGGCACCCGCCATCGAACCGAACATCGCACCGACGAGGATGACCAGCGGCACGGTACCGAAGGCACTGTCCATTCCGGTGGCCTTGCCGATGGCGTCGCCGAGCACCACCTTGAACATGATCATCGACAACGCGGGGAAGAGCAGGCTCTGACCGAGGGTGGCGTAGTCGCGCACCCACACCGACAGTTGCCTGCCGGTGAGAATCCACGTCTGTTCCGCCCAGGCCGCGAACGAGCGTTCCGGTCGCATGGTGAGTTCCGACTGTGCCGCGGTGTCCGGTGGCAGCATCATCGGCCCCACCTCCGTTCGGCCACCCACATCAGCACGGCCGCGAGCACGGCCATACCCGCGCACCAGTAGACCGTCGGCGCGACGACGGACCAGGTCGCGCTCCCGTCGTTGAAGGCCCGCATGGCGTCGGTGAACTGGGATACCGGCTGATTCCGGGCGAAGGGCCGTATCCACTCGGGGAACTGGCTCGCCGGCACGAAGCCGGTGGACACCATGCCGAGGATCAGAATCGGCAGACCGAGTAACTGGCTGGTCGCCTCGGGGCCTTTCGCGATGAGGCCCAGTGCGTCGGCGATCACCGCGACCAGCACACCCACGGTCACCGCCACCGCGTACAGGCCGACGGTCCCGAGGAATCCGCCGTGCGGCCGCCAGCCGATCACCAGACTCGCAATCGTCGCGAACACGAGGGACACCGCGAGCAGTGCGGTGTTGGCCGCCGTGCGGGCGAGGATCGGGATCGCCGGGTTCATCGGCAGCACCCGGAATCGCGTGTTGATGCCCTGCTGCCCGTCCAGCGACGCGCGCATCGCGGCGGCCGACGCGACGAACCCGACGGATTGCAGCGCGATGATCGGCATCAGGTACTGGGCGTAGTTCATGCCGGGGTAGGCGTTCATGATCGAACGCAGCGGCAGGTAGAAGCAGACGGCGAGGAAGATCGGCGCGATGATCGCGAAGATCACCTCACCGTTGCGGATGACGCTGCCCAGTGCGCGTGCGGTCAGGGCCGACAGTTGGCGGCCGCTGCTGATCCGCACGGGCAGATCGAGCGGACCGTCGGCCGGGGCACTCACGGGCGCCTGCGTCATCGGATCGGTGTCCCCGGGATCGGTTCGGTGGGGGAATCCTGCTCGGCCACATCCGCCACCTCCGGCCCGTCCGAACGCCGAGACGCGGGGGCGGCCGACGGATCGGTGAGGGCGAGGAAGACCTCGTCGAGGGTCGGCCGACGGAGCGCGACGTCGGCGAGGCGGATGCCCGCCTCACTGGTGCGCCGCACGATGTCGACCAGTGTGTCGGCCCCCTCGGGGGCGGGGACGGTGACCGACAGCGCGGTGGGTGCCGGGATCTGATCGGGGGAGATGAGATCGGCGAGAACTTCGTAAACCCGGACCGATTCACCGGGATCGGTCGGGGTGACCTCGTAATACGAGGCGCCCAGTGCGGACTTCAGTTCGTCGGCGGTGCCGCCCGCGATGACCCGGCCGTGATCGATGACGACGATCTGGTCGGCGAGGGCATCGGCCTCCTCCAGGTACTGGGTGGTCAGCAGGATCGTGACGCCCTGGTCGCGCAACTGCTCGACGAGTTGCCAGACCTCCTGGCGGCTGCGCGGGTCGAGGCCCGTCGTGGGTTCGTCGAGGAACACCACCTCCGGCCGGGTCACGAGTCCGCAGGCGATGTCGATGCGCCTGCGCATGCCGCCGGAGTATTCACGGACGCGCCGTCCCGCGGCGTCGGTGAGCCCGAAGCTCGTGAGCAGTTCGTCGGCGCGGGCGCGGGCAGCGGATTTGGACAGGCCGAGCAGGCGCCCGAACAGGATGAGGTTCTCGCGGCCGGTGAGCGCCTCGTCGAGGGCCGCGAACTGTCCGGTGAGCATGATCGATCGCCGCACCCCGGCCGGATCGTCCGTGATGTCGTGCCCGGCGACGAAGCCGGTGCCACCGTCCGGTTTCAGCAGGGTGCAGAGCATGTTGACGGTCGTGGTCTTGCCCGCTCCGTTGGGTCCGAGGAGCCCGAGGATGGTGCCCTTCGCGACGCTGAACGTGACATCGGCGACGGCGACATGATCGCCGAAGCGCTTTTGCAACCCGGAGGCGACGATCGCGGGCAGCGGGCCGGTGGGCGTGGCGGCCGGAACCTGACCGGAGGGGCCGGCGGGGCCTGCCGACACGTCCGGGAATCCGTTCGGCGGGGCCGTCGGATTCAGGCCGTTCACCGACTGCTGAGGATGTTCGTCGGGTCCGGCGACGTACCGCATGGCTGGCTCCGGATGCTGTGGCGCGTCGATCGGCGGGGGATACCAGGGCGAGTGCTGGGCCTGGTCGGCGGGAGACTCGCTGGTGTGTGCCGGTGCGACGCCGGATGTCTCCTGCGGGCTGAGCCAGCCGCCGGCGGCCGGGGGTTCGGGGATCGCGTGCGCGGCGGGTGTGTCGGCTGGGACGGCCGGGATGGCCAGCCCCGGTTGCGGGGTGCCGACGACCGGGGTGTCCCCGGTCGACGGCCCGGCAAGCCAGGGATCGGCCGGGTGGTCGCCGTGGCGGTCGCGTTCCCAGAGTGCGGGGTCGCCCGGTGGGTCGAGGGGCAGCAGGTCGGCGGGATCGATCGGATCGGTCAGCGGATCGGGAGCCCGGCGGAGGCCGCTGGACGCGGGATGCAGTCCCGGGTGCTCAGTCATGGGGCTCCTCTGGTGGATCGGCTGGTGCGGTTCGGCGACTCGGATGTGAGTGACGACTCAGGTGTGAGTCATCCGTCAAACCTACGCAGTCCCACGGTAGCGGTGACCTCGCGTGGCGACGTGTTTCTCGTTCCGCCCGGGGGTTTCGTGCTGACGCACGAGATCCCGGTCGTCTGAATACAGGACACTCACCCCTCCGCGAGTATCGTCGGACGTCCCCGATTCGCTACCGTCGGTGTGTCGGGTGTGCACGACGTTGTAACGATAGGGGAGCAGCCGCCGACAATTCGACGTGATGGGTTTTGTGGAGGTGTCACATAGGAATGGGTGCTCCGGAGCGCCGCTGAGATATGACGTCGGGGGTACGACAGTCGACGACCGCCACCGGTTTCGGTGACGTCGGCGACAGAGTGATGTACGGACGAACGGTAAAGGTGCGTGACGCGGTGCAAGGGGAGATTGCACACACCGTCTGCGCACCTGCTGACCGGTCGTCACCGACCGACTGGGGGGTGAAACTGGATGGACTCGATCGACGCGGACCAGCGTTCCGCGGGTTCGGCGGATTCACCTGACCTGACGCCCTCGGAAACGCACCCGTCTCCATCGACTCCCGATTCGCCCTCGGCCGAGTCCGGCGCGACTGATACCCCGGCGATTCCCCTGACCGCGGCGCAACGCGGTATGTGGTTCGCGGAGAACCTCTCACCGGACTACTCGGTGATCGTCGCGCACTACCTCGACATCACCGACGACCCCGGTTCGTCACTTGACGTCGACCGCTTTGCCCGGATCGTCCGGGACACCGCATGGGATCTGCAGTCGGCGTTCACCCGCATCATCGAGGTCGACGGCGTACCGATGCAGGTCGTCGACCCGTCGATCGACTTCCGCGTACGCATCGTCGACCTGCGCGGCGACGCCGACCCCGAGGCAGCTGCCCAGGCCTGGATGGCCGCCGACTATCAGCGCGCGGTCGACCTGCGGACGGAACCGCTGGTGGTGTCCTCGCTGCTGCGCATCGCCGACGACCGGGTCTTCTGGTACCTGCGCGGCCACCACATCGCCATCGACGGCTTCGCCGCGCTCACCTCGGTCCAGGAGGCGCTGGCGCGCTACAGCGCGGAGATCACCGGTACCGAACTGTCGCAGAAGCCGCGGGCCGACCTCGCCGAACTCGTCGCCGACGACGAGGCGTACGCACGCAGCACACGCCGCGACTCCGACCGCGAGCACTGGGCCGAGCGCGCCGCGAATCTGCCCGAACGCGCCAGCCTGGCCGACACCGCCGTCATCGCCGGGCTCACGCCCGTCAACGTGGTGGCCGGCGAGCGCCTCGACGACCGGCGTCAGCAGCGTATCGACGACGCCGCCACGCAGTTGGGCACGTCGCCCGCGGTGCTGCTGACCGCGGCCTTCACCGCCTACCTGGCGCGGATGACCGGGACCGACGACACCGTCCTGAGCCTGCCGGTGACCGGCCGGGCCACCGCCCGCATCAAGCGCGCCAGCGGAATGGTCTCCAACATGCTGCCGATCGTCGCGCACGATGTCGGCGCGCAGAGCACGGCCGATCTGGTACGGCAGGTGCAGCTGGAGATGACCGGCGCGCTGCGTCACCAGCGGTATCGCTTCGAGGACATCCGGATCGACGCCGGCATGCGGGAGTCCAACACCGCCTCCTTCGGTCCGATCGTGAACATGATGTTCTTCGACAAGCCGCTCGAGATCGCCGGTGGCCGTGTCGATTACCACATCCTGTCCTCGGGCATCCTCGAAGACCTGCGCATCAACCTGTACCGCGCGGGGCCGGGGGAGCGGCTGGTCGTGGACCTGCACGGCAACCCGGGCCTGTACCGCCGCGACGATCTCGAGCGTCATCTCCGTCGCTTCCTCACGCTGCTCGACCGCCTGCTCGCCGACACCGATGTGCCGGTCGGTCAGGTGGATCTGCTGTTCGGCGACGAGGCCGCCGAGCTGACGGCCCTGGGCGCCGGCCCTTCGGTCGCGCCCCGCGACGACGACCACCTCCTCGACGCCTTCGAGGCCCAGGTGCACCGGACGCCGGACGCGGTGGCCGTCGAGGACGGGGACCGCAGCTGGACCTATGCCGAATTCGACACGCTGCGAAGTCGATTGGCCGGACGGCTGCGTGCCGACGGCATCCGGCCCGGTCACCGGGTCGTCGTGTCCCTTCCCCGGGGCGTCGAGCAGGTGTGTGCGGTCTACGCGATCCTCACCGCCGGGGCCGCCTACGTGCCCGTCGATCCCGGCCAGCCCGCACGCCGCCGCGCACTGATCGCCTACACCGTGGGCGCCGAGGTGGTCATCGACGCCGAGTACCTGGCGCGGGCCGCCGCACGGCCGGCGGGCGAGAGCTTCGACGGTCTGTCCACCCGGCAGTCCGGCGGGGCGCTGCCCGCGTATGTCATCTTCACCTCCGGGTCGACCGGCACCCCCAAGGGCGTCGAGGTCGATCATCACGCGATTCTCAATCGCCTGGCGTGGATGCAGGATGATCACCCGATTGACGCCACCGACGCGGTGCTCTACAAGACCCCGATCACCTTCGACGTGTCGGTGTGGGAGTTGTTCTGGCCCTTGCGCACCGGGGCCCGGATGGTCATCGCGCGCCCGGACGGACACCGCGATCCCGACTATCTCGCCGGTCTCATCGACGCCGCCGGCGTGACCACCCTGCATTTCGTGCCGTCCATGCTCGACACCTTCCTCGATGTGCGCGCTCATGCCGCCGACGCGAGGACGCGGTCGGCCGGAGCCGGAACCGGTAGTGAGACCTCGATTTTCGGTGCGACGGTCCGCCGGGTGTTCTCCTCGGGTGAGGCGCTGAGTCGTGGACTCGCCGACAAGGTCGCCGCCGCGGGGGATCTGGAGCTGATCAATCTCTACGGACCGACCGAGGCGGCCGTCGACGTGACGTCGCATCGGGTCGTCGCGGGCGCGGGGCCGGTCCCCATCGGCCGGCCGGTGGCGAACACCGCCGTCCACGTTCTCGACGCGCGGTTGCGTCCGGTGCCTGTCGGCGTGGCCGGTGAGCTGTACCTGACCGGCGCGCAGCTCGCGCGGGGCTATGTCGGACAGCCGGATCTGACCGCCGACCGTTTCGTTGCCGACCCGTACGGGACGCCCGGTGCCCGCATGTACCGCACCGGCGACATGGTCCGCTGGCATGCGGACGGGCAGGGTGCACCGGAGCTGGAGTACCTGGGGCGCACCGACTTCCAGATCAAGATCCGCGGCCAGCGGGTGGAACTGGGCGAGATCGAATCGGTCATCGGCGAGCTGCCGCAGGTGGGCGCCGTGGCCGTGGTCGCGCGGACCGAGGCGGGTACGCCGAGTCTGGTCGCCTATGTTCGCGCCGACACCCCCGACGCACCGGAGGCCGACGCGCAGGCCATCACCCCGCAGACCGTGCTGGCCGCGTGCCGACGGCACCTGCCGTCGCATATGGTGCCGTCGGCAGTCGTGATCCTCGACGAATTCCCCGTCAATTCCGCGGGCAAGCTCGACCGCGCGGCACTGCCCGAACCGGCTCCCATGGAGGCCGCGGCCTTCGCCGCCCCCACGTCGCAGACCGAGACGATCCTCGCCCGCCTCATCGGGGAACTGCTGGACCGGGACCGTATCGGGTTGCACGACAACCTCTTCAGCATCGGCGGGGACTCCCTGATGGCCGCGCGACTGGTCTCGCGCGCCCGGATCGACCACGGACTCTCGCTGCGTCTGGCCGACGTGTTCGACAGTGCGGACATCGCCGAGATGGCCGGACGTGCCGTACCCGAGTCCGCCGAGAGCCTTCCCGTTCTGCGGTCCGGCCTCGCCGGGTCGGGACCCGACCCGATTCCGTTGTCGCACGCCCAGACCCGGCTGTGGTTCGTCAACCGGATGGATCCGGCCTCGGCGACCTACAACATGCCCGGAGCCGTGCGGCTGGGCACCGACGTCGACCTGGATGCACTGCGCGCCGCGGTCCGGGACGTGGTCGAACGACACGAGACCCTGCGGACCCGGTATCCCTCGGTGGAAGGCGAACCGGTCCAGGAGATCCTGCCGACGGATGCGCTCGACACCTCCCTCGACGTTTCGGTGCGCCGCGTCGACGGCCCGATCCTCGATGCGGTCGCCGCCGAGGCGGCCGGTGGATTCGATCTCGTCGACGAGGTCGGCTTCCGGTGGGCCCTGCTCGCCGACGCCGAGGGTTACGTCGCCGTCATGGTGCTCCACCACATCGCCGCCGACGGTTTCTCCCTCGCGCCGCTCCTGCGGGATCTGCTGTGGGCCTACGCATCCCGTCGTCGAGGTGAACAACCGGACTGGCCCGACCTGCCGATCCGCTACGCGGACTTCGCCTGCTGGCAGCATGCGATGCTCGGCAGCGCCGACGACCCCACGCCGCTGCAGGCCACCGAATCCGCTTTCTGGGCCGACGAATTGGCCGGACTGCCCGAGCTGCTCAACCTGCCGACGGATCGTCCGCGACCGGCCGTCGCCACCGGCCGCGGCGGCTATGTGGACCTCTCCGTCGAATCCGAACTCGTCTCCGGGATTCACGCGCTCGCGCGAACGGTGGCGGTCACCCCGTTCACCGTGGTGCACGCCGCGCTCGCGACCGTGCTGGGTCGTCGCGCCGATTCCGACGACGTGGCGATCGGCACCGCGGTGGCGGGCCGCGACGACCCGCAGACCACCGACCTCGTCGGCATGTTCGTCAACACCGTGGTGCTGCGCACTCCGGTGCCCGCGTCGGCGACGACCCGCGAGTTGCTGCTCGACGCCCATCACGCCCGCAGCCGCGCGCTCGCGCATGCGCATCTGCCCTTCGAACGGGTGGTGGACATCGTGTCGCCGCAGCGGTCGTCCGCCTACGCGCCGCTGTTCCAGGTGGCGCTGACGATGCTGAAGTCGGACGCACAGGGCGCAGTGGTGGCGCGGGACGCGCTGATCGATGCCCGGGTGCCCTCGGCCAAGTACGACCTCGCCGTGACGATGACCGAGCATCCGCATCTGGCCGACACCGATGCGGACATCGAGATCTCCTACGCCACAGATCTTTTCGACCACTCGACGGTGGCCGCCCTCGGCGAGGAGGTACTCGCCACGCTGCGCGCCATGGTGGCCGGCCCGGACGGGTACATCGGCCGGATCGACCTCCTCGCGCCGGATCGGGTCGCCGCCCTCACGCGTCGCCCGCTGTCACCGGTGATGCCGGAGTCGTTCCGCGACCTGCTCGCGGCGGGTGCGGCGCGTGCCGACCACAGTGCTCCCGCACTGGTCGGTCCCGACTCCACGGTGACGTGGGCGGTCTTCGATGCCCGGACCAATCAGCTGGCGCGTGAACTCATCGATCGTGGAGTCGGCCCGGGAAGCCTGGTGGCCGTGAGCATTCCGCGGTCGGTGCACTCGGTCTACGCGATCGTCGCGGTGATCAAGACCGGAGCGGCCTTCGTCAACGTCGATCCGCGGCATCCGGCCGCGCGTCGCGCCGACATGGTCACCGACGTCGAGCCGGTACTCGGCCTCACCGTCGCCGAACTCGCCGGGGACACCGTCGGCGACATCGAGTGGCTGGCCGTGGACGACGAGGCCGTCGAACTGCGACTCGCCGGTCACAGCGGGGCCCGCATCCTCGATCGGGAGCTGACCACGGTCCCCACCCTCGGCGACCTCGCGTACCTGATCTTCACCTCCGGCTCCACCGGCCGTCCGAAGGCGACCGCGGTCAGCCACCACGGCCTGGCCAACCTGGTCAACAACCAGATCCGGCTGCTCGACGTCGACACCGACAGCCGGGTACTCCATGTGGCGTCACCGAGTTTCGACCTGTCGATCTTCGAGATGATCATGGGTCTGTGCGCGGGCGGCCGGCTGGTGATCAGCCCGGTGGACGTCTACGCCGACACCGACCTCGAACGCGTCATCGCCGACGGCGGTGTCACCCACACGGTCATGACGCCCTCGGCTCTGGGGACGCTCGATCCGGCCGCACTGCCCACGCTTCGGGTCGTCGGAAGCGCCGGCGAGGCCTGCCCGCCCGAGTTGATCCACCGGTTCGCGACGGGCCGGCGCGCGTTCTTCAACCTCTACGGTCCGACGGAGGTCACGATCTGGTCCACGGTGGCCGGACCGATGCGCCCCGGCGACCCCATGACGATCGGTCCCGCACTGCCCGGCGTGGGCACCCTGGTACTCGATCGCATGCTGCGGCCCGTGCCCGACGGTGTCCCCGGTGAGCTGTACCTGACCGGTATCCAGGTGGCGCGCGGCTACCAGGGGCGCTCCGGCCTGACCTCGACCCGCTTCGTCGCCAATCCCTTCGGCGACAACGGTGCCCGCATGTATCGCACCGGTGACCGGGTCTCCCGGTCGGCCGCCGGCGACCTGATCTACCACGGGCGCACCGACTTCCAGCTGAAGATCCGCGGACAGCGCGTGGAGCCCGGTGAACTCGATGCCGTGCTGATGGATCACCCGGAGATCACCAATGCGATCAGCATCGGTGTGCCGGGGCCCGCCGGGGAGACCGTGCTGGTCTCCTATGTGACCGTCGCCGACGGATCGTCGGTGGCCCCGGAGGCGATCATCGACTTTGCCGCCGATCAGGTGCCCGGACATCTGTTGCCGCACACCGTTCTGATCGTCGACGCGTTCCGGCTCACCCCGGTCGGCAAGATCGACCGCGAGGCGCTGCCCCCTGTGGACTTCAGCATGTCCACCGAATTCGTCGCGCCCCGCACCGAGATGGAGGTCATCGTCGCCGATGTCTTCGCGGAGGTGCTGGGGCTGAACGCGATCAGCGTCCACGACGGTTTCTTCACGCTGGGCGGCAACTCGCTCTCGGCCACCAAGGTGACGTCGCGGCTGTCGGCGCTGCTCGATCGCGCCGTGTCGGTGAAGGATCTCTTCGAGAAGCCGAGCGCCGCTGCTTTCGCGGCACACCTGACGACCTCGGTGGCCGGCCGCAGCGCGCCGGCGCTGACGGCGCGCAGCCGGGCGGCGATGGTCCCGGTCTCCGGGCTGCAGCGCGGTATGTGGCTGCTCAACCGCGCCGACCCGGAATCCGCGAATTACAATGTGGCGCTGGCACTCCGGATGACCGGCGAGCTCGACACGGCGGCTCTGCGCGCCGCGATCGCCGATCTGGTGACCCGCCACGAGTCGTTGCGGACCACCTATCCGATGGTGAACGGCACACCCGTCCAGGTGATCGTGCCGGTGACCGACCTCCTCGATGAACTGAACCTGCGCGTGACCGATCTCGACGGCGATCCGCGGGATGCGATCGCCCGGGTGACCGGCGAGGGATTCGATGTCGTCGGCAGTCCGCCGCTGCGCGTGGCGGTGCTGCGCGCCGGCGCCGACGATCACATCCTGGTCTTCGTCGTGCATCACATCAGCGCCGACGGCTCGTCCATGGCTCCACTCGCGCGTGACCTGATGACCGCGTACGCCGCACGGCATCAGGGGGCGGCACCGAGCTGGCCCCCGCTGCCCGTCCAGTACGCCGACTTCGCGTTGTGGCAGGCCGAGAAGCTCGGTGCCGCCGACGACGACGGGGTCACCGAGGAGCAGCGTCAGCTGGGGTATTGGCGTGACCGGTTGTCGGGTGCGCCCGAGCAGATCGAACTGCCCGCCGACCGTGCGCGCCCGCGGACGCCGTCCTTCGCCGGGGCCGTCGTCGACTTCCGCCTCCCGGCCGACTTGGTCCGCGGGCTCGAAGCGGTCGCGCGCACCAGCAACACCACGCTGTTCATGGTCACGCACGCGGCGTTCGCGGTGCTGGCCACGCGCATCACCGGACGCGGCGACGTGGTGATCGGCACGCCCTATGCGGGCCGCGGCGACGCCGCGCTCGACAATGTGGTCGGCATGTTCGTTAACACCCTGCCGCTGCGGACCCGGGTGGACGTGGGGGAGAGCTTCGCGTCGCTGCTCGATCGCGTGCGCACCGACGACCTGATGGACATGGCGCACGCCGACGTCGCGTTCGAGTCGATCGTGTCCGAGGTCCTCGATGCCACACCGACGTCGTTCAATCCCCTGTTCCAGTTGATGTTCGCGTTCCAGAACATCGACTTCCCGACCCTCGAACTGGCCGGCCTGACCATTGCCCCGGAGGACGAGCAACTGGTGTCGGCGAAGGTCGATCTGCAGCTGACGCTGTTCCCGCAGGATCCGTCGGGAGTCACCGAGGACGGTGCCATCAAGGGGCAGCTGCTGTACTCCACCGACCTGTTCGACGAGCGCAGCGTACGACGCTTCGCCGACTGGTACGTGCGGGTGCTGGAGGCGATCGTCGCCGAGCCGTCATGCGTTGTCGGCGACATCGCCCTGCAGACGATCGCCGCGGTCGGCGACGCGCAGACCGGTGACATCGAGGCTCCGTCACGGCCACTGCCCGAGCTGGTGACCGCGGCGACCGCGGCGGACGCCGACGCCCCCGCCGTGGAGCAGGACGATTTCGTGATGTCCTTCGGCGAGCTCGACGCGATGTGTTCGGCCATGTCGGCGGCACTCCCGGCAGAGGACCCGGACTCAGCGCTTACCATGGCCTTGATGAGTAGCGTCCCTGATCTCGCGGCCTCCGGGCCCGACGCTCTCGATGCCGTCCTCGGTGAGTTGCGCCGCCGCGCGACCGCCCTCGCTCCGGAGCGGTCGCCGGGTGCCGATTCCTCCGACGCGGTCGTGGTGAAGGGGCCCGGACGCCCGTGACACCGACCGGTTCGGATTCGAACGGCGTCGCCCCTGCGTGGGGTAGACGTCCGTCGACGCTGCAGTTGATCGGCGCGGCCGCCGCCGTGGCACCGGATGCGCCCGCGCTCGACGGTGCCAACGGTCCCGTCTCCTTCGCGGACCTCCATCGGCGCGCCGAGGCGACCGCGGACATGCTGTCGGCGCGCGGGATCGACACCGAGGCGGCGGTGGCGGCGACGATCACCGGGCTGCTGCCCCGGGCGGACCTGGCGCCCGCCGACGTCGCGGCCCGCACCCAGCGGACGGTCGCGGCGATCCGCTCGGCCGCCGAGGACGCCACGGGCACCCTCGACTGGGGTTCGCTGCCCGGCCTGTTCCGGGTGACCGCCCGGCGGTTCGCCGACCGTACGGCCGTGGTGGACGAGCCCGGCGCCGGGAGCGAAGCGAGCGGGCCGAATCGAACCGGCCGGGCGCTGACCTACGCCGAACTCGATGCGCGGTCCGACGCGGTGGCGGCGGGCCTGATCGCCGCGGGGGCCGGCCCGGAGAAGCTCGTCGGTGTGGCATTGCCGCGTGACGCCGAACTGATCGTCGCGCTGCTGGGTGTCGTGAAGTCCGGCGCCGCCTACCTGCCGCTGGACCGGTCCCACCCGATCGATCGTCTACAGGCCATCGTCGACGATGCCCGCCCGGTCCAGATCCTTGCCGACGACGAGACGGTCGGCAGCTGGGCGGAGCTGGGTGTCCCGCTGGCCACCGTGGCCGAGGTCGAGGCCCGTGGCCGCGAGGTCGGTACGGGGGCGATCCCCGATCACATCGATGGTGATCACCCGGCATATGTGATGTACACGTCGGGATCCACCGGCAAGCCCAAGGGCGTGGTCGTCACCCACGACGACGTGATCACGCTGCTCCGGTCGATGTCGGAGATGTACGACTTCACCGCCGACGACGTGTGGACGATGTTCCAGTCCTACGCCTTCGACGTGTCGGTCGGCGAGATCTGGGTGTCCCTGATCTTCGGTGGACGCCTCGTCGTGCTCGACTTCTACACCACCCGTTCGCCCGCGGATTTCGTCGAGGTGCTGCAGCGCGAGCAGGTGACCGTCGTCAACCTGACACCGTCGGCCTTCTACCAGCTCGCCGCCGCGGTGCGACCGCCCGCGAACGGTCAACTCGCACAGTCGATCCGCTACATGATCTTCGTCGGCGAGGCGCTCGACTTCGAACAGGTGCGGCGGTGGCAGGCCGACCGCGCCGAGTTCGACGGCAACGACGGGCCGTCACTGAACAACATGTACGGGCCCACCGAGGCGACCGTGTACATGACGCGGCGGGAGCTGACCGTCGATCTCGTCAGCGCATCCCTGGCATCCGACATCGGCGGCCCGATTCCCGGCACCCGCGTCCACGTCCTCGATCAGCGACTGGCGCCGGTGCCCGACGGCGTGCCCGGTGAGCTGTACATCGCGGGCGGACAGGTCGCGCGCGGCTACCTCGGCCGATTCGCCCTGAACGCAACGCGATTCGTCGCCGACCCGTTCGATCCGGCCGGTGGCCGGATGTATCGCACGGGCGACGTGGTGATCCCCCGTGGCGACGCCATGGAGTATCTCGGCCGCAGCGACGCGCAGGTGAAGCTGCGCGGATTCCGTATCGAGCTGGGCGAGGTGGAGGCCGCGCTGCTGACGGCGCCGGGTGTGGACGCGGCCGCGGCAGCCATCAAGCAGCGCGACGATCAGCCCGAGCAGATGGTCGGCTACGTCGTCGGTGCCGCGTCGGACGGCGGCGATCTCGATGTCGCGGAGGTGCGCGCCGCGACCGCCGCGCGCGTCCCGGACTACATGGTGCCCGACGTCATCATGGTGCTGGATCGTCTGCCGCTCAACGTGAACGGCAAACTCGACCGTGCCGCCCTGCCGGTACCCGCGGCGGTCGTCACCGCCTACGAGCCGCCCAGTGGTGACCTCGAGGAACAGATCGCAGGCGTCTTCGCCGCGGTGCTCGACGTCGACCGGGTCAGCGCGGTCACCTCGTTGTTCGACATGGGCGGCAATTCGCTTGTCGCCGCGCAGATCTCGGCACGGTGTGCCGACGAGCTGGACCTCGTGATGACGGTCCGCGACATCTTCGAGGCGCCCACGGTGCGGGATCTGGCCGTACGCATCGCCGATCGGCAGCGGGTGCACCGCCCGGAACTGGTGCCCGTCCCGCGCCCCGATCACATCCCGCTGTCCTATGCGCAGCGCCGGATCTGGTTCCTCGCCGAACTCGATCCCGGCAGCCACGTCTACAACATCCCGCTGGTCCTGCGGTTCCGCGGTGCTCTCGATCCGGCCGCGCTGCACGGGGCACTCGAGGATGTGATCGGCAGGCACGAGGTCCTCCGGACGCGATTCCCGGCCGTCGACGGCGTGCCCGCCCAGGAGGTTCTGGAGGCAGGCTCCTATCGTCCCGACATCGTGGTCGACCCGCCGGTCACCGCCTCGGCGGACGCGAGCATCGAGGATGCGCTCGGTGTCGCCGTGGGCACGGGATTCGATCTGCAGGCGGCTCCGCCGATCCGTGCCCGGCTCCTGGAGACCGGGACGGACGATCACCTGTTCGTGCTCGTGACACACCACGTCATCAGTGACGGTGGATCACTCACCCCGCTGGCGCGGGATCTGATGACCGCGTACGCGGCCCGGCAGGGCGGCGCGGCGCCCGAGTGGCCTGCGCTGGATGTGCAGTACGTCGACTACACGCTGTGGCAGCAGACATTGCTCGGCGACCCGGACGACCCGCGGTCCATCGCCGGCGAGCAGTTGCGGTTCTGGTCCGAGAACCTTTCCGGCGCACCGGAACTCATTGCGCTGCCGACCGATCGGCCGAGACCGCCGGTACCCAGCAACCGTGCCGGGGCGGTGACCTTCGGTGTGGATGCCGACCTGCTCGCCGCGGTGACCCGGTTCGCGGCCGCCCGCAACGTGTCGCTCTTCATGGTGCTGCATGCGGCCTGGGTTCTGCTGCTGCATCGCATCACCGGTGATCGCGACATCGTGATCGGTACCCCCTATGCGGGGCGTGGCGACCGCGCGCTCGATCATTTGGTCGGCATGTTCATGAACACGGTCGTGCTGCGCACGCAGGTGGATCCGGCGGCCGGGTTCGCGGCCCTCGTCGAGGAGGTCCGCGACCGTGACCTGACCGCACTGGGCAACGCCGACATCCCGTTCGACATGATCGTCGACCACGTCCAGCCGACGCGCAGCACCGCGCATTCGCCGATCTTCCAGGTGCTGCTGCTCCTGCAGGATGCGCAGAACGCCCGTTTCGATCTCGGTGGCGTGGATGCCGAATTGCTGGAGCAGTACCGGGATCTCACCGATCATGACCTGGCGATCACCTTCATCCAGGGGCCGGGAGCCGCAGAGTCGGCGTCGGGACTGTCGGGTGTCATCGAATACGCCACCGATCTCTTCGACCGCGCCACGATCGACGCCTTCGTCGCGATGTTCGAGCGGACCCTGCGCGCCGCGATCGGCGATCCCGCCCTGGCCGTCGGCGACATCGAGATCCTGGACCCGGCACAACCGTCCGTCACCACCGGGCCCGATGTTCCGGTTGCCGACCGGACCGTCCCCGAAGCCGTTGCCGCACAAGCGGAACGGACCCCGGACGCGGTCGCTCTGGTCACCGATGACCGTACTCTCACCTATCGGGAGTTCGCCGCGCAGGTCAACGGCCTGGCGCGGGACCTGATCGGACTCGGCGTCGGCCCGGATGTCGCCGTCGCGGTGTGTATGCCGCGATCGGTCGAGATGGTCGTCGCCCTGCATGCGATCGTCACGGCAGGCGGCCAGTACGTGCCCGTCGACATCGCCGCCCCCGCCGACCGCGTGGCCTACATGCTCGAGACCGCCGGTGCCGAACTGATTCTCGTGGCTCCGGGTGACGTGCCCGCGGCCGTCGCCGAGATCGGAGCGAGCGAGCCGGGTCGTCACAGCCGCGGCGCCCTGCACGTCGTCGACTCCGGTGTGGCGAGGAGCGCCGAGGCGGCACGCCCGATCACCGATGCGGAGCGGCTCGCGCCACTCCATCCCGATCATGCGGCCTATACGATTTTCACCTCCGGTTCCACGGGCCGCCCCAAGGGTGTGACCCTGTCGCATCGAGCGGTCGTCAACCGGTTGCGCTGGGGCCTCGACGAATTGCCCATCGACGCCTCCGACACGGTGGCGCTCAAGACGCCGTACACCTTCGACTGTTCGGTCGCGGAGTTCTTCGGACCGCTGATGGCCGGTTCACGGCTGCTGGTGCTGGGGCCGGAGGTGCACCTCGACCCGGTCGCGCTGGCCGATCGGATCGCGGCCCATCAGGTCACGATGGTTCACTTCGTGCCGTCGATGTTGTCGGTGTTCCTCGAAGTGGCCGGGGCGCAACGGGTCCGGGAGCTGACGTCGTTGCGCATCGTCTCCACCACCGGCGAGGCCCTGCCGCCCGCTGTGGCGGCGGAACTGCGCGAACTGCAGCCAGATGTCCTGTTCTACAACCTGTACGGGCCCACCGAGGCCGCGGTGGAAA
The DNA here is from genome assembly GCF_059427765.1 of Gordonia sp. B8661-1. NCBI lineage: Bacteria > Bacillati > Actinomycetota > Actinomycetes > Mycobacteriales > Gordoniaceae > Gordonia > Gordonia sp. B8661-1. The sequence continues at coordinate 19,390 of NZ_JCAHRL010000002.1, forward strand.
TCACCTACCAGGCGCTCGGGGCCGTCGACGCCGATGCGCCGACGGTGCCGATCGGTGTGCCGGTGTGGAATTCGACCGCCTATGTGCTCGATGCACGCCTCCACGAGGTGCCCGTCGGCGTGGCGGGGGAGCTGTATGTCGGTGGTGTGCAACTGGCCCGCGGTTATGCGGCACGGCCGGATCTGACCGCCGAACGCTTCGTCGCGGATCCTTTCGGTCCGGCCGGTGCGCGCCTGTACCGGACCGGCGACCTGGTGCGCCGCAACGCCGACGGTGATCTGGAGTATCTGGGGCGCACCGACTTCCAGGTGAAGCTGCGTGGTCAGCGGATCGAACTGGGGGAGATCGAGGCGGCGATCGCCGACATCGACGGGGTGGTGCACGCCGCGGCGACGGTCGTCACCCGGCCGGATGGCAGCCAACACCTGGTCGCTTATGTGGCCGGCGCCGGGAGCGGAGCGAGCGGGCCGAATGGGCCCGGCGCCGGGAGCGGAGCGAGCGGGCCGAGTGTGAGCGGGCCGAGTGAAACCGTGCTGCGGGAGGCGGTGTCGCAGTCGCTGCCGGAGTACATGCGGCCGTCGGTGTGGATGGTGCTCGACGACATCCCGCTCAACTCGGCGGGCAAGCTGGATCGCCGCGCGCTCCCCGAACCGGAGTTCAGCGCAGGCGAATTCGTGGCAGCGGAGTCGGCGGCCGAGGAGTCGGTGGCCGAGGTCTTCGCGACGGTGCTCGGCGTGGAGCAGGTGTCGGTCACCGACAGTTTCTTCGAAGTCGGCGGCAACTCGCTGTCGGCCACCCGGGTGGTGGCGCGTGTCGCCGCGGCACTCGATGTCGATGTCCCGGTCCGCGTGCTCTTCGATCACCCGAGTGTCCGGGAACTCGTCGCCCATCTCGGACTCACCGGCTCGGGCGGGGGAGTACGCCGCCCGGACTACACGCCGCGCGGCCGCCCGGACCCGCTGCCGCTGTCCTTTGCGCAGCAACGGATGTGGTTCATCAACCAATTCGACACCGCCTCGGTCGCATCCGATCCGCTCGGTTCGCTCCCGGCGTCGGCGTCGTACAACATCCCGGTACTGCTGCGTCTGACCGGCGCGGTGGACGCCGATGCGATGGCGTCGGCGTTCGCCGATGTGACCGGCCGTCATGAGGTGCTTCGTACCCGCTATCCCGCGGACGCGAACGGAACGCCGTACCAGGAGATCCTCGCGGAGAGCGAGAGTGTCCCGTTGCTCGACTTCGCGGTTGCCGACAGTGAGCCGGAGGCCCGCGAGATCCTGCGGCGCGGCTTCGATGTCCGTCGTCAGTTGCCGATCCGGGCACGGCTCGTCTCCCTGAGCGACCGCGAACACCTGCTGGTCGTTGTCGCGCATCACATCGCCGCCGACGGCGCATCCGGCCCGGTGCTCGCGCGCGACCTCGCGCTCGCGTATTCGGCACGCGTGGAGGGACATCGGCCGGAATGGTCGGAGCTGCCGATCCAGTACGCGGATTACGCACTCGCACAACGTGACTTCCTCGGTGACCCCGGCGATCCGGACTCCGAGATGTCGCGTCAGTTGGATCACTGGACGACCCGTCTCCGGGGTCTTCCCGACGTTCTCGAACTGCCACTGGATCACCCGCGGCCCGCGGTGGCGTCGATGCGCAGTGGCACCGTCGAATACGCGGTACCGGCCGAGGTGGGACGGGGGATCCAACGGATCGCCCGCGACCGCGGCGCAACGACCTTCATGGTGGTGCACGCGGTGCTCGCCGCCGCGCTGGCGCGTTTGACCGCGACCACCGACATCGCCGTCGCCACACCGGTGGCCGGCCGTGGCGACGCCGCGCTCGACGATCTCGTCGGCATGTTCGTCAACACCCTGGTGTTGCGGGCCGACGTGCCCGCCGATGTCACGGTGTCCGAGCTTCTCACGCAGGTCCGCGACGCCGACCTCGACGCGTTCGCCCACGCGGATCTGCCGTTCGAGCGACTCGTCGAGGCCCTCGATCCCGTGCGTTCGGAGTCCTTCGAACCACTCGCGCAGGTGCTGCTGGTGGCCGACCAGAGCCCGATCGGGCCGGTGGCGCTGGGCGACCTGAGTATCGCCGTCGAGGATCCGGGTGCCGACGCCGCGAAATTCGATCTGACCGTCGGGGTCTCCACCGCGGAGGACGGTGCGATGAGCGGCAAGATCGTCTATGCCGCAGATCTTTTCGATCACACCGGGGCCGCGCGGATCGCCGATGTGTTCACCCGTCTGCTCTCCGCCGTGGCGGCGACCGCGGACACCGGCGACGATCCGGTCGTCGGCGATCTCCCGATCCTGGACGACGCGCAGACCGCGGTACTGGTCGATGCCGCCACCGGGCCGGTCGTGGATCTGCCCACTCAGACCCTGCCCGATGCGCTCACTGAATTCGCGCAGCGGAATCCGGCGGCACCCGCACTGGTCACCGACGACCGGATCGTCGATCACGCGGAGTTCGCCGGGTGGGTCTCGATCCTCGCGCGCCGACTCATCGAGCTGGGTGCGGGACCCGATGTGGCTGTGGCCGTGTGCATTCCGCGTTCGGTGGAGATGGTCGTCGCGATCCACGCGGTGCTCGCGTCCGGGGCCCAGTACGTCCCGATCGATCCGGACGCACCCGCGGATCGCGCGGCCTACATGGTCGAGATCGCCGGAGCGGCCGCGGTTCTCGTGGGTCCCGGCACGCTGCCGGGCGCCCTCGCGGAGATCGGCGACGTGCCCCGGCTCGTCGTCGACACGTCCGGGTCGCTGCCCGCAGTGGTTCTCGCGCCCGTGACCGACGACGATCGCCGTGCTCCGCTTCGGCCGGATCACGCCGCGTACACGATCTTCACCTCCGGCTCCACCGGTCGCCCCAAGGGCGTGACCGTCAGCCAGCGCTCGGTGCTCAACCGTCTGCGCTGGGGCCTGGAGACATTTGCGCTCACCACCGCCGACACGGTGATCCTGAAGACGCCGTACACCTTTGACGTGTCGGTGCCGGAACTCTTCGCACCGCTGATGGCGGGGGCGCGGCTGTTCGTCGCCCGCCATGACGGCCACACCGATCCGGACTATCTGGCCGACGCACTCGCGCGCCACGCCGTCACCTCGGTGCACTTCGTGCCGTCGATGCTCGCGGTCTTCCTCGACGTGGTCGACGATCGCAGGCTGGCGGCACTCGACGGTGTGCGCTTCGTCTTCTGCTCCGGTGAGGCACTGTCGCCCGCGGTGGCCGGCGCCACCCGGAAGGCGTTCCCGCACGCCGGATTGCACGATCTGTTCGGCCCCACGGAGGCCGCCGTCGAGGTCGCTCATCAGGCGCTCGACCAGGTGGGCGACATCGTGCCGATCGGCAGGCCAGTCTGGAACACCCGCACCCTGGTCCTGGATTCGCGACTGTCGGTGACCCCGGTCGGTGTTCCCGGGGAGCTGTACCTCGGCGGCGTACAGGTGGCCCGCGGCTACGCGGCGCGCGCCGACCTGACCGCCGACCGGTTCGTCGCGGACCCCTACAGCACCGACGGCGCACGGTTGTACCGGACCGGCGACCTGGTGCGCTGGAACAGTCAGGGTGAACTGGAATACCTGGGGCGCACCGACTTCCAGGTGAAACTGCGCGGCCAGCGGATCGAACTCGGCGAGATCGAGTCGGTGTTGTCCGCGGTGCCCGGTGTCGTCCACGCCGCCGCGACGGTCGCCACCACCGATGCCGGTGCCGAACATCTCGTCGCGTATCTGGCACCGGCGACCGTGGATGTGGCCGCCGCCCGGCGCGCCGTCGCCGAAGCACTTCCGCAGTACATGCGGCCCACGGTGTGGACGATCCTCGACGCGCTGCCGCTCGGCAGTGCGGGCAAACTGGATCGGCGTGCCCTGCCCGCACCGGATTTCGGTCACGACCTGCCGGACGCGGCACGCGCGGATCAGGCACCGGCTTCGGATCGCGAGCGGCAGATCGCCGGCATCGTCGCCGGTGTCCTGGGTGTCGACCGGGTCGGCGTCACCGACTCGTTCTTCGCGCTGGGCGGCGACTCCATCATGTCGATCCAGCTGTCGGCGCTGCTGCGTGCCGCGGGCTTCGCCATCGGGCCGCGGGACATCTTCGAGCACAAGACCGTTCGTGGACTGGCCGGTATCGCGGCGCGCGAGGTGACCGGGCTGGCGGAGTTGCCCGGCGGCGCTACGGGCGATGTCACGATCACACCGACTGTGCACTGGATGCTGGAACATGCCGACGACGAACCGGTGATCGCGCTGCGTGAGATCGCCGACTACTCGCAGGCTCTGGTGCTCGCGCTGCCGTCCGAGGTCGACGAGAACTCGCTGACCGCGGTGTTCGGGGCGATCCTCGACCACCATCCGATGCTGGCGTCGAGCCTGACTCATGCCGACGGCGAATGGGTCATGCGCGCAGGCGAATCCGTGGATGTCGCGCATGCGCTCACCGAATGGCTGCCGAGCGATCCGCTGCGGCCCACGGGGGACCGTGATGCGGTGCTGCGTGCCGCACACGCACATGCCCTGTCCCGCCTCAACCCGGCAGCGGGCCGCATGGTGCATGCGGTGGCCGTCCGCGAGGACGGGGGAGCGGCCGGTCATCTGGTGCTCGCCGTCCATCACCTGGCCGTCGACGCGGTGTCCTGGCGGACCATCGTCACGGATCTGGCGGTCGGCTGGGCTCAGCGGAGCGCGGGGCAGCCCATCGAATTGTCGGCGACCGGGACGTCCATGCGTCGCTGGGCCGCCGTCCTCGACGAACTGCCCGCGAGCCGGTCCGACGAGATCCCGCTCTGGCTTCGGCATCTGCCCGCACGGCCGTCGCGGCTCGGCGGGCCGATGGACCGCGACCGTGATCGGCAGTCGACCGTCGTATCGCAGACCTTCCGGCTGCCCACCGATCTCACGTCCGCCGTGCTCGGGCGGGTCGCCACGGCCTTCCGCACCGGAGCCGACGACATCATGCTCGCCGCGTTGGCGCTCTCGGTCGCGCGTCGCCACGCGGAGCACGAGGACACGGTCACGCCGGTGACGATCCTGCTCGAGGGACACGGCCGCGACGAAACGCTGGCGCCCGGCGCGGATCTGTCGCGCACCGTCGGCTGGTTCACCGCGGTGTCGCCGTTCACGGTGTCGATCGATCCGGCCGCGCCGATCGGTGCGATCGTGAAGGCCACCAAGGAGGCCATCGCCGAACGCCCCGACGACGGAATCGCCTTCGGCGCACTGCGTTACCTGTCGGGCGCCACCGAGTTGGCGGCACGTCCCCTCCCGCCGATCACCTTCAACTTCCTGGGTGGCGCAACGGGATCGGGGGACAGCGGCGCCGAGGTGACGGCCTTCGCGCCGGTCATCGATGCTCCGCGTCTGCCGGGCACCGTCTCCGGGTCGATGATCGCCACCGCCGAGCTGGCGGTGAACATCAACACCGTGCCCGGACCCGACGGGCCGGTGCTCGACGTCGAATTCAGTGCGCCCGGCGCGGTTCTCACCGAAAGCCTGGTCGACGGACTGGCAGCGGACTTCGTGGCTATGCTCGCAGAGATCGCCGACCACGTGGAGGCCGTGGGGGATCCGGGGCTCAGCCCGTCGGATGTCGCGGCCGCCGGCATCGACCAGGCCGAGATCGACGATCTCGCCGACCGCTATCCCGGTGCCGACATCTGGCCGTTGTCACCACTGCAGCGGGGCCTGTTCTATCAGGCCGAGCTCGCCGACTCCGGTGACGTGGACGTCTATGTGACGCAGGGCGTCATCGATCTGCACGGTGCGGTCGACGCCGGACGTCTCTGCGACGCGGCCCACCAACTCGTCGCCCATCAGCGCGTGCTGCGGTCGGGCTACCTGCGCACCGCGTCGGGGGCGCCCATCGCGATCGTGCCACCGAACGTCGAGGTCCGGTGGCGGGAGATCGATCTCGCCGATGTCGATGCCGCCGAGGCGGACGCGCGCGCCGCCGAGATGGCCCGCCGCGATCGGCTGACCCCCTTCGACCTGGCGGCACCGCCGCTGCTGCGGTTCCTGCTGATCCGGATGCCGGGCACCGACGGCGAGGGCACCCCGGCGAGCAGGCTCGTCATCACCAATCACCATCTGCTGCTGGATGGTTGGTCGAATCCGCTGGTGCTCGGTGCGTTGTTCGCCGCCTACGCCGGAGCGGATCTCTCCGCAATCGGTGATCCGGCGGACGGAGATTATCGGGACTTCCTGGCCTGGTTGGAGCGACGCGAGTCGGCCGGTTCGGATGCCGTGGGCCTCGAAGCCTGGCGGGAACTGCTCGCCGAACTCGACGGGCCCACGCTGGTGCGGCCCGATCTGCCCGCCCGCACCACCGAGTCACCCCGCGATCACGAGGTGACCCTCGACGGTGCGACGGCGGCCGCTCTCGCCGCTCTCGCCCGCGATGCCGACACCACCGTCGCAACCGTTCTCCAATTCGCTTGGGGCACATTGCTGTCCCGACTGACCGGACAGCGTCGGGTGGTCTTCGGCGAGACGGTCGCCGGCCGTCCGCCCGAACTGCCCGGCGTCGAGTCGATGGTCGGCCTGTTCATCAACACCCTGCCGGTGGTCGTCGACGCGGATCCGGCGGCGACGGGACGCGACGGACTGCGCGCGCTGCAGACGGCGAAGGCCACGGTGCTCGACCATCAGCACCTGTCGCTCGCGGACATCGCGGCCGCGGCCGGACGCCAGATGTTGTTCGACACGCTGACGGTCTACGAGTCCTATCCGGTCGACGCGGAGGCGATCAGCGCGGGTTCCGCGGCGGTCGGCCTCGACATCGATCGGGTGGCCATCACCGACGCCACGCACTACCCGCTGAATCTCGCGGCTGCCCCGGCGGGCGATCAGCTGCTCCTGACGTTCAAGTACCGGCCGGATGCGTACGACGAGAACGAGATCGACCGCATCGCGGGCTTCTATCGTGCCCTGCTGCGGGGCCTCGTCGAGGCCCCGGACCGCGCTGTCGGCGACATCTCGCTGATCGGTGACGCCGAACGTGGCGCTCTGGTGTCGCCGGCCGCGGAGAGCCGGGCGATGGAACGAACCATCGTCGAACTGCTCGACGCGCGACGGCCCGCCGACGACCATCCGGCTCTGATCGCCGGGGACACGTCGATCGGCTACGGCGAATTCACCGCGCATATCAACCGGTACGCGCGTCTGCTCATCGGTCTCGGCGTCGGCCCCGGTGATGTGGTGGCCGTGGCCGCACCGCGCTCGGTGGAGTCCGTGCTGTTCGTCTTCTCGGTGCTCACCACAGGTGCCGCGTACCTACCGGTCGATCCCACCCTGCCGGACGACCGCATCGCCGGGATGCTCGCCGATGCCGGTGTGCGCGTGGGAATCACGACCTCCGCCGATGCCGGACGGTCCTGGGTCACGGATCCGGGTCTGCGCTGGCTGGTGGCCGACGATCCGGACACCCAGCAGCAGCTCGCCGCGACCTCCGCCGATGCCGTCACCGACGCGGAACGCATCCGTCCGTCGCGCCTCGATGATCTGGCCTACGTCATCTACACCTCCGGCTCGACCGGACGGCCCAAGGCGGTCGCGGTCAGCCAGCGGGGCATCGCCGAACTACTCGCCGCGCAACAGAACGTCTCCGGAATCGCCGGCGACACCCGCGTCCTGCACGTGGCATCGCCGGGCTTCGACGCGGCGTTCTTCGAGATGCTGTGGGCGATCGGTTCCGGTGTCACGCTGGTCATCTCGCCCGCCGACGTCTACGCGGGACCGGGACTCGTCGAGGTGCTGACCTCCGGTGCCGTCACCGACGCCGTCATCACGCCACAGGTGCTGGCGACCATGTCGCCGGATTCCGTGACCGCCCTGCGTCATCTGACCACCGCAGGCGAGGCCTGCCCGCCCGACGTCGTCGCGGCCTGGGCTCCGGGACGGGAGATGTATAACCTGTACGGACCGTCGGAGGCGACCGTCTGGGCCACGGTCGACCGCCTCGTCCCCGGCGAGCCGGTCACCATCGGACGCCCCATCGGCGGGTTCGGTGTCCTGGTCCTCGACGACCGGCTGCATCCGGTACCGGTGGGGGCCGTCGGCGAACTGTATCTCGCCGGCCCCGCCCTGGCGCGCGGATACCTCGGACGCCCCGACCTGACGGCCGGATCGTTCGTGGCGAACCCCTACGGCGACAACGGTTCCCGCCTGTATCGCACCGGCGACCTGGTGCGCTGGACCGACGATCATCGTCTCGAATTCGCCGGCCGCGCCGACCATCAGGTCAAGATCAACGGTCAGCGTGTGGAATTGGGCGAGATCGACGCGGTGCTGGCCGCACATCCGGATGTCGCGACCGCGGTGACCCTCGGTGTCTCCGGACCCGACGGCGGCACCCGGCTCGTCGGCTATGTGGTGCCCGGGGCCGGCGCGGCTCCGGAGCCGGCGACGATCCTGGACGACATCCGGGAACGCCTGGCGCGGTTCATGGTTCCGTCCGCACTCATGGTCGTGCCGGAGCTGCCTCTAACGCGCAGCGGCAAACTCGACCGCGCCGCGCTGCCCGCACCGCAGTGGACAGCGGACGGCGAACACGAACCGCCCGCGACGCCGGACGAAGAGGCCGTCGCCGGGATCGTCGCCGACCTGACCGGCCGGGAGCGCGTCGGTGCTCTCGACTCCTTCTTCGACCTGGGCGGAAATTCGTTGTCCGCCACGCGGCTCGCCGCCCGGTTGTCCGCGCACTTCGACACCGAGATCGGGATCCGTGACATCTTCGACGGCCCGTCGGTGCGGGATCTGGCCGCCCGCATCGGGGAGCGGCCGCGCCGGGCACACCGGGTCGTCGCTCCCGGTTCGATCGAGCGCCCCGACCGGTTGCCGCTGTCCTTCGCGCAGCAGCGGATCTGGTTCCTGAACCGGTTCGAACCCGAGTCGCCTGCCTACAACATCCCGCTGGTGCTGAGTCTGCGCGGCGACCTGGACACCGTGGCGCTCCACCGGGCGGTGCTCGACGTACTCGGTCGTCACGAGGTGCTGCGCACCCTGGTGACCGACACCGGCGGCGTGGCCGAGCAGCGAATCCAGCCCGTGGACGATCTCCGGGAACTGTTGCCCTGGCAGGAGATCGCCGGCGGATCCGCGGACATCACCGCCGCCGTCACGACGGCCGTCACCACCGGATTCGACCTCGCCACCGACCTGCCGATCCGCGCGGTCCTCGGTTCCCACACCCCGACCGACCATGTGCTGGCGCTCGTCGTGCATCACATCGCGGCCGACGGCGAATCGATGGCGCCGCTCGCCGCGGACGTCCTCACCGCCTACCGGGCGCGCACCGCGGGGAGCGCCCCGGAGTGGGCGCCGATGGCCGTGCAGTACGCGGATTTCGCGGTGTGGCAACGGGAAACGCTCGGCGAACCGGACGACACCTCGGGACCGTTGCACGAGCAGACCCGTTACTGGGCCGGGCAATTGGCGGATCTGCCGGATGTTCTGGACCTGCCCGCGGATCGTCCCCGTCCGGTCGTCGCGAGCCAACGGGGCGCCTCGGTCGATCTCGAGGTGCCCGCGGAGGTGGCCGCCGCGGTGCGCGCGGTCGCCACCGAACACGGCGCGACGCCGTTCATGGTGGTGCACGCGGCACTCGCGGTCCTACTCGCCCGCTTGTCCGGCACCACCGACATCGCGATCGCCACGCCTGTCGCGGGGCGCGGGGACGCCGCCTTCGACCCGCTCGTCGGCATGTTCGTGAACACGTTGGTGCTGCGTACCGAGGTGACCTCCTCGACGACCTTCGCCGACCTGGTGGACCTGGCGCGCCGCACCGATCTCGATGCCTTCGCGCATGCGGACGTGCCGTTCGAACACCTCGTGGAGGCGCTGAATCCGACGCGGTCGGAGGCGTTCGCGCCGCTGGCCCAGGTGTTGCTCACCGTCGACCAGAATCCGCCCGCCCGCATCGAATTGCCCGGTCTCACCGTGGAACCCGTCGATCCGGGCGAGCCGGCCGCGAAGGTCGATCTGACCATCGACCTCGGGATGGGCGCCGGGAGCGAAGCGAGCGGGCCCGGTGTGCTGGGCGCCGGGAGCGAAGCGAGCGGGCCCGGCGACGGTACAGCGGAGGCCGACGGGTGGCGCGGTTCGGTCGTCTATGCCACCGATCTCTTCGACGCGGCAACCGTCGAGCGATTCGTGGAGCGCTTTGTCGCCCTGCTGAGCGATCTGACGGCACGGCCGTCGGTTGCGGTGGGGGACAGCGACTTCGTGGGCGCCACCGAAGCCGCGGAGATCGCGCGCTGGTCCGTCGGCCCGGAACGTGACCTGGCGTCCGAGACGCTGGCCGACGCGGTCGTCGCCGCGGGCACCGCCCACACCTCCGCCGTGGCACTCGAGTTCGGCGACCGCGCGGTCGATCATGCCGAATTCGCCGCTCGCGTCGCCGATCTCGCACGTACGCTGATCGCCGCCGGGGTCGGACCCGATGACGCCGTCGGTGTGTGCATGGAACGCTCGGTGGAGCTGGTCGTCGCGATCCATGCTGTGGTCGCTGCTGGTGGACAGTACGTGCCCGTCGACACAGAAGCCCCGGCGGACCGTATCGGCTACATGCTGGAGACCGCGGCCGCGAACCTGGTCCTGACCGGCGCGGGCGATGTACCCGGCGCACTCACGGAGGCAGCCGGGGCGTCGGTGACCCTGCACCCGGTCGACGCCTCCGGTCCGACACCCGAGTACACCGGACCGGTCACCGATGCCGAACGTCGTGCGCCACTGCACCCGGATCACGCCGCGTACACGATCTTCACCTCCGGCTCGACCGGCCGTCCGAAGGGTGTCACCGTCAGTCATCGGTCGGTGCTCAACCGCGTGCGATGGGGCTTGAGCACGTTCCCGTTCACGTCGACGGATGCGGTGCTGCTGAAGACGCCGTATACCTTCGACGTCTCGGTGCCGGAACTCTTCGCACCGCTGCTGGCCGGTGCGCGGATGGTCATCGCCCGTCCGGGCGGTCACACCGATCCGGCATACCTGGCCTCGACGATCACGAGCTCGCGGATCACCTCGATCCACTTCGTGCCGTCGATGCTGTCGGTGTTCCTCGACGTCCTCGAGCCGGATCCGGAGACCGGGGTCTTCGACGAATTCGATTCGCTCCGTTATGTGTTCGCCTCGGGAGAGGCGCTCCCACCGGGCGTCGCCGCGGCCACGCGGGCGGCCATTCCGTGGGCCGGTCTGCACGATCTGTTCGGCCCGACCGAGGCCGCGGTCGAGGTCGCGCACCAGGATCTCACCGAGGTGGGCGACGTGGTGCCGATCGGCCGCCCGGTCTGGAACACCGGCACCTGGGTCCTCGACGACCGGTTGCGTCCGGTACCGATCGGCGTGCCGGGTGAGCTGTACCTCGGTGGTGTGCAGGTGGCCCGTGGTTACGCGGCCCGCCCCGAACTCACCGCGGAACGGTTCGTCGCCGACCCGAACGGCGAGCCCGGCGCACGCCTCTACCGCACCGGTGATCTGGTGCGGTGGTTGCGCCGCGACGACGCCGAGCCCGTGCTGGAATACCTGGGCCGCACCGACTTCCAGGTGAAGCTGCGCGGTCAGCGCATCGAGCTGGGGGAGATCGAGGCGGTGCTGACCGGAGTGCCGGGGGTGGTGCACGCCGCTGCCACCGTGGCCCGGACGTCCACCGGCGCCGAACATCTGGTCGCCTACCTCGCCGGCCCCGCCGACGAGGCGGACGCGCGGGCGGCGGTCGCCGCCGAACTTCCGGAGTACATGCGGCCGACGGTGTGGATGTCGCTGGACACGGTGCCCCTCAACAGCGCGGGCAAGCTCGATCGCCGAGCGCTGCCGGAACCGCGGATCGACACGGCGGGCGAGGATTACGAGCCACCGGCCGACGAGGACGAACGCATCATCGCCGAGTTGCTCGCGGGTGTGCTCGGGCTCGAGCGGGTGTCGGCCACGGCGTCGTTCTTCGCGCTCGGCGGCGACTCGATCATGTCGATCCGGGTCGCGTCGGTGCTGCGGTCGGCGGGCTACGCGATCGGTCCGCGCGACATCTTCGAACGGCGGACCGTGCGCGGACTCGCCGCGGCGGCCCGCACATCGGTCGTCGAGGCGCTCGACGAATACGACGGCGGTCCGGTCGGTGAGGTGCGCCTGACACCGGTCGCGCACTGGATGCTCGAGCATGCCGGGCACCGTGCCGACACCGCCGACGGTGCGGCCGCGCGTCTCGCGGACATCGCCGACTTCTCGCAGAGCAGCGTCCTCACGTTGCCCACGGGGATCACCGAGGCGGAGATCGCGACCGTCGTCGCCGCGGTGGGCGCGCATCACCCGATGCTGCGCGCGACCTTCTCCGACAACGGCCGGGGTGGATACCGTTGGTCGGCCGGTTCCGGGGTCTCGGCGCCGCCCACCGACCTCGTGGACGTATCGGTGGAGCCGGGGACCGGCGAATTCGACGATCTGATCCGCGAGGCACACGCCGTGCTGCTCGGCCGTCTCGATCCGGTCGCGGGGGCGCTGGTCGCCGTCCGCGCACTGCGCGCGCCGTCCGGTGCCGGACGCGTCGTCGTCGCCATCCATCACCTCGCGGTGGACGCGGTGTCCTGGTCGACGATCATCACCGATCTGGTCACCGCCTGGTCGCAGCTCTCCGCCGGAGAACGAATCGCCCTGCAGCCCAACGGGACATCGCCGCGTCGCTGGGCGGGGGTGCTCGCGGACACGGCCGGTGAACGCACCGGTGAGCTGCCGCTGTGGGAGCGGCACCTGCCGGACGGCACGCCCGTGGTGGGGCGGCCCCTCGACCCGGCACGCGATCGGCAGTCGACCGTCCGCACGCACTCCCGGACCGCCGGTGCCGAACTGTCCGGTGCCATCGTCTCGACGGTCGCCGAGGCGTACCGGACCGGCACCGACACCATCCTGCTCGCGGCACTGGTGTGCGCCCTCGACGAGCGGTCGGCCGACCGCGCCGGTCGCGTCCCGATTCTCATCGAGGGCCACGGCCGCGAAGAACAGATCGCTCCGGGCGCGGACCTGACCCGCTCGGTCGGCTGGTTCACCAGCATCGCCCCGGTCGCGGTGCCGCGGCCCGATGCCGGCACCGATCCACGGGCCGCGATGTCGGCGACGGTCAAGGCGATCAAGGATGCGCGTGCCGAGATGCCCGATCACGGCATCGGTTTCGGACCGCTGCGCTACGCACTCGACGACTCCCCGCTGAGTGGTCGGCCGCTGCCCGGCATCGTGTTCAACTTCTTCGGCAACACCGCGGGCGCCGGTGAGGACGGCATCGAGGACGGAGGCTTCCTGCCGGACGCCTCGGCACCGGTGCTGCCGCCGTCGGTGAGTGGCGCCATGGTGGCCTTCGGTTCGCTGAACGTGACGGTCAGCGTCGTCAACGGGCCCGATGGCAAGGCGCTTCGTGTCGACTTCGGTTATCCCGCAGCGGTTCTCGATCACGCTGAGGTCGAGGCCATTGCGGCGCGATGGGAATCGGCGCTGGCATCGGTGGCCGAGTACGTCGAGACGGTCGGCGATCCCGGATTCTCCGAGTCGGACGTACCGTCCATCGGCCTGGGGCAGGCCGAGATCGACGACCTGGCAGAGCGTTTCCCCGGTGCCGACCTGTGGCCGCTGTCACCACTGCAACAGGGACTGCTTTTCGAGTCCGAGGTGGCGACCCGTCCCGGTGACCTCGACGTCTACCTGGTGCAGGTTTCCATCGAGATCGCCGACGGCATCGACGAGGGGCGCATGCGGCGCGCGGCCGCGGCACTCTTCGAACGGCACCCCGTTCTGCGCTCCGCCTATGTCCGCAGCACCGCGGGCACCCCGGTCGCCGTCATCCCGCCGCACGTCGAACCACGGTGGGCGACCGTCGATCTCGGTGATCTCGACGACGCGGCGGCGCAGCAGCGCCTGGCGGAGATCGCGACCACCGAGCGCACCACCCGGTTCGACCTCACCGAACCGGGATCGATCCGGTTCGTCGCGGTACGTCTGAGCGGGGGACGGCACCGGCTGATCATCACGAATCATCACATCCTGCTGGACGGATGGTCGGGGCCGCTGGTGATCGGCGATCTGTTCGCCGCCTACGTGAAGGACGGAGCGCTGCCCCGTCCGGCGGAGCCGCGGGCCGAGTACCCCGAGTTCCTGGCGTGGCTCGCCGACCGCGATGCCGCTGCCGCGCAGGCGGAATGGGATCGCGTGCTGGAGCCGCTCGAGGAGCCGACGCTGCTGGCGCCCTCGCGTGCCATCGCCGTCGCGGAGACACCCGAACGGCACGTCGTCGACCTGGCGCCGGATCTCGCCGACGGGCTGCACCGGTTCTCGCGGGAACACGGCGTCACCCCGGCCACCGCCATCCAGGTGGCGTGGGCATTGACGCTCGCCCGTCTCACGGGACGCCGCACGGTGGCATTCGGCGAAACGGTGTCCGGACGCCCCGCCGAACTCGACGGTGTGGAATCGGCCATCGGACTCTTCATCAATACCCTGCCGGTGATCGTCGAATGCGACCCGGACCGCACCCTGCTCGACGCCGCGGAGTCCCTGCAGGACACCAAGACCCGCCTGCTCGATCATCAGCAGCAGAGCCTCGCGGGACTGGTGGCGCGCAGTGGATTGCCGACGCTGTTCGACACGCTGACCGTGTACGAGTCCTATCCGGTCGACTCGGAGGCCCTCGCCGCGGGCAGTCGCGCCGCCGGGCTCGACATCACCTCCGTCGAGTTCTCCGATGCCACGCATTATCCGCTGAACCTCATCGTCGGGCCGGGCGCCGCATCGGACGGGCACGGTCCGGGCATGACGTTCGCGTACACCTACCTGCCGAGCGTGTTCGACGATCGCGACATCACCGGGATCGCCGAACACGTGCGGCTCGCCCTCACCGCGTTGCTCACCGCACCGGAGACACCGCTCGGCGACGTCGAGATCGTCGGCGCACAGCAGCGCGCGCTCGTCGCCGACTGGTCGCAGGGCGCCGAACACGACCTCGGTACACCCCCGCGCCTCATCACCGACGCGGTCGCCGAACGCGTGGCGGCGACCCCGGACGCGGTCGCCCTGGAATTCGGTGACCGCACCGTCACCTACCGCGAATTCGCCTCCCGCACCGGCACACTCGCGCGGGACCTGATCGCTCTCGGTGTCGGCCCCGAGGTCGCGGTCGCCGTCTGCATGCCGCGATCGGTCGAGCTGCTGGTCGCCATCCACGCGGTGACGGCCGCGGGCGGCCACTATGTGCCGATCGATCCCGACGCCCCGGACGAACGCGCCCGGTACATGCTCGCCACCTCCGGCGCCGCCGTGGTGCTGGTGTCCGGGGATGTGCCCGCGAGCGTCGAACTGTCCGATGTGACCGTCGTCCGGGTCGATGCCACCGGGCCGTACGGCGGTGTGGTCCAACCGGTGTCGGACGACGAGCGGATCGCGCCGCTGCTCCCGGATCATCCGGCCTACACCCTGTTCACGTCGGGCTCCACCGGCCGCCCCAAGGGCGTGACCGTCAGCCACCGGGCCATCGTCAACCGGCTGGCCTGGATGCAGGATGCGTATCCGCTGACGGGCGACGATGTGGTCCTGCACAAGACACCGGTCACCTTCGACGTGTCGGTGTGGGAGTTGTTCTGGCCGTTGATGACCGGTGCACGCCTGGTCATCGCGAGGCCGGACGGGCATCGTGACCCCGATTACCTCGCGACCGTCCTGCGTGACTCGGGCGTCGGCACCGTGCACTTCGTCCCGTCGATGCTGTCGGCCTTCCTCGACGTCGTCGATCCCGCGACGCTCGCCGAACTGACCTCGCTGAGGCAGGTGTTCACCTCCGGTGAGGCCCTGCCGCCCGCGCTCGCGGCCCAACTCCTGGACACCGTGCCGGGTACCGCGCTGCACAACCTGTACGGACCCACCGAGGCGGCCGTCGACGTCACCGCCCACCAGGTGCATCCGGGCGACACCACCGTGCCGATCGGCCGTCCGGTCTGGAACACGACGGCGTATGTGCTCGACGACCGGTTGCGGCCGGTGGCGCCGGGTGCGGCCGGTGAGCTGTACCTGGGCGGGGTGCAACTGGCCCGCGGGTACGCCGCGCGGGTGGATCTGACGGCGGACCGGTTCGTCGCGGACCCGTTCGGGTCGGGGGAGCGGCTGTACCGCACGGGTGACCTCGTCCGGCACACCGCCGACGGCGAACTGATCTATCTGGGCCGCACCGACTTCCAGGTGAAACTGCGCGGCCAGCGCATCGAACTCGGCGAGATCGAGGCGGTGCTCGCCTCGGCGCCCGGTGTGGTGCACGCGGCCGCGGCCGTGGTGGCGGCACCCGGCGGCGGCGACCAACTGGTCGGGTACGTGGCCGGCGACGGAGTGGACGTCGACGCGGTTCGCGCCGCGGCCGCGGCGGCACTGCCGGAGCACATGCGCCCGTCGGTATGGACCATGGTGTCGCAGATGCCGCTCAACACCGCGGGCAAGATCGACCGGAAGGCGTTGCCCGCGCCGGACTTCGGGTCCCGCGAGCACGTCGCCCCGTCGACCCCGGCGGAGCGGCTCGTCGCGGAGGCCTTCGGTGCGGTTCTCGAACTCGATGACGTGTCGGCGACCGACAGTTTCTTCGACATCGGCGGCAACTCCCTCTCCGCCACGCGGGTGGCCGCCCGCGTCGGCAACGCGCTCGGCGTGCGGGTCGGCGTGCGCGACCTGTTCGACGCGCCGACCGTGGCCGCGCTCGCCGCCCGGTTCGGCGACCCGGCAGGCCGCCACGAGGGTGTGGAACCCCTGGTGGCACAGGAGCTTCCGGAGCGGGTGCCGCTGTCGAGCGCACAGCAGCGGATGTGGTTCCTCAACCGGTTCGACCCCACCTCGCCGGCCTACAACATCCCGTTCGCGCTGCGCCTGCGCGGCGAGCTGGACTCCGCTGCCCTGCGCGACGCACTCGCCGACGTCATCGGGCGCCACGAGACGCTGCGCACGGTCTTCCCGCTCGACGAGCAGGGTGACCCGTGGCAGCGGGTGCTGAGTCCGGCCGATGCGGTGGCCCGTGACGACTGGTGGCGACTGCCCGCCGACGCCTCGGGAGCGGCCGCCCTGGCCGCCGAGCCCTTCGACGTGACGGTCGACCTGCCGATCCGCGCCGCCCTCGTCGCCGTGGAGGACGACGTCCACCTGCTGGTCGTGATCCTGCATCACATCGCCGCCGACGGCGAGTCCTCCGCGCCGCTGCTCCGGGACCTCGTCGGCGCCTACGCGGCGCGGAGCCGGGGCACCGAACCCGAGTGGACGCCGCTGGAGGTGCAGTACCGCGACTTCACCGTGTGGCAGCAGCGCGTGCTCGGTGCCGTGGACGACCCGGAATCCGCTGCGGGAGAACAGGTCGCGTACTGGGATCGGCAACTGGCCGACCTGCCCGACGTGCTGACCCTGCCGACGGACCGGCCGCGGCCGCAGGTCGCGTCCCTGCGCGGTGCCGCCGAGGATTTCCATGTCCCCGCCGAACTCGCAGCCGCCGTCGACGACCTGGCGCGGCGCACACACACGACGCCGTTCATGGTTCTCCACGCCACACTCGCCGCACTACTGGCCCGATTCGGGGCCACCACCGATGTGGCGGTCGGTACGCCGGTCGCGGGCCGCGGCGAGGCCGCCCTCGACGACGTCATCGGCATGTTCGTGAACACGCTCGTGCTCCGCAGCGATGTCCGCGGCGATATGACGTTCGCGGAACTCCTCGCGGCAACGCGCGGAACCGATCTGGACGCGTTCGCGCACTCCGATGTGCCCTTCGAGTATCTGGTGGACCGTCTCGCGCCCGTGCGCTCGGAGGCCTTCGCCCCGCTGACCCAGGTCCTGTTCACCCTGGAACAGCACACCGAGCGCGGCATCGACCTACCCGGCCTGCACATCGAACCCGCCGACCCGGTCGATCCGGCCGCGCGTTTCGATCTGACCGTGGGGCTCACCGCCTCCCGCGACGAGCAGGGACGACTGACCGGCCTCGACGGTTCGGTGGTCTACGCGGTCGACATCTTCGACGCCGCGACGGCCCGCCGCATCGCCGACCGGTATCTGCGCCTGCTGACCGCCGTCGTCTCCGACCCCGAGCGTCTCCTCGGCGACGTGGACCTGCTCGACGCCGACGAACACGGCGCCATCGAGAAGTGGTCGACCGGACCCGTCGTGGCCGACCCGGCGCCCCTACTGCCCGATGCGCTGGCCGCGGCCGCGCGTGCCCATGCGGATGCGACGGCTGTCGTCGACGGCGACCGGGTCTTCGACTACGCGGGCTTCAGTGCGCGGGTCAACCGCCTGGCACGCGACCTCATCGGCTACGGCGCGGGCCCGGATGTCGCGGTGGCCGTGTGCATTCCGCGATCCGCCGAGATGCTGATCGCCATCCACGCCATCGTCACCGCGGGTGCACAGTACGTGCCGGTCGATGTGGACGCTCCGGTCGAGCGCATCGCCCACATGCTCGACACCTCCGGGGCGGTGCTCGTCGTCACCGGTACCGAACCGCTGCCCGACGATCTGGCCGCACTGCTGGACGATTCCGGGCACACCGCGCTGACCGTCGACGCCGACGTCCCGGTCACCGAGGGTGGTGAGCCGCTAACCCCGGCCGACCGTGAGAACCCGGTGTCCGGCGAGCACGCGGCGTACACGCTGTTCACCTCCGGGTCCACCGGACGTCCCAAGGGCGTCGTGGTGGATCACGCGGCGATCGCCAACCGCATCGCCTGGATGCAGGACGATCATCGTCTGGGAGCGCAGGACACGGTTCTGCAGAAGACCCCGATCACCTTCGACGTGTCGGTGTGGGAGCTGTTCTGGCCGTTGATGACCGGTGCCCGCCTGGTGATCGCCGAGGCCGGCCGCCACGGCGATCCGCAGTACGTCGCCTCGGTCATCGAGACGCAGCAGGTGACCGTCGCGCACTTCGTGCCCTCGATGCTCGCCGCCTTCACCGAGGTCGTCGGTGTGCGTGCGACTGCGTCCGACCTGTCGTCGCTGCGGCTGGTGGTCGCCTCCGGTGAGGCACTGGCGGCCGCGACGGCCACCGCACTGCACGAGCTGGCGCCGGACGCAACGCTGCACAACCTGTACGGCCCCACCGAGGCCGCGGTCGACGTCACCGCGCATGAGGTCACCGAGGCCGACCGCGACTCCGGTCAGATCCCCATCGGCCGCCCCGTCCGCAACACCGGTGTGCACGTCCTGGACGCCCGTCTGCACCCGGTCCCGGCAGGCGTACCCGGCGAGCTGTACCTGGCCGGCGTGCAGCTGGCCCGGGGATACGCGGCGCGTGCCGACCTCACCGCCGACCGGTTCGTCGCCGACCCGCACGGTCCGCGCGGCAGCCGGATGTACCGCACCGGCGACCTCGTGCGTTTCGGTACCCGGGGCGAGCTGGAATACCTGGGGCGCACCGACTTCCAGGTCAAGCTGCGTGGTCAGCGCATCGAACTCGGCGAGATCGAGGCGGTCCTGGCCGGTGCGCCGGGTGTCGTGCACACGGCGGTCACCGTGGTGCGGTCGCCGGACGGCGGCGAACACCTCGTCGCCTACCTGGGTGGTGGCGACACGATCGACGTCGACGCCGTACGTGAGGTCGCGGCCCGGGCTCTCCCGGCGTACATGCGGCCGTCGGTGTGGACAGTCCTCGATACGGTCACGCTGACCCCGGCGGGCAAGCTGGACCGGAAGTCGCTGCCCACACCGGAATTCGGCGCCGGGGAGCGTTCGGACGAGGACTTCGCCGAGCCTGCGGAAGGCACCGAGGCCACCGTCGCCGGGGTCTTCGCCGACGTGCTCGGCCTGTCCGCGGTGTCGGCGACCGACAACTTCTTCGACCTGGGCGGCAACTCGCTGTCGGCGACCCGGGTGGCGGCCCGCGTGGGTGCCGCGCTGGATGCCGAGGTGTCCGTCCGTGAACTGTTCGACGCGCCGACGGTGCGTGAGCTCGCGGCACGGGTGCGGCCCGGCAGTGGGGCGACCGCCGGAGTCGAGGCCCTGCCGCGCCCCGACCATGTGCCGCTGTCCTTCGCCCAGCAGCGGATGTGGTTCATCAACCAATTCGATACGGCCTCACCGGCATACAACATCCCGCTCGGGCTCCGCCTCCGCAGCGAGTCGCCGATCGACGAGACGGCTCTGCGTGGCGCGCTCCTCGACGTGGTCACCCGCCACGAGGTGTTGCGCACCGTCTACCCGGCCGGTGCGACCGGCCGGCCGGAACAGCGGATCCTGACTCCGGACGCCGCGGCGGCCACCCTGGACTGGCACAGCGTGCCGACGCCGGAGGCGTTGTTCGCGGTCGCGGAGAACGGGTTCGACGTCACCGTGGACCTGCCGGTGCGCGGTCGTGTCCGGCACTCGACCGACGACGAGTCCGGACAGTCATCGGCCGACGTCATCGTGGTGTGCCATCACATCGCGTTCGACGGCGAATCGGCCCGCGTGCTGGCGCGCGACCTGGTGTCGGCCTATCTCCGGCGCACGGCCGCAACGGATTCCGGTGACATCGCGCCGCTCGAGGTCCAGTACGCCGACTACGCGCTCTGGCAGCACCGGGTGCTCGGCCGCACCGATGACCCGACGACTCCGGTCGGCAAGCAGTTCGCGCACTGGCTGGAGGTGCTCGACGGCATCCCGGCGGTGACCGATCTGCCGATGGACCGTCCGCGGCCGGCCGTCCTCGGACAGGAGGGGGAGCGCCTCAGCGTCGACGTGCCCGACGACCTCGCGGCCGGTATCGCCCGCACCGCGGCGGACACCGGGCTCACGCCGTTCATGATCAGCCATGCCGCGCTCGTGCTGACCGTCGCACGTCTGGCCAGCACTCGCGACGTGGTGATCGGTGCTCCCGTCGCGGGTCGCGGACAGGCCGCCCTCGACGATCTGATCGGCATGTTCGTCAACACGCTGGTGCTGCGGACGCGGGTGGATCCGTCGGGCACCGTCGACGATCTGCTCGACGCCGTCCGCGCCACCGACCTGGACGCGTTCGCACACGCCGATGTCGCCTTCGAGCAGTTGGTGGACCGGTTGGCGCCGGAGCGCTCCACCGCGCACGCCCCGCTCGCCCAGATCGCCTTCACCTACGCGACCGCCGATCCCGCGGCCGGGGAAGGGCCGCAGCAGATCGGGCCGCTGACCGTCGAACCCCTCGAAGTGGAGGAGCGGGACGCCAAATTCGATCTCACCATGGGTGTCGTCGAGCATCCGCGCGCCGACGAGGCGGCACGCCTGACCGCCGAATTCCTCTATGCCCGTGACCTGTTCGACGCCGCGACGATCCGCCGGTTCGCCGACACCTGGTTGCGGGTGCTCGAGGTCCTGACCGGTGACCGCAGCGCCGTCGTCGGCGACATCGACCTGCTCTCCGACGACCAGCGCCGGGAGATCGAGTCGGTGCGTGCCGAACTCGTTGCGGCCGCGGCCCGTTCGGATGATTCCTTCGGCAGCCGCCGGACCATCCCGGACATCCTGGCCGACCGCAACCTCGATCTCGATCACCCGGCTCTGATCGCCGGCGACTTCTCCATGACCTACGACGAGTTCGAGGCGCGCACCGACCAGCTGGCGCGTGTCCTCATCGAGGAGGGCGTGGGGCCGGAAGTGGTCGTCGCGGTGGGTATCGCGCGATCCGTGGAGTCGGTCATCGCCACCTGGGCGATCTTCAAGGCCGCCGGCGCGTACCTGCCCGTCGATCCGACCTATCCGGCCGACCGCATCGAGTACATGCTCACCGATTCCGGTGCGCCACTGGGTATCACGACCTCGCGCGACCTCGGCGCGGTCGACGGTCACGGCGACGTGCGGTGGCTGGTCCTCGACGATCCGGACTTCGTGGCGCGTATCGACGCGGCCGACGACGAGATGATCATCGACGAGGACTGGAACGGCGAACTCCGGCCCGACAACCTGGCCTGGCTCATCTACACCTCCGGCTCCACCGGCCGGCCGAAGGCGGTCGCGGTCAGTCATCGTGGCGTGCCCGACCTGGTGCAGGGGCACCGCGAGGTGTCCAGCGGTTCGGCGACCCGTGTGCTGCACGTCGCGGCGCTGAGCTTCGACGCCGCGATCTTCGAATTGTTCTGGGCCATCGCCTCGGGCCACACCCTGGTGATCTCGCCGTCGACGATCTACGGCGGACCGGAACTCGCGGAGATCATCGCCCGCGACAAGGTCACCGACCTCGTCATCACGCCGACCGTTCTGGGCACCATGAGCCCGGACGGCCTGCGGACCCTCAAACACCTCGCGACCGCCGGTGAGGCCTGCCCGCCGGAACTGCTCGAACAGTGGGGCGCGCAGCGCGGCCGCATCATGTACAACTTCTACGGCCCCACCGAGACCACAGTGTGGGCGACGGCGGGCCGCATGCGCCGCCGGCGTCCCGTCACCATCGGCCGGCCGTTGCGCGGATTCACCGCACATATCCTCGACGAGCGCCTGAACCCGGTGCCGCACGGCGTGATCGGCGAACTGTATCTGTCCGCGCCCGGCCTCGCGCGCGGCTACGTCGGGCGCCCGGACCTGACGGCGACACGGTTCGTCGCCGACCCGCTCGGCCCTCCCGGATCCCGGTTGTACGCCACCGGAGACCTGGTGCGGCGCACCGCCGATGGCGAGATCGAGTTCGCCGGACGCGCCGACGACCAGGTCAAGATCAACGGTCAGCGGGTGGAACTGGGCGAGATCGACGCCGTGCTCGCCGATCTGCCCGGGGTGGCGTCGGCGGTGACGCTCGGCGTACCGGACGAGAACGGCCGGACGCGCCTCGTCGGCTACCTGCTCGGCGATGCGGCCACCGGGGCGGACACCCTCGACACCGACGAGATCGCCCGCCGCGCAGGCGAACGGCTCGCCGCACACATGGTGCCCGCGCAGCTGATCGTCCTCGACACGATGCCGCTCACCCCGTCCGGAAAGCTGGACCGGGCGGCGCTGCCCGCGCCCGACTTCGGTACCGGGGCGGACGACTACGTCGCACCGGCCACCGACGCCGAACGTCATCTCGCCACGATTGCCGCCGGTCTGCTCGGCCTGGACCGGGTGGGCGCCACCGACTCCTTCTTCGGTCTCGGCGGCGACAGCATCATGTCGATCCAGCTGTCGACCGCCGCCAAGGCCGCCGGACTGGTCCTGACGCCGAAGGACATCTTCGAGCACAAGACGATTCGCGACATGGCCGCGGCGGCCGGCGGTGCCGTCGAGGCTCTGACGGCGCTGCCGGAACTGCCCGATGGTCCGACCGGCCGGATCGCGATGCCGCCCATCGTCGACTGGATTCTCGAGCATGCCGAGACCCCGGACGACCTCGACGACTTCTCGCAGAGCACGCTGCTGCGCCTGCCCGCCGGGATCACGCGCGCGCACCTGATCCGGATGCTCGACGCACTCGTCGTCGCGCACCCGATGCTGTCGGCGCGACTGCACCGGACCGACGGGGACTGGGTGCTCGAGAACGGTCTGCCCGTCGACGTCGGGGCCGCGCTGACGTCGGTCGTCGTACCCGCTCCGGGGACGGCCGGTTTCGCGGAGGCCGTGACCGACGCCCATGCCGCCGCGCTCGCCGAGCTCGATCCGGCGACCGGCTCCCTGTTCCGCGCCGTCATCGTGGAAACCGGCGAAACGGCTGCGGCGCACACCGATCCGGATGCGGCGCTCGCCGACGGTGCGCGATTGATGCTCGTGATCCACCACCTCGCGGTCGACGCCGTGTCCTGGCCGACGGTGATGGTCGACCTCGCCACCATGTGGTCCCAGCAGCAGTCCGGAACCGCTCCGGCGCCGCAGCCAGAGGGCACCTCGGTGCGTCGGTGGGCGCAGTTGCTCGCCGACGATGTGGCCTCGCGCGCCGGGGAGGTCGGGTACTGGCTCGATCGTCTGCCGGAGGCCGCCGCGCCCGAGCAGACCGACGGTGGGCGCATGCGGGACACCGAATCACAGGTCGTCACCGTCGATTCCGCGATTACCGAGGCGCTGTTGGCCCGGGTTCCGCAGGCATTCGGCGCGGGCACACAGGATGCGCTGCTCGCGGCACTCGCGCGGGCATTGCAGGGCTGGGCCGCCGAATCCGCCGACGGACGATCCGAACGCGTCGCCACCGTCGTCGGTACCGGCCCGACGGGTGAGCCGTCGGCCTTCATCCAACTCGAGGCCCACGGCCGCGAGGCGCAGATCGCCGAGCGGGGCGACGACCCGCACACCGCCGATCTGACCCGCACGGTCGGCTGGTTCACCACGATCTCACCGATCCGGGTCCCGGTGGCGGCGGACCACGACGCGCTGCGCACCGTCAAGGAGGCCAAGGAAGAACTCCTGCGTCGCCCGGATCACGGCATCGGTTTCGGTATCCTCCGGCACGCGCACGACGACGACCTGCCCGCGGCCGCCGAACTGGCGCGGCGCCCGCTGCCCGCGGTGGCGTTCAACTATTTCGGCAACGTGGGCGCGGCCTCCGACACCGGCACGGATGGCGACGGCGCGTTCCTGCCCAGCGGCGACGACGTGCTCCTGCCGTCGACCCGCAGCGGTGCCCTGCGCGCGACCAATGCGCTGACGGTGGATGTCAGCACGGTGGCCGCCGGTGCCCGGGGACGCGAGATGCGAGCGGTCTTCGCGCACACCGATCAGGTCTTCGGTGCCGATGACGTCGCCGACATCGCCGCCCGCTGGGAGCGTGAGCTGGCCGCCATCGTCACCGAACTCGATGCGGCACAGGGTGATCCCGGACTGTCGACGTCCGACGTCATCGGCGGCGGACTGACCCAGGATGAGATCGACGAGCTGTCCCTGCGTCATCCGGGTGCGGAGATATGGCCGCTCACGCCGCTGCAGCAGGGGCTGTTCTTCCAGGCCGAACTGGACAGCGGCGCGCAGCGCAGTGGTGTCGACGTCTATGTGGCCCAGGCGATCATCGATCTGTCCGGCACGGTCGACGAGGAACGCATGCGCCGTTCGGCCGCCGATCTGCTCGCCCATCACCGCGTCCTGCGATCCGGGTACGAACGCACCGCAGCCGGCACCCCGGTGGCGATCATCCCGCCGAGCGTCGACGTCGACTGGACGACCGTCGATCTCCGGGCGGTGTCGGGCGACGAGGCGACGGCACGGCTCGCGGCGCTGTCGGCCGAGCAGATGCGCAAGCCCTTCGACCTCGCGGATCCGGCGCTGTTGCGCTTCGTGCTGGTATATCTGCCTGCGGCGGACGGTGTTCCGCGGTCGGCGCTGGTGGTTACCAATCATCACCTGCTCGTCGACGGCTGGTCGGGTCCGCTGGTGCTCGCCGACCTGTTCGCCCTGTACTTCGGCGGACAGACCTTCACCGCCGCGGGCGGGGGCGATTTCGCGACCTTCCTGGCCTGGCTCGCCGACCGTGATCCGGTGGCGGCCTCGGAGGCCTGGGCGCGAGCACTGGATCCGTTGGAGGGCCCGACACTGGTCGCACCCGGGCGGGTGGCCACCGACGACTCGCGGCCCCGGGAACATCCGCTGGCGCTCGCGGCGGAGACGACCTCGGCCGTCGGTGCGACCGCGCGACGTCTCGGCGTCACCACCTCGACGATCCTGCAGTATGCGTGGGCCGTCCTGCTCTCCCGCCTGACGGGGGAGCGCGTGGTGAGCTTCGGCGAGACGGTGTCCGGACGCCCGGCGGGCCTCGACGGTGTCGAGTCGATGGTCGGCCTGTTCATCAACACCGTTCCGGTGGTGGTCACAGTTGATCCGGCGCAGTCGATCGACGACGCGCTGCGGGCGCTGCAGGACGCGAAGACCGCGCTGCTCGATCACCAGCATCTCGGACTGCCGCAGATCGCCGCGGGCAGTGGACATCACGCGCTTTTCGACACGCTCACGCTGTACGAGTCCTATCCGGTCGACGCCGCCGCGGTCGCGACCAACGCGCCGGTCGTCGAGGACGGCCTGCGGATCACCGAGGTGATCACGACCGACGCGACGCACTACCCGCTGAACCTGATCGGCGCACCGGTGCACGCCGACGGCGCGGAAGCGGGCCTGGCGCTCCAGCTGAAGTATCTGCCGGATGCGTTCTCGGACAGCCATATCGAACAACTCGGGATCGCATTCGGGCAGATCCTGCAGGCTGTGGTGGCAGGTCGGGACGGCACCGTCGGAGGCATCGATCTCCTCGCGCCCGAGGTGCGGCAGCTCGTCACCGGCTGGAGCAGCGGTGCGAGCCGGGACATTCCGACGGAACTGGTCGGCGACGGGCTCGCCCAGCAGACTGTGCGGACCCCCGGCGCCACGGCTCTCGTCGACGACGACCGCAGCTGGACCTACGCCGAGTTCACCGAGCGGGTGAACGCGCTGGCCCGCCGGTTGATCGCCCGGGGAGTGGGTCCCGAGGTCGCGGTGGGCGTATGCATGCCGCGCTCCCTGGAGATGGTGCTCGCCCTGCACGCGGTGGTCGCCGCGGGCGGACAGTACGTACCGATCGACACCGAGGCGCCGGCCGACCGGGTCGAGTACATGCTGGCCACGGCGGGGGTGCGCCTGGTGCTGGTGTCCGGGGACGGTGCGCCGCCCGCGGGTGTCGCCGATACCGCCGCCGAGCTGGTGCCGGTGGAGAAGGCGGACGACGTCGTCGGCGACGGGTCGCCGATCACCGATGCCGATCGCGTGGCACCGCTGCGCCCGGAACACGCGGTCTACACGATCTTCACGTCGGGATCGACGGGACGCCCCAAGGGCGTCACGCTGTCGCACGCCGCGGTCGTGAACCGGTTGTGGTGGGGACTCGACGAGTTGCCGGTGGGGCCGTCGGACACGGTGGTGCTCAAGACCCCGTACACGTTCGACTGCTCGGTGGCGGAGCTGTTCGCGCCGGTGATGGCGGGCGCCCGGCTGTTCGTCCTGGCACCCGACGGGCACAAGGATCCGGTCTTCCTGGCCGATCGCATTGCCGCACACCGGGTGACGATGGTGCACTTCGTGCCGTCGATGCTGTCGGTGTTCCTCGAGGTGGCCGGTCCCGAGCGGGTCGCGGCGCTGGACTCGGTGCGCATCGTGTCGACGACGGGTGAGGCGTTGCCGCCCGCGGTGGCCGCGCAGACCCGCGAGCTGCTGCCGTCGGTCCTGTTCTTCAATCTGTACGGTCCGACCGAGGCGGCCGTGGAAATCACCTACGAGCAAATCGATTCGGTCGATCCGGCGGGTACGTCGGTGCCGATCGGTGTGCCGGTGTGGAACGCCCAGGCGTGGGTCCTCGACGACCGGCTCCGCGTGGTGCCACCGGGGATCGCCGGTGAACTGTACGTGGGCGGCGTCCAGGTGGCGCGCGGCTATGCGAATCGCGCCGACCTCACCGCCGAGCGATTTGTCGCCGACCCCTTCGGCGCGCCCGGAGACCGCCTGTACCGCACCGGTGACCTGGTGCGCTGGAACAGCTCCGGGGCGCTGGAGTACCTGGGCCGCACCGACTTCCAGGTGAAGCTGCGTGGTCAGCGCATCGAGCTCGGCGAGATCGAGGCGGTGCTGGGCGGTGCCCCCGGCGTCGTGCACGCCGCCGCGCTGGTCCGCACGACGCCGGCCGGTGACGAACAGCTGGTCGCGTATGTGGCTGCGGGCCCGGACGATTCGGTCGATCTCGATGCCGTCCGTGACACCGTGGCGCAGGCGCTGCCGGAGTACATGCGGCCGACGACCTGGATGGTCCTCGACGATGTGCCGTTGAACAGTGCGGGCAAGCTGGACCGTCGCGCTCTGCCCGAACCCGTTTTCACCGCGGGTGAACTCGTGGCCCCCGCCTCCGGCGAGGAGGAGATCGTCGCGGGGATCTTCGCCGATGTGCTCGGTGTGGAACAGGTGTCGGTGACGGGCAGCTTCTTCGACCTGGGCGGCAACTCCCTGTCCGCGACCCGGGTGACCGCCCGGGTGGCGGCGGCCCTGGACGCGGATCTGGGTGTGCGTGATCTGTTCGAGGCGCCGACGGTGCGGGATCTGGTGCGCCGCATCGGCGTCGGCTCGCAGAGCGTCGAACCGCTGGTCGCCGGGCCACGTCCGGAGCTCATCCCGCTGTCCACCGCTCAGCAGCGGATGTGGTTCATCAACCGGTTCGAGCCGGAGTCACCCGCCTACAATCTGCCGGTCGCCCTGCGGTTGCACGGCCCGCTGGATCGGCATGCGCTGCGGGCGGCCCTCGGCGATGTGCTCGAGCGCCAGGAAAGTCTGCGGACCGTGTTCCCGTCCGTCGACGGCCGGCCGTATCAGCGCATCATCGACGCCGCGCAGGCGCGGGACCTCCTGCCCTGGACCGAGGTCACCGGTGCCGAGGCCACCGCGGAAGCCATTGCCGCCGCGGCCGATACCGGTTTCGACGTGACCACCGAACTGCCTGTCCGTGCGGTCGTCGGGATTCTCGGCACCGAGTCCGCGGAGGCCGGCGACCACATCGTCTGTGTGGTCGTGCATCACATCGCGGCCGACGGCGAGTCGACCGGTCCGATGATCCGGGACCTGCTGGCCGCCTACGAGGCGAGGCGGCACGGCGAGGTCGCGCAGCTGCCCGCCCTGCCGATCGGCTTCGCCGATTTCGCGATCTGGCAGCAGCGGGTGCTCGGCGATGCCGAGGATGCCGATTCGGTTCTCGGACAGCAGATCCGGCACTGGCTGGGCGTGCTCGACGGCGCGCCCGATCTGCTGGCGCTGCCCACCGATCATGTGCGGCCCGCGGTGGCGTCGATGCGTGGCGACACCGTGCGGTTCACGGTGCCCGCGGAGGTGCGGCGCGGTGTGGCCGACGTGGCCCGCGCGCAGGGGGCCACCGAGTTCATGGTGCTGCACGCCGCGCTCGCGGTGCTCCTCGCCCGGCTGTCCGGGACGAGTGACATCTCCATCGGCACCCCGGTCGCCGGTCGCGGCCGCGCCGAACTCGACGACCTCGTCGGCATGTTCGTCAACACCCTGGTGCTGCGGACCGATATCGATCCGGCGGCGTCCTTCACCGACATCGTGCGGGCCGCCCGCACCACGGACCTCGATGCACTGGCGAACGCGGACGTGCCATTCGAACTGCTCGTGGAACGCCTGAATCCGCAACGCTCCGAGGCCTTCGCGCCACTCACCCAGGTGATGCTGGCCTACCAGCGCGCCCTCGACGGCGTCCTCGAGCTCCCGGACCTGACGGTCAGCCCGCTGGACGCGGGTGCGCCGTCGTCGACGGTGGATCTCACCATCGAGCTGTCACCGCTGTCGGCGGACGACTCCGACCAGGTGGGCCTCGGCGGCAGCATCATCTACGCGACGGATCTGTTCGACGAACCGACCGTCGCGGAGTTCGCCGCCCGCTATACGCGACTGCTCGCGGAGCTCACGGCCGCCCCTGAGCGGCCGGTCGGCGACGTGCGACTGCTCGACGAGGCCGAGGCCGCCCGGCAACTCGCCCGGTCCACCGGCCGCACCGTCGAGTTGCGCCCGGAGACGGTGGCCGATGCCGTGGCCCGTCAGAGCGCCCTCACCCCGGATGACGCAGCGCTGGTCTTCGGCAACCGGACGGTCACCTACTGTGAGTTCTCCGCACGCGTGAACACGCTGGCGCGCACGCTGACCGGACTCGGCGTGGGACCGGACAGCGCTGTGGGCGTGAGCATTCCGCGTTCCATCGAGATGGTCGTCGCGATCCACGCGATCGTCGCGGCCGGTGGGCAGTACGTTCCGATCGATCCGGCGGCCCCCGCCGACCGCGCGCAGTACATGGTGGACACCGCGCACGTCGGTGTCGTGCTGGTGGACGATCGTCGCGAGCCGCCTGCTGCGATCTCCGGGCTGACCGATGGCCCGCGGGTGATCGGCGTGGATGCATCACGCGATGTCGATGCCGACGCGGATGCGGCACGCCCGCTGACGGATTCGGATCGTCTCGCCCCGCTACATCCGGATCATGCGGTCTACACGATCTTCACCTCGGGCTCGACCGGCCGCCCCAAGGGTGTGACGCTGTCGCACCGCGCCGTCGTCAACCGGCTGTGGTGGGGTCTGGCCGAGCTGCCGATCGACGGCACCGACGCGGTGATGCTGAAGACGCCGTTCACCTTCGACTGCTCGGTGGCCGAGCTCTTCGCGCCGCTGTTCGTCGGTGCGCGCATGGTGATCCTGCGGGCCGACGGTCATCTCGATCCGGTGTACCTCGCCGAGCAGCTGGCCGAGCAGCAGGTCACCATGGTGCACTTCGTGCCGTCGATGCTGTCGGTGTTCCTGGAAGTCGCCGGACCGCAGCGGATTCGCGCCCTCACCGCATTGCGCATCGTGTCGACCACGGGTGAGGCCCTGCCGCCCGCGGTGGCCGCCGAGCTGCGGTCGCTGCTGCCGCGCGTGCTGTTCTTCAATCTCTACGGCCCCACCGAGGCTGCCGTCGAGATCACCTACCAGGGCATCGGTTCGGTCGATCCGGGTGCCATCTCGGTGGCCATCGGTGTGCCGGTGTGGAACTCGTCGGTCCATGTGCTCGACGGGCGGCTGCACCCGGTGCCCGCGGGCGTCGCGGGTGAGCTGTATGTGGGCGGCGTCCAGTTGGCCCGCGGGTACGCGGCGCGTCCGGATCTGACGGCCGAGCGGTTTGTCGCCGATCCGTTCGGCGCACCGGGCGCCCGCCTCTACCGGACCGGTGACCTGGTGCGTCAGCTGCCCGACGGTTCGCTGGATTACCTGGGCCGCACCGATTTCCAGGTGAAGCTGCGGGGTCAGCGCATCGAGCTCGGTGAGATCGAGGCCGCGATCGCCGACACCGAGGGCGTGGTGCACGCCGCCGCCACCGTCGTCGACGGGCCGGACGGCGGACAGCATCTGGTGGCCTATGTGTCGGGCGCTCCGGGGCGTGGCGTCGATCTCGACCTGGTGCGCGCGACGCTCGCGGAATCCCTTCCTGAGTACATGCGCCCATCGGTGTGGACCGTCCTCGACGACATCCCGCTCAACTCCGCGGGCAAGCTCGACCGCCGGGCACTGCCCGCACCGGAGTTCACCGCCGGTGAGTACGTCGCCCCGGCGAGCCCGGCCGAGGAGACGGTGGCCGCGGTGTTCGCCGATGTCCTCGGCGTGGACCGGATCTCGGTGGTGGACTCCTTCTTCGAGCTCGGCGGCAACTCGCTGTCCGCCACGCGGGTGTCGGCGCGCGTGGGCGACGCACTCGGCGTCGACGTGCCGGTGCGCGCGCTGTTCGACGCACCGACCGTCCGCGAACTCGCCGAGTCGCTGGGCGCCGGGGGCGACGTCCGTACGCCGGATACCGGCCCGTCACCGCAGACGCGACCCGAACACATTCCGCTCTCGTACGCGCAGCAGCGGATGTGGTTCATCAACCAGCTCGAACCCGGTACCGCGACCTACAACATCCCGGTCGTCCTGCAACTGACCGGTGACGTCGACGACGAGGCGATGCGTGCCGCACTCGCTGACGTGGTGAATCGCCACGAGGTGCTGCGCACCCGCTATCCGGTGACCGCCGACGGGGTTCCGTTCCAGGACATCGCCTCCGAGGTGGCCGCGGCAGACGTGGACTTCGCGCGCACCGATGCCGACGGTGCCCGCGCCGCGCTGGCGCAGGGCTTCGACGTGACGACCGACTCGCCGATCCGAGTGCGCATCGCCCACCTCGACGGCGACCGGAATCTGCTCGTCATGGTCACCCATCACATCGCGACGGACGGTCAGTCCGGTGCCATCCTCGGCCGCGATCTGATCGTCGCCTACCAGGCACGACTCGCGGGCACCGCGCCGGCGTGGACGCCGTTGGCGCTCCAGTACGCCGATTACTCGCTATGGCAGCGTCATACGCTGGGCGACGCGACGGACCCCGATTCGCGGCTGGCCGCCCAGATCGACTACTGGACGAACCGGTTGGCCGATCTGCCGGACGTTCTCACGCTGCCTGCCGACCGTCCGCGGCCCGCAGTCGCCTCGGATGAAGGCGGCACCGTCCGGCTCACCCTGGGGGACCGCGATGCGTTGGCGCGCATCGCATCCGACACCGGGACCACCCTGTTCATGGTGGTGCACGCGGCGGTCGCCGCGCTGCTCGCGCGGCTGTCCGCGACGTCGGACATCGCGCTCGCCACCCCGGTCGCCGGACGTGGACATCGCGCCATCGACGACCTCGTCGGCATGTTCGTCAACACCCTGATCCTGCGCACCGAGGTCCGTCCGGACATGACTGTGGCCGAACTGATCCGTGCGGCCCGCGACACCGACATCGCCGCCTTCGGGCACGCCGACGTGCCGTTCGACCAGGTCGTCGAGGCCGTCGATCCGATCCGCTCGCAGGCCTTCGAACCCCTCGCCCAGACGATGATCGTCTACGAGCAGGATGCCGGCCGGACGGACGAGGTCACCGAGGTCGCAGGCCTCGAGATCGCCGGTGTCGAGCCCGAGACCGACAGTGCGCGTTTCGATCTGACCGTCGGTGTGGTGGACACCGGTGACGAACTGGCCGTGAAGATCGTCTACGCCACCGCGCTGTTCGACGAGGACACCGTTGCCGGATTCGGCCGCGCCCTGCGGTCGATCGTCGACGCGGTCGTCGCCGATCCGGAGGTCGCGGTCGGCGACATCGCGATCCTGGAAGCCGATGACACGCAGCAGCTTCTGGCCCGGTCGGCCGGTGAGCGGCGGCCGGTCGACACCGATACCCTTGCCGACCTCATCGCCGGTGACGGTTCCGGTGCGCTGATCGACGGCGATCGCACGGTGTCGCGCACCGACTTCGATGACCAGGTCCATGGACTCGCCCGTGCGCTCATCGGCCGCGGGGTCGGACCGGAAACGGCCGTGGGCGTCTGCGTCGCCCGGTCCGCGGAGCTGCTGATTGCCGTGCACGCGGTGATCGTCGCGGGCGGACATTATGTGCCTCTTGACGCCGGGCTTCCGCCGGAACGGTTGCGGCACATGCTCACCACCGCCGGTGCGGGACTGGTGATCGCCGACGCCGACGGGGCGGCGGCACTGCGCGCGGTCGACCCGGATCTCGACATCCTCGGTGTCGCCGACACCGAGATCCCTGATGACGTCGCGCCGGTGACCGACCGGGATCGTCTGGCGCCGTTGCGCCCGCACCATCCCGCCTACACGCTGTTCACGTCGGGATCGACCGGTATGCCGAAGGGTGTCGTGGTGTCCCACGAGGCCATCGTGAATCGTCTGCGGTGGATGCAGGACAGTTATCCGCTCGACGCGACCGACGTGGTACTCCACAAGACGCCGGTCACCTTCGACGTCTCGGTGTGGGAGTTGTTCTGGCCCTTCGCCGCCGGGGCGTCGCTGGTCGTCGCGGCACCGGACGGACACCGCGACCCGCACCACCTGGCCGACCTGATCGTCCGGCACGGGGTGACGACCCTGCACTTCGTGCCGTCGATGCTGGCCGCCTACCTGGACGCGGTGGCCGACACCGATGCGGCCACGAGTTCGGTGCGGCAGGTGTTCACCTCGGGTGAGGCGTTGACGCCCGCGACCGCCCGGCCGGCCCTGGCGCACTTCGCGAATGCCCGGCTGCACAACCTGTACGGCCCCACGGAGGCCGCCGTCGACGTCACGGCGCATGAGGTTCTCGACACCGATGCGGTGGTGCCCATCGGCCGTCCGATCCGCAACACCCGCACCCTCGTGCTCGACGCCCGACTGGGGCTCGCACCGGTCGGCGTGCCCGGCGAACTCTATCTGGGCGGCGTGCAGTTGGCGCGCGGCTACGCAAATCGCCCCGACCTGACCGCGGACCGGTTCGTCGCCGATCCGTACGGCGAGCCCGGCGATCGGCTGTACCGTACGGGCGACCTGGTCCGCTGGAACACCTCCGGGGAGCTGGAATACCTGGGCCGCACCGACTTCCAGGTGAAGCTGCGGGGTCAGCGCATCGAGCTGGGCGAGATCGAGGCCGTCCTCTCGTCGGTTCCCGGCATCACCCACGCCGCCGCGACGGTCGCCACGGCACCCGGTGGTGGCGAGCACCTGGTTGCCTACCTTGCCGGCGCCGGGAGCGAAGCGAGCGGGCCGAGTCAACCCGGCGCCGGGAGCGAAGCGACCGAAGCGGCGGCCCGGGAGGCCGTGGAGGCGGCGCTGCCCGAATACATGCGTCCGACCGTCTGGACCGTGCTGGAGCGGATGCCGCTGAACAGTGCGGGCAAGATCGACCGGAAGGCATTGCCGGAGCCCGAGTTCGGGGCGCCGACCGGTGGTAGCCATGTGGCGCCGGCCACCGATGCGGAGCGTGCGATCGCGGCTGTCGTCGGTCAGGTGCTGGGCCGCGACGACCTGTCCGTCACCGATTCGTTCTTCGGGCTGGGCGGCGACTCGATCATGTCGATCCGGCTCTCCGCCCTGCTGCGGGGTGCGGGTCTGGACGTGTCGCCGCGGGACATCTTCGAGCATCAGACGGTGCGCCGTATCGCGCGGGCGATGACGAGCCGACCGCGGGCGGTCCTCGACGAGTTCGAGGGCGGCGGCAGCGGTGTGTCGGAGTTGCCGCCCGCCGTGCACTGGATGCTCGAATTGTCGGATACCGCCGAGGATTTCCGCGACTTCTCGCAGACGGTGCCGCTGGTTCTTCCCGCGGATGTGGAGGAGGACGCCCTGCGTGCCGTGGTCGGCGCGGTGATTGCCCGGCACCCGATGCTCGCCGCGCAGATGACCGATCACGGGCCCGATGCCCCGCAGCGCTGGACGCTCGACACCGGGCTTTCCGGCCGTCTGCCCGGGGTGCGGATCGTCGGCACCGACCATCGTTCGGGCACACCGGAATTCACCGGGCTCGTGCGCTCCGAGCATGCGGCGGCGCTGAGCCGTCTGGATCCGTCGACGGGCCACCTCGTCGAGGTGACCGGGCTGCGTCCGGCCGACGGAACGCCGGGACGACTGCTGGTCGCGGTGCATCACGTGGCCGTCGATGTGGTGTCGTGGCCCATCCTGGTGAGCGATATCAACACCGCGTGGGCGCAGTACCGTGCCGGAGCCCCGATCGAGTTGCCCGCCGAGGTGACGTCGATGCGGCGCTGGGCCGCCGCCGTCGCCGAACTGCCCGAGGCTCGTCCGGGAGAAGCCGCGCTCTGGCGGGCGCGGCTGGGCGATCCGGACCAGCCCCTGAGTGCACGCCTCGATCGCAGCCGGGATCGGGTGTCGCAGGTCGTGACCCATGAGGTGCGCATCGATCCGGCGATTACCGAGGCCGTGCTCGCCCGCGTCCCCGCGGCGTTCCGGACCGGAGCGGACGCTGTGCTCGTGGGCACCCTGGCCGCCGCCGTTCTGGATTGGCAGGGCGGTGACGGATTGTCGGTGCTGCTGGAAGGCCACGGCCGCGAAGAGCAGGTGGCGCCCGGCGCGGACCTGTCCCGGACGGTCGGCTGGTTCACCGGCTTCACCCCGGTCGCCACGCGACGCGACGGTGCTGGTCCGACGGATGGTGCGGCGGTGGCGGATCAGGTGCGTGCGATCAAGGAGCAGATCGCGTCGACGCCGGATCGTGGTGTCGGTTTCATGCCTGCCCGATACAGCGGTGACGAGGATGATCGCGGAACCCTGCCGCCGGTGCTCTACAACTTCATGGGTGCGGCCGGACCGGCATCCGACGACGCGGATGAGCCTGTCGACGACGGCCTGTTCGCGTTCGCCACCGATCTGCCCCGGCTGCCCGGCTCGGTCAGCGGGGCGATGGTGGCCCCGGCCGCCCTCGACGTGCACGTGTTCGTCGGCGCCGATCGTGGCCTCGCCATCGACCTGAGTTACCCGTCGGGTGCGTTGACCGCCGACGAGGTGGCCGAGATCGGAAGTCGTTGGGAGACGGCGCTGTCGGATCTCGTCGTGCATGTGGACGAGGTCGGCGACATGGGACTCACGCCGTCCGATGTGCCGGGAACCGATCTGACCCAGCACGATCTTGACGTGCTCGCGCAGCGGTATCCGGATGCCGAGCTGTGGCCGTTGTCGCCGCTGCAGCAGGGACTGTTCGTGGAGGCCACCCGTCATGCGGGCGGGCCGGCAACGACTGCTGACGTCGTTGCCGGCGGCACGGTCGGGGATGTCGATGTCTATGTGACGCAGGCCGTCATCGGTCTCGCCGACGCGTTCGACGCGGAACGTCTGCGGGAGAGTGCATCCCGCATGCTCGCCCGTCACGCCGTGCTGCGGTCGGGTTTCGTGCAGGGGCCCAGTGGTGCTCTCGTCACGGTGGTTCCGGCGAGTGTCGAGGTCCCGTGGCGGTACGTCGATCTGTCCGGCGAGCCGGAGGCGCGCGCAGACGAATTGCTGGACGAACTCGCGATCGACGAACGCGTGCAACGGTTCCGGCTGGACGCACCGCCGCTGATCCGCTTCGTTCTGGTCGACCTGCCCGGTGATCGTGCGGCGCTCGTCGTCACCAACCATCACCTGCTGTTCGACGGATGGTCGGGTCCGCTGGTGCTCGCCGATCTCATCACCGGTTACGTGACCGGTGGCGACGTGACGGATGCCGCGCAGGCCGATGGAGACTATCGCGACTTCCTCACGTGGCTGGGGGAGCGGGACGACGACGCGGCTCGCGAGGCCTGGCTCGCCGAACTGTCCGACACCGAGGGGCCGACGCTCGTCTCGACGCGCGCCGCCGCGACGGTCGACGAGATGCCCGCCGAACATCTGGCGCGTGTCGGTTCGGCGTTGGCCCAGCGAATCGAGGCCTTCGCGCGTGCCCACGACGTCACGGTGTCCACCGTCGTCCAATTCGCCTGGGCCGTCCTGTTGTCGAGGCTCACCGGACAGCGGACCGTCCAATTCGGTGAGACGGTCTCGGGACGTCCGCCGGAGATCGACGGTGTCGAATCGATGATCGGTCTGTTCATCAACACACTGCCGGTCGCGGTGACGTGCGATCCGGACGGTCGTATCGGGGACACGGTGCGCGATCTGCAGTCGAGCAAGACCCGTCTGCTCGATCATCAGCACCTGGGTCTGCCCGCCATCGCGGAAGCCGTGGGCGGCATCGGATTCGACACCCTCACCATCTTCGAGTCGTATCCGATCGACGGGGACGCGGTGAGTGAGGGGAGCAGCGCGGCCGGTCTGCGGCTGTCGGGCATCGAGTTCACCGACGCCACCCACTATCCGCTCAACCTGTTCGCGACCCCGGTGGACGGCGATCTCGGCCTCAATGTGAAGTACCTGCCGAGTGCCTTCGACGCCGACGAGGTCGCCGGATTCGCCACCGCCCTGGTGCAGATCCTCGATCGCACCGTCTCCGACCCGGACGCCCGGATCGCCGACATCGACCTGCTCACCGCCGCGGGTCGACGCACCGCCATCTCCCGCGCCACCGGACCGTTCCGTGCGGTCCGCCCGGACACCGTGGATGTCCTCGTCGCGCAACGGATCTCGGAGAGCCCGGACGCCGTCGCGCTGCGCTTCGACGACCGCACCGTCGACTTCCGGGAACTCGGACACCGGATCGCGATCGAGGCGCGTCGTCTGATCGGGCTCGGCGTCGGCCCGGATGTCGCGGTGGCCGTGTGCATGCCGCGTTCGGTGGAGATGCTCGTCGCCCTGCACGCGATCGTCGCGGCGGGCGGTCAATATGTGCCCATCGACGTCGAGACCCCCGCCGACCGTGCCGAGTACATGCTCACGACCGCCGGTGCCGCAGCACTTCTCGTGGGTGCGGGCACCGAGGTCGCCGGACGTGCGCCGGCAGTGGACGCGGCGACGGCGGCCGGACTGCCGGTCCTGACCGTCGACGCGAGTGCTCCCGCGGACGAATCCGCCACGCCCGTCACCGATGCCGAGCGCCTCGGCCCCGTTCGTCCGGGCAATGCGGTGTACACACTGTTCACCTCCGGCTCCACCGGCAGGCCCAAGGGCGTCACCCTCACCCACGACGCGGTGGTCAACCGGTTGTGGTGGGGCTTGGATCGATTCCCGCTGACCGCCGACGACGTGGTGGTGCAGAAGACGCCGTACACCTTCGACTGCTCGGTGCCGGAACTGTTCGCGCCGTTGATCGCCGGCGCCGCGCTGTCGATCGCGCGGCCCGGCGGCCACGCCGATCCGCTGTATCTCGCGGATCTCATCGCCGACCACCGGGCGACGATGGTGCACTTCGTGCCGTCGATGCTGTCGGTGTTCCTCGATGTCGCAGGCCCGGAACGGCTCTCACGATTGACGACGGTCAAGTACCTGTCGACGACCGGCGAGGCACTGCCGCCCGCGGTGGCCGCGCAGGCGCGCACCGACCTCCCGCAGGCCGCCTTCTACAACCTGTACGGTCCCACCGAGGCCGCCGTCGAGATCACCTACCAGCAGGTTGTCGATGTGGCGCCGGATGCGGCGACGGTGCCGATCGGCCTGCCGTTCTGGAACTCGACATCCTATGTGCTGGACGCGAATCTGCGTCCCGTGCCGGCCGGTGTTCCGGGTGAGCTGTACCTGGGCGGCATCCAGTTGGCCCGCGGCTATGCGGCCCGCGCCGACCTGACCGCCGAGCGGTTCGTCGCCGACCCGTACGGCGAGCCCGGTGGCCGCCTGTACCGGACCGGCGACCTGGTGACCGTCGACGGCGACGGCAGCATCATCTACCTGGGCCGCACCGACTTCCAGGTGAAGCTGCGCGGCCAGCGCATCGAACTCGGCGAGATCGAATCCGCCATCGCGGCGGCACCGCACGTGGTGCACGCCGCGGCCACGGTGGCGAATGCTCCTGGCGGCGCCGAACATCTCGTGGCCTATGTCGCCCCGGTTCCCGGTGAGGAACTCGACCTGGACGAGGTGACCCGCTCCGTTGCGGCCGCATTGCCGGAGTACATGCGCCCCACCGTGTGGATGGTGCTCGACGAGATCCCACTCAACACCGCGGGCAAGATCGATCGCCGCGCACTGCCGGAGCCGGTCTTCACGCAGGGCGAATTCGTCGCTCCCGCAACCGAGGCCGAAGAGCAGATCGCGGCGGTCTTCGCGGACGTACTGGGTGCCGACCGGGTGAGCGTCACCGACAGCTTCTTCGAACTCGGCGGAAACTCGCTCTCCGCGACCCGCGTCGCAGCGCGGATCTCCGATGCCATGGACACCGATGTGGCGGTCCGCTCGCTGTTCGACGCACCGAGTGTGCGGGAGCTGGCCACCGCCCTCGCGCCCGGCAGCGGCCGCCGCGTGTCCCCGATCGTCGCGGGCCCGCGCCCCGACCGGATTCCGTTGTCCTTCGCCCAGCAGCGCATGTGGTTCGTCAACCGGTTCGACGCCACATCGCCCGCCTACAACATCCCGGTGGCCCTGCGGCTGACCGGACCGCTGGACGTGGCAGCGCTGCGTACGGCGACGCTCGACGTCCTCGACCGCCATGAAGTGCTGCGCACCGTCTTCACCGATGTCGACGGAACGCCGTATCAGCGGATTCTCGACCCCGACATCGCTGCCGCACAGCTCGATTGGGCTGTCGTGGACGCCGCCGACGATGCGCTCGCCGCAACCACGACCGGATTCGACGTCTCGTCCGAGCTGCCGATCCGGGTGCGGGTGGCGCGCACCGGCGACGACGAACACGTCATCGTTCTCGTCGTCCACCACATCGCGGCCGACGGCGAATCCGGCCCGGTGCTCGCCCGCGATCTCGTCACCGCCTATGCCGCCCGCCGCGACGGTGCGGCACCCACATGGGCCCCGCTGCCGGTGCAGGTGGCCGATGTCGCTCTGTGGCAGCATTGCGAGCTCGGCGACCCGGCCGACCCGGCGTCGCCGGTGCGGGCACAGCTCGATCACTGGTCCGCCGAACTGGCCGGTCTGCCCGACGTCCTGGATCTGCCGCTCGACCATCCGCGGCCGCCGGTGGCGTCGATGCGCGGCGCGGCAGTCGATTTCGAGATCCCGGCCGCCGTCGCCGACGCCGTGCGCACAGTGGCGCAGCGACATGGCGTCACCGAATTCATGGTCCTGCACGCGGGTCTCGCGGTGCTGCTCGCCCGGTTGTCGTCGAGCACCGACATCGCCATCGGCACCCCGATCGCCGGTCGCGGCGATGCGGCGCTCGACGATCTGGTCGGCATGTTCGTCAACACCCTGGTGCTGCGGACCGCCGTCGATCCGGCCGTCGGCTTCGACGATCTGGTGGATCAGGTGCGGCGGGTCGACCTCGATGCCTTCGCGCACGCCGACATCCCGTTCGAGCAACTCGTCGATCATCTCAATCCGGCCCGCTCGGAGGCCTTCGCGCCGCTGACCCAGGTGTGGCTGACCGTCGACCAGGCGCTTGCCGATCGGGCCCGCATCGACGCCGGGGACACCGACACCGCCGCACTGGACCTCGGCGACGGACTGTCGGTCAGTCCCGTCGACCCCGGTGCCGTGTCGGCGAAGGTCGATCTGACGGTCGCACTCGCCACCGACGTACCCGGACGTCCGTGGCGCGGTTCGCTGCAGTACGCCACCGACCTCTTCGACGAGTCGACCGTCCGGGAGACGGCAGCACGTTTCGTGCGTCTTCTCGACGGGCTGAGTACACAGTCGTCGCAGGCGGTCGGTGCCGCCGACATCCTCGACGAGGGTGAGATCGCCGCGCTGACACCGGTGTCCGGTGGTGCGGGTACCGAGCCGGTGCTGTTGGCCGACCTGTTCGCCGACGCCGTCCGCCGTGGAGCGGATCGTCTCGCCGTGCGCGACGGTGACGGAACCGCGCTGACCTACCGTGAACTCGACGAGCGTTCCGACGCACTCGCGCACCGCCTCATCGGGCGCGGTATCGGGACGGAATCGCTGGTGGCGCTGGCCATCCCGCGATCGGCCGCGCTGCTGACCGCGATCTGGGCGGTGGCGAAGACCGGCGGCGGCTATGTCCCCGTCGACCCCGACTACCCGGCCGCCCGCGTCGCCGGGATGATCGAGGACTCCGGTGCGGTTCTCGGTCTGACGGTCGCGGGGGAGCGCACCGACGATCTGCCCGCCGACGGATTCGACTGGCTCGACCTCGATGCCGAACTCGCGTCCGCGGGCACCGCGGCCGGTCCGATCGAGCGGCTCGCCCCGGTGTCCACGGACAACACCGCGTACGTCATCTACACCTCCGGCTCCACCGGACGGCCGAAGGGCGTTGCGGTCACGCATCGTGGCCTCGCGAACTTCGCCACCGAGGAGGTGCGGAGACTCGGTGTCGTCGACGCGCCGCGGGTGCTGGGCTTCGCGTCGCCGAGCTTCGACGCCTCCGTCCTCGAATATCTGCTCGCCACGGTGACCGGCGGCTCCCTGCATTACCGGCCGTCCGACGCGGTGGGCGGTGCTGCGCTGCAGGCCTTCATGTGCGATGAGCAGGTCACGCACACGTTCCTGACGCCGACCGTGCTCGCCACCCTCGACCCGGCGACGCTGCCCGATCTCGCGGCCGTCGCAGCCGGCGGCGAGGCCGTCCCCGACAGCCTGGTGGACCAATGGTCGCCGCATGTGGCCGTGCACAACCTGTACGGCCCGACCGAGACCACGATCGGTGTCACCATCTCCCGTCCGATGGGCGCGGGTGAGCCGGTGCGCCTGGGAGCGCCGATCGCGGGCGTCGGACTTCTCGTCCTCGACGACCGTCTGTCGCCGGTGCCCGTCGGTGTGACCGGTGAACTGTATGTCACCGGGCTGGCCCTCTCACGCGGTTACCTGGACCGTGCGGGGCTCACCGCGGAGCGCTTCGTCGCGAATCCCCATGGCGCGCCGGGGGATCGGATGTACCGCACCGGCGACGTGGTGCGCTGGCGGCGCGATGACGGCGGTGATCTCGTCGTCGAATACTCCGGTCGCAGCGACGATCAGGTCAAGCTGCGCGGCCTGCGCATCGAACTCGGCGAGATCGAATCGGCACTGACCGCGCAGCCGACCGTCACCTCGGCCGTCGTCATCGGTGTCGGCGACGAGGCCGGCGCGGCGACCGCGCTGGCCGCCTACGTGGTGGCCGCCGACGGCGCACAGCCCTCCGTGGAGGATCTGCGCGAGGCTCTCGCGCAACGACTTCCGGCCTTCATGATCCCGTCGTCGATCGCGGTGCTCGACGCGCTGCCGCTGACCCCGGTGGGCAAACTCGACCGTGCCGCGCTCCCGGAACCGGTGATCGAGGCGCAGGCCTACGTCGCGCCGGACTCCGATGAGGAACGGGCGGTGGCCGCGGTCTTCGCCGAGGTGCTAGGCCTCGACGACCTGGGCGCCACCGACGGCTTCTTCGCGCTCGGCGGCAACTCGCTGTCGGCCACGCGGGTGGTGGCGCGCGTCTCCGACGTGCTGGACGCCCCGGTCGCGGTGCGTGATCTCTTCGAGGCCCCGAGCGTCCGGGAACTGGTGCGCCGCATCGTGGATTCGGGCAACCTCAGCCCGTCACCGGTGGCGGCGCCGATCGTCGCGGGGGAGCGGCCGGCCGTCATCCCGCTGTCCAACGCGCAGCAGCGGATGTGGTTCATCAACCGTCTCGACGCCGTATCGCCCGCCTACAACATCCCGATCGCGTTGCGGCTCAACGGCGTTCTGGACGTCGCCGCGCTGCGCGCCGCGGTGGGCGACGTGATCGACCGTCACGAGGTGCTGCGCACCCGGTATCCGGAGGCCGATGGCGCTCCGCGTCAGGAGATCCTGTCGGCCGGGTACGCGGAGTCCCTGCTCGACTGGGCCGTGGTGGACTCCGAGGCCGAGGTGTTCGCCGCGGGCGGCGAGGGCTTCGACGTCACCACCGATCTGCCGTTGCGTATCCGGTTGCTGCCGGTGACCGCCGACGAACACGTGCTGCTGCTGGTGGCTCATCACATCGCCGCCGACGGCGAGTCGATGCGTCCGTTGGTGACCGACCTGGTCGCCGCCTATGCGGCTCGCGCGGCCGGTTACGCACCGGAATTCGAGCCTCTGGCAATCCAATTCGCTGACTACGCACTGTGGCAGCGGGAGGTGCTCGGCGCCGCCGACGATCCGTCGTCCGTACTGGGCGCACAGTTGGCGTATTGGTCGGACCGCCTGGCCGGTCTGCCCGACGTGCTGGAACTGCCGACCGATCACGCGCGTCCGTCGGTGGCGTCGATGCGGGGCGGTCAGGTCGACTACCGGATCGCACCGGAGATCGTCGGGCGCATCGAGGATCTCGCCACCACGCACGGGGTCACGCCGTTCATGGTGTGCCACGCCGCCCTCGCGGTGCTGCTGGCACGCATGTCGGCGACGTCGGACATCGCGATCGCGACACCGACCGCGGGCCGCGGACGGGCCGAACTCGACGACCTCGTCGGCATGTTCGTGAACACCCTGGTGTTGCGGACCGACATCGACGGTGCCGCCACCTTCACCGAGCTCCTCGCCCGGGTCCGCGACACCGACCTCGATGCGCTGGCGCATGCCGACCTGCCGTTCGAATATCTGGTGGAGCAGCTCAATCCGGTGCGGTCGGAGGCCTTCGCTCCGCTGACCCAGGTGATGCTGAGCTTCGACCAGAGCCTGGCCGCCGCGGCCGCGGCCCTGACCGACGGGCGCACTGCCGACTCCGGTGCGCTGACGGTGAATCCGGTGGACGACCCGGGTGTGCCACCCGCCCGTCTCGACCTGTCCTTCGGCATCGCCACCGACGGTGCCGAAGGAGGCTGGCGCGGCGACCTGGTGTACGCGGCGGACCTGTTCGAGCCCGCGACGGCCCGTTCGCTCGTCGAACGCTTCGTGCGACTCGTCGACGAACTCACCGCCCGGCCGGATCGCGCGATCGGTGACACCGACCTCCTCGACCGTGGCGAGGAAACACGCCTGCGGGACCTGGCCACCGGCTCCGATGTCCTCGTCGGCGAGGTCTTCGTCGGCGACGTCGTCACGCGGCGGGCCGAACTCGCACCCTCCTCGGCCGCGATGGTCTCCGGCAGCCGCACGGTCACGTACGAGGAATTCGCCGCCCGCACGGCGGTGCTGGCCCGCGACCTCATCGACCGTGGTGTCGGCCCCGAGGTGGCGGTCGGCATCTGTATGCCGCGAACCGTGGAGATGGTCGTGGCCATCCATGCGATCGTCGCGGCCGGTGGCCACTACGTGCCCATCGACGTCGCCGCACCTGCCGATCGCGTGCACTACATGGCCGAGACCTCGGGCGCGCGGATCGTCCTGGTGGACGCGCATCGTGAGGTGCCGGAAGCGGTGTCGGCCGCGGGCGTCGAGGTGGTGGCGGTGGACGCGAGCGCACCGATCACCGGTGACACGCGTCCGGTCACCGACGCCGACCGCATCGCGCCCCTGCGGCCGGAGCATGCGATCTATACGATCTTCACCTCCGGCTCGACCGGACGGCCCAAGGGTGTGACGCTGTCCCACGACGCGGTGGCGAACCGTCTGTGGTGGGGACTGCACCAACTGCCCATCGACACCTCCGACACCGTGGTCTTCAAGACGCCGTACACCTTCGACTGTTCGGTGGCCGAATTGTTCGCCCCGTTCATGGCCGGTGCCCGGATGCTGGTGCTGGCCCCGGACGGTCATCTCGATCCCGTGTACCTCGCCGAGCAGATCGCCGAACATCGGGCCACGATGGTGCACTTCGTGCCGTCGATGCTGTCGGTGTTCCTGGAACTGGCCGGGCCGCAACGGCTGTCCGCACTCACCAGCCTGCGGATCGTCTCGACCACCGGTGAGGCGTTGCCGCCCGCGGTGGCCGCGCAGACCCGCGCCGCCATCGGCCACGCCGACCTGTTCAACCTCTACGGCCCGACCGAGGCCGCCGTCGAGATCACCTATGAGCAGATCACCGACATCGATGCCGATGCGGCGATCACGCCCATCGGTGTCCCGGTGTGGAATTCCACGGCGTACGTCCTGGACGGACGCCTGCGTCCGGTCCCGCCCGGCGTGCCCGGCGAACTGTACGTCGGCGGAGTGCAGCTGG
The DNA here is from genome assembly GCF_059427765.1 of Gordonia sp. B8661-1. Lineage (NCBI taxonomy): Bacteria > Bacillati > Actinomycetota > Actinomycetes > Mycobacteriales > Gordoniaceae > Gordonia > Gordonia sp. B8661-1. The sequence goes on from NZ_JCAHRL010000002.1 coordinate 64,201, forward strand.
CCCGCGGCTACGCGGCCCGTGCCGATCTGACGGCGGAACGGTTCATCGCCGATCCGTTCGGCGAACCGGGTGATCGTCTGTACCGCACCGGCGACCTGGTCCGCTGGGGCGTCACCGGAGCCGGTCGCGGAACGCTGGAATACCTGGGCCGCACCGACTTCCAGGTGAAGCTGCGCGGTCAGCGCATCGAGCTCGGCGAGATCGAGTCCGTGCTCGCCGCCGCGCCCGGTGTGGTCCACGCGGTGGCCACGGTTGCCTCCGCGCCCGCCGGTGGCGAGCACCTCGTCGGGTACATAGCCGGCGACGGGATCGACCTCGATGCGGTGAAACACGCCGTGGCACAGGCATTGCCGGAGTACATGCGCCCGACCGTGTGGACCGTCCTCGACGACATCCCGCGCAACTCGGCGGGCAAACTGGACCGCCGGGCGCTGCCCGCACCGGATTTCGCCGCCGCCGGGGAGTTCGTCGCACCCGAGGGGGAGCCCGAGGAGCGGGTCGCCGCGGTCTTCGCCGATGTGCTCGGCGTCGACCGGGTCTCCGTCACGGAGAGCTTCTTCGATCTCGGCGGCAACTCGCTGTCCGCCACCCGGGTGGTGGCCCGGGTCGCCGACGCCCTCGACACCGACGTACCGGTGCGGATGCTCTTCGACGCGCCCACCGTGCGCGAGCTGGTCGCCCTGGTCGCGCCGGGTGCCGGTCGTCGTGCGGCACCCATCGAGGCGATCAGCCCACGCCCCGAACGGATTCCGCTGTCGCTGGCACAGCAGCGGATGTGGTTCATCAACCGCTTCGCTCCCGCATCGCCCACCTACAACATCCCGGCGTTGCTGCGCCTGACGGGCGCGCTGGACGTGGACGCGCTGAGGGCGGCGGTCACCGACGTCGTCGACCGGCACGAGATCCTGCGCACCACGTACCCGGAGATCGAGGGCGTAGCCCACCAGGAGATCCACGCCGTCGACGACGAACTCGGCCGGCCCGACTGGGCGGTGGTCGCCGACCGCGACGCACTGATGACCGCGGTCGGTACCGGATTCGATGTCGCCGCGGAGAACCCGATGCGCGTGCGACTCCTGACCGAGGGACCCGACGACCACATCCTCGCGGTGATCGTGCACCACATCGCCGCCGACGGCGAATCGATGGCGCCGCTGGTCACCGACATGATCACGGCCTACGCCGCCCGCGCCGCCGGCCGGGCGCCCGAATTCGCCCCGCTGCCGGTCCAATTCGCCGACTACGCGCTCTGGCAGCAGACCGAACTCGGTTCCGCCGACGACCCGGACTCGGTTCTCGGCGCCCAGCTCGACGAGTGGGAACGTGTCCTGTCCGGACTCCCCGATGTCCTGGAACTGCCCGCCGACCGTCCGCGGCCCGCAGTCGCATCGAATCAGGGCGACGTCGTGCCGTTCGAGATCCCGGCCGCTCTGGCGCAGCGCATCACCGAACTGGCGCAGCAGCATTCGGCCACACCGTTCATGGTCGTGCAGACCGCGCTCGCCGTGCTCCTGGCCCGTCTGTCGGGCACCGACGACATCGCCATCGGCACGCCGATCGCGGGCCGCGGCGACACCGCCCTCGACAACCTCGTGGGCATGTTCGTCAACACCCTGGTGCTGCGTACGCCCATCGACACCGGCGCGGGCTTCGACGATCTGCTGACCGCGGTGCGGCACACCGACATCGACGCGTTCTCCCGGTCCGACGTGCCCTTCGAGGCCGTGGTGGAGCGACTGAATCCGGCTCGGTCGGAGGCCTTCGCGCCCCTCACCCAGGTGTCGCTGAGCTTCGATCAGGCGGTCACCGACATGGCTCCGGTGGCGTTGCCCGGCGCCGACGTCGACGGTGTCACCGTCACCCCGCTGCCCGGTGCGGAGGTGTCGGCGAAGGTCGACCTGACCGTCACCGTCGCCGCGACCGGAACCGGCGAGCCGTGGTCCGGCTCGGTCATCTACGCCACCGACCTCTTCGACGCGGAGACCGTCGAGGTGCTCGCGGCCCGGCTCGTCCACCTGCTCGACGAGGTGACCTCGGCCCCGCAACTGCCGGTCGGCGACGTCCCACTGCTCGACGAGGCCGAGCACCGGTACCTGGTCCCGGTCGACGGTGGACCGGCCGACGAGCCGATCCTGCTGGGCGACATGTTCGAGCATGCCGCGCGTACCTGGCCGGAGCGCGTGGCGGCCACCGACGCCGCGGGCGGCAGCCTGACCTACGCGGAACTCTATCGCCGCTCGAATTCCCTGGCGCACAAGCTCATCGAGGCGGGCGTCGGTCCGGACACCGTGGTCGCGGTGGCCATCCGGCGGTCCACCGAATTGATCACCGCGATCTGGGCGGTCGCCCGCGCGGGCGGCGCCTTCCTGCCCGTCGATCCGGAGTATCCGGCCGAGCGTGTGCAGGCGATGCTCGAGGATTCACGTGCCCGTGTCGGGCTCCGGACACCGGATGTCCGGCTCGACGCCCCGGATGTGCGCTGGCTGACCGTCGACGACGCGTCCACCTCCGGTGATCCCGTTCCGCTCCCCGCCGGTCGTCGCCCCGGCCCGGACGGCCTCGCATATGTCATCTTCACGTCGGGGTCCACCGGACGGCCGAAGGGTGTCGCGGTCACCCATCGCGGCATCTACACCTCGGCGATCGCGACCGCCTCCCTCGCCGACTACCCGGCCGAGGGCGGCCGCACCGCGGCCTATGTGTCACCGAGCTTCGACGTGTCGGTGTCCGAGCTGATCGCGAACACCGTCAGCGGCAGCACGCTGGTCTACCGGCCGACGGACGCGGTCGGTGGCCCGGCACTGCACGATTTCCTGGTGGCCGAACGGATCACCCACGCGTTCATCCCGTCCGCCGTGCTGTCGAGCCTGGCGCCCGCCGACGATCTGCACGACCTGGCGATCATCACCGGCGGCGAGGCCCTGCCGCCCGCCGTCGCCGACGAGTGGGCGCCGCAGTCACGACTGTTCAACGGCTACGGACCGACCGAGGCCACGATCGTCACCACCTACACGGGCGAGATGATCGCGGGTGAACCGGTGACCGTCGGCGGACCGATCGCCGGCATGCGCCTGGTGGTGCTGGATCGTCGTCTGCGGCCCGTTCCGCTCGGGACACCGGGTGAGCTCTACATCCTGGGCCCCGGCCTGGCGCGCGGCTACGTCTCGCGTCCGGGACGGACCGCGGAGAGCTTCCTCGCCTCGCCGTTCGGTACGCCGGGGGAGCGGATGTACCGGACCGGCGACGTCGTCCGCTGGGTGGAGACCACGGATTCGGCGACCCCGATCATCGAGTTCGTCGGCCGCACCGACGATCAGGTGAAGTTGCGCGGTCAGCGCATCGAGCTGGGCGAGATCGAAGCAGCGATCACCGAACACCCCGACGTGCATCGCACCGTGGTCCTGGGCATCGGCAATCCGGTGACCGCGCTGGCCGCCTACGTCGTCGCCGATGCCGATCTGGATCCGGACGACGTCCGTGCCGACCTGGCGCGGCGCCTGCCGCGGTACATGATCCCGGCGTCGTTCACCGTGCTCGACGCCCTGCCGATCACGCCGATCGGCAAGCTGGACAAACGCGCGCTGCCGCAGCCGGCCATCGAGGCCGCCGCATACGTGGAGCCGTCCACCGGTACCGAGCGTGCCGTCGCGGCGGTGTTCGCGGATCTGCTGGACGCCGAACGGGTGGGTGCCACCGACGGGTTCTTCGACCTCGGCGGCAATTCACTGCTCGCCACCCAGGTCGTGTCGCGGCTGCGGGTCGACGGCCACGACGCCGAACTGGCATGGCTGTTCAGTGACTCGACGGTCACCGAGCTGGCGCGCCGCATCGACGGCGGGGACGCGACGGGCGAGACCGGCGAGGTGGCCATCGGTGATGTGCTGCTGCCGCTGCGCCGTGCCGGGGAGCAGCCGCCGCTGTTCTGTGTCCACCCGGCGGGCGGACTGGCCTGGTTCTACGGCGGACTGGCCCGCTATCTGCCGGACCGTCCGATCTACGGTCTGCAGGATCCGCACGTGGTGTCCGGTGAGCCGAGCGCCGAGACCGTCGACGATCTGGCCGCGCGCTATGTCGAGGAGATCCGTCGCGTCGCGCCCACCGGTCCCTATCATCTGCTGGGCTGGTCGCTGGGCGGCCACATCGCGCACGCCATGGCGACGCTGCTGCAGGAGCAGGGCGACGAGGTGGCCTTCCTCGGCATCATGGATGCCGCGCTGCCGGACGGCATGCCCACCAACGGTGCCGCGCCCGCCGCCCCGGCCGAGAACGGCACCGCGAACGGTGACGCCGCCGATCTGCTCGGCGGCTGGCGCGATCTCTTCGATCTCGGCGACGACGTCGCGGCCCGGACGCCGGAGGAGGTCGCCGACGTGGTGCGCACCCAGATCGGCTCGCTCGGCCTGCTGCGCGACGAGCAGGTGGAGTGGGTCATGGACAGCTTCGACTCGGCAGGCCGCGTCGTGGAGACCTACCGTCCGGGGGTCTTCGACGGCTCGCTGTCGGTGGTGACCGCGACGGCCGACAAGGACGATCCGATCGTCGTGCGCTGGTCCTGGCGACGATTCGTCACCGGTACCATCAGCAACATCGACGTGGATGCCCACCATCTCGGACTCGCCGACGCCTCGGCCCTCGAGAGAATCGGTCCATGGCTCGCCGATCGGCTGAGTCCGGGGAAATCAGACACCAGCATCACAGGAAAGAAACGAGGAGATCCCTATGACGAATCCGTTCGATGACGAAAACGGCCGCTTCTTCGTGCTCGTGAACGACGAGAATCAGCACTCGCTGTGGCCGACTTTCGCCGATATCCCGGCCGGCTGGACGAAGGTGTTCGGTGAGGACAGCCGTGCGGCCTGCCTGCAGTACGTCGAGGAGAACTGGACCGACCTGCGGCCGCAGAGCCTGATCAACGCGATGGAGGCGGACAAGGCCAACTCCGGGGACTGAGATATTCGGCGGCGTTGGTCCCACCGGTCACCGTGGTCACTCGCATCTCACTGAATGTGACGATCAGGAAAAACGACGCCGAAAAATGGCGTCAAGCGATGACACTCGGCCGCGGTTCTGTCATCATTTGCTCACAGGCGCATATGTGCAATACTCCGTTCGGAGTAGACGGTGCGCACGACGAATGAATGCGGTACGACGTCGGAGGTCCGCCCCATGAGTGCTCAATTCGGAGCTTCAGCACCCGGAGCCTGGGGAGGCGCGCGAATATCGGCGACGCTCGACGAGGTGGTCCATCGGGCCGAGGTGACACCTACGCTGACCGCCGTGCGCTACGGCCGGGACTCCGTCAACTACGTCGATCTCGCCGGTGCGCTCACCCGCTACGACTCCGTGGCCGACCACAACGGTATGGCGATCGGATCGTCGGTGGCGGCGGCCATCCTGCACTGCCTGCCCACCATCGGATCCCTGCGTGAGCCGTCGGCCGTCGTCCAGGCCGTCAATCAGGTCGTGGAGTGGCTCGGCCGCGACCTCGGCGATCAGCAGACTCTGCACGCGGTCGTCTGAGCGTCCGCCTACCGCCCGACTTATCGACAAACGAGCGAGACCGCGTCCATCGTCACGATGAACGCGGTCTCGCTCGTTTGACCGGGGCGGTGATCAGCCTCCGTGGCTGCCGCCCATCGAGGAGAGCTGGGTGACGGCGTCGCCGCTGAGCTTCCAGTCGCCGTCGATCTTCACGTACGCGAGCTTGATGTCGATCGGCTGCGGAGCGTGCGGGCTCTTCACCGCGACGGTGGCGACGGCCTTGTTGTCGCCCTCGTCCTTGACGTCCTTCACCGTGTACACCTCGGGGGTGTAGCCCATCCCGTTCGACGCCTTCGCGTACGCCTGCAGCGCACCCTTGCTGATCGGGTTGGTGGTGTCGACGACCTTGTCCAGATCGTCCGGGGTGGTGGCGGGGTCGACCGCTTTCCGGAGGATGTTCTGCGCGTCGTCGACCTTGAGGCCCACCACGGCCTGCTTGGCGTCGCTCGCCGCGCCGGCCACCGCCGAGGACGCCTTGTCGGTCGCCTCGGTGACATCGGACTCCGAGCAACCGGCGACGACCAGCAGTGCCGACGACGCGAGTAGCGCCGCCACGGCAGTCTTGCGAACCTTCATATTCCGCTCCTTATCGCTGTGTAAGCCCACACTAACCCACGCTCCGGCCGGTAGGCCCCGCCGCCGCGGGAATTAATCGGACCGCAGTCCGTTTATACGGGTGACCGTTCCGACACCCGATCGAAGCCAGGGGGCACCATGCAGTTCGGACTCTTCTCCGTCAGTGACATCACCGTCGACCCGACGACCGGCCGCGCGCCGACCGAACACGAGCGCATCAAGGCCATCGTGGAGATCGCGAGGAAGGCCGAGGACATCGGCCTCGACGTGTTCGCCCTGGGTGAGCACCACAATCCGCCGTTCTTCTCCTCGTCGCCGACGACCACCCTCGCCTACATCGCGGCACAGACCTCGACTCTGCAACTGTCCACCGCGACGACCCTCATCACCACCAACGACCCGGTGAAGATCGCCGAGGACTTCGCGATGCTCCAGCATCTCGCCGACGGCCGTGTCGATCTGATGCTCGGCCGTGGCAACACCGGGCCCGTCTACCCGTGGTTCGGACAGGACATCCGGCAGGGCATCCCGCTCGCCATCGAGAATTACGCTCTGCTGCACCGGCTCTGGACCGAAAACGTGGTGACGTGGGAGGGCAAGTTCCGTACGCCGCTCACCTCGTTCACGTCGACGCCGCGACCCCTCGACGACGTGCCGCCGTTCGTCTGGCACGGCTCCATCCGGAGTCCGGAGATCGCCGAGCAGGCGGCCTACTACGGCGACGGATTCTTCGCCAACAACATCTTCTGGCCGAAGGAACACTTCCAGCGTCTCATCACCTTCTACCGCGAGCGTTACGAGCACTACGGGCACGGCCAGGCCGATCAGGCGATCGTGGGACTCGGCGGCCAGTTCTTCATGCGGAGGAACTCGCAGGACGCGGTCCGGGAATTCCGGCCGTACTTCGACAACGCACCGGTCTACGGTCACGGGCCGTCGCTGGAGGAGTTCACCTCGGAGACGCCGCTGACCGTCGGCAGCCCACAGGAATTCATCGACAAGACTCTCTCGTTCCGCGAGAGCTTCGGCGACTACCAGCGCCAGCTGTTCCTCGTCGACCACGCGGGCCTGCCGCTGAAAACCGTGCTCGAACAGCTTGATCTGCTCGGTGAGGTGCTGCCCGACCTGCGTGCCGGATTCGACGACGGACGGCCCGCGCACGTGCCGGATGCGCCCACCCACGGCTCCCTGGTCGCCGCCCGGGACGCGCAGACAGCGGAACCGGCGGTGCGGTCATGACGTCGGCTGCGAAGCGGATCGTCGCGGTGAACGCCGGGCTCGGGGATCCGTCCTCGACCCGGCTGCTCGTCGACCGGATCGCCGAGTCGGTCACCGATCTCCTTGGTGCTCAGCAGGTTCCGGCAGATGTGCACGTGATCGACCTTCGTGAACTGGCCGTCGACATCGCGCGGTCCCTGGTCACGGGCTTCCCGGCGCCGGCCGCCTGGGAGGCACTGGAGGCGGTGTACGAGGCGGACGGCCTGATCGTCGCGACGCCGGTGTTCAACGCGTCCTACAACGGGCTGTTCAAATCGTTCGTCGACCTGATCGACATCGATCGGGTGCAGGGCACGCCGGTGATCATCGCGGCCACCGGAGGCAGCCCGCGGCACTCGATGGTCCTCGATCACGAACTGCGGCCGCTGTTCGGTTATCTGCGTGCGGTGGTCGTGCCGACCGGTCTCTACGCCGCATCGGAGGACTGGGCGGGCACCTCGGGTGACACCGCGCTGCTGTCCGACCGGATCCGCCGTGCGGCAGGCGAACTCGTGGCCCTGATCGCTCCGTCATCGGGTGGTGCGGCGTCCGCGGCACGGTCGGTGCCGACCGCGGCGCGGGAGGATTCGGCCGAAGCGGCCGGAATCGCGAACTTCGCGGCACTGCTGGGCGGCACTCCGGACCGATGATCGCGGGCCGGATCAGGCCAGGGTCTTGCGCATGACGATGCGGGGGAGTCCGGCGGCCACCGCGTCGGTCGTGCCGACCACCTCGAAACCGGCCCGCTCGTACATCGCGCGGACCCCGACGAACGCCATCGTCAGATCGACCCGTCCGGGCGGGTCCACCGGGTAGACCTCCACCGCGGGTGCGCCGCGACCCGCGGCCCACTTGACGGCGCCATCGATGAGATGGTGTGTCACACCGGTTCTGCGGTGATGGGAACGCACTACCGCGCAGACGATCGACCACACCGGTACGTCGTCGACGGGGCGGATCAGTCGCGACCGGACCAGTCTGCCGATCTGATCCCGGGGACCGATGTTGCACCAGCCGACCGGGACGTCGTCGGCATAGGTGATGACGCCGGGCGGCAGGTCGGAGGCGGCCAGTGCGCGCATGGCGCATTCGCGGTCGCCGTCGCCGATCTCGTCGATCTCCGCGGGATTCAGACGATGGGTGGTGCACCAGCAGTGCGTCGCGCGGCGGGTGCGATTCACGACGTCGGCGAAGTCGTCGAACCTCTCGGTGGTCAATGGATGCGTCGCCCACCGCCGCGCGGGGGTCATTCGTGCGCCTGTCCCGGGGTGTTGTCGCGGACGCGTAGCCGCGTGCCCGGCAGCGTCGGCGCGGGCAGATGCTGGATGTCGCCGGTGTAGCCCTCGACCTGTCCGAACCGATCCGAGTGTGCCATCCAGTCGTCGCGTGCGGCGACGATCTCCTCGTGGGTGCGTCCGACGAAGTTCCACCACATGATGATGTTGTCGCCCAGGGGTTCTCCGCCGAGGAGGATGACCCGACCCGGCCCGTCGGACTCATTGCGCAGCCGGAGTCGGGTGGCACCGAGGCCCACGTAGCCGAGTTCGGTCGGGGCGAGCGCGGGTGCATCGGCACCGACGATCCGGATCTGTCCGGTGTCGACCAGCACACCGTGTTCGAAGGCCGGATCGACCTCCAGATCGATCTCCGCGCCGGGATCGAAATCCAACTGCGCGCCGAGTATCGGCGTGAACGTGTGGACCGGTGACCGTTCGCCCGGCAACTCGCCCAGGAAGACCCGCGTCCGCACGCCGTCGTGATCCACCACATCCGGCACGTGGTGCGCGAAATCGCGTGCGACATCGGCGGATCCGGCGGGCAGCGCCAACCACAGCTGGACGCCGTGCAGGATCGTCGTATCGGGCGTCGACACCTCGGTGTGCGCGATGCCGTGGCCCGCGGTCATCAGGTTCACCTCGCCCGGACGCACCATCGCGACGTTGCCGATCGTGTCCCGATGCTCGATCTCGCCCTCGAACAGCCAACTCACCGTCTGCAACCCGATGTGCGGGTGCGGGGGCACGTCCATGCCGCCGGTCGCGGACACGTCGTCCGGACCGTAATGGTCGGCGAAACACCAGGCGCCGATCAGGGATCGCTGCCGTTGCGGGAGAGTGCGGTGCACGGTCATCGCCCGCGGCCCGCCGAGCGGAACATCGCGCGCGGTCAAGACCTCGACGATCACCGTGTCATCCGAGCCGCCGGTCGCGGGCCGGCAGTCGATCTCGGTGGGTTCGGTCTCCATATTGCTCACGGCGTCGTCCTCCGGTGCGGTGTGGGCTGATTCGATCGGGCTGCGGTACCCGATTCTAGAGGTGCGCCCGCGACGGCAGGCACGCTCGAGACCGTGCCCACCGACCACGGGGCCGGTACGCTGCTGTGCGAGGTCCGACCGATCGAGGAGGTGCGATGACCAACCCTGATGAGGTGACCGCCGGTGACGATCCGGCACCGAAGGTCCGGCTCAGCGTGGTGATCCCGGCGTACAACGAGGCGGGCACCATCGGCACGACTCTCGAGCATCTCGCCGCACAGACCCGGCCCGTCGACGAGATCGTCATCGCCGACAACAACTCCGGCGATGACACGGTCGCGATCGCGCGAACATTCGCCGACCGCCTGCCGATCCGTGTCGTGCCGGTAGCCCGACAGGGTGTTGCCTGGGCCCGTGAGGCCGGCTTCGACGCCTCCACCGGCGAACTGATCGGACGCATCGACGCCGACACCCGGGTGGATCCCGAATGGAGTGCCAACCTCGTCGAATTCTTCACCGGGCGACCGGATATCGGTGCGGCCGGGGGATTCGACATGCTGTACGACATCCCCTTCGAGAAGGGCATGTCGGCTCGTGCGCGCCAGGCCGCCGCGTCCATGCCGGAAGGCCGGGAGGCCACGACGCTCGCCGGCAACAACATGGCGTTGCGGCGCAGCGCCTGGGAGGCCGCGCGGCCACACCTGCGGAACGCGCCCGATACCCATGAGGACATCGATCTCTACTACGCATTGCTCGAAGCCGGCGAAAAGGCCTGGCTCGTACCGGGAATGGCGGCATCGGTGTCACCGCGGCGCTTCCGGTACAGCCCGTGGGCCAACCGGGACTATCGGGCCGCCGCCATCAACACCGCCCGGGTGCACGGGCGTGATGCCGAGGCGCGCAAGCTCAGCAGGCAGGGGCCGCTCATGTATTCGGGCCTGACCTTCTGGTGGCTCCTCGTTCGTCCCTTCGAACCCGCGGACCGTTCGTGGCGGCCGTGGCGTCTGTTCGGCGGATCCGACGACCGCGTGCAGCCGATGACCGGCTGATACCGCCGGTCATCGGACGCGTACCTCAGCGCAGGTCGCGGGCGATCTTCGGCCAGGTGCTCTTGAGGTCGTCCTGCCAGTAGCCCCACGAGTGTGAACCCGTCGGCCGCAGTCGGACGTCGGCGGGGATGCGCAACTGCGCGAGGCGCGTCGTCATCTGCTTGGTGCACTGGTCGACCGCGGCCTCGAGGATGCCGCCCACGACGGTCTGGTTGGCCAGGGTGAGCGGATCGCCCTTGATGCCGAGACCGTCGAGTCGCTCATGCTTGCCGGGCAGGCCGGTGCCGCTCGTCATGTGAATCTTGGTGCCGCGCAGCTTCGCCGCGTTGATGTACGGGTCGTTGGCGCGCCACAGCGGACCGTTCGCCGGCCCCCACATGTACTCGATCTTCCGCGTGCTGAAGCTTTCCACCACGATCCGGATGTAGGCCTGTCCGACCGGGTCACTGGTGCGGGCACAGCCGCTGAACGCGCCGATGGAGCGATAGAGACCGGGCGCCGCGATCGCCAGATTGAATACCGAGGTGCCCGACATCGAGATGCCGGCGATCCCGTTGCGGCCGGTCGTCGAGAACTTCGCGTTGATGAGCGGCGGCAGTTCCTTGGTGAGGAAGGTCTGCCACTTCACCGGGCCGAGCTTCGGATCGTCGCGGACCCAATCGGTGTAGTACGACGCGGAACCGCCGACGGGAGTGACGACGTAGGTCTGCTTGTCGGCGAAGTACTTCTTGTAGTCGGTCCGTGCCGACCAGGTGGCGCCGTCCTCGCCGCCACCCGCGCCGTTGAGCAGATAGAAGACGGGTGCGGGCTTGTTCCGGTCACGGGGGAGCAGGACCTCGACGGGAATGGGGCGGCGCATCGCGGCCGAATAGACCGACAGCGTCACCATCTGACCGTCGTTGCGGATGGTGTCGACGATCCGTGACGGACCGGACGTCGGTGCCTTGGGTGCCGCCGATACAGGGCCTGCCGTCGCGGTCAGGAGCGCCACGATGCCGGCGAGCACCGCGACGATCGGTGTGGAACGGCGGGCACGCATATGTCGGGTCACTCGTCACTCTCCCCCAGGAATCTGCGATCAGGTGTCACAGGCTAGTCGATCCGGATAGGTCGATCCGTTACAGAACCGCCACGATTTGCCCCCGCCGTGGCACCATAACAGTAACCAGAACGAGAACCTGTTCTAGAAATGGCGAGATGAGGTTCGCTTCGATGACTGCGGTGCCGTCCACCCACAACGTCCTGGGGACGACCATCACGATGCCCGTACGTATTCGTGACGCGCGGTGCTTCGTCGCCGGTTTCACCGCCGACGCCCGCGCAGTGGAGCGCGCCATCGCCTGCGCCGCCCCCGGGGATGCCGCTCCGGTGCGGGCGTTGCGCATCCGGCCCGGCCGGGCGATGGTCATGCTGGTCTTCGTCGATTACGTGGACGGTGACCTCGGCCCCTACAACGAGTTCGGGGTGTGTTTCCTCGTCGAGGACCCGGCGCGGCCGCCCGCCTCGCCGATCCGCGCGCTGCGGTCGCTGATGAGTGGCGACGCACGCGCGCTCGTCCACCGGCTGCCGGTCGACGGCGACTTCACACTGGCCGCGGGTCGCGGGATCTGGGGTTTCCCGAAGACCCTCGCCGATTTCGAGGTCGATCACTCGTCGCCGACCCGGCACGGACGTGTCACCGAGGGCGGGCGGCTGATCGTCGACCTGACGGTGCGCCGTGGCATTCCGGTCCCGGACAACGACGGTGACGATGCGAAGGACGCCGTACTCAACGCGTACTCGCAGCTCGACGGAATCCTGCGGATGACGCCGTGGCGCCTCACCTCGACGACCGGTACGCGTACCCGCATCGGCGGCGCGGAACTCCGCCTCGGTTCCCATCCGATCGCCTACGAACTCCGCGCTCTCGGGCTGGGCCGCCGTGCCCTGATGACCTCGTCGGTGGATCACCTCACCATGACCTTCGAAGATCCGGTGATCGTCGCGGGCGCCTGACCCCACTCGCCACCGCTCCCGTGAGCTCCCCGCGTGGCATGATTCCGGTCACGACGCAGGGAGGGAAGAGCAGACATGGTGACCGCGGAATCCGGAGGCCGGCCCGGGGTGGTCCGGCTGGGCATGGTCGACGACCATCCCTCGCCGGTGTGGGGCCTCGAGCGAATTCTGGAGCATCGGCCGGACCTCGATCTGGTGAACTCCTCGGCGACGGTCGCGGGGCTACTCGAACGCGACATCCCGATGGACATCGTCATCCTCGACCTGCGTCTCGGCGACGGCTCCACGCCCGGCGAGAACGTCACCCGACTGACCGAGGCCGGACTGGGCACCATCATCTACACCTCCGGCGAGTATCCGTCGCTGCTGCGCTCGGCCGCACGGGCGGGCGCCCTCGGGGTGATTCTCAAATCGGCGTCGGAAACCGAGATCGTCGAGGCGATCCGCGCGGCCGGGTCCGGCCGTGAGGTACTGACCACCGAGTGGGCCGCGGCCATCGACGGTGATCCGGATCTGTCCGCCGTCGACCTCAGTCCGCAGTTGCAGAAGGTGCTCACCCTGTACGCGTCGGGGGAGACGTCGGTGGCGGTGGGAAATGCGCTCGGGGTGTCGGCGGAGACCGTCAACGAGTATCTGAAACGAATCCGGCAGAAGTACGCGGCCGCGGGCCGACCGACGCGCACCAAACTCGATTTGTTCAAACGCGCGGTCGAGGACGGGTGGCTGGCGTGGCCCGCGGCCGGTACGCCGACGACCGACCAGCGGGCCGACTGACCGCCGACGTGTCGAGGTGATGTCATTCGGATGAATGAATGACCGTACATCGACCGAATGACACATTTTGATGCGATCAGCGTCACGTATTTGCTGTACAGAAGTAGCCTTTTACCAGTAAAACTACTGGTCATCCGCCAATTCGCGAGAGCGAGTCTGCCCAAAAGGCGGGCATGTCCCCAGTTCTGGGTCTATCGTCCAAGTCAGCTAGTCCATAGCCTCTGAGTCGAGGTGCGGTTGTGTCGGGGGACCGGTTCGCCGTCGCGTCGAGAAATCGTAGGTCTGAACGAAGGATCCACAGTGGCGGCGAGTTCACGAACGCCCATCCATTTGGCGCGGTCGTCCGGTATCAAGCACCCCGACGCGGGCAGGTCTGCTCCCGCACCGGGTGTCGAGGGGTCACCCGGGGCGGGGCGCGAAGATCTGCCCGTCGCTCGTCCTGGGGGCCCCGTTGCTCGCCCTGGGGGCACTGCCCCCGTCGCCCGGCTCGCGGATTACCGCCCCGGCGAGGTGCCCGCTCCGGAGCGTCGGCGTCCGGTGCTGTCCACCCGGGAGGTGGAGGTGCTCCTGGCATGGCTGGTCGCCGAATCCAAGGACGAGGCGGCCGGTGCGCTGTTCATCTCGGCATCGACCGTGAGCACCCATCTGGCCCGCATCCGCGCGAAGTACGCGGCCGTCGGACGTGATGCGCCGACGAAGACCCACCTGCTGGCGCGTGCGCTGCAGGACGGATACACCAGCCTCGACTCCTGGTGATCTCGTCGGTTCACTGATCTCGATACACGTCCTCGCCTGGCGGCTCGGCCGCTACTCGATCGGCGGTGGGCCTGGCGACTCGGACGCTACTCGAGCGGCGGTGGACCTGGCGGCTCGGACGCTACTCAATCGCCGGACGGGACCGGCGGCTCGGCCGCTACTCGACATCCGCTGATCGAGTAGCCCGCGAGCGCAGCGAGTGGGCGTATCGAGATCCCCGCCCGCTCAACGCTTCAGATCGCGGGCGATCTTCGGCCAGGTGCTCTTGAGATCGTCCTGCCAGTAGCCCCAGGAATGCGACCCGGTGGGGCGCAGGGTGAACGTCGCCGGAATCCTGAGCTGGGCCAACCGCTTCTGCATCTGACGGGTGCACTGGTCGATCGCGGCCTCGATGATTCCGCCGACGACCGCCTGGTTGGCCAGCGTCACCGGATCGCCGCCGATCCCGTGACCGTTCAGTTGCTCATGCTTGCCGGGCAGACCGGTGCCCGACGTCAGGTAGAGCTTCGTCCCGCGCAGCTTCGCGGCATTCAGATAGGGATCGTTCGCACGCCAGCCGGGACCGTTCAGCGGGCCCCACATGTTGGTGACCTCGGCGCCGCCACGGCTTTCGACGACCATCCGGATATAGGCCTGCCCCGCCGGATCGGCGGTCCGGGCGCACCCGCTGTAGGCGCCGACCGCGCGATACAGCTTCGGTGCCGCAATCGCGAGATTCAGCACCGACGTGCCGGCCATCGAGATGCCGGCGATGGCATTCACCCGGGTGGTGTTGAAATGGCCGTCGATGAGCGGCGGCAGTTCCCTGGTGAGGAAGGTCTGCCACTTGTTGCGGCCGAGCGCCGGATCGTCGCGCTGCCAGTCGGTGTAGTACGAGAACGCGCCGCCGATGGGCGTCACCACGTACACGTTCTTCGTGGCGAAGAACTTCTTGTAATCGGTACGGGCGTCCCAGGTCGCCGAGTCCTCGCCCCCGCCGGCGCCGTTCAGCAGATACAACGTGGGCGCCGGGGCCTTCCGGTTGCGCGGTGTGAGCACCGTGACCGGGATGGTGCGCCGCATCGACGCGGAGTGCACGAGCAACGTGACCTGCTGCGGAGTGTCGTCGATGGTGCTGACGATGCTCGACGACGGAACGGCCGATGCGGTCCCGGACGCGCCGGAGAGCAGTGCGGCGGCGGTGGCCACCACGGTGAGGGCGGCGAGCAGCAGGTGCCGCGGGCGGCGCGCGATGATCGTGTCCATGGACGTCATGGGCCTCTCTGGGTCGACGGCGCCCTGCGGGAGGATCGGCGGGCGAGAGTCAGTGTAGGGGATGGTCCGCCACGGATTTGGCTCCCACCTGCGGATTGCCTACACTTGAAGGGTTGCCTGCGGCATGCGTGTGCCGCGAATCGGCTCGTGAACCCACTGGGATTCTCCACTTCGGCGGAAAACCCCTGGCAGGCGCGTGATCGATGGTGACAGACCGTGTGCGTCGGGTCGGCAATCCGGCGGACATCAACATCCAGGTCGAGGAGACTACGCAGTGATTCAGCAGGAATCGCGCCTGCGCGTGGCCGACAACACCGGTGCAAAGGAAATCCTCTGCATCCGCGTGCTGGGCGGCTCGTCGCGGCGCTACGCCGGCATTGGTGACGTCATCGTCGCCACTGTCAAGGACGCCATCCCCGGCGGCAACGTCAAGAAGGGCGAGGTCGTCAAGGCGGTCATCGTGCGCACCAACAAGGAGCGCCGCCGTCCGGACGGAAGCTACATCCGTTTCGACGAGAACGCCGCCGTCATCCTCAAGGGTGAGAGCGACCCTCGCGGTACCCGCATCTTCGGCCCGGTCGGCCGCGAGCTGCGTGAGAAGAAGTTCATGAAGATCGTGTCGCTGGCACCGGAGGTGATCTGACATGAAGGTGCACAAGGGTGACACGGTGATCGTCATCTCGGGCAAGGACAAGGGCGCGAAGGGCAAGGTCATCCAGGCCTTCCCCAAGGAGAACCGGGTTCTGGTCGAGGGCGTCAACCGCATCAAGAAGCACACCGCCGCGTCGGCCAACGAGCGCGGTGCCGCCTCCGGTGGCATCGTGACCCAGGAGGCTTCCATCCACGTGTCGAACGTGATGGTCGTCGACTCCGAGGGCAACCCGACCCGTGTCGGCTACCGCGTGGATGACGAGACCGGCAAGAAGGTCCGCATTTCCCGCAAGAACGGGAAGGACATCTGACATGACCAGCACCGAGAACAAAGTGCAGCCGCGGCTGAAGACTCGCTACCGCGAGGAGATCAAGGACTCCCTCAACAAGGAGTTCGCCTACGACAACGTCATGCAGATCCCGGGCGTGGTCAAGGTTGTCGTCAACATGGGTGTCGGTGACGCCGCCCGCGACGCCAAGCTGATCAACGGCGCCGTCGAGGATCTCGCGAAGATCACCGGCCAGCGTCCGGAGATCCGCCGTGCACGCAAGTCCATCGCGCAGTTCAAGCTGCGTGAGGGCATGCCGATCGGCGCCCGCGCCACCCTGCGCGGCGACCGCATGTGGGAGTTCCTGGACCGTCTCGTGTCCATCGCCCTCCCGCGTATCCGCGACTTCCGCGGACTGTCGGACCGCCAGTTCGACGGCAACGGCAACTACACCTTCGGGCTCAACGAGCAGTCGATGTTCCACGAGATCAACATCGACAACATCGACCGGCCGCGCGGTATGGACATCACTGTCGTGACCTCGGCCACCACGGACGATGAGGGCCGTGCGCTGCTCCGCGCGCTGGGCTTCCCGTTCAAGGACAACAACGCTAAGGACAACTGACATGGCAAAGAAGGCTCTGGTCAACAAGGCCAACAAGAAGCCCAAGTTCGCCGTGCGGGCCTACACCCGGTGCAACAAGTGCGGTCGTCCGCACTCGGTGTTCCGCAAGTTCGGCCTGTGCCGTGTGTGCCTCCGCGAGATGGCACACGCGGGCGAGCTTCCGGGCGTGCAGAAGTCGAGCTGGTAACCAGCGATTTCGTCTGACGAGACGGCCCCATCCGACAGGGTGGGGCCGTTTTGCATGCGCGGGGAGCTCAGACGCGGCGACCGAAGTCGGCGGGGGTGTGGACGCGGAGAGCGGTGATGTCGGACGGGTCGTCGATGTCGGCGACGAACAGGTCGGCCAGGTGTGTGCGCAGACGGTCGGGCAGTCCCGGCGCGAAACGGGCCAGGTAGGTGCGCACCCACGCGGCGTCGCCGGCGAGGAACGCGAGATCCGAGATCTTCATCGGCCGGAGCACCATCATCGGCACCGGTGCTGCCAGCGGCCGGAAGTCCGCGTTCCACAGTCCGCCCTGCGGACATCCGGGATAGAACTGGCCCAGCATGTGCCCACGCTCCACGACCGACGATTTGCAGGTCGAGTGGGCGTCCTCGAGCACCCGGTGGTCGTCGAGGTCCGCGAACAATGTGATCACCGCTGCGTCCACGGTGCGATCCGGATCCTGGGCGGCGACGAGCTCTTCGAAGACCGGCACGGACGACCGGGTGATCGATTCGATGGCGGCCCGGTCGACGGGCCCGTGGACGACGGCCATACGGAGTGCGTCGCGGGAGACGGCGCGACGGACGTACGGGCAGACCGGTCCGGGGCGACCCACCGATGTGTCCGGATATGCGAGGTATGTGCCGATCCATTCCAGGACCGTGCGCGCGACGGTATCGCGACGAGCCGCGGTCGCCGGATCATGCCACTGCGGGCGGATGGCGTCGGCCATTCGGACACCGCTTCCCTCGGGGTTTCTGCTGGGCGGGTCACTCCGACGATACGCTCCCGAAAGTACTTGTGCGGTAACGCAAACCGAATGTCCGATTCCCGTCGGCCGGTCGGAGTACGTCGTGTGTCAGCCGACCAGCCACGGGTTCGGTGCACAGACGACCGGTGACGAACGGTCCAGCGCGTTGAGCACGAGAGACACCGCCCGGGGTGAATAGCTCAATGCCAGATGGTCGGATGTGTCATGTGGACAACCGTTCTGCACCAGGATGTTTCGCGTGTTCTTGGTGCCGGGAGGGAAGAACGTCCGCGTGAACGGAGTACTGACCTCGTCGTAGCGGGTGCCGATGATCGTGTATCGCACATCGCCGATGGCGTAGCGACCACCACGGTTGAGGTTGGTGATGAACGGTGAGTCGTAGACCTGCTGAATGCCCGACGCTCCGACGAAGAGTGCGATCGGGCCAAGGACGTCGATCCCGAGATTGTTGATGGTGCGTCCCAGGGTGCCGATGCCGACCAGGGTGGTGCCCGTGTTGGTGGCTCCCAGGGTGACCATGTTGTCGACCTTGTCCGCGCCGCCCCCGTATCGGATGTACTGCCGCGCGGCGATCCCGCCCTGTGAATGTCCGACCATGTTCACCGTGTCGGCGCCGGTCGCGCGGCGGACCCGGTCGACGAACTGTCCGATCTGCGCTCCGGACTCGGCGATGTCGCCGGTGGCGTACGCGCCGGGCAGAACCGGCCCGAGACCTCCGCCGCGGGCGGTCGGCAGGATTCCGTAGTTGAGGGCGAAGACGCAGTAACCCTCGCGT
This sequence comes from Gordonia sp. B8661-1, assembly GCF_059427765.1. NCBI lineage: Bacteria > Bacillati > Actinomycetota > Actinomycetes > Mycobacteriales > Gordoniaceae > Gordonia > Gordonia sp. B8661-1. The sequence continues at coordinate 82,954 of NZ_JCAHRL010000002.1, forward strand.
TTGAGGGCGGGTGAGACCATCGCCCAGTTGTTGTACGCGTTCTCCCAGGTACCGTGCACCAGGACTACGGGTGCTCGTCCGCGAGTGGGTCGGCACGTCCAGTCGTTGGCGCCCGGCGGTGCGATGCCGGGGTTGCCGAGGCCATGAGCGAAAGCCGCCAGGAACGAGGTCTGCGCGGGCCCGGTGCCCCGAGGGCTGAACCAGGTACTCCGCCCGTGGAAGACCTGCTCGGTGACGACCGGCTTCTTCGCGCCCGCGGCGATGTGCGCGGCGAGTCGCTCCCCGTCCGTGGCGCCCGCCGGGGCGGCGAGACCGGTGGCCGTGGCCGTGATGGCGGCCAGTGCCGCCGCGGCCGTGACGACCCTGCGCCAACGGGTAGGAGCCGACGATCCGGATGTGCTGAGTGACATGGCGATTCCCCTCTGCGGTCACCCCCGGAGCGGCCCGTGGCAGCCGACGGGCGGTCAACCTAACACGCGTCGGGTCGTCCGGTCTCCTTGCAAGCGGGAGGATCTGGCGCGATGGTCAGGCGGCGGTCATCGGTCCCGTCGAGGCTGTCGATCCGGCGGATGACATGTTCGCGTTCGGGTCCGTCCGGGCAGGTGGCCAGAGCGGCCACAAGCGCGGCCCGGGCCCCGGCGCGGTCACCGCCCGAGTACAGGTATTCGGCACGGACGATCGCGATCCGATGGTGTCCGTGCAGTGCCCGTTCCACATCGTCGATGGTCCGTGGGTCGACGGGCCGACCGGCAAGCAGATTCGCAGCAGTTCGATTCAATTGCACGACAGGCGAATCGGTGAGTTGATGCAGCTTTCCGTAAACGTTGTCGATACGGTCCCACTCGGTGTCGGCGTACGACGGGGCCACGGAATGGAATGCGGAGATGGCCGCCATCAGCCGTAGTTGTTCGGCGTACCCGGTGGTGGGTTCGAGCCGCGTAAACCGTCGGAGCCCGTCGGTGAGTTCGGCGCGCGCCCAGCGATCGCGGTCCTGTTCGGCCAGCGTGATGAGAACGCCATCGGCGGTATGACGTGCGTGTCGCCGCGCGTGCTGGAGCGTGACGAGTGCCGCGAGTGCGGCCAGTGATGCCGACGACGGGACCAGATCCGTTGCCAGCCGGGCGAGTTCGACGGCCTCGTCGGTGGACGACGGGCTCGTCGGAGACGGATCGGCGAAGTAGCCCGCGGTATAGGCCAGCATGATGGTGCGGGCGACGTCGTCGGCCCGGTCATGCCACGCACCGGTCTCGTCGAGAGAGAACGAGATACCGGTGGAGGCGATCCGCTTCTTCGCGCGGGTCAGACGGGCGGCCATCGTCGGAAGCGGGACGAGGAACAGTTCGGCGATCCGCGGTGTGGGAACACCGAGGACGAAGCGGAGCGCCAGCGCCGGGCGCACCTCGGCCGACAGCGCCGGATGTGCGGCCAGCCAGAGCAGACTGAGGCGGTGATCGATGCCGTCGTCGGTGGCAGGCGCCTCCGGTGGCTCGCGTTCGACGAGCCGGTGAGCCTCGCGGTCCGCGGTGCGTTCGCGCCGGACGGCATCGATGATCCGGCGTTTGGCGGCGGTGTAGAGCCAGCCTTCGGGATTGTCGGGTGCGGCGTCCGACCACGCGTCGACGGCGGTCGCGAACGCGTCCGCGAGAGAATCCTCGGCCAGGTCGATCCGATTCGAATAGGCGACGAGACGACCGAGCAGATGCGCCCAGGAGTACCGGTGCACACGCTCGATCGTCTCGTCCGAAGACATCCGGTCAGCCGCCCATGCCGACCGGCCGTAGTTCCATGTCGTACGGCGGCAGGAAGCGGAGGACCTCCACCAGCACGTCCAGGCTCGGAACCTCCATCAGGTAGTAGCCGCCCAAACCCTCGTAGGCCTCGGCGAACGGGCCCTCGGTGAGGACGACGTCACCATTGCGGGTGCGCATCGTCGTCGCGGTGGAGCCGTCCTGCAGCGGTTCGCCGGACAGGATCTCCACGCCGTCGCGTGCCTTGCACGCCTCGTCGAATTCGCCGAATCGCTCCAGGAGTTTGCCCTGTTCCTCCTCGGTGAGCTCGGCCCACGGTGGTACGTCGCCGTCGTCGGCCAGCAGCACTACGTATTTCATGATCGGTCCTTTCGTCGGTGGGTGGTCGGTCCTTGCATCGGGGTGACGGGCGAGGTCCGCCGGAATCGACACCGTGGGCCGAAAAAATTCTCACCACGGGGATATCCGGAGAATTCGGTCGTCCTCGCGCGTCGGTTGTCCGCGGCCGTCGGTGTTGCTGGTGCCGACCCACAGCGAGCCGTCGGGTGCGGCGGCGACCGCGCGAAGCCGCCCATGTGTCCCGTCCAGTCGGGAGTTCCGCCGGTCCGACGATCCGTCGGCGATGTCCACCGACCACAGCCGTGTGCCGCGGAGTGCGGCGACATACGCCCGGTCGCCGACGATTGCCAGTCCGGCAGGGGATGCCTCGGCGGTCGTCCACGTGGTGTGCGGTACGACGAACCGGGGATCGTCGGATGCGCCCTCGACGATCGGCCAGCCGTAGTTGCCGCCGGCCCGGATGCGATTGAGTTCGTCGGTGGCATTCGCGCCGAACTCCGTGGCCCACAGCCTGCCGCTACGATCGAACGCCAGACCCTCCACGTTCCGGTGTCCGAAGGAGTACACCTCGTTCCCGAAAGGGTTGTCCGGCCACGGTTTTCCGTCGGGAGTGAGGCGCAGGATCTTCCCGTTGAGGTTCCGGCGGTCCTGTGCGACCCCGGCCTGCGCCGCGTCGCCGACGGCGACGAACAGGCTGCCCGCGCCATCGAAGAGCAGGGCGCCGCCGTGATGGTTGTAGGCGGTGTCCAGGCCGGTCAGGATCGGCCGGGGAGGGCCGAGGCGGGTGCCGTTGAAATCCATTCGGGCAACACGGTTGTCGCGGTCGGTCGTGTAGTAGGCGTACACCGCGGATTCGTCACCCGGCCGCATCGCGAGGCCTTGCAGACCACCCTCGCCCCGGGGCGCCACCCCGGACACATCGCCGACGGTGCGTACGGTGCCGTCGGCGGTGACGCGGACGATGCTCGCGTCATCGCGCTGGGAGACCAGAGCGTCACCGTTGCGCAGGAAGATGATCGCCCACGGCACATTCAGTCCGGTCGCGACGGTCGTGACCCCCGGGGCGTCCGGTGCCCGGCCGGACTGGCCGGATTCGCCGCCCCGTCCCGATTCCGGGGAACACCCGGTCGCCAGTGCCAGCCCGCCGATGAGACCGGCTGTCAGGAATCGTCGGCGGTCCATGCGTCGACACTAGCGTCGGGCGTGATGACTCGCGGGCTCCTCGGTGCACGGTCCGGTAACAGGTCCGGGAATCCCTTGAGCGGCTGGTGCATCGGCAACAGTGAGTATCCCGCCTCCCACGGCAGCCGGTGGTAGTCGTCGGCCCAGATCACCTGTAACGCAGGAGCATCCGGAAAGAGCAGGTTGGCCATCAGCATGTCGTCCTTGTCGAGGGCGTGGATGAGCCGCACCGGTGCCGCCAGGGTCTCCAGCGTGAGCGGGATGCGCCGGTCGACGATCTGCTGCCAGTCGTGGCGCTGCAGCAGGCGCGCCACCTCGTTGAGGATCAACGTGCTCTTCATCTGACGGTGGCCGTAGATCGCGAGTTCCGGGATGCCGGCGAGGGTGAGGCCGGAGGTGTAGGCGAACGGGCATTCCGGAGCCGTGCAGTCCGGCGATGCGCATGTGCAGCTCTCGCCGACCGCGGTGACCTGCCAGCCCCGCTTGCGAATGACGTCGACCGTGCTCCGAACGAACGGGTTGGGATGCCACCGCGGCAGATCGCGCATGGCGTGGCCGGGCCGGGTGGAATCGTGCTGGGCGGGATCGGTCACCGTTCGCTCCTTTGTTCGAATACCGCTCGATGAGACCACGGGGTACCGACAAGCGCCGCGACGAGTAGCGTCGGCGGGATGGTGAAGGTGATCGTCGCGATCTGGGGCGACGGACTCGACGGTCGGCTCGGCGGCGAGAGCCTGCGTGACGTCGTCCGGGCCGCGGGCGCTAATCGCCTGCAGGTCAACATCAGCGACGCCGCGGTGGACGGTGCGATGTGCATCAGTGAACTGGATCCGCCGATCGGGGGAATCGTCATGTTCTGGACCGACGGCGAGCCGAAGCCGGTGCTCGATGCCATCGCCGGTCGGGTGGGCCGGATCGCCGCATGGGAGGTCACCGAGCGCGCGCCACTCGACCCGGAGCTGCCGGGCGACGGCAGCCGCATCGACGCGCTGTCGAACATCGCGTTCCTGCGCCGCCCCGACGATCTGCCGTACGAGGAGTGGAAGAGCATCTGGCTCGACGACCACACTCAGGTCGCGATCGACACCCAGGCCACCTTCGGCTACTACCAGAACGTCGTCGAACGGCCGCTGACCGAGGTCACCCCGCATGTGGACGCCATCGTCGAGGAACTGTTCCCGATGGCGGCGGTCTCCGACATCCACGAGTTCTACGGCAGCGGGGGAGACAAGGCCGAACTCGACGACCGGATGACGAAGATGATCGCCAGCGTCACCCGGTTCGGCGCCGACAAGAATCTCGACGTCGTCCCGACCTCCCGCTACGACCACCGGCCGTTGGCGTAACCGTCACCGCTGCGCCGCCAAAGTCCGCGACACGCCGCCGATCACCCCGCAGCGGTGACGGTTACGCCGACGCAGCCGCTGGGCCACGGCCGCCGATTTGGGTCTGGCCAGCCAATTCCCTACACTAGAACGGTTGCCTACGCCCTGTGGTCATGGCCCGGGGCTGCACAGCACAACCGAATAGTCACCGGTGCCGGCGAAAAGCCAGAGGGCATCGGTGGCGAGAACCTTTTACAACTATCCACTTCGTGGAAGGCCCACCGCAGGTCAGGGACTTTTCCCGGCGACCGGCGCTGTATGGGAACCGCTACGAGAAAGGTTGACGGTCAACCATGACCATGACTGACCCGATCGCAGACTTTCTGACACGTCTGCGCAACGCCAACTCGGCGTATCACGACGAGGTGACCCTCCCGTCGTCGAAGATCAAGGTGAACATCACCGAGATCCTCAAGCGCGAGGGCTACATCACCGACTACCGCGTCGAGGACGCGGAGGTCGGCAAGAACCTCATCGTCACCCTCAAGTACGGCCAGAGCCGCGAGCGCAGCATCGCTGGTCTGCGCCGCGTCTCCAAGCCCGGTCTGCGGGTGTACGCAAAGTCCACCAATCTGCCCAAGGTGCTCGGTGGCCTCGGCGTGGCGATCATCTCCACGTCGTCCGGCCTGCTCACCGATCGTCAGGCAGCCAACCAGGGCGTGGGCGGCGAAGTCCTCGCCTACGTCTGGTGAGGGAGGGGTAGAGAAACATGTCGCGTATTGGCAAGAACCCCATCGAGATTCCGTCCGGCGTCGATGTCGCCATCGAGGGCCAGAACGTCAAGGTCAAGGGCCCCAAGGGTGAGCTGTCCCTGACGGTCACCGAGCCCATCGCCGTGGCCAAGGAGGACAGCAGCATCGTTGTCACCCGGCCGAACGACGAGCGTCGCAACCGCGCCCTCCACGGACTCAACCGCAGCCTGGTGAACAACCTGGTCGTCGGTGTCACGCAGGGCTACACCACGAAGATGGAGATCTTCGGTGTCGGTTACCGCGTGCAGGCCAAGGGCAAGGACCTCGAGTTCGCCCTCGGCTACAGCCATCCCGTGCCGATCGAGGCCCCCGAAGGCATCACCTTCGCCGTGGAGTCCCCGACGAAGTTCTCGGTTTCGGGTATCGACAAGCAGAAGGTCGGCGAGATCTCGGCGAAAATCCGCCGTCTGCGTCGCCCCGACCCCTACAAGGGCAAGGGCATTCGCTACGAGGGTGAGCAGATCCGTCGCAAGGTCGGAAAGACGGGTAAGTAAGCCATGACTGATACAGCAACCACAACTGTCCGCAAGCCGGTCGGCAAGGACATCTCCACGCGTCGCCGCACCGCGACCGGAAATCGTCACTTCCGTCTGCGCAAGAAGATCAACGGCACCCCGGAGCGTCCGCGCCTGGCCGTCAAGCGCAGCTCGCGTCACATCCACGTGCAGCTCATCGACGACCTGGCCGGCAAGACGCTGGCCGCCGCGTCGACGATCGAGGCCGACGTGCGTGCCGCAGGCGGCGACAAGTCCGCGCAGGCCCGCAAGGTCGGCGAACTGATCGCCGCCCGCGCCAAGGCCGCCGGTGTCGACGCCGCCGTGTTCGACCGTGGTGGCAAGGCCTACCACGGACGGATCGCGGCACTGGCCGACGCCGCCCGCGAGGGAGGGCTGAAGTTCTGATGACCATCTACACCAGCTTCACCAACATGACCGGAGGGAACCTCTGATGCCCGGACGTCAGCGTGACGGCGGAAACGGACCCGCCGGAAACGACAACAACGCCGCCAACACCGGTGGCGACCAGCGTGGCGGCGACCGCCGCGGAGGCCGTGGCCGCCGCGACGATCGCGGAGGCCGCGACCGTGAGGACCGCAATCAGCTCGAGCGCGTCGTCGCCATCAACCGTGTCTCCAAGGTGGTCAAGGGTGGACGTCGGTTCTCCTTCACCGCTCTCGTGGTCGTCGGCGACGGCCAGGGCATGGTCGGCGTCGGCTACGGCAAGGCCAAGGAAGTTCCCGCGGCCATCCAGAAGGGCGTCGAAGAGGCTCGCAAGAACTTCTTCCGCGTGCCGCTGATCGCGGGCACCGTGACCCACCCGGTGCAGGGCGAGGCCGCTGCCGGCGTCGTCATGCTGCGCCCGGCCAGCCCCGGTACCGGTGTGATCGCCGGTGGCGCGGTGCGTGCCGTGCTGGAGTGCGCGGGCGTCCACGACGTCCTCGCGAAGAGCCTCGGCAGCGACAACGCGATCAACGTGGTGCACGCCACCGTCGCCGCGCTGAAGATGCTGCAGCGTCCCGAAGAGGTCGCCGCACGTCGTGGTCTGCCGATCGAAGATGTTGCACCCGCGGGCATGTTGCGCGCGCGTGCCGGCCAGGGAGCGTGACACCAATGGCAGAACTCAAGATCACTCAGGTCAAGGGCACCATCGGTACCAAGAAGAACCAGCGTGACAGCCTGCGGACCCTCGGACTGAAGGGCATCCGCAAGACCGTCACCCGCGAGGACACCCCGATCAACCGCGGCCTCATCAACGTGGTTCGTCACCTCGTGACAGTCGAAGAGGTTAAGTAATGACCATCAAACTCCATCATCTTCGCCCCGCTCCGGGGTCGAAGACCGACAAGACCCGTGTGGGTCGCGGCGAGGGGTCGAAGGGCAAGACCGCCGGTCGCGGTACCAAGGGCACCAAGGCACGCAAGAACGTGCCCGCCGCCTTCGAGGGTGGCCAGATGCCGATCCACATGCGGCTGCCGAAGCTCAAGGGCTTCACCAACCGCAACCGGGTCGAGTACCAGGTCGTCAACGTGGGTGACATCGAGAAGCTCTTCCCGAAGGGCGGCACCATCGGCGTCGACGATCTCGTCGCGGCCGGTGCGGTGCGCAAGAACCAGTTGGTCAAGGTGCTCGGCGACGGCGATCTGTCCGTCAAGGTCGACGTGACCGCCAACAAGTTCACGGCTTCGGCCAAGGAGAAGATCGCCGCTGCCGGTGGCAGCGTCACCGAACTGTGAGTCGGTTCGTTCGATGATCTCCGGCCGGGACGGCAGCATCGCTGCCGCCCGGCCGTCTCATCGTGTCGTCTCCAATCGCTCTGCCGCCATCGGAGAGTCGGACATGGTCGTGCGCGACGCGTCCGCCCCAACCAGCCCCGATGGCCTGACTGTTACAGTTCATCCTGTTGTCTTTGACGCTTCGATCACCGTCGACTGCCGAGCACGCCGGGGGACTCGAGTCCTCGCGCGTGGTGGTTCCTAGGAGGAGTCAGTGTTTTCCCCGCTCGTAGCGGCCTTCAGGACGCCTGATCTGAGGAAGAAGATCTTCTTCGTCATCGGCATCGTCGTCCTGTACCGCCTGGGTGCGACGATCCCGTCGCCCGGCGTCGACTACAAAGCCGTGCACGGCTGCCTCGAAGAGGTGTCGCGTGGCGATTCCGCGAACATCTACTCACTGATCAGCCTGTTCTCCGGCGGCGCGCTCCTGCAGCTGTCGGTGTTCGCGCTCGGCATCATGCCGTACATCACGGCCAGCATCATCGTCCAGCTGCTCACCGTGGTCATCCCGCGCTTCGAGGAGCTGCGCAAGGAAGGCCAGTCCGGCCAGGCCAAGATGACGCAGTACACGCGCTACCTCACGGTCGCGCTGGCTCTGCTCCAGGCCACCGGCATCGTCGCGCTCGCCGATCGTGGACAGCTGCTCCAGGACTGCTCGCAGGCCACCGAGATCCTGCACGACCAGTCGATCTTCGGTCTCGCGATTCTCGTGCTCGTGATGACCGCGGGCGCCTGTGTCGTCATGTGGATGGGTGAGCTGATCACCGAGCGCGGTGTCGGCAACGGCATGTCGCTGCTCATTCTCGCCGGTATCGCCGCGCGCATCCCGGCCGAGGGCAAGAACATTCTCGACACCCGTGGCGCCCTGGTGTTCGCACTGGTGTGTGTCGCCGCTCTGGTGATCGTCGCGGGCGTGGTCTTCATCGAGCAGGGCCAGCGCCGTATCCCGGTGCAGTACGCCAAGCGCATGGTCGGCCGAAAGATGTACGGCGGTTCGTCGACCTACCTGCCGCTGAAGGTGAACCAGGCCGGCGTCATCCCGGTCATCTTCGCCTCGTCGCTGCTGTACCTGCCGCAGCTGATCCTGCAGTTGACACAGGGCCAGGAGGGCATGCAGTCGGGCTGGCAGCGCTGGGTCAGCCAGAACCTGACCGATCCGGGCCACTGGGTGTACATCCTGGTCTACTTCGCGATGATCATCTTCTTCACCTACTTCTATGTGGCGGTGACCTTCAACCCGGAGGAACGAGCCGACGACATGAAGAAGTACGGCGGCTTCATCCCGGGTATCCGTCCCGGACAGCCGACGGCCGACTATCTCGGCTATGTCCTGAGCCGTATCACGCTGCCCGGCTCCATCTACCTCGGTACGATCGCAGTGTTGCCGAACCTCTTCCTGGAGATCGGCAACAGTGGCGGTGTGCAGAACCTGCCATTCGGGGGCACGGCCGTCCTGATCATGGTCGGCGTGGGTCTGGACACGATGAAGCAGATCAACAGCCAGTTGATGCAACGTAAATATGAAGGATTCCTCAAGTGAGACTCGTGATTCTCGGCCCCCCCGGAGCCGGCAAGGGCACCCAGGCCGAACTGCTGTCCGAAGCACTCGGCATCCCGCACATCTCGACCGGTGACCTGTTTCGTGCCAACATCTCCCAGGGCACGGCGGTCGGAGTCGAGGCGAAGCGGTACCTCGACGCCGGCGACCTGGTGCCGTCGGAGATCACGGTCGACATGGTGCGTGCGCGCGTCGCCGAGCCCGATGCGTCGAAGGGCTTCATCCTCGACGGCTTCCCTCGGTCGACCGAGCAGGCCGACGCTCTGAAGGACATCCTCGCCAAGCTCGACGCGACGCTCGACAAGGTGCTGTCGTTCGTCGTCGACACCGATGTGGTGGTCGAGCGGATGCTCGCCCGTGGTCGTGCCGACGACAACGAGGAGACCATCCGTAACCGCATGGCGGTGTACGAGCGGGAGACCGCCCCGTTGCTCGCGTACTACGGCGACCAGGTGACCACCATCGACGCCGTCGGTGACGTCGCCGAGGTTCATCAGCGGGTGCTGCGCGCGCTCGATAACGCCTGAGTTCTTCTTCATGGGTTTTCGTAAGCCGAAACCGGTGCCCTTCAAGAGCGCCGGTGAGCTCGATGCGATGGCGGCGGCGGGCGCGATCGTCGGGGCCGCGCTGGTCGCGGTCCGGAACGCGGCCGCACCCGGTGTCACCACGCTGGATCTCGACGAGGTGGCCGAGACGGTTATCCGCGAGGCCGGTGCGGTGCCGTCGTTCAAGGGCTACAACGGCTTTCCGGGATCGATCTGTTCGTCGGTCAACGACGTCGTCGTGCACGGCATCCCGTCTGCCGATGTGGTGCTGGCCGAGGGCGATCTGGTGTCCATCGACTGCGGTGCCATCCTCGACGGCTGGCACGGTGACTCGGCGTGGACCTTTGGTGTGGGGGAGCTGTCGACGGCCGATACCGAACTCTCCGAGGCCACCCGGCTGTCGATGGAGGCCGGTATCGCGGCCATGGTCGACGGAAACCGGCTCACCGACATCTCCCACGCCATCGAGCTGGGAACCCGTGCGGCCGAGGAGAAATTCGGCAGGTCGTTCGGCATCGTGTCCGGCTACGGCGGTCACGGCATCGGACGCCAGATGCACATGGAGCCGTTCCTCGCGAACGAGGGACGGCCGAATCGGGGACCGCTGCTCGTCGTCGGCTCCACCCTGGCCATCGAACCGATGCTGACGCTCGGTACCACCGAAACCAGTGTGCTCGATGACGACTGGACCGTCGTCACCGACGACAATTCCCGTGCCGCACACTGGGAGCACACCGTCGCCGTGACGGCGGACGGCCCGCGAATCCTGACGCAGCGACCTGCCTGAACCTACGAGGCCGGAAGACTGATGCGGTCGGGGCGCGTATAGACGACCATCGACTCGCCGCGAACGAATCCGGCGAGCGTGATGCCCCGCTCCTCGGCGAGGTCGGCGGCCAGCGACGAGGGCGCGGAGACCGCTGACAGCATCGGGATGCCTGCCATCGCGGCCTTCTGGACGAGTTCGTAGCTCGCGCGTCCGGACACCTGAAGAACGCAGTGCCGCAAGGGAAGTCGATCAGCGAGCACGGCCCAGCCGATCACCTTGTCCACGGCGTTGTGCCGTCCGACGTCCTCACGGATGACCAGAGCGTCGCCGGTCGGACCGTCGAAGAGTGCAGCCGCATGCAGCCCGCCGGTCTTCTCGAACACCGCCTGACGCTCCCGGAGGCGGTCCGGAAAGCCGAGCACCTCTTCGGCCGGGATGGTCAGATCGTCGTCGGCGGTGTCGAACTGTGAGCGGGTGGCGACCGCATCGATGCTGTCCTTGCCGCAGATCCCGCACGCGCTGGTGATCGGGTTGCTGCGGGCGGCGGCGCCGTCCGGCACGACGACGCCGTCGGCGAGAGTCATGTCCAGCACGTTGTAGGTGTTGGCGCCCTGATCGTCGGTGCCCGCGCAGTAGCGGCCGGTCACCACGTCCTGGGCGCGGGTGATGACTCCCTCCGAGACGAGATACCCGGCGGCGAGTTCGATGTCGTTGCCGGGGGTGCGCATCGTGACGGCGAGTGGTGAGCCGTTCACCCGTATCTCCAGCGGCTCCTCGGCCGCAAGGACGTCGGGGCGTTCGCCGACCGGCGCCCCGAGTTTGATGCGAGTCACACGCCGCCGTGCGGTGATGCGTCCCATGTCTCCACCGTAACCGGATTGTCCGGGCGATGTTCGCCGACCTCGGCGAATGTCGGATTTCGCATGTCGCGGAACACGCTCCCGCCGCTGGACCGGGACACGGGGCGCGCGTGGCGGCGCGCCGACGGCGAATCGTCCCGGCCGGTGCCGAGTTGTCCACGGCCGCAACGAAGTCCCTGCGGGCGGCGCAATGCGACATCTGCGACGTGTGCGGCATCGGGAATGTATGCTGCGCGAATGGCACTCGGATCGTCGCGGCCCCGGCGCACGCAGGAGCAGCGGAGCGCCGAAACGCGGGCGAAGTTGCTCGACGCCACCATCGCCTGCCTCGTCGAGTACGGCTATGGGGGAACCACCACTCCGCGCGTCGCGGAGAAGGCCGGCGTGACACGAGGCGCTCAACTGCATCACTTCGGGTCGAAGGCGGATCTGGTGACCGCCGCCGTCGAGTATCTGGCGAAGAAGCGGACCGACGAGGCCGTCGCGGAGTTCGGGAAGATCGCCGAGTCCGGTGATCTGCTGTCGCAGGGATTGGATCTGCTGTGGCAGATGCATCTGGGGCCGACGTTCGTCGCCACCGTCGAACTGTGGGTGGCCGCCCGCACCGACCCGGCGCTGGCCGGGCAGATCGATCTCGTGGAACCCGTCGTCAACGAGAACCTGCAGGCCTTCAGCTCGATGCTGCCCGATGCCGATCCGCGGGATGTCCGCGACTTCGTGTACACCGCCATGGATGCCATCCGCGGAGTACTCCTGAGCGCCTATGCGGATCCGGATTTCCGGCGCCGGGATCGTCAGTGGCGCCGGGTCAAGCGGCAGCTGCTGCAACTCGCTGAGCTGCAATTCCGTTCGTCCCCGGCTTCCTAGCTCTCGCACGAGGGCTCCTGTCGAATGATCGGGGCGACTTCGGCTCGGGTATTTACAAACATGCATGCCTGTATGTAAGAAGGTGGCACGCGGTAATGACCAGTGGGAGGAGTGCACGTGGCACGCAAGGTCTACGTCATCGGCGTGGGGATGACGAAATTTGAGAAGCCCGGACGGCGGACCAATGACGACGGCACGCCCTGGGACTATCCGGACATGGCCCGCGAGTCGGGCACGAACGCCCTCACCGACGCGGGGATCGACTACCGCGACGTCGAACAGGCCTACGTCGGCTACGTCTACGGTGAGTCGACCTCCGGGCAGCGAGCCGTCTACGAACTGGGGATGACCGGCATCCCGGTGGTCAACGTGAACAACAACTGTTCCACCGGATCGACCGCGCTCTACCTTGCGGCACAGGCGATTCGGGGTGGCCTTGCCGAGTGTGCACTGGCGCTGGGCTTCGAGAAGATGAAACCCGGCTCGCTGGAATCGACCTACGACGACCGTGCGCAGCCCATGGAGAAGCACCTCATGGCGCTCGCCGAGATCAGTGAGGTGCTCTTCCCGCCCGCGCCCTGGATGTTCGGGGCCGCCGGCCGTGAGCACATGAAGGAATACGGCACCACGGCAGAGCATTTCGCGAAGATCGGCCTGAAGAATCATCGGCATTCGGTGAACAATCCGTATGCCCAGTTCCAGGACGAATACAGTCTCGACGACATCCTCGGCTCACGGATGATCTACGACCCGCTCACCAAACTGCAGTGTTCGCCGACCTCCGACGGCTCGGCCGCGGCGATCCTGGCCTCCGAGGACTACGTCGATGCGCACGGTCTCGCCGGGCAGGCGACCGAGATCGTCGGACAGGCGATGACCACCGACTTCGAGTCGACCTTCGACGGAACCTGCAAGGGCATCATCGGCCATCACATGAACGAGGCGGCCGCCCGGTCGGTGTACGACCAGAGCGGTCTGGGGCCGGAGGATTTTCAGGTCATCGAACTGCACGACTGCTTCTCGGCCAACGAACTTCTCCTCTACGAGGCGCTCGGCCTGTGCGACGCGGGTGAGGCGGGCAAGCTGATCGACAACGGGGACACCACATATGGCGGGCGCTGGGTCGTCAACCCCTCCGGCGGTCTCATCTCCAAGGGACATCCGCTCGGCGCCACCGGCCTCGCCCAGTGCGCCGAGATGAACTGGCAACTGCGCGGAACCGCGGACAAACGTCAGGTCGACGGCGTCACCGCCGCACTCGCCCACAACATCGGACTGGGTGGGGCGGCCGTCGTCACCGCCTACCAGCGCGCCGATCGCTGAACCACGCCATCACACCGATCACTCGAGAGATAGGAAACATCATGGGACACATCGACTCTCGCAAGACCCTGAACGCATCGCCGGACGCCGTGTGGGCGATCATCTCCGACCCGGCGACCTGGGGGGACTGGTTCACCATTCATGCCGGGTGGCTGGAGGAGCCGCCGAGCACGATCTCGGCGGGTTCCCGCCTGGTGGAGAAGATCGTGATGCTCGGCATGGCGAACAAGATCGAGTGGACGGTCGACGAGGTGGTGGAACCCCGGAAGGTCGCCATGTCGGGCACCGGGATGGCGGGCGTCAAGGTGTCGTTCTCGTTCAACCTGGAGCCGGCGGACGACGGCGGCAGCGTATTCGCGGTGGAGGGCGACTTCGAGGGTGCCCTCATCAAGGGGGCTCTCGGCAAGGCCGTCGAGAAGGACTTCACCAAGCAGCTCGCCGACACCACCGAGAAGCTCGATTCGCTTGCGGCGGTCTGAGATGACCACGACGTCCGCCATGAACGACGAGGCAATCGGCGAGTGGGCGGAGCCGGAGACCTTCGAGGTGACCGCCGAGCGTATCGCCGAATACGCCGCCGCCACCAACGATCCCATCCGCGCGCATCTCGACGGTGCGATCGCACCGCCCGTGTTCGCGATCGTCCCGGCCTTCGACGCCCTGATGTCGCCTGCGGTCGATGTGGTGCCGATCGAGATCTTCGGGCGGATCGTGCACGGCGAGCAGGACTTTCATTTCCATCGGCCGATCAGGCCGGGTGATCGGCTCATCTCGCGCGCCCGTGTCATCGGCTACGACACGGTGGAGTCCGGTACACGCGTCTCGATTCACCTGGAGACGCGGGCCGCCGACGACGAGCTCGTCAACGAACAGTTCATCGTCGGCTTCTTCCGCGGCTATGACGCCGGAGGCGAGGTCGGGGACCGGGCTCCGGCGCATTCTCTTGACGCAGCCCTGCGCGAGCGGGCACCGGATGCGACGGTCGCACAGCACGTCGACGACGATCAGACCTTCCGGTACGCACCGGCATCCGGTGATCCGATGCCGATCCATCTCGACGAGGAGGTCGCGAGGGACGCGGGTCTTCCGGGCATCATCGCGCACGGATTGTGCACCATGGCATTCACGTCGTGGGCGGTGCTCACCGAGGTCGCGGGGTCGGATGTGCACCGTCTCAAGCGATTCGCGGTGCGCTTCTCGAAGATGGTGCTGCCCGGGGACGATTTCGAGACCCGTATCTGGAAGGCCGGCACCGGAGAGGGCACCACCGAGTACGCCTTCGAGGCGGTGCGTGGCGCGGACTCGGTGATCACCGACGGTCTGGCCGTCGTCGCCGACTGACATTCATTCACCCACAGACACTTTCAGCGCAGGGAGGAACCAGATCATGGGAGAACTGGACGGGCGGGTCGCCGTCATCACCGGAGCGGGACGGGGGATCGGCCGCGAGCATGCGCTGCTGTTCGCCCGGGAGGGGGCCGCGGTCGTCGTCAACGACGTCGGCGGCAGCAACTCGGGCGAAGGACAGGACGCGACGCCGGCGCAGGAGGTCGTCGACGAGATCGTCGCGGGTGGGGGAAAGGCCGTCGTCAACACCGACGACATCTCCTCGTGGGCCGGTGCCGAGGCGCTGATCGCGCAGGCCGTCGAGGCCTTTGGCGGGCTCGACGTCGTGGTCAACAACGCAGGTATTCTGCGCGATTCCTTCATCGCGGGTATGGAGGAGGACCAGTGGGACGCGGTGATCGCCGTACATCTGAAAGGCCATGCGGCCGTGCTGCATCATGCCGCCGCGTACTGGAAGGCGCAGTCCAAGGCGGGCAATCAGCCCAATGCCGCCGTGATCAACACGGCGTCCGCGTCGGGTACCACCGTGCCGCAGGCGGGACAGACGAATTATGGTGCGGCGAAGGCGGGTATCGCCGCACTGACCCAGGTGGCCGCCGCCGAACTCGATCGATACGGGGTACGGGTCAACGCCATCGCACCCATCGCGCGGACCCGGCTCACCCTGGCCACCCCGGGTATGGGCGCCATCTTCGCCGAAGAGGTTCCCGAGGGAGAGTTCGACGCGTTCAGCCCCGCCAACATCTCGCCGCTGGTGGCGTACCTGGCCACCGAGGACTGCCCGCTCACCGGGCAGGTCTTCGCGGTGCAGGGAGGCGCCATCTCGACGCTCGCGGGATGGCATGACATCAAGACCATCGAATCCGAAGGTGCCTGGGAGATCGGTGACATCGCCGAGCGGCTGCCGGACGACGTGCGCCTGGCCAGGAGGGCATGACCATGATCGAGTGGTCCGAGACCGATCTGATGATGCGGGACGCCATGCGGGAGTTCATCGATCGTGAGGTGCGCCCGTACCTCGACGAACTCGAGAGCGGCACCATCACCCCGTATCCCATCCTTCGGAAGCTCTTCGCCGACTTCGGCCTCGACGCCATGGCCGCCGAGGCGGTCAAGGGCTATCTGGAGAAGAAGCGCGCCCGTGCGGAATCGGTTGCGGGGGAAGGCGCGTCGGATACCTCGGAGAAGAAGCCCGGTGGGTTGGGAGAGATGGCCGGACAGGTGCCGATGGCGGTCCTGATGGTCAGTGAACTCGCCGGGTTGAGTCTCGGCATGGTCGCATCGGTCGGGGTGAGTCTCGGGCTCGGTGCCGCCACCATCGCCTCCCGCGGGACTCTGGCGCAGCAGGAACGCTGGCTGCCCGAGTTGGTCACCATGGAGAAGGTGGCGGCGTGGGCGATCACCGAACCCGACAGCGGCTCGGATGCCTTCGGCGGTATGACGACCTACGTGAAACGCGACGGCGAGGACTATATCCTCAACGGCCGCAAGACCTTCATCACCAACGGGCCCAACGCCGACACCATCGTCGTCTACGCCAAACTCGCCGACGACTCGGTGGCGGACCCGCGCGACCGGAAGGTGCTGACCTTCGTGCTGGACTCCGGCATGCCGGGGCTGACGCAGGGCAAGGCGTTCAAGAAGATGGGCATGATGTCGTCGCCCACCGGGGAACTGACCTTCGACGATGTGCGCTTGACGCCGGACCGGTTGCTCGGCGAGACCGAACAGCACTCCGGTGGCGATGGCCGGGACAGTGCGCGAGCCAATTTCGTGGCCGAACGCGTGGGAGTCGCGGTGCTCGCCCTCGGCATCATCAACGAATGTCTGCGGGTATCACTGGATTACGCGCAGAACCGCACGCTGTGGGGACAGGAGATCGCACGCTTCCAGCTGATCCAGCTGAAGCTCGCCCAGATGGAGGTGGCGCGACTCAACGTGCAGAACATGGTCTTCCAGTCGCTCGAGGGCATCACACAGGGCAAGCTGCCGACGCTCGCGGAGGCGTCGGCGATGAAACTCTATGCGTCGCAGGCGGCCACCGACGTCGCCATGGAGGCGGTGCAGTTGTTCGGCGGCAACGGTTACATGGCCGAGTACCGGGTCGAGCAGCTGGCCCGGGATGCCAAGTCGCTCATGATCTATGCGGGCAGCAACGAGATCCAGGTGACCCATATCGCGAAGGGATTGCTGACCGGCGCGTGATGGGGATCGGCAGGGTCAGACGTCGAGGACGAGCGTCACCGGTCCGTCGTTGACGAGGGACACCTCCATCTGCGCGCCGAAGACCCCGGTCGCGACGGTGGCGCCGGCCGCTCGCAGCGCTGTCACCACGGCATCGACGAGAGGTTCGGCGACGGGACCGGGAGCGGCCGCGTTCCAGGACGGGCGACGGCCCTTCGAGGTGTTCGCGTAGAGAGTGAACTGACTGATCACCATGATCGGTGCGTCGACGTCGGAGGCCGACACCTGCTTGGTGTCGCCGGAGCCGTCGAGGATGCGCAGCCGCCAGATCTTGTCGGCCAGCGTCGCCGCCTGTTCCGGGCCGTCGTCGTGGGTGACGCCGATCAGGGCGACGATGCCCTGACCGCCATCGCCCGGTTCGACCGCGCCGACGACCTGCCCGTCCACCGACACCGACGCCTCTGTGACCCGCTGTATCACTGCACGCATCCCACCAGGATGCCAGTGTCAGTCCGGTGCTTCTTGGAGGGCGCGTACCTCTATGCGTGATCGAAGTGCGGCCGACGCCTGTTCTGCCCAGGTGACGGCGGCGGTCGTGTCGGTCGCGTTGATGATCCAGAATCCGCCGACGTATTCGGTTGCCTCGACGAACGGGGCGGCGGTGTGTGTCGGAACGTCACCGGTCGCGTCGACCGTGATGGCGGTGGAGGGTGGATGCAGTCCGCCCGCGGTGACGAAGGCGTCAGCTGCGACGAGGTCGCTGTTGAACCTCTCGACGGCAGCCATGACGTTCTCGAGTTCGGCGGGATCCATCTCCTGCATCGAATCCATCGTCGGTTCGTCGGTGGCGTCATGCGGCAGGGTCAAAAAGTACTGCGGCACTATGACTCTCCTTCATTCAGGTGGTCGAGGAAGTCCGGTGTGGCGATCGGTCGGGTCGACAGGGGAACCTTCTTTGGCAATACGTATGACATAATACAAGTGACTTGAATAGATCCGCTACCGGGAGCGCCGATCATGAGCGACCACGAACTGCCCCTCGCATTCGTCAACCCCTCTGCTTTCGCGTTCGACTCCGAGACGGCGATCGCCCTGCTCGCCGACATGCATATCCGGAAGGCGATCGAACGGGGCGACTTCGACGACCTCCCCGGCAGTGGTGAGCCGCTCGACCTGTCCGACGCCGATGACCCGGACTGGTGGCTCAAGCGATTCATGAAGCGAGAGGGGATCGTGTTCCTGCCGCCGTCGATCCAGTTGCGCAAGGACGACGCAGCACTCGACGAACTGCTCGATCAGTTGCCGAACGAGAAGGCGGTTCGGGAGGAGGTCGCCCAGTTCAACGAACGGGTGATGCATGCTCGTCTCCAACTGCCCGCGGGGCCGCCGCTGATCACCATGCCACGTGACGTCGAGGTCACCGTGGCGGCGTGGGCGGAGCGCCGCGCGGCCCGATCGGCGGAAGCGCGCAGCAGGAAGCAGGACGACACCGGTGCGGAGAAGCATGCTCGCCGAGGCATTTTCGGTAGATCGGGTCGTCGCGGACGGCGTCGGTCGACCGACGGTCGCTGATCGTGGGCCCCGCGAGCACGGGCGGGTCCGGCGTATCCAGATCGGCGTCAGTGCGACGGCAAACCCTGGTCGGCGAGTCGTGCCCGCAGGACCTCACGTCCCTTCAGCGCGGCGGTATCGCGGAGACGTGCGGTCACCGTGTCGATCCACCCCGCGGATCGTCCGTACTCGGCGTTGTACGCCCGCAGTCGCTCGTCGTACTCCGTGATCCCGACGTCCCGATTCGCGTCGTACTGCTCGGAGTGGACGACAACACTCTGGGGCAGACGGGGTTTCACGCCGGCCCGCTCCGACGGATCGGGCACACCGAGGGCAAGGCCGAACGTGGCGAAGGTCCCGGCGGGCAGCGCGAGTTCGGCGGCCACCTCTGCCGGATGATTCCGGATGGCGCCCACGAACACCGTGCCCAGCCCGAGGGATTCGGCGGCGACGACCGCGTTCTGGGCGGCCAGGGCGGCGTCGACGAAGCCGAGCACGGTGCCCTCCAGGTAGTCGGTGGCGGCGGCGGTGGTGCCGTGCGACGCGGCCAACCGCCGAACCCGACCGAGATCGGCCAGCCACACGAGCAGAACCGGTGCGGCGCGGATGAATTCCTGATCGCCCGCGTATCCGGCGAGCCGATCACGGCGCGCGGCGTCGCGGACCACCACCACGCTCCACGCCTGCACGTTGGACGATGTCGGAGCCGACTGGGCGGCCGCGACGATCGCAGCGAGCTGATCGTCGGTGACCGGGCCGTCACCGAATCGGCGTACCGAACGATGAGCCAGCTGTAGGTCGATCGTCGGAGAGTGCACGCGCAGCGACGTCCACTCCGGATCGCGGTAGCGCAAGCCGATGGTCATGGGGATCCTCCTCGGACGACAGTGGTTCTTCGACCACGTGATGGGGGTGTGGGAGCCGGCGAGGCAGGAAGACCGCGAAGATCGCGGCACCGGCCAACCCCACCGCGCCGAGACCGACCGATGCCGTGGCGAGACCCCACAGCGCGGCCAGACCGCCCAGCGCGGCAGGGCCGATACACATGCCGGAGTCGTGCATCAGTCGCCAGAGCGCGAGGAACTGTGGCCGCGCCGTCTCCGGCGCGATGTCGGTGCCGACCACCATGACGAGACCGTTGGTCAATCCGTTGCCCAGTCCGAGGACGAGCGCCAGGACGACCGCGGACCCCGGAGTCGAGGCCAGGGGGAGCAGGGCCAGCGCGCCGCCGAAGACCACCATCGACGGCACCGCGGTGGCCCGACGGCCCAGCCGATCCATGGCCGCACCCGCCGGATAGGACACGAGCACGTCGACGGCGCCGGACAGCCCGACCAGGACGGCGATGGCGGGACCGGACATCCCGACGTGATCGGCCCACAGAGGCAGCACCACGATACGAACGGCGCGCAGGATGCCGAGAGCGACGGCCCCGACGCCGAGGGTGAACAGTGGTCGTCCGTGATTGGCCAGGACCGACGTGATGCTGTCCGGTGGACGGCCCGCGGCGCCGGGGACGCTGACGTCGCGCAACGTCGCCATCAGTCCGGTGGCCAGAATCACGGCCGCGAGCTGCACCCCGAACGCGCCTTGCAGGTGCCACAGACTCATCGCCAGGGCGCCGATGAAGGGTCCGACGAAAGTGCCGAGACGATTCATGGCGGCCATCGCCGAGATGGCGCGGCCCCGATGGGACACCGGTACCGCCGCGGCGATGTAGGACTGGCGCGCGAGACCCCAGACCGCCTGGGCCAGACCGACCAGGATCACTCCCGCGACCAGCGTTACCAGGGAGCGATCGGAGAGGCACAGGGCCACACCGATGATCCCGACGACACCGCCTGCCGCCAGGGACAGACGCTCACCGATGGCGGCGACCAGTCTGCCCGCGGGCAGATCGGCCACCATGGTGCCGAACCCGCTCGCCGCCGCGACCAGACCCGCCACCGCCACCGTCGCTCCGTGTTCGAGGGCGGCGAGCGGGATCATCGGCATCGTGACGCCGGAGCCGAGGCCGATCAGCGCGGTGGGCAGGTAGACGTGCAGTAGTAGCGGCCGCCCGCCGACCTGGCTCAACTGGCTTGTGCGGCAGCAGAGGACGCCGCGAAACGATTCTCCGGACGCGGAAGACCGAAGTGATCACGCAACGTGGTGCCGGTGTACTCCTCGCGGAACAGCCCACGCTGCTGCAGGATCGGGACCACCGACTCGGTGAAATCGGTGAGTCCGCCGGGGTAATAGGGGGGCATGACGTTGAAGCCGTCGGCGGCTTCGTGGGTGAACCAGTCCTCGATGGTGTCGGCGATCTGTTCCGGGGTGCCGGCGAATACCCGGTGCCCCCGAGCACCGGCGAGGCGATGCAGCAGTTGACGCAGCGTCGGCCGCTCCTTCTCGACGATCTCGGCCACCACCTGCTTGCGGCTCTTCTTGTTGTGCACCACATCTCCGGCGTCACCGAAGATCCCGGGTGAGACCGGCCTGTCGAGATCGTCCTCGGCGAAGTCGATCCCGGTGATGCCCCGGAGCTGCTTGATCCCGTACGCGGGCACCGTCAGTTCGTTGAACTCCCGCTCGAGCGCCTTCGCCTCGGCTTCGGTGCCGCCGATGAACGGACTGAGTCCGGGCAGGATCACCACGTGGTCCGGGTTACGGCCGAGGCGGGCGGCGCCGTCCTTGATGTCGGCGTAGAACGTCTGGGCGTTCGTCAGCGACTGGTGGGCGGTGAAGATCGCCTCCGCATACCGGGCGGCGAAGGCCCGTCCGTCGTCGGACGCACCCGCCTGCACGAGCACCGGATGCCCCTGCGGCGACCGTGGTGCCGTGAAAGGCCCACGGACCGTGAGGTGTTCGCCGACGAACTCGGCACGATGGATCTTGTCGACATCGGCGTAGATGCCGTTCTCGGCGTCGATCAGGATCGCGTCGTCCTCCCACGAGTCGAAGAGCCGTAGTGTCGCATCGACGAATTCACCGGCGCGCCGGTATCTCTCGGACGGATCGGGATGCTCGGTGAGTCCGAAGTTCTCGGCCGCCGCATCGGTGGAGGTCGTCACGATGTTCCATCCGGCACGTCCCTTCGACAGGAAGTCCAGGCTGGAGAACAACCGGGAGAGGTTATACGGATCGAAGTAGGTCGTCGAGGCGGTGGCGATGAGCCCGATGCGTTCGGTGGCCGCGGCGATCGCGGTCAGCAGGGTGATCGGCTCCAGTCGTCCGGCGGCACTCCATGCGGCATCGGTACGCAGCGCGGGTCCGTCGGCGAAGAACACCGCATCGAATTTCGCGGCCTCGGCGGCGCGCCCGATCTCCTGGTAGTAGTCGGCGTCGTAGATGCGCTCCGGCTGCGAACGCGGGTGCCGCCACGCGGCCTCATGATGTCCCGCCGGATAAATGAACGCGTTGAGATGCAACTGCCGGGTGGTGCTCATGCTCGTCCTCTCGGGATGATCTAGGAAGGCTGTACTTCGTGGTGTGGTTCCGCGGTGTCGACGCCGAGCGCGGTCAGCAGGGCCTCGCGGTGAGCCACGAATGCGGGGTCGCGCAGAGAACGCTTGGCGCCCAACCCGCTGAGCGTGCGGTCGGCGACGAAGCCGCCGCCGTCGAGAACCAGCACGCGATCGGCCAGGCTGATCGCCTCGTCCACATCGTGGGTGACGAGGAGGACGCCGGGACGGTACTTGGCGCACAGCTCGCGGAGCAGGCCGTGCATACGGAGCCGGGTGAGGGCGTCGAGCGCACCGAACGGTTCGTCGGCGAGCAGAAGACGTGGTTGCCGCACAAGGGATCTCGCGAGCGCGACCCGCTGTTGTTCGCCGCCGGACAACTCGGTGGGCCAGGCGCGTTCCCGCCCTGCGAGGCCGACGTCGGCCAAAGCGTCGCGGCCCGCCGCCGTCGCCTCACGCCCGCCGAGGCCGAGCGTGACATTCGGCAGCACCCGCGCCCAGGGCAGCAGCCGCGAATCCTGGAACACCACAGCGGTATTCGGGGTGACGAACAGGTCGCCCGCACCGTCCACGCCGTCGTCGAGGCCTGCGATGGCGCGCAGCAGGGTGCTCTTGCCGCTGCCGCTGCGGCCCAGCAGCGCGACGAACTCGCCGCGGCGGATCGACAGGTCGATGCCGTCGAGGACGGTTCGCTCGCCGAACCGCCGCGTCAGGTCACGGGCGATGAGGACCTCGTCGGTCCGGTGTGCATCGGGTGTACGGGCGGTCCCGGTCAGCTGCCCAGTGACTGTCGCCATGCCAGCGCCCTCCTCTCGATGGTGCGCACGACCGTGTCGCCGACCAGGCCGAAGATCGCGTAGACCACCAGCCCCATCACGACGATGTCGAGTTGTCCGTAGGTGCGCGCCTGATTCATCAGGTAGCCGATGCCCTCGGTGGCGTTGACCTGTTCGACGACGACCAGTGCCAGCCACGAGATCGTCACGGCCAGACGGAGACCCGTGAAGAATCCGGGCACCGCACCGGGCAGTGCCACGCGGCGGATGAACTGCCACTGCGACAATCCGACCGTCTGGGCCAGTTCCACGTGGCGGAGGTCGACGCCCCGGAGCTGGGCGTGCGTGTTGATGTAGACCGGGATCAGCACGCTTGTCGCGATGATGATGATCTTCATGGTGTCCCCGATGCCGAACCACATGATCGCGAGCGGGATGACGGCGAGCGTCGGGATGGCGCGCTTGATCTGGATGGGCCCGTCGATCAGTGCCTCGCCCAGCCGGCTGAGGCCCGACACGAGCGCGAGGATCACACCGAGCACCACACCGATGACCAGGGATATCGCCGCCAGGCGAAGGGACGCAAGGATATTGGTCGGAAGCCGGCCGTCGGTCCACAGTTCCACCGTGGTCGACCAGATGGTCGACGGTGCCGGCAGGGTGCGCGGGTCGATGAATCCGACGGCGGAACCGATGATCCACACCGCGACCAGGATCGCCGGTCCCAGCAGCCAGCCGAACGGGATGGCCTTGCCCGGCCCGAGTCTCCGAACGGGGCCGGTGCGGCGAATCAGGTCCGGATGGCGTTGCTCGGGGCGGGTGTCGTCGGTGTGGTTTCTGATCCGGGTGAGGTCGGGTCGGGTGAACGTGGCGGAACGAGGACTGAGGACGGTCACTGGGTTACCTTCCCGGGGGTACGGTCGACGCCGGATTCCTTGGCCGCCTCCTCGATGACCGGTGCGAAGCGCTGGTCGAAGGAATCCTTGGCCCGCACGGGTTTCGGAAGTTGGCCCGCGGCCTCGAGTACGTCGATGGTGGATTGCTGTCGCTCGATGAGGGCGTCGTCAAGGGGTGGGATCGCGGTGGTGCCGGTGGTCGCGAGGATCTTCCATCCGTCTTTCGCGGTGACGTTCTGATCTTTCACGTAGTACGCGTCGATCCACTCCTTGGGATGAGTGTTGATCCAGTGGTACGCACGCACGATGAGTCCGACGAAATGCCTGAGCGCCGCGGACTTTGCGGGGTCGGTGAGAGACTCGCCGCGAGCGTAGTAATACGCGAGGCCCTCGTGGATGCGGCCGAGGCTCGTGCTGTCGATCACGGATGCGCCATCGCGGCCATGGTCTCGAAGGTAGCGCGTCAAACGGGGCTCGTTGAGCGGTGCCGCGTCGATCTCATTGGCTCCCAACGCCTCCGAGAACTCGGCCAGCTGCAGACGGACCAGGGTCACGTCGTCGGGGGTCAGTCCTGCGTTCTTGAGTGCACGGAGAACCACGACCTGCTGTGCGGTGCCCTCGGCGTAACCGATCTTCTTGCCGCGCAGGTCGTCTGCGGTCCTGAGGCCGGGGGCGGCCTGCGGGCTCGTGGCGACATTGTAGGTGGTGTCGAGGTTTTCCCTGGCCAGGATGATCGGGACCTGTTGATCAGTGAGCTGCGCGTGTATCGGTGGCACGTCGCCCACCGGCGCCACATCGGCGGTGCCCGCCCGGAAGGCCTCGAGAACCGCCGGGCCTCCGGTGAAGTTCGCGTACTGCAACGTGTAGGGCAAATCCTTGTCCACCCCGCTTGACCTCAGGAGGTTCTGGACGATGTTCTGCTGATCGGCGACGATCAGGGTGGTGTTCGGGGGAATGTCGGTGGGCAGTTGTTTGCTGAGGTCGACCTCACTGCTTCCCGGGGACGAGCAGGCGGCGGCCGCCAGGGCGATGACGGCGATGATCGTCGGCAGCACAAGATATTTCGGTTTACGGCGCAGATTCACGGACCGGCTCGATTCGTCGGTGTTCGGATGTCGGTATTCGTCGGACGCCCAGTAACCCTGTCAGTCACCTGGTTGTCACCCAACGTTTTCGCGCGCGGTGAAGATTTTCTCGCCGTCGTCGGTGTGCGCAGGCCTGAAGGGTGGTGGGAACAGGCCTGACCGGCGCGTGGTTGAGTCGGAATGGTGGGCCGGCCCCGGACCCGCCGAGCCGACCGACGGAGGTAGTTCTCATGTCCGATGACGCACGAGCCGATCACATCGCACGCTTCGGTACCTACGGCGCCTGGGGGTGGTTCGGTCAGTTCGACGCCGACGAGGCCCGACGGATCGAGGAGACCGGTGTCGGGACGATCTGGCTCGGCGGCTCACCGGAGCATCTGCGTCCGGTGCGCAAGGTCCTCGACGCCACCGAGAACATCACCGTCGCCACCGGCATCGTGAACATCTGGAACACCGACGCCGCGGCCATCGCCGACGAGTTCCACGAACTCGAAGCCGACTTTCCGGGCCGCTTCTACCTCGGTATCGGTGCGGGTCACCCGGAGGCGACCGCCGAGTATCAGAAGCCCTACGAAGCCGTGAGTGCCTATCTTGACGTGCTCGACGAGAAGAAGGTGCCGACGGATCGTCGTGTCCTGGCCGCATTGGGGCCGAAGATGTTGCGCCTCTCGGCCGAGCGCGCACTCGGAGCGCATCCGTACCTGACTCCGCCCGCGCACACGGCCTTCGCGCGCGAACAACTCGGGCCGGACGCATTGCTCGCCCCCGAGCACAAGGTTGTGGTGGACACCGACCCGTCGGCCGCCCGTGACGTCGGCCGGTCAGTGGTGGACCAGCCCTATCTGCATCTGCGCAACTACGTGAACAACCTGAAGCGGTTCGGCTACACCGACGCCGACATCGCCGACGGCGGCTCCGATCAGCTGATCGATTCGCTTGTCGCACACGGTGATGCGGCCCATGTGCGTGCGCAGATCGACGCACACCTGGCCGCCGGTGCGAATCACGTCGCCATCCAGGTCTTGGGTTCGAAGACCCCGTCGACCCAGCTGGCCGAGATCCTCGCGGCGGGCTGACGGCCCAAAAACCTCACAAATAAATCCCCGGAGAGCGCGCCGGACCGGATAAATCCCGTTCGCGTCGCTCTCCGGGGACAATTTTGTGGGCGTCACCCGGGAAGACGGGCCGTGAGGTCGAAGGACTCTGTACCGCAGTGTGTTCGATCCGAAAGAATGTGAACCATGGCGAAGATTCTGGTGGCGTATGCCAGCAAGCATCAGTCGACGGCCGAGATCGCGGAGGCGATCGCCGGGGTGCTGCGGGGACGCGGATTCGATGTCGAGTGCGTCGAGGCGGCCGAGGCATCGGCCGGCCCGTATGACGCGGTGGTGCTCGGCAGCGGCGTGTACATCGGGCGGTGGCTCAAGCATGCGCGGGCCTTCCTGAAGGCGAACCGCGACGAGCTCGCCACCAAGCCGCTGTGGATCTTCAGCTCCGGTCCGGTGGCCGAGCAGGCCGAGGCCCTCGCCGACGACCGCACGGCGGGCGAACCGCCCACTCTGGCGGCGGACGCGGAGAAACTCGGGGCCCGCGATCACGTGGTGTTCGGTGGTCGCATCCCCGACGATCCGAAGGGCTTCGTGGAGAAGGCGCTTGTGCGGCACGCCGCCGAGCAGGAACAGGATGCCCGCGACTGGGACGCCATCCGGGCGTGGGCCACGGATATCGCGGACGCGCTGGAGCGGTGACGTTCTGAACGATCCGCACCCGCGCTGCTGCCGATAGAGGGTGTGACCAGGCGCTTCTCCGTAATTCAAGAGGTTTATTGAGTAAGTCTCTTGAAAATGGTCGTGGCCGACCGTAGTGTGGCTTCAGTCACCACGCACGGATCGGAGTTCTGATGACACCTCGCCGGCATCTCGCAGTGGCCACGTCCACCGGACGTTTCCTCGACTTCGTCGATCCGGACACGCTTACGCTGTTCGCCCGCGTCGACAATCTGATCGCCGAGCCTCATGAGATGGCTGTCGACACGAGGCGTCGGCTGCTGTATCTCACCCACACCTATCGCAGTGGCTTCTATGGGGGAACGCAAGAGAAGGGGCGCGAACTATCGGTCGTCGACGTCGAATCGCACAGTGTCGTCGGCACCATCGATCTCGATCCGTATCGCGGCCCACACGATGTGGAGTACTGCGCGGCCACGGACCGGATCTATACCGGAGTCGAACGCGTCGACGGCGGTAACGGCATCGTGGTGATCGACGCGGCCACCCGGAAGGTCGTGCGGAGCATTGACACCGAGGCGCCGAATTGCCATTGGCTGGCAGTGAATTCGGACGGCACACAGGCGTATGTCAGCCACAAGGAATGCGAGTGGATCAGCGTCGTCGATCTGATCGAGGGCTGCGTCACCCGTCGGATTCCCGCGCCGGGAGGGGCGGAGGAGGTCGACGTGTCTCCGTCGGGCGATTTCGTCTACTTCGCGACTCCGCTGCTGCGCATGGGAGAGGGTGCTGCACCGGCCGAGCCGTGCACCATCCACAAGGTTGACACCAGCACCTGTGAGGTGGTCGGCACGGCGACCGTCGGCTCGCATATCTCGGCCCTGCACGTGGGCCACGGCATGCTCGCGGCATCGCAGATCGGGACCAACGACCCGTCCGCGCCGATGGCGGGCACGGTATGGCTGGTGGACACCGACTCGATGGATGTCATCGCCGATGTCGCCACCGGGCGGGGAGCCTTCACCGCCCGCTTCGATCCGGATCTACCTCGTCTCTATGTGACCAACGTCGGCTCCGGGACGGTCAGCGTCATCGATATCGCGGGCAGACCGGCCGTGGTCGGAGAGTATGAGAACAATCCTGATCCGGTCTGGGGTGGAACGCATGGACTGGCTGTGTTGTGAATCGACGAATCCGGTTGTGCAGCAGACCGTTGCGCTGTCGAGGAGGTATCTGTGCAGGTGACCTGGAACGGCGACGAGGGCTTCGGGCAGTTGTTCGGCGACGTTCGGTTGCCGTCGGCGGGTGACGGCCGTCGGCTCGTACCCGAACCGTATGTCAAACGCCTCCTGGCCACGGGCGGCCTCGCGGTGCCCCGGGGGGTGCTCGTCGACGAGGCGTCTGCCAGCGCCGACGTATCAGGGCTGGCAGCACCGTTGGTGCTCAAGGCATTCGGTGAGGGTATCGTCCACAAATCCGAACTGGGCGCGGTGCGGCTCGGCATCGAGCATGCGGCACTCGGCGACGCGATGACAAGCATGACGGAGGGGCTCGCCGAGCACGGGGTCGTCGGTCACCGCTTCCTCGTCGAGGAACAGGTCGCGTCCGGGATGGAGCTGATCGTCGGCGTCACCGATCGACAACCGTTCGGTCACATGGTCGTTCTCGGAAGTGGAGGACTGCGTGCCGAGGTTGCCGACGATGCGATCGCGCGCATGTGCCCGCTCGATCGCCGGGGTGCCGAGGAAATGATCGACCGGTTCTCCGGTACGGCCGCCCTGACCCGTCGTGGCTTACCGTTCGATCGCGACGCGGTGGTCCGGCTGCTCCTTGCCATGGCGGGCGAAGCCGGGCTGGCCTCCCGCTTGGGCCCTCGGCTTGCCGATGTCGAGTGCAATCCGGTGATCCTCCATCCGGACGGGATCGCCATCGCCGACGCACGGATGATCCTGTACGACGCCCCCGTCGGCGACGAATCCGATGGAGCAGGTGCACTCGAGGAATCGCCGGTCCCGAGGGCGATCGACTACGAGGCTATGTACCGGCCGAAGTCGATCGCGGTCGCCGGCGCGTCGGCGACGCGCAACGGCTTCGGCAACCGGGCGCTTGCGGCGTACCGATCGGTGGGCTGGACCGACGGACTGTACGCGATTCATCCGACCGCGACGGAGATCGACGGGGTGCCCGCGGTACCCGATCTGTCTGACGTTCCGGGAGGTCGTGTCGACTACCTGTTGGTCGCGCTGCCCGCACCGGCAGTCGCGGGGTTCGTCGCCCGATGCCGTGACCGCGTGGGCATCGTGCACGTCCTGTCCGGCGGGTTCCGGGAAGCCGGAGCCTCGGGTGCCGGTCTGGAGGACGAGTTGATCGGTGCCGCACGCCGTGCCGATGTCCGGGTCATCGGACCGAACTGTATGGGTATCTATGCGCCGGCCGGACGGCAGACGTACCAGATCGGCACGAGCGAAGAAGCCGGCCGTGTCGCCGTGCTGTCTCAGAGCGGCGGTCTCGGGGGCGACATCGTCCGCAGCGGCCAGGCGCTGGGACTGCGGTTCGCGAAGATGGTGTCCTTCGGTAATGCCGCCGATGTCAAACCCGGTGAGCTGCTGGCAGATCTGGTCGACGATCCCGAGGTGGGTGTCATCGGGATGTACCTGGAAGGCGTGAACGACGGCGCAGTGATCGTGGAACAGCTGCGGCGCGCGACGGGGGTGAAGCCGGTCGTCGCCCTGATCGGTGGGGCCGGCGAGCAGGGCGCGATGGCGGTCAGCTCGCACACCGGGGCTCTGACCGGAGATCGCCGCATCTGGGATGCCGTGGCCGAATCCACCGGTCTGATCCGGACCGGGACGGTCGAGAACCTGGTTGGCACACTGACCTATCTGCAGAACCACGAGGGGATGCCACCGCTTGGTGGCAACGTGATCGTGCTCGGCACCGGTGGTGGTGCATCTGTGCTGGCGACCGACGCCTGCGACCGAGCCGGACTGACGTTGACGCCCACCACCTGGGAATTCCGGGAAGGGTTGCGCGACTTGGGGTACGGCGTAGGCGCCAATGCGGCCAATCCGGTGGAGGTCGGCGTCGGCCCCGAATCCGGTGCGGCGGCGCTCGCCGACATCGTGGCGCTGCTGGACACGAACGAGGTGTACGCGGACCTCATGCTGCACGTTAATCTGCAGATCTTCTACAGTTATGGCGCCCGCGGGATCGTGCCACTGATGGAACTGCTCTCCGCGGTGGCCGAACGTGGGCACGCCGGTCGTCTTGCCGTGGTGCTGCGGAATCTCGACTGCGCCACCGGGGAGGATCTGGACGCGATCCGGGGATTCCTCGACCGGGCAGGGTTCGCGGTGTTCACCCGATTCGACGAAGCGGCGCAAGCGATTTCCGCGGCCCAGGCGTTCGATCGGACCCGTGCGGCAACGGCGAGGACACTCCGTTGACCGGGCCGCTCGACGGACTGCGGGTACTCGACCTCACCGGCGACCCCGAACCGATGGCGGCCTCGACCGTGCTGGCCGATCTGGGTGCCGATGTCATCAGGGTCGAACCACGGGCAGGGCACCCGGCCCGTTTCGTCGGCCCGCGTGTGAATGGCGTGTCGCTGCTGTGGAAATCGATGACCCGCAATCAGCGCCTCGCGGCGGTCGATCCGGACGCATCCGGTTCGGTCGAGGCCGTGCGGGATCTGTTGTCGGCGGCGGACGTCGTCATCCGGGACGGCGGGACCCCGAGGATCTTCGGATCCCTCGCCGACGATGCGGCGGTCGCCGCGTTTCCACGGCTCGTCGCGCTGAACACCGATGCCTTCGGCGAGGCGGCCGGTCTGTCCAAGCCGCCGGGAAACTCCAGGTCCGCGGAGGCATTCGGTGGTCTCGTCCACATCTCCGGCGATCCCGACCGGCCGCCGATCCACTCCGGTCTGCCGATCGGTGCGGCGACGTCCGCCTATCTGGGTGCGCTCGGGGCGCTGGCCGCGGTGTGGGAGCGCGGTGCGGAGGGGTGTGGGCAGATCGTCGAGGTATCGGGCTACGAGGCCGTGCTGCGTTTGCTGGAGTTCCTGCCGATCAATTTCCAGCAGTTGGGTCAGGTCGGTGAACGCCTGGGATCGCAGGGCACCCATGTCGTACCGGTCAACACGTGGCGCTGTGGTGACGGCAAATGGGTGTCTTTCACCGGGAACACCAACGAGATGGTGCACCGGTTGTTCCGGGCGATGGGGCGTGACGACCTGTGCGAGCACCCGGATTTCGCGACGAATGAGGCGAGGGTCGCGCATCGGGATGCGACGAATGACCTCATCGGGGAATGGCTCGCCGGCCGCCCGAGGACCGAGGTCGAAGCCGCTTGCGCCGCGGCCGGCGCACCGATCGGATCGATCATGTCGATCGGTGACTGCCTGAGCGACCCGCACTACACGGCGGCGGAATCGTTGCGCGCGATCGACGACCCCGACCTCGGTGCGGTCCGGGTGCCGGCGTCTCGTCCGCGATTCGCCGCCACCCCGCTGGGCGATCCGTCTCTCGCCGCGTCGGCGGACCGCGTCGAGGCCGCCGATATCGCGTGGCGGGAGGCCGAATTCACCGCGGTGCCCACTTTGGTGGCCGGCCGGCCTGCTTTCGCCGCCGAGGGGCCGTTGGTCGGGCTTCGTGTCCTGGACATCGGGCAGATCATCGCGGGCCCCATGTGCGCGACCTTTCTCGCCGACCTGGGGGCCGACGTCGTCAAGGTGGAAAAGCCCACCGGAGGTGACGACTTCCGTCGACTGGCACCACGACGGGACGATGTGTCGCTGTGGTGGAAGGCGGCCGCGCGCAACAAACGGTCGATCGCCCTGAACCTGAAATCCCCGTCGGGTGTCGAGGTGTTGCTCGGCCTTGTCGCGGAGGCCGATGTGGTGGTCGGCAATTTCGTGCCGGGGACGCTGGACCGTCTGGGTGTCGGGTACGAGCGCCTTGCGTCGGTCAACCCCGGACTGGTGATGCTCGAGATCAGTGGGTACGGACAGGGCGGCCCCTATGCAGGCCGCCGGGCCTTCGGTCGCAACGCCGAGGCGTTCGGCGGGCTGGCACAGGTCACCGGATACGCGGATCGTCCGCCGATGCATACCGGCTTCCCGGTCGCGGACGCGTTGAGCGCGGCCCTGGGTGCGGTGTCGATCGTGGCGGCGATCCTGGCCCGCGATCGGGGAGTCGGCGGACAGTACATCGATCTGGCTCTGTACGAGACCGTCTTCCGCCTGCTGGAGGTGCCCACCCTGGCATTCCAGACCACGGGTTCGGAGCCCGGACGGTCGGACCGGACACCGTACGGGGAGGTGCTGACGGTACGTCGCGGTGCGGACGGCCGATGGATCTCCGAAGCGCGCTGGGATGGGCCGGCAGGCACCGGGACCGGGGTGGAGGCAGTGGTTCTGGACGCCGGACAGATGGCCGTCGATCCGTACTTCGTCGCGCGGCAGAGCATCGTGACCGTGCCGGACGGCGAGTTGGGCGAGATCGCGGTCCCCGCCTGTGTCCCCCGCTTCGGTCGCACGCCGGGCCGGGTGCGGTCCGGCAGCCCGGTACTCGACGCCGACCGTGCGGACATTCTGCGCGACTGGTCCGCTGACACCGCGACGACCGAAGCCGCGCGGCACCCGGTCGCCGGCAACGACAAGGAGGCCAACCCATGACTCTCGATTTCGATGTCACCCGCTCGGCGGTGATCGTGATCGACCTACAGGCAGGTGTGACCGGCCTGGAGACGGAGCCGCATCCGATCACCGACATCATCCCGCGTGCCCGACGTCTGGCGGATGGTTTCCGCGAACACGGCGGTACGGTCATTTTCGTGAATGTGAACTACGGACCGGGCAATTCACTTCAGCTCGACGTCCCGCATGACGCGAATATCGTTTTCGATCCGCCCGCGGGCTGGGATGAGCTCGACGCCCGACTCGGCGTCCGGGAGAGCGACGTCGTGCTCACCAAGCACTCGGTCAGCGGCTTCTATGGGACGTCGCTCGATATGGTGTTGCGGCGCAACGCGATAGAAACGCTCGTCCTGTGCGGGGTGATGACCCACCACGGTGTGGAGAGCACGGCCCGATCGGCGCATGACCGCGGATATCGCCAGATCTTCGTCGAGGACGCGATGGCATCGGCCGACGCGGATCTGCACGGCCGGACGGTGACCCGCATCTTCCCGATGCTGGGCCAGGTGTCCGGTACCGAGACCGTTCTGGCCGCGCTCGGACCGGTCGCGACGACGGCATCATGAGCGAGGGGGCGTACACGCTCGCCGTCGGCACCTACGAGGATGCGTTGGCCTGGGTCGGCAGGCGTGGCGAACCGCGGTATTCCGACTACGTGGTCAGCGCGGGGGCGGGACGCAGATTCGCCGCGTCGGTCCGCGATCCGAATCCGCTGTGGTGGGATCCGGAGATCGCCCGGGAGGTGGCAGGCGGCGAGGTCGTGCCGCCGGCCACCTTGGTTCGGTGGCTCACGCCACCGATGTGGACACCGGAAGGGGTACCGGTGGATTCGATGCTGATCCGGGTCCCGCTGCCCGGCGATTCGATGATCAACATCTCCACCGAGATCGAGTTCTTCGATCACCTGCGCGCGGGTGACCGGCTGACGCAGACCGAAGAAGTGGAGTCGGTGTCGGAACTGAAGCACACCGCCGCCGGACCCGGGCATTTCCTGACTGTCCTCTCGCACTTCACACGGCATGACGGCACGGCCGTCGCCACCCAGCGCAATGTGATCCTCCGATTCCGAAAGCGGGATGATGATGACCGATAATGATGCCGCCCAGCATGATCGACCGCCCGGAGCGGTGGTCACCGAATCCCTGCCACCGCTGCGTGAGGTGATATCGCACCGCGATGTCATGGTCAGCGCGATCGAGACCGGCACCTACTTCGACGGGCACCTCGACACCGACTACGCACGGTCGCAGGGCCGCCGCGACATCTACCTCGCAAGCGGCCCCATCGCCGGGCTGGTCGACCGGTACGTCCTCGGTTGGACAGGGCCGCACGGATTTCTGCGACGCCGCAAGCTGTCCATGCGTGAATCCATCTGTGGTGGGGACGTCATCGAGGTCACGGGCACCGTGCGAGCCGACGAAGCCGATGAGGAGCGCGGTGGCAGGATTCTGCGGATCGAGGTCGACATAGTCGCCGTCGAATCCGGAAAGCGTTGTGCGCATGCGGATGTGACCGTCTCGATGCCCGTGGTCTGATCGTCAGTACGCGGTGCGGCCGCCATCGACGGGGAGCGTCGCGCCGGTGATGAAGCTCGCGTCATCGCTGCACAGGAACAGGACGGCGGCGGCGATCTCGGTGGGCTTTCCGATGCGGCCGGTGGGGCATTCGGCGATCATATGGTCCATCATCGACGGATCGTTCTTCACGACATTGTCGATGAGCGGAGTGGCGATCGCACCCGGCGCTATCGAGTTGATCCGGATTCCCTTGGGCGCGTATTCGAGCGCGACGGCCTTGGTGAGTCCGATGACCCCGTGTTTCGCCGCGCAATAGCCGGACAGACTGTGGACTCCGTTGATTCCGGCGCCGCTCGACGTGTTGACGATCGCACCTCGCCCGGCTCGCTCCATGACGGGGAGTTCGTGCCGGAGACAACGGAATACACCCGACATGTGGATGTCGACGGTGGCCGACCAGTCGGCCTCCGACATCTCGGCGAAGGGCTTCGGAGGGAAACCGAAACCGGCGTTGTTGTGCGCGAAGTCCAGTCGGCCGAACCGATCCACGACGGCCTGCACCATCGCGGCGACCGCGGCGTCGTCGGTGACGTCGGCCTCCACCCAGTCCGCCCGGCCGCCGTCAGCGACGATGCCGTCGGCCGCTTCTCTCGCGCGGGAGGCCGAGATGTCGGCAATAACCGCGGTCGCCCCGGCTGCGGCGAACGCCCGCGCTGTTTCGAGGCCCATTCCGGACGCCCCGCCGGTGATCAACGCGACCCGGTCATCGAACTTGTTCATGATGTATCCCTTCACTTTTCGGTGCGCCGACGGGCATGTCGGAGCGTTGTCGGCCCGCCGGGCGACCAGCGGCCGACGCGTCCGATGTTCTGGTGGGTGAGATCGTCGAGGATCTCCGCACGATGTTTGTCAGGAGTCGGTGCGCACGTCGGTACCGGCAGTTGTTCACCGTCGAAACGCAGGGGATTCGGCAGTTGATCGGCCGCCAGGCGGTCCTGTGGAATCCAGGGCATCCGTTCGCGGAACTGCGGGTCCGAGGGAGCCGATGCACTGCTGTTCACCGCACTTATCGGCACGTCATGACGTAGTCCGAAATCGATCCAATCGAGGGTGCTCCGGGTGGCGAACACCGCGCCCAGTTCCCGGTGAAGCTCGTCGTTGCCGACGGCATGGTCGCCGGCATCGGCGCCGGGATACCGGTCGAACAGATCCGAGCGACCGATCCCGTCGCAGAAGGCCTTCCAGAATCTCCGTTCGGCGGCCATGAACAGCACCATGCCGTCGGCCGAATCGTAGAACTGATAGCGGACTCCTTCCCGCATCCCCGCAGTTCCCGGCGCACGTCGCCGGTATCCGTCGGACGGATTCCCGGTGACCTCGTCGGCGTCGCGCTCATAAGCGCGCCAGGTCTCGATGCGTAGCCAGTCGAAAGCCGCGGCGGCATCGGATTGCGCGATCTCGACCCGGCAGCCCCGGCCCGTCGTCCGCGCCTGGATTATCCCGGCGAGGATGCCGAGCGCGCCATACAGCGGCCCCGCGTTGATCCCCACCGACAGGTGTTCGTCGATGACAGGCTGACCGCCGCTTGTGCGGGATACCGGTACCAGACCCGCCCACGCATCGAAAGCGACTCCGTGACTGGGGATGTCACGATACGGCCCGGAGGTGCCGAACCCCGAGATGGAACAGAAGACGAGCTCGGGGCGGATGGCGCACAGCGTGTCGTAGCCGAGCCCCCGCCGGTCGAGGCCGCCCGGACGCATCGCCTCCACCACGACATCGGCGGTGCTCACCAGATCCCGGAATACGCGTACGTCGTCGTCGGCGCGCAGATCGAGCACGATGCTCCGTTTGCCGCGCGAGATGTGCAGATGCATCAACGAGACCCCGTCGATGATCGGCCATGTCACGTCACGGAGATAGTCGCCGCCCGGTGGCTCCACCTTGATCACGTCAGCGCCGAGATCGGCGAGATGAGTGGTGATGGCGCCGGGACCGAGCATGCTCACCTCCACCACGCGGACCCCATCCAGTGGCGCGTTCATGACGCACTCCGCCCGTCGAGGTAGACGCGGGCAATCATCTCGGCCAGGAACGGCTCATCCCAGTACGAGAGCTGCCATACCTTGGCGCGGCGGAAGAAGAGTTGCGGGTCGTAATCCACGGTGAACCCGTTGCCGCCGAAGATCTGCTGGGTCGTCGCGGTCACGTCACGGAATGCCCGGCACGCCGCGAGTTTCGCCATCGGGCCGAGGGCGGCGATCGACCGGCCCTGATCGGCGGCCCAGGCCGCCTGCCACACCAGGGTCTCGGCACCGTCGATCTCGGTGCTGCGATCGGCGAGGGCGTGGGAGATCGCCTGGAATGCGCCGATGGGCTTGCCGAACTGCTCACGGACCTTCGCGTACTCCACGGACTGCTTCAACGACTCCTGTGCACCGCCCACGGCCTGCGCGGCCAGCACGATCGCCGCGCGGGTGAGCGAGGTGGTCCAGATATCCCATGCGGTCGCGGCATCCGCGACGATCTGCGCGTCATCGACCCGGACCGAATCGAATTCGACGCGGTACTGGGCGTTCCCGGACATGGAGAACATCTGTGTCAGACGCACACCAGGGGTGTCCGCGGCGACGAGGACGGCCACGATTCCCTTGTTGTTTCGCGCAAGAACCATGAAATGGTCTGCGATGGACGCGAATTCAACATGAAGTTTGACGCCGGAGAGCCGGCCGTCGGCGGAGAGTCTGGCGTGGATGCCTTCGGCGCCGAACCCGGATTCGGGTTCGAGCCAGGCGGGCACGATGATTGATGTGCCATCGGCGAGCCCGGGGAGCAGGGCTGTGGTTTCCTCGGTTCCGATGGCGGACAGGATCGAGGCGGACACTACGGAACTGCAGAAATGTGGTGACGGAATGAGCGCGCGGCCGAACTCCTGATACACGATTGCGGCATCGAGCATGCTCATGCCCAGGCCGCCGTGATCCTGGGGGATCAGCATCCCGGTCACACCGAGCTCGGCGAACCGGGACCACAGGCCGTCGTCGTAACCGCGGGCGTCGTCCTCGAGTTCGCGAACCCGATTCATACCGCAGTGCGCGGCACAGACGTCACGGATCACGTGTCGCAGATCGTGCTGTTCGGGGGAGAAGGTCAATTCCATGGCGGGCTACTTCCTGTCGGTCACCGGCACGGCGGTGGCTACTCGTGGATTCCAGTCCGGGGTGGGGGTGTGCCAGGCGGCGAGAGGGTGATCGCGGGGCAGCGCGATGGTGGCCTTCGCCACCACGCACAACCGGTCCTGCTGCGTCACCGTGGTGTCTACAGTCACGAATCCGATTGCCTCCGAGTGTGTCTCGGTATCCAGCACCGATCCCGCGAACCTCATCGGGGTGTCCGGGTAGATCGAGTCGCGCATCGCGAAGCCGATCTGCTGCAGTCGTCCGGTGGATCCGGTCCAATCGGTCAGGTAGCGCTCCAGAAAGGCGGCGATGGCCGGGGTGTTCATGAATATGTCACGGGTTCCGTTGTGGTGCACGGCGAAATCGCGATCGTGATGCATCGGCCGCCAGTCGCGGGTTGCCAGGGCCGACAAGACGACGGTGGTCGCCGAGACCGGCACGTCGAGGTGCGGCAGTTCGTCTCCGACCGCCACCGTTTCGTACCGCAGTGCCTCCGTCGGATTCATGACCCACCCCGAGTCCGGTAGCCGAAGAAACGGTAGGACTCGACGCCTACCGGTACTGTGCCGCAACGGTATTCGACATCGAGCGCCCAGAAGCGGCCGCGCCCGAGCCGGGTGGTCTTCATCGGACCGACGCCACGGAGGATCTGCACGGAGCAGAGGCGGTCGCCGGGCCGCACGGGTGCGAGGAATCGTGCGGTGTTCTCGGCGACGATCGCCTCGGGTACGCCGAGTAGCTCCTTGACGTCGAAATGTAGTCGGAGCGCGAGGTTGTCCGCCTCGTCCGGGGACCAGGAGAAGGGGCGTACCCAGGCCGACATCATGGTCAGCGGCGCCATGAGACCGCCGCAGATCTCCTCCGCGGCGGTGTCGTGCCAGAAGACCGGACTCGCGTTCCCCACTGCCGCACACAGATTTCGGATCGCTCCGATCTCGACGGGTACCGAACTCTCCTCCCGATACATCTCGCGGCCGGCGAGGCTGAGGACGTCGTACGGCAGGTCGTCGGCGAAGTCGTCGAGTGGCGCGGTCACTCGATCACCCCGTCACGCGTCAGGGCGGCGATCAGCTCGGCGTCGAGGCCGGCCGTGGTGAGCAGGTCGTGGGTATGGGTGGTGTCCGGCCCGAGCACCGAATCGGTTCGGCCATGTACTGAACCGGCGAGGGGCGCGCCGAGCTGGGTGATCGGGGATCCGGACTCCGTGCGGTTCTCCACGAACAGTCCGCGTTCGGCGAAGTCCCGGTCCCCGGCAACCTCCGCGACGGTCAGGACCGGTGCCACACAGGTGTCGAGGGGAGCCAGCCGATCGACCCACTCGTCGCGGGGACGGGCCGCGAAGGCCTCGCACATGTCGGCGCGGATGCGGTCCTGGACATCCTCGGACATCTGATGCTCCGACCACCGGGACAACCCGAGTTCCGCGCACAGGTTCCGCCAGAATCGGGATTCGATGGCGCCCACCGCTATCCAGCCGTCATCCGACGTGCGGTAGACGCCATAGCATGCATAGCGCCCGCTGAGCAGATCCCGGCCGGGACCGGGTTCGGTTCCGGTGGCCAGGTAGGCGTCCAGATGCAACCCCATCAGGGCCAGGACTCCGTCGGTGACCGATACGTCGAGGGCGGCGCCCTCGCCGCTGCGCTCCCGACGGAACAGGGCGGCGAGAATCGATGTGGTCGCGTGGAGTCCGCCGCCGGCGCTGTCGGCAACCGTGGCACCGGGCAGGGCCGGTGCGCCATGGGCGTCGCGAGCGCCGGTCGCCAGGAACCCACCGGTCGCCAGGTAGTTGATGTCGTGTCCGACCCACGCCGAGCGGCGTCCGGAACGGCCGTAACCGGATGTCGCGCAGTAGATGACGGCGGGATTGACCTGGCTGATCGCCGCGTGCCCGATACCCAGACGGTCGGCGACGCCAGGGCGGAACGACTCGATGACGACATCCGCGGTGGTCACGAGAGCGAGGAAGGCTGCGGTGCCGGAGGCGTTCGTGAGATCTATCCGTGCGCGCCGCATGCCGCGGTTGCCGCCGTAGGCGTGCGGCGGCGGACGCCACGGCAGGCGGTCTGCCGTACGTGGCGCCTCGACTTTGACGACGTCGGCGCCCAGGTCGGCGAGCCAGCGTGAGGTCCGGGCGGCCGGCCCGACGGTCGACAGGTCGACGACCCGAACCCCTTCGAGGAGTGCCCCCATCAGTAACACCTCGGCAGGCCCAGCCCACGCCGGGCGATGATGTTCCGTTGAATTTCCGAGGTGCCGCCGCCGATGGTGTCGATCACGGTGTAGCGGTAGGTGGACTCCGCCCGGCCCCGCATCGGTGCCTCCTCGGTGCCGACGCGCAGCTGGGTGCCCGGACCGCCGAGATCCATTGCGGTGTCGGCCAGTCGGCGGGAGAACTCCGTCGCGTACAGCTTGTACTCCGAGGATTCGGTGGTGGGCGGAGCGTCGCCGGAGGCATGCACCACGCGCAGCCCCAGCCCCTTGGCCATCGCGGCATGTGTCACGAGGTGGGCGATGCGCTGCCGGACCGACTCGATCTCTCGCAGCGGTACACCGTCTCGTCGGGCCGAGCGCACATAGTCGAGAAGGACCTCGAGGCGCTGTTCGATGGGGGACAGCGTGAAGAGCGTGAATCGCTCGATGTCGAGGGCCTCCGAGATGTACTGGAATCCCTTGCCTACCTCGCCGACCACGTAGTCGTCGGATACCCAGACGTCATCGATGTGCACCTGATTGGTGCGCTCTCCGCCCATGGTCCAGATCGGGGTGACGGTGATGCCGGGATCGTCCATGGGCACCAGGAACAATGTGATGCCCTGATGTTTCGGTGCCGACGGATTGGTTCTCGCGCCCAGCCAATACCATTCGGCGAAGTGCGCGGAGGTGGTCCACGTCTTCTGACCATTCAGTCGCCAGCCGGCCCCGTCCCGGGTGGCCGCAAGCCGCATCGAGGCGGCGTCGGAACCCGCATCCGGTTCGCTGTAGCCGACCGCGAATTCGATCTCGCTGCGCAGGATCTTGGGCAGGAACTCGGCCTTCAGTCGCTCACTTCCATGGCGCAGCAAGGTCTTTCCGATGATGCCGACACCTTTGCCGATCTGCGGCCCGCCCCGGCGGGCGAGTGATTCGTTGAGAAGGTATTCATACATCCCGTCCTCGTCGGCCCCGCCCCACTGGGTGGGCCAGGTGAGTCCGAGCCAGCCCTGAGCGCCGAGAGCGCGCATGAAGGCCCGTCGCTCGGGACTGTCCACCACCTGCGCGTTGTTCTCCTTCGTGACGTCGAAGACACTCTGATCGGGGTACGCGTCCAGGAATGCCTCCACGCGTTCGACGAAGTCCCGCTGCTCCGGGGTCAGGTCGAAGTCCATCTCGTTCCTTTCTGTTCGGGCCGGGCCGTCAGTGCGCGACGCGTTCGTCCCGAAATCGCCTGGGTTTCGGGGAAGTCCGCAAACCGGTGTCCTCGTCGAGGTCACCGGGGCCGACCGCCTGACAGCGGATGGCGACCCCGAGTCGTCGTTTGAGCAGGTCCTCGGCGTCAGCCGCGAACCGCTCGCGCCCGTCCTCCGGTACCTCCGTCTCGACGAGCGCGATCAACTCGTCCCGGTGATTGGCGCGGATCGCGCGCACGAAATAGTCCGGACGTGCGCCGTCGAGGCCGGTGATGATCTCGCCGATGGCCTCGGGCCACACGTTGATCCCACGGAGTTTGATCATGTTGTCCGCGCGGCCGGCGAAGGGGCCGATCCGCCGGTACCAACTGCCACACGTGCACTGTGCGCGTGGATACATATAGGCGAGATCCTTGATGTGATAACGCAATTGGGCGCTACCGGTCTTGTACAGTTCAGTCACCACCAGGGAGCCGGTCTCGCCGTCGGGCAGACGCTCGCCGGTCTCGGCATCGACGACCTCGACCACGAACGCGTCCTCGAAGATGTGCAGTCCGTTGCGATCCGGACATTCCACCGCGACGGTCTGTACCTCGTGGAAGCCGTACTGGCCGAGTACCGGCAGGCCCCAGGTCGCCTCCAGGACCGCGCGATCGCCGATGTTGGGGAGTGCGGTCAGCGCGAAATCCGTACGCGGATCGAGGCCGCGTGCGGTTGCTGCCTCGGCGATCCGGAGCAGGTAGTCGCCGGTGCCCAGAACCGCATTGGCGCGGTACTCCAGCATCAGGTCGATCTGCCGATCGGTACTCGTCACCACGCCGGTACTGGTGGTGATGACCACGCAGTTCAGCCAGTTGTAGGCGGCTTCGTCGAAGATGAAGGCACCGTTGTGCGTTCCGTAGGACCAGGAGTTCAGCACGACATCACCCGGCCGGATTCCCTGGAGGTACAACTGACGTGCCATGAGTAGCGATCCGACCTCGCGGTCCCACTGTGTGTAGAGGGTCGGCCGCGACGCACCGGTCGTTCCGCCGGACATGTAGAGCCGTGCGGGTTCGCGGCGGACATCGTCGAGGTCGATGCCCTGGTAGTCACCCAGCGGCGGATGTTCGGCAATGCTGCGGCGGATGTCCTCGACGTCGTACATCGGCGCGCGATGCAGGTCGTCCAGGCCACCGACGGTCATCGGGTCGAAATCGTGCTCGCTCCATAGCCGCCGGTAGAACGGGATGCGTGCGGCATGTCCGAACTTCTCCGCCAGGCGCGTCTCCTGTTTGCGGTGGATCGTCTCGGGGCTGTCGAACCATGCCGTCTCGAAGAAGTCGGGGGGTGGCGGAAATCGCCGGATGATCTCGGCGCGGTCGACTGCATCGACGGGTCTGCGGATGCCGAGGGGCATGCGAACCTCCTGGATCGGAAGGACGAAATGTGGACTAGGACGGGCGTGTGCGTGTGAACAGCCGGGCGGCGTTGCCGTGCACGAGTTCGTCGACGGACTCCGCGCGCAGGCCCACCGTGTCGAGTGCGGCCACTGCCGAACGATGCCCAACGGTTGGAAAGTTTGTGCCGAACAACGTCTTTCGCCGACCTGGACCATTGATGAATCTGATGACGGCCGGATCCCAGTGTCGCGGTGGGTAGGCCGCGGTACCGAGATATACGTTGGGAAACTTCAGTGCCATCGCGATCGCCTCGTCGGTCCACGGCCACCCGAGGTGGGACAGCACGAAGTCGGTGTCCGGAAAGTAGAGAGCGGGCCGATCGATGCCGATCGGGTGACCGCATTCACTGGGCATCAGGCCGCCTGAACTGCCGGCCTGCATGATGAACGGCAGGCGGAGGTCGCCTGCGAGGGCGTACCACGGGTAGTGGTCGGCGTGGTCGAACCGGCGGTCCCAGCTGTGGGTGTGCAGGTAGAAGCCCACGATGTCGGGACGCCCCGTGATCCGTTGCGCCATTCGCCGGACGGCCCGGATACCGCCGGCGGGATCAGGGACGGCCAGCCCGGCGAATCGCCCGGGGTATCGTCCGGACAGCTCGTCGAGCTCGGACCAGCGCAGGATCAGGTGTTCGAAATCGGTGTCCCGGAGGAGTCCGTGCGGCCCGATGTCGGACACCGGCAGGCACAGGAATTCGGTGCCGAGGT
Source organism: Gordonia sp. B8661-1 (assembly GCF_059427765.1). Taxonomy (NCBI): domain Bacteria; kingdom Bacillati; phylum Actinomycetota; class Actinomycetes; order Mycobacteriales; family Gordoniaceae; genus Gordonia; species Gordonia sp. B8661-1. The sequence continues at coordinate 125,492 of NZ_JCAHRL010000002.1, forward strand.
CGTCCATCCGCCGGATCATCTCGTCGGGGGTGCAGAAGCCCTCGGCGGCATCGTCCCTGACCTTCACCTGTACGCCGGCAACGGCCCGGCGCCAGATCGGTGCGCGGTCCGGGGTGAACGCGTTGCACAGATAGTCGATCATCGATCGGTGCTCCGTTTCGGTTCCACCAGGCGCCATCTGAGCTCTGTCGAGCCCTCGGCGCTCGTGGTGAATTCCGCGCGCAACGCGCGGCCGGTGATGGATGTGGTTGTCCCGGGGCGGTGTCCGGCGCATCGGGCGACGATCAGTACGTCGTCCTGCTCGGCGATCCGCGCGAGCACCACGGTTGACGGCACCTCGATGTCCAGGCCGAACCCATGTCGGTTCACGATGTAGCTCGCAACGGTCGCATCGCCGGACAGGTCCTGCCATGTCCACGTGATGGAACCGCAGCGACCGCAGAGTGCGCGGACCGGCCACCGGAGGCACCCACACCGGTCGCAGCGCTGGATACGGAGAAGGTGTTGCGCGAGAGACGAATACCACTCGTGGGCATCCGGATCGCCTATCCTGACGTGATCGACGGACATCACGCCCCCTTCCGCAGGATCACCGAGGACGTGAGGCCGGCGGCGTAGCCGGGCTGACCGGTCGCGAGGGCGGTCTCGACGCCCGGCACCTGCCGTGCTCCACACTCCCCACGAAGTTGGTTGACCGCCTCCGCCACATGGTTGAGGCCGTGCACATAGCCTTCGGAAAGGTGACCGCCGTGGGTATTGACGGGCAGCGACCCGTCGCGGGAGATGTTGCCGGACAGGACGAAATCGGCCGACTCGCCACGTCCGCACAGTCGGTAGTCCTCGAGTTGGATGAGGACGAGAGGGCTGAACGCGTCATACAGTTCGGCGATGTCGATCTCGTCGGGACCGATACCGGCCGCGTCGTAGAGGCGGGGTGCCATGGCGGAGGCCGCACTGATGTCGAGCCGGTCGTGTCCGTTGGAGAAGATCGTGTGCCCCGGTCCGAAGCCGATTCCGCGGACGAGGACCGGGATGGTGGCCAGATCCCGGGCGCGCTCGGCGGAGGTGACGACCAGCGCCACCGCGCCGTCGGTTTCCAGGCAGCAGTCGAAAAGCCGGAGCGGCTCGACGATGGGCCGCGCCGCAAGGTATTCCGCCATCGTGAGCGGAGCCGTCATCATCGCGCGCGGGCTGAGTCTCGCGTTGTCGCGCTGGGTGATCGCAATCTGCCCGAGGGCTTCGGGTGGAACGTTCCAGCGCTCCAGGAAGCTGCGCGTGTACATGGCGAATTCCTGTGCGGGCGTGAGGTATCCGCTGGGGCTTTTGTACTGGATCTCGGTGGTGTCGCCGGGGCCCTTGCCTCCCTGACCCATCCGGTGGCCGGATCGAGCGTTCAGGGCGCGCCAGCACACGATGGTGTCGGCCGTCCCGGAGGCGATCGACATGGCGGCGTGGCCGATCACCCCGGCCGACACACTCCCTCCGCCGAAAAGGTCGAGGTGGTACCGCAGATCCCGGATCCCCAGTGATGCGGCAACAATGCTCGGCGCGACCGAATCACCGAGACGATGGCAGGCCACCCCGTCGATGTCGGAGAGGCTCAGGCCCGCGTCGTCCACGGCAGCAGAGATGGCTCGTAGCGCGAGATCCAGTGTGGAGGCACCGGATTGGCGGGAGAACTCGGTGTAACCGACACCGACGACGGCCGCCCGGTCGCGGAGCGCGGAATCGGAGCCCAACATTCCATGAAGTTATATCAAGAGACCTCTTGATGCAATAGTCGGACTCTGCCCGGCGCCGGGGGCGAGATCGGCGGCCACGCGACGGAGGGTTGGTATCCTCGGGACCACTTGGGTCGGTGCCGAGATGAGGAAATGAGGTCGTCGCATGGCTGATCGTGCCGGAACGGTCGGTCGCTCAACCCGTCAGGCGGGCACCGAAACCCGTGGTCTGATCATCTCCACGGCGCAGCGACTCTTCGGCGACGAGGGCGTCGACGCGGTGTCGATCAACCGGATATGCCAGCAGGCGGGAGTGAATCCGGCTGCGGTTCACTACCATTTTCGTTCCAAGGACGGACTCGTCGAGGCGATCGTGGCGGACGGGACGACGTTGTGGGGGGAGCGCCGCAACGAGATCGTCGCCGACCTCGATGCGCGCGACGATTGCAGCCTGCGCGACGTCGCGGAGGCCATTGTCCGGCCGGTGGTCGAACTGACCAGGACGGACGCGGGTCTGAGTTACGTCCGTTTCCTGTCCTCGATTGCTTCACATCCTAAATACGGTGTGCAACTGCGGGTCACGGCGGAACCGTATACGGTGACCCTGCTTGCGCTGCTGGCCAAGGTCACACCGGAGTTGTCGGACACGGTGCGGCTCTGGCGTTACGCGATCACACGCATTCTCCTGTATCAGGTTCTCGGGATGGCGCACACGACCCTCGAGGACTGGATGGCGGCCCACGGTGCGGCCGTTGACGGGGCGCTGATCGGAGATCTCGTCGATTACATCGTCGGCGCATTCTCGGCACCTTCAACTGCCGTCGATTTCTGATCCATCGAGGGCGTCCCTCTCCGTCATTCGACGCGTTTGTCCTGTTCAGGGCATTCGGAGGCCGTTTCGTAAATTTTATTCAAAAGACCTCTTGATGTAAGTTCTGGACCTGCGTACTGTGTCTCACATCACTACCGGCGCCTCCGGTCGCCGGCACAGCGGAGGGGACAGTATGACCACCACGTGGGACCACACGTATGACGTCGTCGTCGTCGGATCGGGCGCGGGAGGGATGGCTGCGGCCATCAGCGCCCGGTTGCGTGGACTGCGTGCGGTTGTCATCGAGAAGACCGGACTCTACGGCGGATCGACCGCGCTATCCGGTGGGGGCGTGTGGATTCCGAACAACTTCCACCTGGCGGATGCGGGGCTCGCCGACACACACGAGAAGGCCCGCAGTTACCTTGACGCGACCGTCGGCGACCGGGTGTCCGATGAACGGAAGGATGCCTTCCTGTCGAACGGGGCGCAGATGCTTCGCGAGCTGCACGACCGCACCGAGGTTCGATTCAGCTATGTCGCGGGATACCCCGACTACTTTCCGGAGCGCCTCGGAGCATACCCACAGGGGCGGTCACTGGAGCCGCTGCCTTTCGACCTCAAGCGACTGAATCCGGAGTCCCGTGCGACGATGCGTCGATCCGGCCTGCCCACCTATGGCCTTGCGATCACCACGATGTCGTTCCATGACATGAACATGATGGGACGGACCCGTCGGGGCAAGATCGCCGCCGCGGCGGTGGCCGCCCGGGCCTGCGGCAACGCCTTGCGCGGTCGGTCCATGGTCTCGCTCGGCGAGGGGCTCGTTGCGAGACTGAGGTATTCGCTCGACGAGCTCGGAGGAGAGTTGTGGCTGTCGGCGCGGCCCGACGAACTCGTCAGCGAGAACGGCGCGGTGGTCGGTGTGGTCGTCGAGCGGGACGGGCGAAGGGTCGGAGTGCGTGCGCGGTGCGGGGTGGTGCTCGCCTGCGGCGGCTTCTCGCATGACCAGGCCAAGAGGGATCGCTACCTGCCGTCGCCGTCGCGGGCCGAATGGACCACTGCATCGGAGGGGCAGACGGGCGAAGTCCTCGACATGGCAATGGCACTCGGCGCCGCCACCGACCTGCTGGACAGTGTGTGGGGAGCGCCGGTCGTGACTCTGCCGGACCGTAGCCCCTTCTTCATGGTGGCCGAACGTGCCACACCCGGCATGGTGATCGTGGACTCGGATGGTCGTCGGTTCGCGAACGAATGTCTGCCATACGACGAGTTCGCCCGGAAGATGCACGCGCACAACCGGTCCGGTGCGTCAGCCGTCCCGTCGTGGATGATCATCGATGGGCGGTCGCGTAAACGCTACATGCTGATGGGACTGATGCCGCGGCAGGCTTTCCCGAAATCGTGGCGCGAACACGGGACGGTGGTCGAGGGCGCGACCATTGGCGAGCTCGCCGACGCGATCGGGGTGCCGCCCACGAGGCTCGAAGCGGAGGTCGCGCGCTTCAACGGTTTCGCCGACACCGGCCGCGATGCCGATTTCGGCCGCGGGGAGAGCGTATACGACCGGTATTACGGCGATCCGAACCTGGCGAATCCCAATCTCGCCGCACTCGTCGAGCCGCCTTTCTACGCCTTGCCGGTGCATCCCGGCGACATCGGAACGCGCGGCGGCGTCCTGACCGACGTCCACGGTGCGGTGGTCAGAGGTGACGGAAACCCGATCGACGGCCTCTATGCCACAGGCAATTTCGCCGCCTCCGTGATGGGTGAGAGCTACCCCGGGCCGGGGGCGACGATCGGGCCGGCGATGGCCTTCGGGTGGGCCGCGTCCGATCACATGTCGCGACGGCGGGAGGCGGGCCCGGCTGTCGGTGCCGCGTGATCCCGCCGTTGTCCACGATCTGCAGTCCATTCCCGTTGCCATCACAGAAAGTCGAGGGATAACCATGTCGGTAGAGGTTCAGGATCGACGCATCGAGGCCGAGCGCATTCCGTCCAGGTTCGCGCGAGGCTGGCATTGTCTCGGTCTGTCAACGGAATTCGACGACGGGAGGCCGCATGGGATCGACGCATTCGGACTTCATCTGGTCGCCTTCCGTGATCAGGAAGGCGAATTGCACATACTGGACGGATTCTGCCGGCACATGGGCGGGAACCTCGCCGAGGGGACGGTGAAGGGGAACGAGGTGGCCTGCCCCTTCCATGATTGGCGATGGGGCGGTGACGGGCGATGCAAGTCGATCCCCTATGCCAAACGCGTGCCGAAGCTTGCGAAGACGAAGTCCTGGCCGGTGCTCGAACAGGATGGGCTCGTGTCGGTTTGGCATGACCCGGAAGGCAATCCGCCGACCGAAGCGGATGCGATACCCCGGATCCCGGGGGCGCTCGACGGGAACTGGACCGATTGGCTGTGGTATCGAACGACAATGGCGGTGAACTGCCGCGAAATCATGGACAACAACGTCGATATGGCGCACTTCTACTACATCCACGGCAATCTCCCGACGTACTTCAAGAACGTACTCGAGGGGCCGATCAGCGTGCAGTATCTCGATAGTGGTCCACGAGAGGACGTTCCGGGGCCGGAGGGCACGCCGCCACTGCTGGGGGTGCGATCGGTGGCCACCTATTACGGTCCGTCCTTCATGATCGACGACCTGACCTATCTGTACGAGGGTTTCGAGATCCGCACGGTTCTGTTGCACACGCATTACCCGATTGACGAGGAACACACCGAGTACCAGTACGCGGTCATCGTGGAGAAGTCCGAGTACGTGACCGACGAGGTCGCACAGGAGACCGCAACGGGTCTCGGTGACTGGGTGCAGAACGGGATCGAGCAGGACATCGCGATCTGGCGCGCGAAGACGCGCATCGACAACCCACTCCTCTGCGAGGAGGACGGCGCCGTCTACCAGTTGCGTCGGTGGTACGGGCAGTTCTATGTCGACCGTGCCGATGTCACCCCGGACATGACCGACCGCTTCGAACACGAGGTGGATGTGACTGCGCCACTGGAGACCTGGCGGGCCGAGATTCGCGAGAACATGCGGAGCGCGGCGGCATCGTCATGACCGGTTCGCATGCCGCGAGCCGCGTCGATGACCGCATCCGGGACTGTCCGATGCGGGGCGTGCGCTGCGGGACCTGCGGTGCCGAGGTGATGGTACGTAAGAGCACGATCTGGCAGACGAGTCTGCAATGGAGTACCGATGCGCGACGCCGCTGCGTCGAGCTCGGAGTCGGGCCCCCGGCGGCCGGTGAGCGTCGCCGCTCGTGCACTCCGCTGCGCGCAGCGGTGACGGCTGCGGTCGCGGCCGGCGAGGTTCCGGTGGTCCTCGACACCACTGTCGCCGAATGACACGGACACCCGAGACGGTGTGATCAATTCCTGTCCGACGCAACCCTATTCCGAGACGAGGAGATGTCATGACACTGACCGCAGAGGCCGTGGTATTCGCGGGTGACGGCACCCATGAGACCCGGAGCTTCACCGTGCCGCCGCCCGGGCCGGGTGGCGCCGTTCTCGCCGTGGAGGCCGTCGGGCTGTGCGGCAGCGACGTGATGCAGTTGCGCGGGCAGCCGCACGTCCCCGGCGAGGTCGCGAATGTCGTTCCGGGACATGAGATCGTCGGTGTCATCCACGAGATCACCGACGAGGCTGCGGCGACCTGGGGAGTGCAACCGGGCGACCGGGTGTGTGTCGACGAAGTCGTCCGCTGCGGACAGTGCCGGCAGTGCCACACCGGGGTCGGGCTGTGTGCCAACGCGCAGCTCTACGGCTACACGATGGGCAGCGACTTCGCCGGCGGACTATGGGGAGGATACGGGCAGTTCATGCAACTGCTGCCGAACACCCATCTGGTCAAGGCACCCGCGAACGCCGACCCGGTCGAACTGACGGTCTTCGAACCCCTTGCCAACGCATTGAACTGGATGGAGCTGATCAAGGTCCGCCCCGGCGACCGGGTGGTGGTCCTGGGGCCGGGTCATCAGGGGTTGCTGTGTGCGGCGGCGGCCGTTGCCCGGGGTGCCTCGACCGTGATCGTGACCGGTACGAGCGCGGATGGCGCGCGGCTCGCGAAGGCGACGGAGTTGGGAGCGCACGCGGTGATCGACGTCGACGAGGAGGACCTGGTCGGAAGGACCGCCGAACTCACGGACGGTCAGATGGCCAGTGTCGTCATGGATCTGACGCCGGTCCCCGGCACCGTCGCCGACGCCGTCGAACTCGCCGCCGAGTACGGCCGTATCGGTTTCGCCGGTCTCAAGAAGATGGCGCCGGTCGAGGTCATCTCGGATCTCATCACGCTCAAGTCGCTCAACATCGTAGGGTGCGCCGGCCCCACGCCGCTGTCCATCGAGCAGGCGGTGGACGTCCTCCGTGACCGGCCGTCGATCGGCCGCGCCATGCGTGGCGTGCAGATCTCGCTCGGCGAGATCGGTCGCGGTATCGATCTCCTCGAGCGACGGGGGCCTGACGATGACGCGGTCCGCGTGACCCTGGTGCACGACCGGTGAGATCCCGGAATCCCGGCATCGAGGAGCAGGCGTGGATCTGACGGTGGAACGGCATCGGCAGGCACGGGTCCACGGACCCGGCGACGTCCGGATAGATGACGAGCGGCTACCGGAGGTGCCGGACCGCGGCGCGCTGCTGTCGGTGGCCGCCTGCGGTGTGTGCGGCAGTGACCTGTCGTATCGGTCGATGGGCGGAAACCCCGTCAGTGCGGGGCCGATGGCTCTCGGCCACGAGTTCGCGGGGACGGTACTGGCGGTCGGTGCGGCAACCACCGCGGTGTCGGTCGGGGATCGGGTGGTGGTGTTCCCGGGTAACGATGAGATCGGACGCCTCGGGAACGGGGCGCGCGGAGGTGGTCTGAGCGACGTCGCGGTGATCGACGACGCGGCGATGCAGTTGTTCGCGGTGCCGGACTCGATGCCGCTCGAGACGGCGGCGCTGGCCGAACCCGTCGCGGTCGGGATGCATGCGGTGGAGCAGGTCGATGCCGGTGCTGCCGACCGGGCGGTCGTGCTGGGCTGCGGGCCGATCGGGCTGAGCGCGATCGCCGTTCTTGCCGACATCGGCGTCACCGACATCGTCGCGGTCGGTACGTCGGGCACCCGGCGTGAGCTCGCACGGGCGATGGGCGCACACCATGTGATCGACCCGGCGGTGGCAGATGTGTGGGAAAGCCTCGGACGGATTCACGGCACGCGCGAGTCGACCTTCGGCCCGCGGGCGGCAACATCGGTGGTCATCGAGGCGACGGGATCGGCGCAGGCACTTGCGACGGCGATCGCGAACGCCGGTCGGCACACCAGAATCGCGGTGGTCGGCTTGCACTTCGTGGGCGTCGAGGTCGATTTCATGGCAGTGCTCGCGAATGAGCTGAGAATCTGCGGGTCCATGGAGTATCCGGAAAAGTTCGGCCGTGCCGTCGAGCTCCTGGAGCGCCACGACCTGAGTCCGATGATCACGCACCGGTTCGGATTGGATGAGCTCGACAGGGCGTTCTCCGTGCTCGACGATTCCCGTGAATGCGGCAAGGTGATGATCCTGCCGACCTGATCCCGCCGGCTTCGGGAGCGCGGTGCGGGCCGCCGATCCAGGAATAGGCGCTATCGGGGTGACCGGCTGTGAGGTCCGAAGATCCTGTACCGCAGTGTGTTCGATCCGAAGGGCTTCGTGGAGAAGGTGCTTGTGCGGCACGCCGCCGAGCAGGAACCGGATACCCGCGACTGGGCTGCCATCCGGGCGTGGGGCCACGGGTATCGCGGACGAATTGGCCTCGGACGCAGGTTGATTCGTTACGACGCTGCGGCCCGTGGGAAAATGGGTCGCCGCACGGGCGGCTGATGTGTTTCCGTTGCACGACACCCGTCGTGATCGGAGGCCGGCATGCGTGAACTCGTGTACTACGTGGCGGTGAGTCTGGATGGATTCATCGCGGACCCGGACGGGGGATTCGGCATGTTCCCGGTGGAGGGCGACCACATCGACTATCTCGCGGAGAACTACGCCGACGCATTCCCGGCCGCTGCGCACCCGGTGCTCGGCATCGAGCCGGACTGTTCGGTGTTCGGCACCGTGTTGATGGGGTGGTCGACCTACGCGGTCGGTCTGCCGTACGGCATCACGAGCCCGTACCCGCACCTGCGGCAGATCGTCTTCTCGCGCACCAGAACCGCTGCCGATGTCCCGCCGGATGTCCGACTGGCGGATACGACTCCTGAGGAGGTCATCGCTGCCGAGCGTGCCGACTCCGCGGTGCCGGGCGACATCTGGCTGTGCGGCGGCGGGAAGATCGCCGCGTCCCTTGCCTGCGAGATCGACCGGCTGATCCTCAAGGTGAATCCCGTCCTGCTGGGACGGGGCATTCCGCTGTTCGACGGCCTCGCGGCACCGATAGATCTCGACCTCACCGCCAGCCGGACATTCGGTTCGGGCGTGGTGGTGTCGGAGTATCGCCGATGAATTGGGCTAGGCCGCACGCTGATTGCTGTCCGTTGGCGCATTACCGGCGGCGGCGCTCTCCGGTGTCCACTGTGGACACGGTCGCTCCCGCCGGTGCGATCAGCGCAGCGCGTAGGTGACGGTGACCGCGAAGGTCAGTGTCTGCTCGCCGGGTTCGACGGGCACCGGCGCGGCCGACGCGCTCATGCTGTCGCGCTGCATCGACGGTGCAGGCTGATCCTGTCCGCTGGTCGATTCGGAGATGGTCTGCACCGAGCCCAGTCCGTCGCCTGCCAGTGAGGCGTACTGCTCGGCGCGTGATCGCGCATCCTTGAAGGCCGCCTCGCGAGCCTGCTTCATCAGTTCCGAATTGTCGTCGATGGCGAAACTGACGCCACTGATCCGGGTGTCGTCGCCGCCCGCCCCGGCGGCCGCGGCCAGGATCGCCGATGCCTTCGCGAGGTCGCGGATGGTGATCCGCACCGAGTTGCTCGCCTGGTAGCTACTGATCTCGCTGCTGCCGCCGGGAGCGGGGGAGTTGTAGCGCGGATTCACGCTGACCTGCTGGGTCTGCACGTCTTTGCGTTCCACGCCCGCGTCCACCACAGCGTCGGTGACCTGCTTGACCTTGGCGCTCGTCTCGTTGAGGGCGCCGGTCACGTCCGGGGCGGTGGCCTCGACGCCGACCTCGGCCCGCAGGGTGTCCGGGGCGCCGGTCACCTTTCCGTTGCCGACCACGGTGACGGTGCGCGGTTTGTCGCCGCCGTCGTCGCTGCTGCAGGCGGCGAGACCGGCCGCGGCGACGACCCCGACGGCGGCCGCTGCCAGAACCCGCTTGATGCGGATCACCGGACCGGCTCCTTCAGGAGGAGGCCGATGCCCCAGCCGACGATCGAGATGACGATCGCACCGAGGATCGCGGTCCAGAAGAAGCTGTCGACGTTCAGCCCCCAATGCGTGGTGTTGCGGGTGATCCAGGCGGTGATCTCCAGCATGAACGCGTTGATCACGATGTGGATGAGGCCGAGGGTGAGGATGTAGAAGGGGATCGACAGGATCTGGAGGATCGGCTTGATGATCGCGTTGACCAGGCCGAAGATCACCGCGACGACCAGGACGACGCCGATCTTCTTGAGTGTCGAGGCGTTGTCGCCGTAGACGAAGTCGAGTCCGGGCACGATCAGCGCGGCAATCCACAGGGTCACGCCGGTCAGGGCGGTACGAATCAGGAAAGCTGTCATGCGGTCAAGCATGCCAGCCGGGGGCGATCATCACGTGGATTCTGTGCGTCCGCACGTTGACGAGGGCGGCGCGGACGGCGGAAGTCCGGCATTTGGACTGTTCTCGCAGTTCGCGTAACATTGAACGTCGGTGTGCGTCGCGCGCCGTTCTCGGCATGTCGGCTGGTCTTCCAGGTGATCGCGCCGGGGCGTCGCGGGTCTGGCACCACACTAACGGATAGACACGCTTTCAACCGGGGTTCGCACCCGCCCCGATCCCGATGATCGGAACAGGTGGGAGCGGCACCAGGATCGCGGAGGACATGGCGAAAAAAGACGGGGCCATCGAGGTCGAGGGACGAGTGGTCGAACCCCTGCCGAATGCGATGTTTCGCATCGAGCTGGAGAACGGTCACAAGGTTCTCGCCCACATCAGCGGCAAGATGCGGCAGCACTACATCCGCATCCTGCCGGAGGACCGGGTCGTCGTGGAACTCTCGCCCTACGACCTCGGACGTGGGCGCATCGTTTACCGGTACAAGTAAAGACTTCCCCCGAACACGGGTGGAGACAGTATCGGGTGCGGTCAGCCGCGCCCGGACCATCGAGGAGAAGCCGACGTGAAGGTTCAGCCGAGCGTCAAGCCGATCTGCGAGAAGTGCAAGGTGATCCGTCGTAACGGTCGGGTCATGGTGATCTGCGAGAACCTGCGTCACAAGCAGCGTCAGGGTTGATCACTCGCGCCCTCCGGGTCGCTTGAGAACAACACAACTGAATAGACACACAACAGAGCTGAACAGATTCATGTGAAGCCCTCCCAGCACCAGCATCGACATTCGGGTCGGTGCCCACCTCCGGTTCAGAGGCCGGAGCCCCGCGCAGAGCGAGGACGGACTGGGAGCAGACCTCTGACCAGAAAAAGGAAACCGCCACATGGCACGTGTTGCTGGTGTGGACCTCCCCCGCGAAAAGCGGCTGGAGATCGCACTGACTTACATCTACGGAGTTGGTCGTACCACCTCCAAGGAGATCATCGCCGCGACCGGGCTCAGTCCCGACCTGCGCGCGAAGGATCTGACCGACGCAGACGTCTCCAAGCTGCGTGAGTACATCGAGGCATCGGTGAAGGTCGAGGGTGACCTGCGCCGCGAGGTGCAGGCCGACATCCGTCGCAAGATCGAGATCGGTTGCTACCAGGGTCTTCGCCACCGTCGTGGCCTGCCCGTCCGCGGACAGCGCACCAAGACCAATGCCCGTACTCGTAAGGGCCCGAAGAAGACCATCGCCGGGAAGAAGAAGTAATGCCTCCGAAGTCACGTAGCGCAGGCCCCAAGAAGGGCACCCGCCGTCGCGATAAAAAGAACGTCCCGCACGGCCAGGCGCACATCAAGTCGACGTTCAACAACACCATCGTGTCGATCAGCGACCCCAACGGCAACGTCATCAGCTGGGCGTCGTCCGGACACGTCGGATTCAAGGGTTCGCGGAAGAGCACCCCGTTCGCCGCGCAGCTCGCTGCCGAGAACGCTGCCCGCAAGGCCCAGGAACACGGCGTCAAGAAGGTCGACGTGTTCGTCAAGGGACCGGGTTCGGGTCGTGAGACCGCCATCCGGTCGCTGCAGGCCGCCGGCCTGGAGGTCGGCACCATCTCTGACGTCACCCCGCAGCCGCACAACGGTTGCCGTCCGCCCAAGCGGCGCCGGGTCTAGCGGGAAGGTAAGGAACTAGAACAATGGCTCGTTATACCGGCCCCGCAACAAAGAAGTCCCGTCGTCTGCGCGTCGATCTGATCGGCGGAGACCAGGCGTTCGAGCGTCGCCCCTACCCGCCCGGCCAGCACGGCCGCTCGCGGATCAAGGAGAGCGAATACCTGCTGCAGCTGCAGGAGAAGCAGAAGGCCCGCTTCACCTACGGAGTGATGGAGAAGCAGTTCCGTCGCTACTACGAAGAGGCCAACCGGCGCACCGGCAAGACCGGTGACCAGCTCCTGCAGATCCTGGAGACCCGCCTCGACAACGTCGTGTACCGCGCCGGACTGGCCCGTACCCGTCGCCAGGCCCGCCAGATGGTCACCCACGGCCACTTCACCGTCAACGGTGTTCGTGTCGATGTGCCCAGCTACCGCGTGAGCCAGTACGACATCATCGACGTCCGCCCGAAGTCGCTGCAGACCGTGCCGTTCCAGATCGCCAAGGAGATCCAGGGCGAGCGTCCGGTTCCGGGGTGGCTCCAGGTGGTCCCGTCGACCCTGCGCATCCTCGTGCACAACGTGCCCGAGCGTGCCCAGATCGACGTCCCGCTGACCGAGCAGCTCATCGTCGAGTACTACTCGAAGTAAACGAACGTCTAACGACAAGCCAAGCAGCACAAGCTGTTTCGGTTCACTTTCGAGGCCGTCATATAGCGGTCGGCCAAAGGAGAGAAACAAGAAATGCTCATCTCACAGCGACCCACGCTCACCGAGGAAGTTGTCGTCGAGAACCGCTCGAAGTTCGTCATCGAACCGCTCGAGCCGGGCTTCGGCTACACCCTCGGCAACTCGCTGCGCCGCACCCTGCTCAGCTCGATCCCGGGTGCTGCGATCACCAGCATCCGCATCGACGGAGTCCTGCACGAGTTCACCACCGTCCCCGGTGTGAAGGAAGACGTCACCGACATCATCCTGAACCTCAAGGGTCTCGTGGTCAGCTCCGAAGAGGACGAGCCGGTCACCATGTACGTGCGTAAGCAGGGTCCGGGCACCGTCACCGGCGCCGACATCGTGCCCCCGGCCGGTGTCACCGTGCACAACCCGGATCTGCACATCGCCACCCTGAACGACAAGGGCAAGCTCGAGATCGAGCTCGTCGTCGAGCGGGGCCGCGGCTACGTGCCTGCCGTGCAGAACAAGGCATCGGGTGCCGAGATCGGCCGGATTCCGGTCGACTCGATCTATTCGCCGGTGCTCAAGGTGACCTACAAGGTCGAGGCCACCCGTGTCGAGCAGCGCACCGACTTCGATCGGCTCGTGCTCGATGTGGAGACCAAGAACTCGATCACCGCGCGTGACGCGCTCGCTTCCGCGGGCAAGACCCTGGTCGAGCTGTTCGGGCTCGCCCGGGAGCTCAACGTGGAGGCCGAGGGCATCGAGATGGGTCCGTCGCCGGCCGAGGCCGATCACATCGCGTCGTTCAGTCTGCCCATCGAGGATCTGGAGCTGACCGTGCGGTCCTACAACTGCCTGAAGCGCGAGGGTGTGCACACCGTCGGCGAACTGGTGGCCCGGACCGAGTCGGATCTGCTCGACATCCGCAACTTCGGGCAGAAGTCGATCGATGAGGTCAAGGTCAAGCTGCACGCCCTGGGTCTGTCCCTCAAGGACAGCCCGGCCAGCTTCGATCCGTCGCAGGTCGCCGGATACGACCCGGCAACGGGAACGTGGTCGGATGACGCGTCGTTCGACGCCGATTCCGGTGAGGATTTCGCCGAGACAGAGCAGCTGTAGGGCTGTCGCCAACTAGGAGAAGAAAATGCCTAAGCCCACCAAGGGTGCCCGCCTCGGCGGGTCGGCCAGCCATCAGAAGGCGATGTTGGCGAATCTTGCCACCTCGCTCTTCGAGCACGGCCGCATCACCACCACCGAAGCGAAGGCCAAGCGCCTGCGCCCGTATGCCGAGAAGCTCATCACCCACGCGAAGGCCGGCTCGCTGGCCAACCGTCGCCAGGTGATGAAGGACATCCGTGACAAGGACATCGTGCACGTCCTGTTCGCGGAGATCGGTCCGTTCTTCGCCGAGCGCAACGGTGGTTACACGCGCATCATCAAGACGCTGCCGCGCAAGGGCGACAACGCCCCGATGGCCGTGATCGAGCTGGTCCGCGAGAACACCGTGTCCACCGAGGCGAACCGTGCGACTCGTGCGGCCGCGTCGAAGAAGGCCGCCGCCGGGAGCGCAGCGAGCGGGGCGAAAGTCGCCGCCGAGAAGAAGGCTGCCGACAACCCGGACAACGTCGTCGCCGAGGTCGAGGCCGAGTCCTCGGACGCGGCCGTCGAGAACGCCGCGGCCGTTGCCGACGCCGTCACCGACGAGTCGAGCGCCGCTCCGGCCGACGAGGCCGCCCTGCCTGCCGGTGCGCACGCACCGCTCGAGGACGACTCGCAGCCGGAAGGGTTCCCGATCAAGGGCAATGCGAGCTCCAAGCTCTACCACCGCCCCGGCACCCGCTTCTACGATTCCACGGTCGCCGAGATCTGGTTTGCGACCGACGCCGACGCGGAGGCCGCGGGCTACTCGCTGCCGCCGAGTCAGCAGGAGTCCGAGGACTGAGCACCTCGCAGACACCGGAACCCGCGGTCACCCCTGGTGGTGACCGCGGGTTCTCTGCGTCGGTACGCCTGCGGCTCGACGTGTCCTACGACGGCACGGACTTCGCGGGCTGGGCACGGCAGACCGATCAGCGCACGGTGTGCCAGGTCCTCGAGGACACGCTCGCCACGGTGCTGCGGGTGCCGGTGCGCCTGACCGTCGCGGGCCGCACCGATGCGGGTGTCCATGCCACCGGACAGGTCGCCCATGCCGATGTCCCGGAATCCGCGCTGGCGACGCGGTCCATCGCAGGCGACCCGAGCCTGCTCGTCGGCCGGCTCGCGAAGATGCTGCCCGACGATGTCCGGGTACGTGGGATCTCACGGGTGAGCGCCGACTTCGACGCAAGGTTCTCGGCGCTGCGGAGGCACTACGAGTACCGGCTCACCGACGCCCGGTGGGGTGCCGAACCGATTCATGCGCGCACCACCGCCGCGTGGTCGCGACCGCTGGACGTCGACGCGATGAACGCGGCGTCGGCAACCCTGCTGGGGCTCAACGACTTCGCGGCGTTCTGCCGGCGCCGTGAGGGTGCGACGACCATCCGGGACCTGCAACGCTTCGAATGGCGGCGCGACGACTCGGGCGTCCTCGTCGGTGCGGTGACCGCGGATGCGTTCTGCTGGTCGATGGTCCGATCGCTGGTCGGTGCGGTGGCCTCGGTGGGGGACGGGCGCCGCGACGTGGACTGGTGCCGCGCGCTGCTGACCGAGACCACACGCAGTAGCCGTGTGCCGGTCGCCGAGGCGCGGGGACTGTGCCTCGTGGGTGTCGATTACCCGGCCCCCGGCGACCTCGCCGCCCGCAATGAGATGACCCGCGACGTGCGTGTGAGCGACCGGACCGGCGGCGACTGCTGCGGCGGTTGACCCGTCACGAGCGCAGTGGCCTGCCCTGGGAGTCACGGGCGTTGCCGGAGAACAGCACAAGGGAGTCGATCAGGACCCAGATGCTGCCGGCGAACCACATGAGGCCACCGACGAGGATCCCGATGATCGGCACGATCAGAAACGCGAGCATGCTGCACAGGACGACCAGTGCGCAGCCGCCGAGCGTCAGTCCGGCCTGAATGATCGCCGTGCGGTTGTCGCCGATGTAGAAGCGTCCCGCACCGGCCCCGCCGAGGAAGAACTGCAGCAGCCCCGCCGTCGTTCTGGACTTGTTCGACAGTGGCACACCCGTGACCGGATGACGGCCGAACGGTGCGTCGGAATCGGTCAACCCGGGTGGGACGTAGGCCATCGGATAATCGGTGTACGCACTCCGGTTCGGACCGGGCGGGTACGCGGACGGCTGATACCCGGATACGTCGAATGCCGATGGATCTCCGGGGGTACTCATGGGGACATGATGACACGGCACGGCGGAGTGCCTGGTCAGAGACCTATCATGCGAGGGTTCGCGCGTAGGCGACGCGGTTGGAGATCTCGTTCATCACGCCCGGGTTGTACGCGGGGATGTTGCAGACGTGGGTGATGCCGTTCCCGCGCACCGTCACCTGGATGTAGCCGGTGGTCTGCCGATCCTTCATCAGCAGGAACAACAGGCTCAGGAAGCAGACCAGGAAGAAACCGACGAGGGCGAGGACGAGACCGGTCTGGGACATCCGCTCGGTCGTCATCGACATATCGGTGACGGCCCATTGCGAACCACGGATCGGAAACGTACCCGACGGAGTGATCACATGCGTCTGGGTACAGGTGATGTCGCCGATGACCACCAGAGGTGGCTCGGGCACCATGCCGGGCTGGACGGCGGGCATGTCGTAATTGGCCGGATCGGTGATGTCGAACGGCCGTGGAGTCGCATCCGAAGGACGGTCGAAGGGCTCGGTCATGCGGTCGATCCTCCCACGTTCTCCGCCGTCAGGTCGCGCCGCGCTCGTCGTCGATGGCCTCGAAAAGTGCCTCCACGGTGGCGTCGTCGCCGACGACGTTCTCCGGGCGCGGCCCGCGGCTCATGAGTTCCCGCCAGTTCGCGGGGTCGAAATCCAGGGGCCGATGCCGCTCGATGAAGTCGGCCACGGTGTCGGCGAATCGTCGGGGCTCGGCGCGGAAGGGGAAGTGCCCGCAGCCGCCGAAGGTCACCAACTCGGAATGCGGGATCGCCGAATGGGCAAGCAGCGCATGGCGATACGGGATCACGGTGTCCTCGTCTCCCCACACCACCAGTACCGGGAGGTTGTCCGTCAGATGACATCGGTCGAGCATGCTGACGACCTGGCCGCGCCAGTCGACGACGGCACGCAGGGTGCGAAGGAAAGCCGAGGACGCCGTCGGATCCGTGAGACCACCCAGGACACGCATCAGGTCGTCGTGGTCGTTCAGCATCCGCCGAGGGGTCATCACGGCGGGCGTTCCGGGCACGACGGGCAGTGCGGTGAGCGTCCGGGATGTCATTCGAAGAGCCGACACGGCACCCGGAATCCGGAGCAGGGCGAGCATCTCGGCCGCCACCGGCGCGGACACCAGTCGCAGGACCGGATTCACGTCGCGGGTCACCCCGCCCGCAGCCACCAGGACGAGCCGTTCGACGAAACGGGGGAACTGGTAGCAGAACTGCATCGCGACCCCGCCGCCCAGCGAATGTCCCACCACCGTGACCCGCGTATGTCCCAGCACCACGAGCAGGTCCCGCATGCCGTTGGCGAAGGCGGCCACCGAATAGTCGGCTCGTGGCTTGTCCGACAGGCCGTGTCCGAGCAGATCCGGTGCGATGACCGTGTAGTGGCGCGCCAGCAGTGGGATGACCTCGTCCCAGGTGGACGAGTTGTCGCCGATGCCGTGGATGAGCAGCAGGGCCGGTCCGCTCCCGGCGATCCGGAATGCGCGGCGATACCCGTGGATCACCCGGTACTCGACGCGAACCTCGGGTGCGTCGGCCGCGGGCGGCCGGTCGTCGACCGCGTGCAGAGTGGGTGCCGGCGCGGACAGGGCGTCGATCGGTATGGACACGTGCACCCTCCTCCGGTGTCGGGCGCCATCCGTTCGGACGACACCGCCTACGCCGAGTAAACCGTACGTCGTCGTCTCGTGCCCGACATGTTGCACGGAGTTAACGCGGCTGCCCGGCCGGCGTACCCGCCGTCTCTACGCTGGACTGTGATGAACCCGTTCGATGTCGACGCATTCCTGGCCACCGGTGGCCTGATCGGTCTGTGTGTGCTGATCTTCGTGGAGACCGGTCTGCTGATCGGTTTCGTTTTCCCCGGCGACAGTGTGCTGTTCGGTGCGGGTGTGCTTGCCGCGCAACCGAAACCGTTCGCGCCGCTCTGGCTGCTGTGCGTCGCCGTCCCGGTGGCCGCGATCCTCGGCGATCAGGTGGGCTACCTGATCGGCCGACGCCTCGGATCGTCGGTGGTGCACGGGCGGCTGATGCGATGGATCGGACCCGGGCCGCTGGAGAAGACGCACAACTATTTCGAGCGATTCGGCGCGTTCACGGTGTTCTTCGCGAGGTTCGTCGGTGTCGTACGGACGCTGACGCCCCTCGTCGCCGGCTTCACCAAGATGCCCTACCGGGTCTTCACCCTGTTCAGTGTGCTCGGCAGCATCACCTGGGCGGCAGGCATCATCGTCCTCGGATACTTCCTCGGACAGGTGCCGCTCATCCGGGACAACATCGAGATCTTCATCATCGGCTCGGTCCTCACCATCGTCATCCCGATGGGTATCCACGCGTTCTCGCGGTGGCGGAGATTCCGCAGGCAGAAGGCAGCCGGTCCCGGCACGCAGGATGCCGGAGCAGAAGACGCCGAGGACCGGGACGACGCCGCCGCCCTCTGACCGCTCAGTGGTAGAACGGGTCCGGATGATCGACCGGCGTCGCGAAGTCGTCGGCGATCGTCGCGGCGAGTTCGACGAACGCGCGACGTGTCTGCTTGCTGACCAGATCCAGGTCCACCTCGGCGCCCTCGGAGAGGTGATCGTCGAAGGGCACCTGGTGGACCGCACGGCACCGGGTGAGGAAGTGCTGACCCAGTTGCGCCGTGTCGATGGTCGATGCCCCGGGGCGTGACGAGCTCAGGACCACCACGGCACGCGAGACCAGGTGTCCGTAGCCGTGGGCCTCCAGCCAGTCGAGCGTGGCGCCTGCGCTGCGCGCGCCGTCCAGTGCCGGTGAGCTGACGAGGATGATCGCGTTCGCCAGATCCAGCACTCCGTTCATCGCCGAGTGGCTCAACCCGGTACCGCAGTCGGTGATGATGATGTTGTAGAACCGCTGCAGGATCTGGATGACGCCGCGGTACTCCTCCTCGGAGAAGGCCTCGGCGACTGCCGGATCACGTTCGGAGGCAAGGATTTCCAGGCGGCTCGGCGCTTGGGAGGTGTGTGCCCGCACATCGGAGTAGCGATAGACGTTGCGGTCGGCGAGCAGGTCGCGGACCGTCGATCGGGTCTGCTGCGGGATGCGCTGTGCCAGGGTGCCGAGGTCCGGATTCGCGTCGACGGCGATCACCCGGTCGCCGCGCAGGGAGGCGAACGTGGATCCCAGGCCGACCGATGTTGTGGTCTTGCCGACGCCACCCTTCAGGGACAGCACGGCGATGCGGTAGTCACCGCGTACCGGGCGGTTCACCCGCTCCAGCAACTGCTGGTAGTTGATGTCGCTCTGTGACTCCCCGGGGTTGATGGCGCCGCCGGACAACGTGTGGACGGCGCGGCGCCAACCCTTCCCCGGGGCGCGGCGCGCCTTGCGGATCAGAGCGACCTCGTCGAGCGCCGGACCGCCGTGGGGATCATTGAATCCGGCTGGGCCGGAGGGATATCCGGCATAGGGTGCGCCCATCGGCGGTGCATCGGGCGGTGGGCCCGCAGCAGGCGGTGCCACCGGCGGGTACTGATTCTGTGGTTCGGCGGGCGGAGCGCTCCACTGGGCCTGCTGCACCATCGGATCGGCCGGTGCGCCGTATCCGGTGGGCGGTGCGGACTGATAGGCGGGATAACCGGGGTCGGCCTGATACGGCTGACCGGTCATCTGCGCGGGCGGGTACTGCTGCTGGTGGTTGACATGCGCCTGTGGCTGCACGGGGTGCTGCTGAGGCGGGTACGCCGGCATCTCGGGCGCGGGGCCGCCGGGAACCGGTTGATTCGGGAACTGGGTGCCGGGTTCCGGACTCACCCGGTCCGCGGGTGCGGGGGCCGATTGAGGGGCCACCTCGTGATTCGGCTCGTGCGGCGGCGGACCGGGATTCGCGAACTGCAACCACGGGGGAGGTGCCGGCATCTCGGCGCCCCCGGCCATGTCGCCCCCGGCCACGTCATTGCCCCCCGCGGAGTTGGTGCCTTCCGCGGAATTACCTGCAGTGTCGTACGTCATAGCGGTCTCACCCCCTGAAAACCCGGTGCAACGAACCGGAACGCTGTGATGTCGGTACTCACGGTCACTCTCTTCTGCCCGAACCGGTGGCCGCCACTGTGTGCGGGCTGTGGGCCCAATCGGCCCGATCTGGTCGATGACCAGGTGTTATGCAGCACAATGTCGTCCACTGGTCGATCGGTCGGGGCATGCTGCTCACCGCGAACGATCAGTTGACGTCTCAAGGCTACGCGACATCAGATGATCCGCTCGTCGGCAAGGGCGGCCAGATCGTCGGCGGTCAGGCCCAGGACGTCGCCGTAGACCTGCGCGTTATGAGCCCCGGGCGTCGGCGGACCGGCGCTCGCCACGCGTCCGGGTGACGCCGAGAGCTTCGGCACGATGCCGGGTCCGAGCACCGTCCGGCCGAGCCGTTCGTCGTGATGTGGGATCAGCATGTCGCGGGCGATCATCTGCGGGTCGGCGACGACCTCGGCCACCGTGTTCACCGGGCCGACCACCACGCCCGCGGAGCCGAGGATGTCCATCAGTTCCTCGCTGGTGTGCTCGGCGGCCCATGCGCCGATGATGTCGTCGAGGTCGTCCTGATGCACGCCCCGGGCCCGATGGTCGGCGAACCGGGGGTCGGTCGCGAGGTCGTCGCGGCCCATCGCCGCGCACAGCCGACCGAAGACCGTGTCCTGATTGGCGGCGATGACGACGCGAAGCCCGTCCTTGGCGAGATAAAGGTTCGAGGGTGCTATCCCGTCCAGCCGGGTGCCTGACGGTCCCCTGATCACCCCCGCCAGGTCGTAGTCGGCGATCGTCGACTCCTGCACCGCAAGACAGGCCTCCGTCAGTGCCGTGTCGACCACCTGACCTTCGCCGGTCACGGTGCGGCGATACAGCGCCGCGAGAGCGCCCTGTGCCGCGAACATCCCGGCGAGGGTGTCCCCGAGGGACAACGCGAGGCGCGGCGGTGCCTCGCCCGGGTAGCCGTTCAGATATCGCAGTCCGCTCTCGGCCTCCGCGACCGACGCGTAGCCGGCTCGGGACGCGGCGGGGCCGGTCTGTCCGTAACCGGAGACCCGGACCAGGATGATGCCGCGGTTGCGGGCGGTGAGCACGTCGTATCCGAGGTCCCAGCGTTCCAGGGTGCCCGGCCGGAAATTCTCGACGATGACATCCGAACGGGCGGCCAGGTCCAGGAACAGCTCGCGCCCCCGCCGGGAGCGGAGATCCAGCGTGACGGCCTTCTTGTTGCGCGCGTGCACCGTCCAGTAGGCGCGTTCGCCGTCGACCTCGGCCTGCCCCCAGGTGCGGATCGGATCGGGGGAGCCCGGCGCCTCGATCTTGATCACCTCGGCGCCCATGTCGCCGAGCAGGCGACCGGCGAACGGGCCGGCGATGAGGGTGCCCAGCTCGAGGACCCGGATTCCGTCGAGTGCGCCCGCGGGCACGTCATTCGTCGTCACCGTGTCAGCATCCCGTATGCGAACCGGCCGACCGCAGGGAATCGCCGGTCTTGCCGGGATGGAGTCGCCGTGGCGTCACGGCTGGTTGGCTCCGGACGGGTGTGGCAAAATGCACTCTCGGCACCGTCGGCGAGCGACCACACGGTCGTGACACGCCGCGGTGTCAGGGCGAATGCGGGGATTCGCGGGGGATGGTCCGGCGGAACCGATGTCTGTCGGAGTGCGTCTTAGGTCGTGAAGGGGGGCAGACCATGTCGCCGAATCACCGGGTCAACGGACCCGCTCACAGCCCACGCCCTGTCGGTGTCCCACAAAAGGATGTCCCACAAAAGGATACGTCTTCGCCGGCCGGTGGGTACGACCCCGACGCCGACCCGATCACCGCACTCTCGTCGGCCCGCTCTCGGTCGGGCGCCGTGTCGGTGACGACGACGCCTCAGGGCCTGCCGA
Source organism: Gordonia sp. B8661-1 (assembly GCF_059427765.1). NCBI lineage: Bacteria > Bacillati > Actinomycetota > Actinomycetes > Mycobacteriales > Gordoniaceae > Gordonia > Gordonia sp. B8661-1. Next base: position 147,273 of record NZ_JCAHRL010000002.1, read on the forward strand.
TGACCGTGCGCATCGAGAACTCGGCGCTCGCCAAGGACGAATCCGTGCTGGCGGCCGAGATACTGCGTCTGTGTCAGCAGTCGGCCATGGTCGCGGGCATCCGCATCCGGGAGCACCTGATCGCCACCGGGGTGAGCCGGGAGATCGTCGACGAGATGAAGCTGCCGCGACCCGACGACCTCGCACGCGCCGAACAACAGGACGACCACACCGACGACGCCCCGGCGTCCTGGCTGCGGTCGGTGTAGGGGACGCCGAATGAGTTGGGCGATGGACGAATTGACGGCCCGCGCGAACGCGCAGCTGAACAGTCTGTACGAGGTCAATGAGCGGTTCGCGACGATCAGCGTGCGGGAGACATCCCCGGACGACCTGGTGACCGTCGAGGTCGACGGAGGTGGCGCGCTCACCGGGCTGTGGCTCGCGCCGGGCGCCAACGGTCTCGGCGGAGCGCGACTCGGAGAGGTCATCGTGGCGACGGCGGGGCTCGCGGTGCAGCGTGCGTTCGCCCAGCGGGCCGCCGTGACCGAGGAGTTCACCGAGAGTTTCGCCGAGCTGCTGGCATCGAGGCCGGTGGACCGATGAGCGAACGCGCCGGCGGCGATCGCCGGACCTACACATCACCATCACGAGCAGTGGCCGGAGGCCACGGCAAGGAGGGGCCGCAATGAGTGAAGTGACCGTACTGCCCGAAGCCGTCCAGGCCTTCGGCGCGACCAGTGGTGCGCTGGCGACCGCGGTCGGTGCGGCCGGTGGCATCAATGCCGCGGCCAATACCGCGGTGATGGTTCCGGTGTTCGGACTCATCGGTCAGGAGTTCCTGGCCTCGTTCATCGTGGCGCAGGCCAATCACCTTCTCTCCGTAGGCAATGTGGCGGCCGTCCACGCGGGCACCGCGGTGGCCACCTTCTCGGGTCTGGAGCGGTTCGACGGCGACGACGCGACGTCGGCGAGCGCGATCCGATCGGTACTGTGACCGGCATTCCCGCGGGTCCGCTCCCGGGCATCCCCGATGTCCCGGCGATGACGCACATGACCGTGCAGGAGATGGTCGACGCGACCCCGCTCGGACCGATCCTGGACACCCCGGTCGCCGACATCCTGGAGGGTCTCGGCATTCCGCCGCTGCCGCAGATCCCACCGCTGCCACCGCTACCGGGGCTGCCGCCCATGCCGCAGATCGACCTCACGGCCCTGATCAAGCCGCTCACCGATCTCCTGGGCGGATTCGGCACGGGAGACCTGTCCGCCGGCGCGTTCGACCCGTCGGCGATCTTCGCGAGCCTGAGCAAGGTCCTGCAGACCGCGATGTCCATGGGCACCGGCGCCACCAAGGCGCTGGACCAGGTGTGGACGGGTACCTCGGGGACGGCCGCGATCGCGAAATCCACCATCACGACGGCCGACACCGGAAAGGTGGCGACACAGGGCACCGGGATGTCCTTCGACATCCAGGCGGCCGCGGCCATCGTGGGTGCGGGTCTGGCCACCGTGCAGGGCATCATCGCGGCGACCGTGGCGAAGATCGCCGGCACCGTGCCCCTCATGACGACTCCCGTGGGGCCACCGCTGGCGATCGGTTTCGCGACCGAAGGACTGTCCGAGGCGACCGCGGCCGTCGCGTTCACGCGAGCGCAGTTACTCGCCCCCACCACCAAGATGGTCACCAACGGCACACAGGTGCCGGTCACCAAGGCGCCGTCCCCCAGCGGTGCGGCACAGTCGCCGTTCGCGGTGGCCAGCACGGTGATGCAGGCCGTCACACCGGTGGTGTCGGGTGCGGCCGAGCTGCCCGGGATGATCGCCGCACCGGTCAGCCGGATGCTCGGGGCGGCCATGATCGACCCGTCCCGGCCCGACGGCGCATTGCCGGGCGCGAATGCGTTCGCCGGACCGAACGGTCCGGGCGGAGGACCGGGCGGCACCACGATGCCCGCGGGCTTCGGTGGCGGCGTGGGAGGTGTGGGCGCCGGCGGCGGGACATCGTTGTCCGCCCCGCGTGTGGCCTCGGCGCCGATGGTCACCGAACCGATGGGGGTCAACGGCCAGCAGGGCACCCGCACCACGACGACGACGTCGACGACCGGGATTCCGGCGTCGATGGCTCCTGCCGCAGCGGGAACCGCGCGGGGTGCCGGTGCGTCTGAAGAAGAGCGAGAGGTGCCGGACTACCTGGTCACCGAGGACAACGGGCACCGGGTGGTCGGTGATGTCCCCGAGGTCGCCCCGGCGGTGCTCGGACACGACGAGGAGGCCGGTCCGGCGCCCGGGCCGGATATCGAACTGCGGCTCGGACCGGCCACCTGAGCGTCACCCGACACGACCACACGAAACCGCCAGATTTCCCGAGAGGAATGAGCACCATGTCCGACACCCAGTTGCAGGTCGATCCCGGTCAGCTCGTGGTTGCCGCCGGCCGCCTCGATGCCCTGGCAGACCGGCTCGAGAAGTCACTCGCGTCCTCGTCGCACGCTCTCACCGTGCCCGCGGCCGGCCGGGACGAGGTGTCCACCACCTCCGCGGCGACGTTCAACGCGGTGGCCGACGAGTTCGCGGGCGATTCCGCTCGCGGGGTGGAGGAACTCCGGAAGATCGCCGCCGTACTGCGGTCGCAGGCCGGTGGATTCACCCGGGGCGAGGAAACCGCGGCCGAGGCGTTCCGCCTCTGAACACCGCCGCGGCGCAACGGATGTGCGCCGACGACCATCCGATCCTGATTCCGTACCGACCACCGAGAGGAGAGTGAGATGACCGGATTCACCGGTGTTGTCTGGGATACCCGGACAACCGAGCGGCTCGCTCATGAACTCGGTGACGGTGCCGGACCGGCCCCGCTGATCGAGGCCGGACGCGAGTGGGCGGCGGTGGCCGCCGAGTTCGCCTCCGCGGGGACCGAATACGCATCGATCATGACCGCACTCGGAACGCACTGGCGCTCGGCATACACCGGTTCGGCCTTCGAGAAGCTCACCGAACTGGCGCCGTGGTTCGCGCAGACGGCCGCGGCGGCGGCCGACAACGCGGTCCGCGCCGAGACCCAGGCCGCGGCGGTATCCGTCGCCCGGCTCGCGATGCCGAACCTCGCCGAGGTGGATATCGCGCAATCGGCGATGCATGCGGCGACATCGCTCAGCGCGCTCGCCCCCGCCATGGTCGGCGCCGCCGCGCGTGCCGAACGTGCGGTACACGATCAACGGATGCGTGCGTCACGGGTCATGCAGACCTACGAGTCGGCCACCGAACCGGCAGCGCGGCCGTGGGAAAGCTCGCTGCCCGCACCGAATCTCGTCTCCGGTGCCTCGCTCGCGGCCGAGCGAGCCGCACGTGAGGCCGCGGCGCGTGCCGCCGCGACGACGGCCCCTACCGCGGGAACACCGGCCGCGGGTCCCTCGCCGTTCGCGGGCATGCCGTTCGGAGTATCGGTGACGCCGGAGAAGTCCCGCTACGCGCCGACCGTGGTGGCCGCCGCCACGGGCACGGCGCCCGCCGCCGCGTCGCCGGTCGCACCCGCCTCGTCCCCGCACGCCCCGATGGCTCCGTTCGCGCCGCAGGTGGGCATGGCCAATTCGGAACGCGTCGTCGCGCGTGGGCCGGAGGCCGAGGACTCCGTCACCGAGAACGCCGGGACGAGCGTGGCCGGGGAGTCGTCAGCCGCGCCTGCCACGTGGGCCGAACTCGCCGTCGCCGAGAGATCGGCGGTGCAACCCGTTTCGGATCGCACTGTGGGGGACCATGATTCGGCGTTCCTGACTCTCGGCTCGCCGAGGGGGAACTGACATGTGGTCGACCATCGCGGAACCCTGCATCGTTCTCGATGCGCATGTGCTGGCCCGTGTGGGGGAACGAACGGGATTGCAGACGTGGCCGGTCGTCCTCGACATGTGGTTCGACGAGCCGGATCCGGCGATCGCCGTGGCGCGTGTCGCCCATGCCGACCAGATCATCGCCGAACACCAGTTGATCGCCGACGGCGAGCCGGCTGCCTGGTTGGCGACCGCGCTGCGGGTGCTCTCGGCCCCGGAACGGCAGATCGAGATCCGCACCTTCGCGGCCGACGGTTCGGTGCGCCGTGCCTGCTTGGCGCGCAACGGCAACGACAACGTACTCGCGGTCCGCGAGGGCAGCCGGATCGATGTCTCGATAATCGACGTCGCCACCGAGGAGCGGGTGGGCACGATCGTCGCCCGCGAACTCGAGCCCGCCCGGATATCGGTACCCGCGGTGCCGGTACCCATAGCGTTCACCGGACTGTCCACTCCGGCAGCCGAGTTCGCCGAGCGTCTCGGCCGATGCCGCGGGGCCACCGACACCGCCGATGCGCTGCGCGCACTGGGTGCATCCGTCCGCGATGCGGTGAATGTGGCTGCCGCACTCGACAATTGCCTGTGTAGATCCGAGGTTGTCGCGGTCTCGTGGTCCGGCGGGATCAACACACAATCTTCTGGAGCGCTGGCCGTATTCGACACCGATCGCGGTCGAATCGTGGCCAGTCCCAGCAAGTCTCCGGACGGGCGGGTGTGGACCACCCTCTCGCCGGGTACGGGTCATCGCATCACGCAGGCCGTCGGCCTGCTTGTCGAGACCCTGCCCGAGGGCAGGTGGATGCCGTGAACCGGATGGGGGAGCCCGACTCCGATAACCCCGAACTCATCAACAGAGCATCGACGGGCGATGCCGCAACACAGGAGGAAATTGCATGACCGGAAACAACGGGCTGCACCTGGACGGCGGGGCCGCCCAGAAGTCCACTCAGTCGATCAGTCAGATCGTCGCGGACATGAAGGGCATTCTGTCCAAGATCGAGGCGTCGTCGGCCGACGGCATCGCGACCTGGAGCGGTCAGGCGTCGCGCTCCTTCGGTACCACGCAGGGGGACTGGAGCGGAACCGCCTCCAAGCTCCAGGCGGCGCTCAACGAGATCGAAGCCAAGCTGACGACCGGTTTCAAGGGATACCACGGCCACGACGCCGACATCGCCAACACGGTTGCCAAGAGCACCGGCGGCGGCCTCACCCTCACCTGATCCACTCACCACCCTCACCAAGGAGTCCGCAATGGATGATCTGATCAAGTACAACTTCGCCGCACTCAATACCCTCGCCGGCGACCTGAACGGTCAATTCAAGGCGCTGGAGAACCTGTCGAACCTCCTCAAGAGCGAGGTGAGTCGCCTCGGTGTCAACTGGATGTCGGAGACCGGCGCCCAGCAGTACCAGACCGCACAGGCCAACTGGGACCGGCTGTTCGAGGAACTGCGCATGCAGCTCAACGGACTCAGCCGCGGTGTCGAGGGTGCGTCCACCGCGATGCATCAGGCCGACAAGGCGATCGGCGCCACCTTCGCCTGAGCAATACTCGGGCGAGTACGACCACAAGGACCCACCCCGGATTCTGTCCGGTGGTGGGTCCTTTCCGTCGTCGCCGCGGATTGCCGGGAACTCGCGGGCGAATCTTGGGGCGAATTGCCGTCTTACGGTGGCTCGTTCGGCTAGCGTAAGGAACCGCTTTACCTGATGTTCGTCATGCGAGCCGGGCAGCGATCCTGATGCCGGCGCCCTATTCGGGAGGTCCACCACATGGCCAATCCGCTCACCCGGACAAAATCCATCGAGCAATCGATGGCCGACACCGACGACCCCACCCGAAGACTCCGCAAAGATCTGAGCGTCTGGAACCTCATCGTCTTCGGTGTCTCGGTGGTCATCGGTGCGGGCATCTTCACGATCACCGTCTCCACCGCGGGCGACAAGGCCGGGCCCGCGATCACGGTGTCGTTCGTGATGGCCGCGATCGCCTGCGCCCTTGCCGCGCTCTGTTACGCCGAGTTCGCGTCGACCGTCCCGGTCGCCGGCTCCGCATACACGTTCGGCTACGCGACATTCGGCGAATTCCTCGCCTGGATTCTCGGCTGGGATCTGATCCTGGAATTCGCGGTCGGCGCGGCCGTCGTCTCCAAAGGCTGGTCCAGCTACCTCGGTAGCGTCTTCGGATTCGACGGCGGAACCTTCGACATCGGTGGGCACACCGTCGACTGGGGAGCCATCGCCATCGTCACCGCGGTGACCATCCTGCTGGTGCTGGGCACCAAACTCTCGTCCCAGTTCTCCGCCGTCATCACCGCGATCAAGGTGTCCGTGGTGCTGATGGTCATCGTGGTCGGTTTCTTCTACATCAAGGGCGACAACTACAACAACTTCGTGCCGCCCGCCGAACGAGGTGCGGGTACGGAACGTTCGGTGGATTCCTCCCTGTTCTCACTCATCACCGGCGGTGGTGACAGTTCCTACGGGTGGTACGGCGTCCTGGCGGCGGCATCGATCGTGTTCTTCGCCTTCATCGGCTTCGACGTCGTCGCGACGACCGCCGAGGAGACCACCTACCCCCGGCGCGACGTGCCGCGCGGCATCCTCGGCTCGCTGGCCATCGTCACCGTGCTCTATGTGCTCGTCACGATCGTGGTGACCGGCATGGTCAACTACAAGCAGTTGGCGACCGATGACAGCGGATCGAAAAACCTTGCCGACGTCTTCGCCATGAACGGGGTGACGTGGGCCGAGAAACTCATCGCGATCGGTGCGCTCGCCGGCCTCACCACCGTGGTGATGGTGCTGATGCTCGGACAGTCGCGCGTCCTGTTCGCGATGTGCCGTGACGGTCTTCTGCCGCGCGGGCTGTCCACCACGCATCCGAGGTTCGGCACACCCGCGCGACTGACCATCCTCATCGGTGTGGTGGTCGCCCTGGTCGCGGGCTTCTTCCCGATCGACAAGCTGGAGGAAATGGTCAACGTCGGCACGCTCTTCGCGTTCGCCGTGGTGGCCGGAGGCGTGATCGTGCTCCGGCGCACACGGCCGGACCTCAAGCGCGGCTTCACCGTGCCGGGCGGACCGATCATTCCCGTCCTCGCGATCCTCGCGTGTCTGTGGCTGATGCTCAATCTGACCGCGCTGACCTGGATTCGGTTCATCATCTGGATGGCGCTCGGCGTCATCATCTACTTCGTGTACAGCCAACGACATTCGATCGTCGGCAAGCGGGCCCGCGGCGAGGTGGAAGGGCTCGAGACTCCGACCGTGCGGGAGTAGGTCATCCCGAACCGGGCGGCGAGCCGACCTTCGCCGCCCGGTCTGGTGCGCGGTGGTCGTGGGGTGTTCGATAGCCTGAATCGAACGCCTGTCACGCCGCCTCGAGGTGGCGTGACGTCACGCTCGTCAAGCGCATGACTTCTATCCGGATGACAAGGGGAACAGATGACGACAGCACAGGACTCCGCACTTCAGGTCGACAACCGTAACGGAATCGACTTCAAGGTTGCGGATCTGTCGCTCGCCGACTTCGGCCGCAAGGAGATCGGACTCGCCGAACACGAGATGCCGGGCCTGATGGAGTTGCGCCGCGAGTACGCGGATGTGTTGCCGCTCAAGGGTGCTCGCATCTCGGGTTCGCTGCACATGACGGTGCAGACGGCCGTACTGATCGAGACTCTGGTTGCTCTGGGCGCCGAGGTGCGCTGGGCGTCGTGCAACATCTTCTCCACCCAGGATCACGCGGCCGCTGCCGTCGTGGTCGGACCGCACGGCACGGTCGACGAGCCGTCCGGCGTCCCGGTCTTCGCCTGGAAGGGCGAGACCCTCGAGGAGTACTGGTGGGCCGCCGAGCAGATGCTCACCTGGCCGGGCGAGCCCGCGAACATGATCCTCGACGACGGCGGTGACGCGACCATGCTCGTGCTGCGCGGTGCCGAATTCGAGAAGGCCGGCGTGGTTCCGCCCGCCGACGACGATCATTCCGCCGAGTACAAGGTCTTCCTCGAGTTGCTGCGCGAGAGCTTCGAAAAGGACAAGACCAAGTGGACGACCATCGCCGAGTCGGTCCGGGGCGTCACCGAGGAGACCACCACCGGCGTGCTCCGCCTGTATCAGTTCGCCGCCGCGGGTGAGCTCGCGTTCCCCGCGATCAACGTCAACGATTCGGTCACCAAGTCGAAGTTCGACAACAAGTACGGCACCCGGCACTCGCTGATCGACGGCATCAACCGGGGCACCGACGTCCTCATCGGCGGCAAGAAGGTGCTGATCTGCGGTTACGGCGACGTCGGCAAGGGTTGTGCGGAGTCGCTGGCCGGCCAGGGCGCTCGCGTGCAGGTCACCGAAATCGACCCGATCAACGCGCTGCAGGCGCTGATGGACGGCTTCGACGTGGTGACCGTCGAGCAGGCGATCGGTGACGCGGACATCGTCATCACGTCGACCGGCAACAAGGACATCATCACCCTCGATCACATGAAGCAGATGAAGCATCAGGCGATCCTGGGCAACATCGGTCACTTCGACAACGAGATCGACATGGCCGGGCTGGAGGGCTCGGGCGCCACGCGGATCACCATCAAGCCGCAGGTCGATCAGTGGATCTTCGCCGACGGCAAGGCCATCATCGTCCTGTCCGAGGGTCGTCTGCTGAACCTGGGCAACGCGACGGGTCATCCGTCGTTCGTGATGAGCAACAGCTTCTCCAACCAGGTCATCGCACAGATCGAGCTGTGGACGAAGAACGACGAGTACCACAACGAGGTCTACCGGCTGCCCAAGCATCTCGACGAGAAGGTCGCGCGCATCCACGTCGAGGCCCTCGGCGGCACCCTGACCAAGCTCAGCAAGGATCAGGCCGAGTACATCAACGTCGACGTCGACGGGCCGTACAAGCCGGAGCACTACCGCTACTGATCGCAGCGGCGGACGCCGTGGGCCCCCTCAGGCCACGGCGTCCGGCCGGACGCCCGGGCACATGTACCAGGTGCCGTGCTCGCGGACGAAGTTCTCGTGGTTCGGCTTGCTGTCGGACCGTGCGGTGCCCGCCTGAAGACGGGTGAGCACACGGGATTCGGCGGATTCGCCGACGATCGTGATGTCCTGCATGTCCTCGAGAACGAGGCTGCCCGGCAGATCGAACGGCGATGTCACCTGCGGGCGCAGCGACGTGCAGACCGCTGCCCGCAGGCGCAGGACGTCGCGGGAGTTGACCGCGTCGACGAAGGTCTGCATCGCATCATGGATCGCCATGACGTCAGTCGGCGTGACCCGCTCACGAGGCTTCCGGACGTCGAGGCCGGCGACTGCTCCGGCGGGCACCCGCGACGTGTGCCCGACGAGATCGGTGGACCGTTCCGCACTCGCGGGCAACACACCGACGGTCGCGATGAGCAGGACGCCCAGGACGAGGCCCGCGATCAGTGATCGCTGCCGGCGCGGACGTTGCGGGCTCGGCGGAACCGTCATGGGTCACATCCCTTCGCAGAGGCGTGTTCCCGCAGGTTAACCCAGTCGAGCCCGATGGGAGTGCAGGTTATCCGGCGCGCAGGGCCGCGGACAGCGCAATCGGGTCCGAGCCGTCGTCGGCCAGCCATGGCGACATCCAATTCGCTTGGGCCAGTTGACGATACACGTCATCTACACGATGTTGCAGATTGTGATCACGTTCATAACGATCCGGTTGCCGCTGCGCGTTGGTGGCGGCACGGGACGCCGCGCGGCCCAGGGCCACGTCGACGGATACCCCGAGCAACAGATGGCGATCGGGGACCGGGAGCCCGAACCGGCCGAATTCAAGGTCGGCCACCCACCGGACCATCTCGCCGTCGGCGTCCTGCCCGAGTCGCCCCGCGCCGTACGCCGCGTTGGATGCGACATACCGGTCGAGGAGCACGATGTCGTGGTCGGCGACCGCGGTCCGGATGGCCGGTGCGGCGTCGGCGCGGTCGAGAGCGAAGAGCAGCGCCATCGCATGTGCGCTCTCCGCGAGGTCGCCGTGAGCGCCGTGCAGGGCCTCGGCGGCGAGATCGGCGTGCACCGATTCGCCGTAGCGCGGAAACGTCATCGTCGCCACCCGCAGACCGTCGGCGCGCCATCGCGCCACCAGAGCGGTCACCAGAGTGTTCTTCCCGGCTCCGTCGAGACCCTCGACGGCGATCAATCGGCCCACGGTCGCGATGGTATCGGCCCACCGTGGACCCGAGAGCGCCGGTCGTCGGCGCGCCATCCTCCACCCTGGTCACGAAAGTGTCACCATGGTGGTCATGAAGCCGCGCATCCTCGTAGTCGATGACGACGCCGCCCTCGCCGAGATGCTGACGATCGTGCTCCGCGGGGAGGGTTTCGAACCGTTCGTCGTCGGTGACGGTACGCAGGCGTTGGGTGCGGTCCGCGAGATCCGCCCCGATCTGGTGCTTCTCGACCTCATGCTGCCCGGGATGAACGGCATCGACGTGTGCCGGGTCCTGCGCGCCGACTCCGGGGTGCCCATCGTGATGCTCACCGCGAAGTCCGACACCGTGGACGTCGTCCTCGGTTTGGAGTCGGGTGCCGACGACTACATGGTGAAGCCGTTCAAGCCGAAGGAACTCGTGGCCCGTGTGCGGGCGCGACTGCGCCGGACGGACGAGGAACCGGCGGAGCTGCTGGCCATCGGACCGGTCGAGATCGACGTGCCCGCGCACAAGGTCACCCGCGACGGCGTACCGATCTCGCTCACCCCGTTGGAGTTCGATCTGCTGGTCGCGCTGGCCCGCAAGCCGCGTCAGGTCTTCACCCGCGACGTGTTGCTGGAACAGGTGTGGGGCTACCGCCATCCGGCGGACACTAGACTCGTCAACGTGCATGTCCAGCGTCTGCGCGCGAAGGTCGAGACCGATCCGGAGAATCCGGAAGTGGTTCTGACGGTGAGGGGGGTCGGCTACAAGGCCGGCCCGCCGTGATCGGTCGTCCCCGTCGCGTCAACAGCACCGTAGGGCGCCTCACCCGGGCCGCGAGCCGGGTCGGGCGGGTCTTCGGCCGCTTCTGGCGTCGTTCGCTGCAGCTTCGTGTGGTGGTGTCGACGGCGGTGCTGTCCTTCGTCGTCATCCTGATACTCGGATTCGTGCTGACCAGCCAGATCACCGACCGTCTCCTCGCCGTCAAACTCACTGCGGCCACCGAGGAAGTCGATCGCGCCCGCGTCGCGGTGGAACGCGACCTGTCCACCAGCGACGGCAACATGTCGGTCCAGAACCGGTTGCGGCAGACGCGATCACTGCTCACCGACCGTGACGTCGACTCCGGCAACAGTGCCGGCACGGTCGGCACCTTCGACACCGTGCTCATGGTGCCGGGTACCTCCGACAACGGTGAGGACAGCGGCGTCGGCCCCATCGAAGAGATCCCGGCCAACCTTCGCGACATGGTGAAGGGCGGACAGGTGGCCTATCAGTACACGTCGGTCCCGAATCGGTCCGGAGGCCGCGAGCCCGCGCTGATCATGGGCACACCGACGAACGCGTCGATGTCCGGCCTCGAGCTGTATCTCGTCTTCCCCCTGACCAGTGAGCAGAACACCGTCGACCTCGTGCGCGGAACGTTGCTGACCGGCGGTGTCGTCCTGCTCGGTCTGCTGGCCGCCATCGCGTGGCTCGTGTCCCGGCAGGTGGTGCTCCCGGTTCGGTCCGCGTCGCGTATCGCCGTGCGTTTCGCCGACGGCAGGCTCAAGGAGCGGATGCCGGTGCGTGGTGAGGACGACATGGCCCGGCTGGCCATGTCGTTCAACGACATGGCCGAGAGCCTGTCGAAGCAGATCACCCACCTGGAGGAATTCGGCGGGCTGCAGCGGCAGTTCACCTCGGACGTCAGTCATGAGTTGCGCACACCGCTGACCACCGTGCGGATGGCCAGCGACGTCCTCTACGACGGCCGCGAGGATCTCGATCCGGTGCGCAAACGGTCCGTCGAACTTCTCGACAAGGAACTCGACCGCTTCGAGACCCTGCTGAATGAACTCCTCGAGATCTCCCGCCACGACGCGGGCATGGCCGAACTGGCGGCCGAACGCATGGACATGGCGATCCCCATCGACGGGGCACTGGCGACGGTCAACCATCTGGCGGAGGAGACCGGCACCGAGCTCGTCCTCGATCTGCCCGCCGAGCCGGTGATCGCCGAGATCGATCCGCGCCGCGTGGAACGCATCCTCCGCAACCTGCTGGCCAACGCCATCGACCACGGTGAACGCAAACCGGTCACGCTGACCATGCGGTCCGACGGCGACGCTGTGGCGATCACGGTGCGCGACAACGGAATCGGTCTGCGTCCCGGTGAGGAGAAGCTGGTCTTCAACCGGTTCTGGCGGTCCGATCCGTCCCGCTTCCGGCGCTCGGGCGGCACCGGCCTCGGCCTGGCCATCAGCATCGAGGACGCCCGCCTGCACCAGGGGCGGCTGGAAGCGTGGGGTGAACCCGGCAAGGGAGCCAGCTTCCGCCTGACGCTGCCGCTCGTCCGTGGGCACAAGGTGCTGGGCAGTCCGCTGCCGCTGAAGCCGCTCGGGGGCATGCGGTCCACGTCGCCGGAGCGGGGCCAGTCCGAGCGAGGGGGTGGTCGCGATGGGGAGTGACCTCGGTGCCCGCACGGTCCGTGCGCCGCGCCGCGGCCTGGTCGCCGGGGTGCTCGGAGCAGTACTCGGAATGGTCCTGGCCGGTTGCGGTGCGATTCCCAACTCGTCCTCGCCGCAACCGATCTCCGCATTCGCACGTCAGGCGCCGACCAACGCGGTACCCACCCCGCAGCCGGACATGGATCCGGAGTCGCTGGTCCGTGCGTTCCTCAAGGCGACCGCCGATCCCCGGTCGGATCATCAGGCGGCACGGAAATTCCTCACCGCCGAGTCCGCCGAGCGCTGGGACGACCGCGGCGACAAGATCGTGGTCGATGAGATCAACGTGTTCATCGACGAACGCACCGCCGATTCGGTACGGCTGCGGCTGGTCGGCGACAACGTGGGCACCCTCAAACCCGACCGGCAGCTGCTGCCGGCGACCGGCCGCGTGGAGACGACCATGTCTCTGACCCGGAGCAACGGGCAGTGGCGAATCGACGGCGCGCTGCCCCAGGGCACGATGATCGATCGTCGTCAGTTCGACTCCACGTACCGGCCCGCGACCCTCTATTACCCGGATCGGAGCCGTACCCGGCTCGTCGCGGACCCGCGGTGGCTCTTCGCGACCATGGCCGCCGATTCGACGGCCCTCATCAACCGGCTGGTCAGCGGACCGGCGACAGACCTCGGTGACTCGGTGGGCAGCGCCTTCCCGGACGGCGCCGCGCTCCGCGGGCCGGTCTCGTCGCGTCTCGGCGGCGGTGTGCGGATGGAATTCACCGGCCTGACGGGTCTGTCTCCCCAGGAACGTGAAGTGCTTGCCGCGCAAGTCATCTGGACACTGGACGAATCGGACGTGGGTGGACCGTACGTCATCGACGCCGATGGGGCACCGCTGGTCGCCGAACATGCCTCGGGCTGGCAGACCGCCGACGTCCGGGCATTCGATCCGTCGGCCGAACCCGCGACCGACGTGGGGCTGAACCTGATCAGCGGCGGCGCGATGTACAAGGTGACCGACTCGGGTCGGGAGCCGGTCGCCGGCCCGCTGGGCACCAGTCGTCTCATGCGGTCGGCGATGATCTCGCCGGATGGCAGTCGTGTCGCCGCCGTCCTCACGCACAACGGGCGGGGACCGAAGCAGGACCTCGCGATCGGAGCGTACGGAGGTGACGTGCGCACGGTCGTCTCCGGCGAGACCATCACCCGGCCGTCCTTCGGGCCGGACGCCAACTCGGTGTGGGTGGTGGTCGACGGACGGCCGATCCGCTGGCAGCGTGACGTCACCGCCAACACCGAGACCGAACAGACCACGGCCGTGGACGTCTCCGCGATCGGTTCGGTCGTCCGCGGCCCGATCAGCGAGTTGCAGATCAGTCCCGACGGCGTGCGGGCCGTGCTGATCGTCGGCGGCCAGGTGATCTTCGCGGTGGTGACCCCCAATCCCGGGGGCGGCCTGGCACTCACCAATCCCCGGATCGCCGCCTACAACGTGGGCAATCGGGCGGTGTCGGTGGCCTGGGCGACCCCGACGACCGTGATGCTGGCACGCGACGCCGTCGAGTCGCCGGTGGTGCAACTCTCCGTCAACGGATCCCCGGCGGTGGGGCTGCTCAGCGGCAACCTCTCGCCTCCGGTGCGGGCCGTCGTCGCCAACCGCTCGACGGTCTACGCAGGCGATGCCCGCGGTGTGCTGCGGCTCGGCAGCACCGACGGGCAGCCCGACCAGTACTGGACCGAGGTCGAGCCTGCGGCCACCCCGGACGCGATTCCGGTCCTGCCCTGACCCGAATCGCTTCACGCGCCCGCGACGACCAGCACGAGATGCACGGGAACATCATGGGCGGCAAGCACTCTGGTGGATTCGGCGGCGGTGGCGCCGGTGGTGAGGATGTCGTCGACCACCACCACGGTGCCACCGGGTCGCACCCGGGTGACGAGGCGGACCGACCCGGCGAGATTCCGGGCCCGCCCGCGTGCGTCGAGGCCCGCCGAGTCCCGTGCCCGTGACGATGTCACCAGCATGCGCCGCACCCGCACTCGTCCATCGCCCAGCTCGTGCGCCGCGGCCCGGGCCATCGCGGTGACGGGATCCCCTCCGCGCCGTCGCGCCGACGATCTGCGCGTGGGGGCGGGGACCAGCGTCAGCGTGCGATCGTCGGCGCCCGGCCCCGCCGGGAACTCGCCCCATCGCGCCAGCGTCGTGAGTCCCCCGGCCAGTGCCTGACCCAACGGTGCGGCCAGGTCGCGGCGTCCGTGTTCCTTGAGGGACAGCAGCGCCGTCCGGTGGACGTCGCGGTAGGGGCCCAGCGCCCACGCCGGTGCGCCGACCGTCACCCGCGGGGTCAATGCCACGGGTACGTCGGCCAGCGCGGCGGCGCAATCGGCGCACCAATTCCGGCCCGGACTCCCACAGCCACCGCAGATCGTCGGAAGAGCCAGGTCGGCGCCGGATCTCAGGATGTCGGCGACACGGGCGACCGGTCCGGTGATGCGCGGCCGATCTCGATGGACGCTCATCCGGACAGCGTCGCATCGTGGAGGCTTCCGGGCCGGTCGGCGACGGCGATCTGTGGATGCACCGGCGCCCTGTGGATGATCCACCGACAGGGGCCGATGACCCACCCCGGCGAGGGCTGCCGGCCCGTGTCCGGAGGGACCCACGACCCGAATCGCGGGACACGCCCGCACATTGCCCGTAAACGTGGCCACCGGGCGAACTTCGGGCTACGGTCGAAGGCACATCAGGTAGCCGCCGACTTTCCACGGAGGTGAGGCCCCTGCGCTTGAGTGTCGGCCGTCGGCCGGCATGGCAACGATTCCCGATATCGCACGCCATTCGCGCGTCCCTCCTGTGTTGCGAAACATTCTCTGCCGCAGCAATTTTGGTGTGATCGAACGCGAGTGCGCGGCCGTAGGAAGTCCCACCACGCGGACTTGCCGAGGCGTCGGGGACCATCAAAGGAGGTAGTTGAATGTCCACTGTCATCCACCGCAAAGGCAATCGCGAATCCAAGCTCGCCGATGCCACGCCGCCGGCCGCGAAGACGCCGGTTTCCAAGGCCGAAGCCGCCGAGTTCGATCCCGACTTCGCTTTCGTGCGTCCGGCAGGCGCCGACGACGTGACCGACCCGGCGCAACCCGACGCGTCGATCGAGTTCGTCGGCCGCAACGTCGAGATACCTGATCACTACCGCATCTACGTCGGCGACAAGATCGCCCGGCTCGAGCGGTTCGATCCCTCACTTTTCCGCTTCGACGTGGAACTGCACCATGAACGCAATCGCCGGCAGTCCAAGATCTGCCAGGTCGTCGAGATCACCGCGACGGGCAAGGGCCCCACGGTGCGCGCCCAGGCCGCGGGTGACAACTTCTACGCGGCTCTCGAATCGGTGCTCGACAAACTCGAATCCCGATTGCGCAGGGTCAAGGACCGCAGGCGGGTGTCCTACGGATCGCGTACCCCGCAGTCGGTTGCCGAGGCGACCGAGATCGGCGCGCCGCCGCTGAAGTCCAACCAGCTCAGCGCGAACGGCGATGCTCCGGATGAGATCGAGACCTCCCGCTGGGACGACGGCGTCACCGAGCACGAGCCAGGCCAGGTCGTCCGCGTCAAGGAGCATCAGGCGGTCCCGATGACGGTCGATGACGCACTCTACGAGATGGAACTCGTGGGGCACGACTTCTTCTTGTTCCACGACAAGGAGACCGACAAGCCGTCCGTCGTCTATCGCCGGCACGCCTTCGACTACGGGTTGATCCGGCTGGCCTGACCTACCGATCAGGTTCTTCGCAGCTGGCGCCGCTACCATGGGATCCGGTTTGCACACAGTGCAGGCCGGATCCCATGGTTTGTCGATATGAGTAGGGGACTCGATCCACGGTGCTGAACAAGTTGCTGCGCGTCGGTGAAGGCCGCATGGTCAAGCGTCTCGATGCGATCGCGTCGCACGTCGAGGCCCTGTCCGACGAGGTCGAGGCGCTGACCGACGCCGAACTCCGGGCCAAGACCGACGAGTTCAAGGAACGTATCGAGGAGGGCGAAACCCTCGACGAACTGCTGCCCGAGGCCTTCGCGGTGGCACGTGAGGCGGCATGGCGCGTTCTCGAGCAGAAGCCCTTCCACGTGCAGATCATGGGTGGCGCGGCCCTCCACTTCGGCAACATCGCCGAGATGAAGACCGGTGAGGGCAAAACCCTCACGTGTGTGCTCCCCGCGTATCTCAACGCACTGTCCGGTGACGGCGTCCATGTCGTCACCGTCAACGACTACCTGGCCAAACGTGACTCCGAGTGGATGGGCCGCGTGCACCGGTTCCTCGGCCTCACGACCGCGGTGATCCTCACCGGCATGAACTCCGACCAGCGTCGCGAGGCCTACGCCGCCGACATCACGTACGGAACCAACAACGAGTTCGGCTTCGACTACCTGCGCGACAACATGGCGCACTCCATCGAGGATCTCGTGCAGCGCGGCCACAATTACGCGATCGTCGACGAGGTCGACTCGATCCTCATCGACGAGGCCCGCACCCCCCTGATCATCTCGGGTCCCGCCGAGGGATCGAGCAAGTGGTACGTCGAGTTCGCGCGCATCGCGCCGCTGCTCAAGAAGGACGTGCACTACGAGGTCGACATCAAGAAGAAGACGATCGGCGTGCACGAGGCGGGCGTCGAGTTCGTCGAGGATCAGCTCGGCATCGACAATCTGTACGAGGCCGCCAACTCGCCGCTGGTCAGCTACCTGAACAACGCCATCAAGGTGGAGGAGCTGTTCGAGCGCGACAAGGACTACATCGTCCGCAACGGCGAGGTCCTGATCGTCGACGAGTTCACCGGCCGCGTGCTCGACGGGCGTCGCTTCAACGAGGGCCTGCACCAGGCGATCGAGGCCAAGGAGAAGGTCGAGATCAAGGCGGAGAACCAGACGCTCGCCAACGTCACGCTGCAGAACTACTTCCGCATGTACGACAAGCTGGCCGGCATGACCGGTACGGCCGAGACCGAGGCCGCCGAGTTCGACCAGATCTACAAGCTGGGCGTGCTGCCGATCCCG
Source organism: Gordonia sp. B8661-1 (assembly GCF_059427765.1). Classification (NCBI taxonomy): domain Bacteria; kingdom Bacillati; phylum Actinomycetota; class Actinomycetes; order Mycobacteriales; family Gordoniaceae; genus Gordonia; species Gordonia sp. B8661-1. The sequence continues at coordinate 164,725 of NZ_JCAHRL010000002.1, forward strand.
ACGAACAAGCCGATGGTCCGCAAGGATCAGACCGACCTGATCTACAAGACCGAAGAGGCGAAGTTCGACGCGGTCGTCGACGACATCACCGAGCGTCACGAGCTGGGGCAGCCGGTGCTGATCGGTACCACCAGTGTCGAGCGTTCGGAGTATCTCTCCAGGCAGCTCAAGAAGCGGGACATCCCGCACAGCGTGCTGAACGCGAAGTACCACGAGCAGGAAGCGCAGATTATCGCCGAGGCGGGCCGGCTCGGTGCGGTCACGGTCGCCACCAACATGGCCGGTCGCGGTACCGACATCGTGCTCGGCGGCAACGCCGACATCATCGCCGACATCCGGTTGCGCAAGGCCGGTCTCGATCCGGTGCACACGCCCGAGGAGTACGAGGCGGCATGGCCCGAGGCCATCGAGACCGCGCGTGCCGAGGCCGAACGGGAGGCCGAGGCGGTCAAGGAGGCCGGTGGCCTCTACGTGCTGGGCACCGAACGTCACGAGTCCCGCCGCATCGACAATCAGCTGCGTGGACGTTCCGGCCGTCAGGGCGACCCGGGCGAGTCCCGTTTCTACCTGTCCCTCGGCGACGAACTCATGCGGCGCTTCAACGGCGCAGCTCTCGAATCGATCATGAACCGGGTCAACCTGCCCGACGACGTGCCGATCGAGGCGAAGATGGTCACCAAGGCCATTCGCAGCGCCCAGACCCAGGTCGAGCAGCAGAACTTCGAAATGCGCAAGAACGTTCTGAAGTACGACGAGGTGATGAACGAGCAGCGCAAGGTGATCTACGGCGAGCGCCGCGAGATCCTCGAGGGCAACGATCACAGCGAACAGGTTCAGAACATGGTCGACGACGTCGTCGGCGCCTACGTGGACGGCGCGACGGCCGAGGGCTATGCGGAGGACTGGGATCTCGACCAGCTGTGGACCGCGTTGCGCAGCCTGTATCCCATCAAGCTCAATCCGAAGCAGGTCGTCGGCGAGAACCAGTTCGGCGAGCGCGACGACATCACCGCCGAGGAGCTCAGGGAGATCCTCGTCGCCGATGCCCATGAGGCCTACACCAAGCGCGAGGAGGAGATCCGGGAGATCGCGGGCGACGACGCGATGCGTCAACTCGAGCGCACCATCCTGCTGACCGTGCTGGACCGGAAGTGGCAGGACCATCTGTACGAGATGGACTACCTGCGTGAGGGCATCCACCTGCGGTCGATGGCGCAGCGTGATCCGGTGGTGGAGTACCAGCGCGAGGGCTACGACATGTTCAAGGGCATGCTCGAAGGCCTGAAGGAGGAGACCCTCGGCTTCCTCTACAACGTGCAGGTGCAGACCGAACCCGCGCAGCCGGTCGTCGCACCGACCCCGATCGCCGTGGCCACCGGGCCGGATCCGCGTGCGGCAAGCGCGGATCCGCAGCAGGTACCGGCCGCCCTGCGGGCCGTCGGTGTGGAGGATCGGCCCGACGTACCGATGACCTATTCGGGGCCGGGCGAGGACGGTGACGCGACCGTGCACTCGGAGGACGAGGAGCACGGCGAGCCGGTGACCTCGGCGACCCGCCGGGAGCGGCGGGCCGCCGCGCGCGACGCGGGCAAGAGCGGCCCGGCGAAGAAGCCGCCGAAATCGAAGAAGCGGCGTCGCTGACACGGTGACCAGTGCCCGATCGGATACCCTTTATCCGATCGGGCACTGACCGTTCGTGTGCAGTCCACCCGGAAGGCGGTCTGTCGGGAACCCAGGGTCGTGATGCTGCGTCCGAGTAAGCATGGACACGCATCGGATTCTGATTCGCCCGGCCCCGTCGTACGAGATACCGGCCTGCACGGCGCGTGGTCGGTGCCGGCACGGTTGCCCCGCACCCGAGCCGGAGGTCCGCAGGCGGCGGGACGCGGTCCATGCGATCACCCACACCCGGATACCGTCGATGTCGGCGCCGCCTCCCGCGAACCCGGCCGAGACCGAGAACGCCATGGCTGCACGACGCTTCGCGGTAGCGACACTGACTCAGGTCCTCGAGGTGCTGGACCGTCGGCGGGGCATCCGTCACCTCGATCCGGTGGTGGCCGCGCATCTGACCGATCAGATCACCGCGCTGATCCCGTCACACGGGGCGCGGGGCACCCCCTCGGGACCGGGTGACACGGCCACCCTGCGCCGGGTGCACGTGCAGATGGGCGGCCTCGACTCCGCGGAGATCTTCGGAAGCTATCGGCGTGGTAACCGGGTCCGGGCGTTCGCGGGCCGGATCGAGCGTCGTCCGCGGCGAATCCGGACCGCCCCCCGCGGCACGTACACCTCCCGGGGCTCACAATCCGTCGAATATCGTTGGCAGCTCGTCGCTTTCAGTATCGCCTGACCGGTGAGTCCGGGCTCGCCCGCCGTCAGGGTGGCCCCGGTCGTCGGGTGTGCGGCGCCCGGAGCGGCCGATCACCGCGGACCGGCCGGCCCGGGGCACTAGGATCGACGACGTGGTGAACCGACTGTCCGCGCGTGACGCGATGTTCTATTTCCTGGACGAGTCGGGCGCCACCACCCATCTCGGCGCATTGCTCATCCTCGATCCGCAACCCGCACCCAAACGCCGGCCCGCCGCGGCGCGCGGATCATCCGCCGACACCGACGAGTCCACACCGCCCCGGGTCATCGACTACCCGCGGCTGGTCGCTCTCGTCGAGAACCGGCTGCAGCTCGTCCCGCGCTACCGGCAGGTGGTGCGCGAGGTGACCCTCGGTCTGGCGCGCCCGGTGTGGGTCGACGACCCCGATTTCGACATCAACTTCCACATCCGCCGCTCCGGGCTGCCCAAACCGGGAGACATCCGCCAGCTGCAGGATCTGATCTCGCGCGTGATGTCGCGTCCACTGGACCGCACACGACCGCTCTGGGAGATGTACCTGATCGAAGGACTCCCGGACGGCAAGCTGGCGATCCTCACCAAGAGCCATCGCAGCCTCGTCGACGACGAGTCGTGCTTCGAGATCAGCGAGGTGATCTGCGACGAGACCCCCGAGGTGGAGCCGCTCGCCGAAGATCTGTGGATGCCGGGCTCGCCACCCCGGTCGTCCCAGCTCGCACTCGGCGCGCTCGCCGAAGCGATGTCCCGTCCCGGGGATCTGGTGGACTCGGTCATCCGCGGCAACTCGGTGATCTCCGATGTCCGGTCCACCGCGGAGAGTGTGGCCCGGCGGGTCGGCAGCCTCGTGCAGCAGCTCACCGACTCGGCTCCGTCGAGTCCCCTGAACAACGCCACCACGTCGACCCGGATCTTCACGGTGGCCTCGGTGCCGCGGCGCGGGTGCGCCAAGATCGCCGACCGCTACGACTGCACCGTGAACGATGTCGAACTGGCCATCATCACCGGCGTGCTGCGCCGGTGGATGCTGTCCATCCATGACTCGATGCGCGCCGGCGATACCGTGCGGGCGGTGTTGCCGCTGTGCGCGCGCGACCCGTCGGTCAATCGCCGTGTCGACGCCGATGGGCGCTGGATCAATGTGGCGAAACCGCGGTTCGTGACAGATCTGCCTGTGGGGGAGGACAATCCGGCGGTCCGTATCGCGCAGGTGGCCGGGCTCGCCAACCGGTATTCGCATTCGTCGCGGCGGCTGTCGCCGTCGGCCCGTCCGCTGCTGCCCGAACTCGGGATCGTGCCGTTCCCGGAGTTCAGTTCGCGTGCCTTCCAGACGATCAGCCGTCGGAACTACAACGTGCCCGTCTCGACCAGTACCGCCCCGGTGGCCTCCCGATACGTCGGCGGGTGCGCGGTGGATCAGATCTACTCGATCCCGACGCTGCTGAACCAGCGAGCGCTGGCGATCAGCGTCATCGACTATCACAACACCCTGCAGTTCGCGTTCATCGCGGATCGGGGTGTGCTGAACGACCTGCCCGCGATGGCCGACTACGTGACGGAATCGTATGAGGAACTCCGTTCCGCGCCCTGAGCGTATCCGCGACTAAGGTTGGCGGACGTAGTGCCGTCGGCGGCCGCCGGCGCGGCCGATCGGTGAAGGAGTGATGGTGCGGGTCTATCTACCTGCCACGCTGGCGATGCTCATGGAACTCGACGAGACGGGGGAGTTCCGCGCCATCGGCGGTACCGGATTCGCGCTGACACCCGCATTGCGCGAGGCCTTCAATGCCGGTGACGACGAGGAACTGTCCGAGATCGCCATCCGGGACGCGGCCCGTGCATCGCTGCGACTGCTGGCGGGGGAGGCCCCGGAACCCGGAGACGCCGCGGCCGACGCGGAACTGGCCGCCGACGCCGGGACCGACAAACCCGGGGACACACCGACACTGCCGCCGCGCCGCGCCGTCGTCGCGGCCGATGTCGACGACGTCACGCTGCGCCCGGAACTCGATGACGCGGTGGTCAAGATCTCCGGGCCGGTGCCGCGCTCGGCGATCGCGTCGATCCTCGTCGACGGAGCCGATGCCGAACCGCAGGTGCGTGCCGCGGCTATCGTCATCGATGCCGCCGATATGGGCGACGAGGATGCCGAACTCGCACTCGGCGACGTCGAGGATCACGACCTCGCCTGGTACGCGACACAGGAATTGCCGTTCCTGCTCGATCTCCTCTGACTCGATCTCCTCTGACTCGATCTCCTCTGACTCGATCTCCGGGGCTCGCCCGCCTTTGCGGGAGCCCGGCCGTCGCGTAACCTACGGAAGCGTAGGTTAGTCCGCCGGAGCGATGGCTCCGGCCGATGAGAACAGGTGGTACGCGGTCGTGGGATGGCTGGAACGGTTCGAGGAGCCGGTCGCCGATGTTGCCGCCCGCAGCAAGGGGGCGCGCTGGGCGAGGGCGGCCTTCGCCCGGATCACCACGCCGCTGCTCCCGGACGATTACCTGCACCTGGCGAATCCGCTCTGGTCGGCGCGCGAACTGCGCGGCAAGGTCGTCTCGGTGTCCCAGGAGACCGAGGACACCGCGACGATCCGCATCCGGCCGGGCTGGGGATTCTCCCTCGACTATCAGCCCGGCCAGTACGTCGGCATCGGCGTCCTGATGGAGGGACGCTGGACGTGGCGGTCGTATTCGCTGACCTCGACCCCCGACACCACGGCATCCGACCGGACCATCGCGATCACGGTGAAGGCGATGCCCGAGGGATTCCTGTCCGCTCATCTGGTCAACGGTCTGCGACCGGGCACGGTGGTCCGGTTGGCCGCGCCGCAGGGCGAATTCGTCCTGCCGGATCCGCTGCCGGCGAAGATCCTGTTCGCCACCGCGGGCAGCGGCATCACGCCGATCATGGCGATGCTGCGGATGATCCGGCATCGCGGCCAGCGCACCGATATCCGGCTGGTCCATTCCACCCCGACCGAGGCCGATCTGCTCTTCGCCGACGAACTCGCGTCGATGGCCGACGACGGGCTCATCGACCTCCATGTCCAGCACACCCGTGTCGACGGGAAGCTCACCCCGGACGCGATTGCGGACCTGGTGCCGGACTGGGCGGAACGACAGACCTGGGCGTGCGGGCCGAGTGGATTCCTCGATGCGCTGCACGGGATGTTCGACGATGCGGGCCGCGACGATCACTTGCACATCGAGCGGTTCGCGCTCGAACGCGGGGCCGTCGGTGCGCAGGGCGGCACCGTGACCTTCGGCCGGACGGGACGCACCGCCGAGGCCGACGGCGCGACGACGTTGCTGGAGGCGGGGGAACAGGCCGGCGTCATCATGCCGTTCGGGTGCCGGATGGGCATCTGCCAGAGCTGTGTGGTGATGCTGGATCGTGGCTGTGTCCGGGACCTGCGCACGGGTGTCGAACACGTGGAGGGTGAGCGCATCCAGACGTGTATCAGCGCGGCCGCCGGCGACTGCACACTCGACGTGTGACCGGCACCTCTGGACAACCGACGGGTCCGTAACCTACGCTTGCGTAAGTTACGGAACAGTAGGTAGCCGATCCGGATGGGAGCGACATGGCCATCACCGACATCCCCGAATACGCGCACCTCTCTGCTGCCGACATCGCGGCACTGGGCGCGGAGCTCGACGCGATCCGCGCGGACATCGAGGCCGACCGAGGTGAGCGCGACGCGCGCTACATCCGCAACACCATCCGGCTGCATCGCGGTCTGGAACTGGCCGGCCGCGCGCTGATCGCCGGATCGTCGAAGCGTTCGTTCTGGTGGGCCGGTGCGGCCACCCTCGGTGTCGCGAAGATCATCGAGAACATGGAACTCGGTCACAACGTGATGCACGGCCAATGGGATTGGATGAACGATCCCGAGGTGCATTCGACGACCTGGGAGTGGGACAACACCGATCCGTCGGCGCACTGGAAGCACACCCACAACTACATCCACCACAAGTACACCAACGTCCTGGGTATGGACGACGACGTGGGCTACGGCCTGCTCCGGGTGACCCGCGATCAGCGGTGGCGCCCGTTCTATCTGGGCAACCTCGCCTACAACACACTGCTGGCACTGCTCTTCGAATACGGCGTTGCCGCACAGCATCTGGAGTTGGGCAAGAAGCGCCGGACCCCCGAGGCCAAGGAGCAGTTCCGCCGCGATCTCGCCGACGTGGGTGCGAAGATCGGCAAGCAGGTGGCCAAGGATTACGTCGTGCACCCGGCCGTCGTGAGTGCGGCCACGGGCCGGAAAGTCGGTTACGGCAAGGCATTCCGCAAGGCGGCCACTGCCAACGTGATGGCGAACGTGATCCGCAATCTGTGGACCAACGCCGTCATCTTCTGCGGGCATTTCCCCGATGGTGCCGAGAAGTTCACCAAGCAGGACGTGGACAGCGAGTCGCAGCCCGAGTGGTATCTGCGTCAGATGCTGGGCAGTGCGAACTTCCGTTCCGGTCCGGTGCTCGCGTTCATGTCGGGCAACCTGTCGTACCAGATCGAGCACCACATCTTCCCGGATCTGCCGAGCAACCGGTACGCCGAGATCGCGGTCCGGGTGCGGGCGCTGTGCGACAAGTACGACATTCCGTACACCACGGGATCGTTCCCGCTGCAGTACGCCAAGTCATGGCGGACCATCGCCAAATTGTCGTTGCCGGACAAGTACTTGCGGGCCACCGCCGATGATGCCCCGGAGACGGCATCGGAGCGCCGCTTCAAGGCCGATCTGCCCGCGGGTGTGCGCCTGACGTCGACCGTCGACCCGGGTACCGGTCGTCGGCGCGGGCTGCGGACCGCCATCGCGGGACTGCGACGCAAGGATCGGCGAGCGAGCCGTCCCGCCGAATCGGTCATCCGGCGCGCCGCGTAGCGGTTCCGCCGACGTGGGACCTCGGCCACTGGTCCGGCCGTCCGAAGCAAGGGCATAATGAACACCAATGGCCATCACGGATATCAATGAGTACGCGCACCTGAGCGAGTCCGACGTGGAGGCGCTCGGGGCGGAACTCGATGCGCTGCGCCGCGAGATCGAGAACGATCGGGGTGCGCGTGATGTCCGCTATCTGCATCGGGCGATCCTCGCGCAGCGGGCGCTGGAGGTGGCGGGCCGCGTCGCGCTGCTGGGCAGCCATCGGCGTTCGCTGTGGCTGCTGGGTACCGGGGCGCTCGCGCTCTCGAAGATCATCGAGAACATGGAGCTCGGCCACAATGTGATGCACGGTCAGTGGGATTGGATGAACGATCCCGAGGTGCATTCGACGACCTACGAGTGGGACATGGTGTGCGCGTCGCCGCACTGGAAGCACTCGCACAACTTCATCCATCACAAGTACACGAATGTCGTCGGCATGGATCACGACGTGGGTTACAAGATCCTGCGCGTCACCCGCGACGAACCGTGGGAGCCGCGCCGGGCGTTCCAGCCCCTGTTCAACATGATGCTGGCGGCGACCTTCGAGTGGGGGATCGGTCTGCACGACCTGGCACTCAAAGAGGTCATCCAGGGGACCAAGTCCAAGGAAGAGGCCATTCCGCAGATCAAGCTGTTCCTGCGGAAGGTCGGCAAACAGGTCGCCAAGGACTACGTGCTGTTCCCGGCGCTCACCGGTCCGAATTTCCGGCATACACTGACCGCGAATCTGACCGCCAACCTCGTCCGCAACCTGTGGGCCTACGTGGTGATCTTCTGCGGCCACTTCCCCGACGGCGCGGAGAAATTCACGGTCGAGTCGCTCGAGGACGAGACGCCCGGCCAGTGGTATCTGCGGCAGATGCTGGGGACGGCGAACTTCGACGCCGGGCCGGTGATGGCCTTCATGTCCGGCAACCTCTGCTACCAGATCGAGCATCACCTCTATCCTGACCTGCCGAGCAACCGGTATGCCGAGATCGCCGTGCGGGTGCGCGAACTGTGCGACAAGTACGACATTCCGTACACGTCGGGATCGATTGTCGTGCAATATCTTCAGACGCTGCGCACCATCAACAAGCTCGCGCTGCCCGACCGTTTCCTCCGGGCCACCGCCGACGACGCCCCCGAGACGGCGTCCGAACGCCGGTTTGTCGGCCTGCCCCGCACCCGCGGTCTGAAGACCGCCATCGCTGAACTTCGCCGCCGCCGCACCCGCTCGATGGCGTAGTGATCACACGCGGAAACGCGTGTGATCGCTACAGATTCGGGGGAGTGAGGGTGACCGGGATGCGGGCGCCGGTCGTGAGGGACTCGACCGCAGCAGCGCAGACGGCCGCGGCCGCGTAGCCGTCCCAGGCGGTGGGGCCGTCGACCATCGTGCCCGCCCGGACGGCGTCCACCCAGCGCTGGATCTGGGCGTCATAGGCTGCTCCGAATCGCTCCAGGAAGCTGGGTGAGATGTCACCACCCCAGAGCCCGGCGACCGATCGGGCGTCACCGGTGTCCGACTGAACAGGGTTGCGGCGCTTGCGGATCAGGCCATGGTCGAGGCCGATGATTGCCGAGCCGAGTGCGCCGACGACCTCGGTGCGGACCTCGTAGGCGACTCCGGTGGTGACGAAGCACTCGACGTCGACGTGCCGGCCGGACTCGGTGGTGAGGATCGCGATTTGCGGATCGATCAGTCCCCCGGGTGCAGCGGGATTCGAACCCGGCGTGATGATCTGGACCGCCGCGATCTCCTCGCCGAACAGGTACCGGGTCACGTCGATCTCGTGGACCAGGGAGTCCCGGACGATCATCGAGGAGTCGAAACCCGGTGCCGCGGCGGGGTTCCGGTGTACGCAGTGGGCGAGCAGGACCCGGCCGAAGGCGCCGTCGTCGATCAGCCGTTTGAGCTGTTCGTATTCGGGGTCGAAGCGACGCATGAAACCGACCTGGATCAGTCTGCGGCCGGCAGCCGCCTCGAGCCGGACGATGTCGAGCGAGGTTGCGGCATCGGTGGTCAGTGGCTTCTCGCACAGGACCGGGGTGGCGGTGTCGATGCAGGCGCGCAGTTGCGACTCGTGGGCCGATCCGGGCGATGCGAGGATGACGGCGTCGACCTCCGGATCGCCGATCGCCTCGAGCGGGTCGTCGATCACGCGAATCCCGGAAGTCGCCGTGGCGACCTCCGCGGCCCGGTCGCGCCGCGGGTCGCTGATCACCGTGACCCGGGCGCCCTTGGTTCGTGCGGAGATCCGGGCGACGTGGTCGGCGCCCATCATGCCGACGCCGATGACGGCGACGCGCAGATCGGACATGTACTGCTCCTTCAGGACTGGGGGTCCGGTGGGGTGAGGTAGGGACGCTGCCCGGTCTTCGCCCGGATGTACTCCTCGCGGCCCCGTTGCGTCGACGCAAGCTCGGAGACCTCGGACACCGGTACGTCCCACCAGGATTCGCTGTCCGGGCCACCGATCATCGGATCGGTCTCCACATGGATGACGGTGGTGCGTTCGGAGGCCTTGGCGGTCCTGATGGCGTCGGTCAGTTCGCCGGCCGTGTGCGCGCGGATCACCTGTGCGCCGAGCGATGCCGCATTGGCGGCCAGATCGACGGGGAGCACCGTCCCGGTGAGTTGGCCGTCGCCGGATCGGTATCGGTAGGCCGTCCCGAAGCGCTGGGAACCCAGCGATTCCGACAGCGAGCCGATGGAGGCGAAGCCGTGATTCTGTATCAGGACGACGATGATCGTGAGGTTCTCCTGAATGGCCGTCACCAGTTCGGTCGCCATCATCAGATAGGACCCGTCACCGACCATGACGATGACGTCGCGGTCCGGACAGGCCATCTTCACCCCGAGTCCGCCCGCCACCTCGTATCCCATACACGAGTACCCGTATTCGACGTGATAACCCTTGGCATCCCGGACCCGCCACAGTTTGTGGAGATCGCCGGGGAGGGAACCGGCCGCGCACACCACCACATCCCGCGGATCGGAGGCGTCGTTGACGATCCCGATCACCGCGGGCTGGGTGAGTGCTTCGCCGCCGGTCGCCACATTCGTTCCGGTAGCGGTTGGCGCACAGGCATGTTCGACGACATCGTCCCATGCGCGGACGAGTTCGCCGGTGCGGGCACGATGCTCGTCGTCCACGGTGTGATCGTCGAGGAGTTCGTCGAGCGCATCGATCGCCTCGCGCGCGTCGGCCACCACGGCGAGCCCACTGTGCTTCACCGCGTCCAGAGAGGTGACGTTGATGTTGACGAATTGCACGCCGGGATTCGCGAACGCGGTCCGGGACGCGGTGGTGAAATCGCTGTAGCGCGTGCCGATTCCGACGACCACGTCCGCGTCGGCGGCGAGCGCGTTGGCGGCCGTGGTGCCGGTGGCGCCGATGGCACCCACCGACTGCGGGTGATCGTGCGGGAGAGCGCCTTTGCCCGCCTGCGTCACGGCGACCGGGATTCCGGTGCGAGCGGCGAAGCGCGCCAGGTTGTCTGCGGCGTCGCTGTAGAGGACACCGCCGCCCGCGACGATCAGCGGCCGACGAGCGTTCCGGATCATCCGGGCCGCGGCCTCGATGACCCGCGTCTCCGGCACCGGACGAGCGATATGCCAGGTCCGGGGAGCGAATAGCGCCTCCGGCCAGTCGTACGCCTCGGCCTGGACATCCTGGCCGATGGCCACGGTCACCGCGCCGGTCCCCGCCGGATCGGTGAGGACTCGCATGGCGCCCAGCAGCGCCGCGGGCAGTTGTTCGGGGCGGGACACGCGATCGAAGTACCGGGACACCGGCCGGAAGGCGTCGTTGACGGTGACATCGCCCGACGACGGATGTTCGAGTTCTTGGAGGACCGGGGCACTCACGCGGGTTGCGAAGGTGTCGGCGGGCAGCAGCAGCACCGGCAACCGGTTGATGGTCGCGAGCGCGGCGCCGGTGACCATGTTGGTCGCGCCGGGCCCGATGGAGGACGTGACCGCCCACGCCGACAAGCGGTTTCGCATGCGCGCGTAGGCGACGGCGGAGTGCACCATCGCCTGCTCGTTACGGCCGAGCACGTAGGGCAGCGACGGTTCGCGGCCGTTCTCGGCGTCGTCGACCCCCTGTTGGAGCAGCGCCTGCCCGAGGCCGGCGACGTTGCCGTGCCCGAAGATCCCGAAGCAGCCGGCGAAGAACCGGCTGCGTTCGCCGTCGCGCTCGGTGAACTGCCGGGTGAGGAATCGGATGGTGGCCTGTGCGACGGTGAGGCGGATGGTCGGCTCCATGGTCAGTCCTCCTCGCCGGCGGCCCGCATCGGGAGGCGCGGGTCGATGTCCTGCTCATCCCAGGTGTCGCGCACCCAGGCGTGGGCCGGATCGTCACAGATCTTCCAGGCGCGTTCCGGTCCCGGTCCTGCCATCACGTTGAGGTAGTACATGTCGTACCCGGGTGCGGCCACCGACGGACCGTGGTAGCCGTGCGGCACCAGCACGATGTCACCGTTGCGGACTTCCTCGAGAACGTCGATGGGACGTTCCGGAGTGCCGTAGACCCGGTGATAGCCGAAACCCGGTGTGCCGTCGGGGCCGTCGGCGATCTCGAAGTAGTAGATCTCCTCGAGGCGGGATTCGACGTCGGAGTCCTCGTCGTGCTTATGCGCCGGATAACTCGACCAGTTGCCGCCCGGCGTGAGCACCTCGCAGGCGATGAGTGAATCGGCCTCGAAGACGTCGGCGGTACCGAAATTGTGTACCTGCCGACTGCAGCGACCTGCACCGCGCAACTCGACCGGCACATCGGAGGCGGGCACGTACCGGAAGTCCAGACGTCTGCGAGCGCGGGCACCGCAGAGCGCGAACCGCCCGCCGGACGCGCCGGCCAGCGTGAACTCCGAGTCGCGACCGACGTAGGCGAAGTCGCTCGGTCCGTCGAAAACATCTCGGCGGCCCCGTAATTCGACGGTCTCGCCGTCGGACGTCACGTGGCAGGCGCCGGTGAGCGGAAGCACGATGATCTCGTCGGGCCCGGTGAGCCGGTCCACCGATCCACCCGCGGGCAGTTCGACGATCACGAGAGACGTTTCCGTCCAGCCCGCCGACTCGGGGGTCACGTGTGCCGCGACCCCGTTCTCGTCGGCAGGTCGTGCGGGGAGATAGAGCTGTGTGGTCATGGATTCTCCGATTCACCGAGTAGCGCGGTGATCTCGTCGGTGGTCGGCATCGCGGTCGAGCATTCGAGTCGGCCCGCGACGATGGCGCCGGCCGCGTTGGCGCGGCGCAGGATCTGGGTCAGCGGTAATCCGTCGAGCAGTCCGTGGCACAGGCTCCCGCCGAAACCGTCTCCGGCGCCCAGTCCGTTCACCACGTCGACGGGTGTCGGTGGCACCTCGACGGTGTCCGTCCGTGTCTTGCCGAGTACGCCCCGTGGGCCCTGTTTGACGACGGCGAGTTCGACGCCGAGGTCGAGCAGCGCGTCCGCCGCCCTCTGCGGATCGGTCTCACCGACGGCGATCTCGCATTCCTCCTGATTGCCGACGGCAACGGTGACATGTCGCAACGCCGCACGTACCTGCTCGGCCGCCGCCTGCGGGGACGACCAGAACATCGGCCGGTAATCGAGGTCGAGCACCGTCAACGGCCGCCGGCCGCGCATCTCCCAGGCCGCGTGATGCGCACTGCGGGACGGCTCTTCGGACAGACCCGTCACGGTCGACCAGTACAGGCGGGCGGTGCGGATCGCCTCGGGGTCCAGCTCGTCCGGACGGACGCACAGGTCCGGTGCGATGGGGCGCCGGTAGAACCACAGGGGGAAGTCGTCGGGTGGGAAGATCTCGCAGAAGGTCACCGGTGTCGGATTCTCCTCGTCGACACCCACAAACGAGTTGTCGACGCCGAGCCGGGCGAGTTCGGCTCGCACGTAACGGCCGAAGGGATCGTCGCCGACCCGGGAGATGAGGGCGCTGGACCGGCCGAGGCGTGCGGCCGCGACGGCGACGTTCGCGGCGCTGCCGCCGAGGAACTTGCCGAAGCTGGTGACCTCCTCGAGGCCGACACCTGTCTGATGCGGGTAGAGGTCCACCCCGCATCGGCCGATGGCCAGCACGTCGATGACCGGCGCACCGGCCACGGCCGGCTCCGAGGTCACCACTGATCGGTCTCCGCTCTCCCGTCGCCGGGTTGTCGGTGCAGCTTGTCTGCCCTACTGGTCCCAGGCTAGTGGTCAGGGACCGGCGCGCCGGGGAATCGGCACCCGGCCCGCGTCGGGCCGGGCGCGGGACGAATGTCCGAAACGTCCGAATCAATCCGGGTACGTCTCATGTGCCGCGCGATGTGCGCCGAGTCATAAAGGCGAATTCGTGGTGTTTCGTTTGCGAAATCTCAGCGAATCCACATACACTCGCGCTTGGCAAACAGTCACCGAAGTAAAGCCGGGGGGCACGTCTTCGGGCAGTTTCAGGGGGGATTTCATCGTGGAATCTTGGGCCATCAGCAGGCAGGTGCGTACGCACGCCTGACGTTAGTGTGCGCACGCACTGAATATGTGTCGGCGGCTCACGTGCACGTGTGGGCGTCGAGGGTCCGTCCTTTCTGAAAATGTCCTTTGTCGGCCATTGGTGCCGGCGTCGATAATCCCCGCGCCGAATCGCCTGATTGCATGTGTGCGCAATTAGCCGGAGATGGAACGTGGAGCGCAATGGATAGACGACATTTCTTCAGGGTGGGGCTGGTGAGCGCCGGAGCAGTCGTCGCCGGTCCGCAGTTGATTCCGGTCGCCGCGCAGGCGGCGCCGTCTCAACGGCCCAAGCTCGGTGCCCAATGCACCCGCGCTGAACTGGGTGAACGTGCACGGATGCTGGCCGAGGCGCGGAAGACCTACGTCTGGTCCCTCAAGGTCGAGAACGTCGAGGGTGTTCCGATGATCCCGCACATCCCCGCGGGGGAGAACCCCACGGTGGACTGGCTCATCGAATTTCTGCGAAACTTTCTCGACCTCGTCGAAAATCTGGTACACAGTGCGATCGTCGCGGTGATCCCGCAATTGAAACCTGCCATGAAGGGGTTCTCGGCTCAGGTGCTGGACCTCAAGAACCGTTTCGTGGATCTGGTCGAGCGATTCGACGTGCTGGTGAAGAAATATGACAACGCAACCGTGAACACCGTCGTCGAGGTTGCCGACAAATACACGATCTCGATTCTGGCCGATATCGCACTCGGAATTCTGTCCGCGCTGCAAGCAATTCGCCGGGCGCTGTTCGAGACCATCGAGAAGAATCTGACGAAGAGTCAGCTGCATCGCGACACATCGGCAATTGCCCCCGGGACATCCGCTGCGCGTACTGCTCGAACCGCATTTCGAGGGCGACCTGTTCATCAACAACCTGGCCGCGGCGATCATCCAGGGGCCGCAGACATTCGTCGACCAGATCCTGGCGCCGGAGGTCCATATCTCGCAGACGACGGCAGGCAAGGCCCGGCTCGACTGGGATTTCACCGAGATGATGCCGAAACGCGAGATGGCGCGACGCGGCGTCGACGACCCCGATCTCGAATTCCCGTATCGCGACGACGCTCTGCTGGTGTGGTCGGATATCGAGTCCTGGGTGCAGGACTATATCGACGTCTATTACCGCGGTGACGCCGACGTCCGGGGCGATGCGGACCTGCGCAGGTGGGTGACCGAGGTCAGCACCCACGGCCGCGTCAAGGGGGTGCCGCGGATCCGGAGCAAGGAGACGCTCGTCGAATGTCTGACGATGGTGATCTTCACGGCCAGCGCACAGCACGCCGCGGTGAATTACCTCCAGCGCGACGACATGACCTACGCGCCGTTCTATTCGGGCACGCTGGCCGATCTGCCCAAGGACGACAAGCGTACCTACACCGCCACCGACTGGTACAACATGATGCCGAGCTTCCTGAGCTCGTTCGCGCAGATGTACTTCCTGAATGTCCTGGGCACCGTGTACTACCGGCGACTCGGCGACTATCGCACCAACGAGTTCCCGTACCCGAAGTGCATCGTCGACCGGCGCGCGACGCCGCATCTGGCGGCCTTCGAACGGCGGCTGCGCAACACCGAACGCGAGATCGAACGACGGAATACCAAGCGGCACTGGGAGTATCCCTATCTGCTCCCGTCGAACATCCCCATGAGTACGAACATCTGAGATCCGAGATCCGGTGTTGTCAGAGAGGAACGATGAGATGACGAAGTCCAGGGGAGCGTCGCTACGGCTGCTCACGGCGGTGGCGGTGGCCATCACCTCGGTATCGGTCGGTACCGCGGTTGTGGGGGCGCCGGTCGCGGGCACGGCCCAGGCGGTGCCGGTGGTGCCCAACAAGATCGGGATGCCGCCCGCCGGGCCGGCCGGTGAACTGATTCTCCCGGAGGTCAATTCCGAGCGGATCGCGATCATCGACACCAAGACCAATCGGGTCAAGCGGTACATCCCGATGCGGCACGGCGCGTCGAAGCCGGCCGTCATGGCCGCGACGCCGGACGGCCGGAAGGTCTACTCGGACAACTTCGGTCAGTTCCCGGCGACGGTGACCGTCATCGACCGGGAGAAGGGCACGGACAAGACCGTGCCGGTCCTCTCGGCGCCACTGGGTGCCTTCACCTCTGCCGACGGACGTGAGATCTACCTGCCCGAGGAAGGTCTCACCGTCGAGGTGATGGACGTGGCGACCGACCGGATCGTTCGCCGGTTCCACTATCCGGACGTCCCCGTCGGCTCCATCGCCGGTCCCGGCGGCCTGATGTACGTCGGTCTCTCCTCGGGATTCATGATCGGCGTGAACCCGAAGACCGGTGCCGTGGTCAAGCCGCCGATCCACACCGGCGGGACCGCGCCGTTCTGGTACTCCTTCACCAAGGACGGCTCGAAGATGTACGTCGACGTCGTCAATTCCATTGCGGTGGTGGACGTGAAGTCGTGGCGCGTGATCAACCGCATCCACACGGCACGCGATCACCGGTACAGCCTGGCCAACCCGGGCGCGTTCACCTCGACGCTGTCACCGGACGGGTCGAAGCTCTACGTCACGATGTTCGGCCGCAACAACGTGATGGTCATCGACACCAGGACCGACCGGGTGATCCGCGAGATCCCGACCGTCGGCTACACCACCTCGGTGATCTTCAGTGAGGACGGCACCCGCGGCTACATCTCGGACCTGGGGCCGAGTTCGCTGGGGCATCCGACGCCCATCGGCGAGACGATCCTGTTCACCAAACTGGTGCTGCTCGGCACGCTGGGCCGCGGTCAGCTGCAGGTCTTCGATCCGCGGTCGGATGAGGTCCTCGGGCAGATCCCGACCGGACGCGGCACCGGCATCCCGGCGTGGGTGCCACCGATCGAGAAGAGGTGATCGTGATGCGTGACAAGAGTATTCGGCGTCGCCCGAGCGGTATCGTGGTGCGGCTGATCGCGGTCGTCCTGGCGATCGCGGGTGTGGTGGCGTTCTCCGGTGGGGCGGAGGTGGCCGCGAACCCGTCGATCCCGGGCAGTTCCAGCGGGCAGGGCGGTTCGATCTGGGTGCCCAACTACGGTTCGGGATCGATCCTCGAGGTCGATCCGGATACCATGCGCAAGAAGCGCGAGACGAAGTTCACCGGTGATCATCCGATGGTCATCAAGATGTCGCCGGACAAGAAGAAGCTGTTCGTCGGCAACTTCGGTCCCTTCGACTGGAGCGTCACCGTGCTCGATGCGCGGACGGGCAAGGTGCTCAAGAAGATTCCGACGATCCTGGCCGCATACGCGGTGATCCAGATGTCGAAGGACGGTAAACGCCTGTACGTGCCGACGGCGGCGTCGGTTACACAGGTCATGGACACGACCACGCTGGAGACCATCCGGACGATCCCGCTGGTGTTGCCGCCGGGCATCGCGCACATCGAGGTGTCCAACGACGAACGATTCATCTACGGATTCGCGTCGACGGGAACGATCACCAAGTACGACGCGTATACCGGTGCGCCCGTGGCGGTTCCGCTCCAGGGCGTCGGACTCGTGCCGGGCTGGGGTGCGACGTCGGCCGACGAGAGCACCATGTACGCGATCAACTTCTTCAACAGCATCACGGTCGTCGACCTGAAGAACTGGCGCGTGGTCCGCAACATCGACATCAAGCCCTTTGGCTCCGGACCCATCTCGGCGACGCTGACGCCGGATGGCAGCGAACTGTGGGTGTGCAACTACACGACGGATGACGTGCAGATCTTCGACGTCGGCAGCGGAAAACTGAAGCGCACCATGAAGACCCGGGGTGCCGCCGTGTATATCGGCTTCACCGATGACGGCAAGACCGGATTCCTCAGTGAGCTCGACGACGGTGGGCCGCTTCCGTACTTCTCGCCGTTCGTGAAGGACTGGCAGTACTACATGAAGCACCAGGCCTGGTTCGCATCGCTCATGCGTTTGAAGACCCGGGTGGTGAAGATCGACACCGAGACGCTCACCAGGCGCGGTGTGTTCCAGCAGCGCGGCGCATTCGTGGCGGGGGTCTACCCGGCCTGAGAGCAGATGTTCGGTGCGCCGTGGTTCAATGTCCTTCGGGGGTTGACCGGGCGCACCGAATGCGTTCCGGTAGTCGGAGTGTCGCCCTTTCAGGCGAATGGACCATCGGAGAATGCTTGTGACCGTGGGGGATGTCTTGACCGGGCCGCTGTCGGCGCAACCGGACGGTGTGGAGTACTTCGAGGCGACGTATCCGATCCGCGCCGATGTCATCGATCAGGACATGGAACTACGGCTCGACGGGACCGCCCGATACCTGCAAGATGTCGCGAACGACAATCTCGCCGCCACGGTCTTCGCCGACACCGACCCGTTCTGGGTCATCCGGCGCACCGTGATCGATGTCATCGAGCCGATCAGCTGGCCCGGTGAGGTGACGCTGCAGCGGTGGTGCGGGGCGCTGTCGACGCGCTGGGCCAATATGCGGGTCAGCGTGACCTCCCGGCACGACACCAATGGTTTCAAGCCCGAACAGCGACCGCCCGGACGCGTCGAGACCGAGGCCTTCTGGATCAACGTCACCCAGCAGGGGTTACCCGCCCGGCTCACCGATCCCGCCTTCGCGTTCCTCGGCGCGCACACCGACGAACATCGGCTGCGCTGGAAGGCGATGAACACCACGGCCCTGCCGGGGGAGTCCGCGGCTTCCGATGATCGCCCACATCACCTGCGGGTCACCGACTTCGACCCGTTCCGGCATCTCAACAACGCGGCGGCCTGGGAGGCCGTCGAGGACGAGCTCCTCGATCACCCGGACCTCGCGGGCCGACCGCACCGGGCGGTCATCGAATACCTTCGCCCGATCGACTTCGCCGGCGGGATCGCCGAACCTGTCAGAATCCGCAGGCGTCGCGAGGGCGACCAGTTGCAGATGTGGATGCTGATCCCGGGCGCCGACGGAGCCCCGGTCCCCGCGACCACGGTGACCGTCACGGCCCTGCCGGACGAGTACTACTCCGGCTAGCGCTCCGTCAGCGCGGTTCGAGTCCGATCATCCGGTACGCGGCGTCGACGTAACGCATGTTCTCCACGGCGTCGTCGAAATCGAGGGGCAAGGTGGCGCCGTCACGGACGGCCGCCGCGAAGGCCTCCAATTGGTAGGTGTACGTGGACCGTTCGCCGAGATGCTCGACGGCCACGGTGCCGTCGCGATAGGACACATGGGTGAGTCGGTCGTCGAGATCGGGGCCGAGAACATTGTGCAGGCGAAGACTTCCCGCGTCGCCGGTGACGTGGACGCCGAAGTCGTATTCGCCCGCGACCATGGAGATGGCCGACCTCGCGGTGGCCCCGCCGGGGTAGCGAAGCTCCAGAACACACGATTCGTCGATCTGCGGATCGCGGAGAACGGCTGTGCCGCCGACGATGTCGGGGCGACCGCCGCATCGGGAACCGAGCAGGCGGAACATGTGCAGTGCATAGCACCCCACATCCATGAGCGCGCCGCCGGCGAGGTCGTACGACCAGCGCGGGTCCTCGTCGCCGGGCGTCGGCATGCCCATCACCACGTCGACGTGCCGGATGTTCCCGATGGCACCGTCGTCGATCAGGGCGAGGGCGCGGAGCATCAACGGGTGGAAGACGTAGTGGAAGCCCTCGAGAACCGGTATGCCCGCGGTGCGGGCGGCATCGGCGACCCGGGCGGCCTCGATCGCATTGCGCGCGAACGGCTTTTCGGACAGAACCGGCTTGCCCGCCTCGATGGCGCGCAGGTTCCACGGAGCGTGCAGCGCGTTCGCGAGCGGGTTGTAGACGATGTCGACCCCGGGATCGTCGATGACCTCCTGGTAGCTGTCGAGCACCCGCTCCACGCCGTACTTCTCGGCGAAGACCTCGGCACGCCGGCGATCACGGGCGGCGACCGCGACCAGGCGGTGTCCCAGGGTGTGCGCGGGCGCGACGATCGCGGATTCCGCGATTCGGGAGGCACCGAGGATGCCGATGCGCACAGGTGCGTTCATCGACCACCCGCCGAGAGAGTGCGGAGATAGGTCAGGGATTCCGCGACGTGGTGGGCCGCGTCGTCCGCACCGGACGCGTCGGCCAGGATGGTGTCCTGCTCCAGGACGAACCAGCCGGTGTAGCCCGCGTTCTCCAGGGTCGCGACGATCTCCGCGATGTGGGAGTCACCGCGACCCAGGGGCACGTACATGCCCCGGGCGACCGCCTCGGTGTAGGCGAGCTCGTCGCGACGGACCTGTTCGGCGAGATCGTCGCGGACGTCCTTGAGATGCACATGGCGAATGCGGTCGGGGTGGGCGGTGGTGATCTCGAGTGGATCGGTACCGCCTATCAGCAGGTGGCCGGTGTCGAGGCAGAGTCCGATGCCCGATGCCCCCAGCACGCGGTACACCTCGTCGCGACGTTCCACGACGGTGCCGATATGCGGATGGAAGACCGCCGTCATGCCGCGTTGCGTCACGAGGTCGTCGAGGCGGTCCAGGTTGCCGAGCAGTGTTCGCCACTGTGGCGCGGACAGTTCCGGCCGTGTGTCGTACCCCTCGGAGCCGCCGGCCGCGGCCAGGACGATCACGTCGCCGCCCGAGGTGTCGAGGCGGTCGAGTACCTGCGCCACCGGGATCGCCGGATCGATGTCCGGATCATGCAGGATCAGTGGCACGAATGCGCCCACGCAGTGAATCCCGTACCGAACCAACGTTTCTCGCAGCCCGGCCGGGTCGGTGGGGAGGAATCCCTCGGGACCGGTCTCCGCGGCGTGCACCCCGAGGTCGCGCATGTCGGTGAGTACACGGTGTGGATCGAGCTGGTGCCCCCACCCCGGGACCTCACAGATGCCCCAGGAGATCGGGGCGGCAGCGATTCTGGGTTCGGTCATAGGAGTCCTCGCCATCGACTCTATCGGTCCGGAACGCGAACGTGACCGGACTTCCGGCCCGACGGGCCGATCGGCGATATGCTGTGATGGTGATCACACCCGTCGCGGTGGAGTTGGACCGTTCGACGCCGGTGCCGCTGTACCACCAGCTTTCGCAGGCACTCGAGGCGGCGATCATCCGTGGCGACCTCGAACCGGGGGATCGCCTGGAGAACGAACTCGACATGGCCGATCGCCTCAAGCTGTCGCGTCCGACGATCCGCCAGGCGATCCAGGAACTCGTCGACAAGGGCGTGGTGGTCCGCAAGCGCGGGGTCGGCACCCAGGTGGTGCAGAGCCCGGCCGATCATTCGGCCGAATTCACCGGCCTGTACGACGATCTGAACGATGCGGGCATGCGGCCCACCACCGAATTGCTCGACTACGAGGCCGGTGATCCCGGCGATCGTCTGCGTGCCGACCTGGGCTTGGCCGCCGGGCTGTCCGCGGTCACCATCACCCGCCTACGGCGCGCCGGGGGAGAACCGTTGGCGCTCATGGTCAATCATCTGCCCGCCGACCTGTGTCCACGCATCCGGGAACTGGAGAATCAGGGCCTGTACTGCGCGCTGCGGGAGCGCGGCGTCCACATCCGGCTCGCGCGTCAGCGTATCGGTGCCAAGGCCGCGGATGCGCAGGAGGCCGCCCTGCTCGGTGTGGCCGTCGGTGACCCGCTGCTCACCATGGCGCGCACCGCATTCGACGATGCGGGGCGAGTCGTCGAGATCGGGCACCATGCGTATCGGTCCGATCGCTACTCCTTCGACACCACCGTCGTCGACCGCTGACATCGGTACCGCCGATCAGGGCGAATCCGGTTCGGACGGATCGACGGCCGCGTCGCGGGCGGGATCCGGGGGAGAGCTGACGGCCACGAGCAATCCGCGTACCGCCATCGCGCGCCGGTGCGAGACACCGGTGAGGTCGTCGAGTGCGCATTCCGGATCGGCGGGCGGACCGAGGTGGGTGCAGCCCCGCGGACAGTTTTCGATCGCGTCGCGGAGATCGGCGAAGGCGGCGATGATGTCGTCGGGCCCGACGTGGGCGAGTCCGAATGAACGGATGCCCGGAGTGTCGACCACCCAACCCTGTGTACCGGCAGGCCCCTCCGGCAGCGGCAGTGCGACCGACTGGGTGGAGGTGTGCCGTCCCTTGCCGACGCCCGACACCTCACCGGTCGCCCGTTCGGCTTCCGGCACAAGGCGATTCACCAGTGTCGACTTGCCGACGCCGGAATGTCCGATGAGCGCGGTGAGGTGACCGTCGAGCATGCCGGACACCACGTCGAGTGGATCGTCGCGGCCGGCGGCGACGATGGGGAGGTCCAGATCGGCGAAGGCCCCGGCGAATTCGTCGGGATCGGCGAGATCGGATTTGGTCAGACACAGGATCGGGGAGAGCCCCCCGACGTAGGCGGCGGCGAGTGCGCGTTCCACGAATCCGGTGCGCGGCGGCGGATCCGCGAGTGCGGTGACGATCAGCAACTGATCGGCGTTGGCGACCACGATGCGCTCGTAGGGGTCGGTGTCGTCGGCGGTGCGGCGCAACACCGTGGAGCGATCCGCCACCCGCACGATCCGAGCCAGAGTGTCCAGGCGGCCGGTGAGGTCACCGACCACCGACACCTGGTCACCGACGACCACCGGCGTACGTCCCAGTTCCCGCGCCCGCATCGCGACGACCCGGCGATCCGGGTCACCGCCGAGCACGCAGCCCCAGCGCCCACGATCGACCGACACCACCATCGCCTGTTCCGCATCCTCATGTGTGGGACGGGTTTTGGTGCGGGGCCTGCTGCCCTTACCGGGACGGATCCGGACGTCGGATTCGTCGTAGCTCGAGGCGCGGCGGGACACGTCAGAGGGTTCCGATCACGAGTTCGCACCGATCATGCTGTGCCACAAGGCCGGGAAGTCCGGAAGCGTTTTCGAGGTGGTTTCCACATCGTCCACACGCACGTCGTCGACGACCAGCCCGATGATGGCGCCCGCGGTGGCCATGCGGTGATCGGCGTAGGACTCCCACACACCGCCGTGCAACGGGGCGGGGGTGATCCGCAGGCCGTCGTCGGTCTCCGCGCACGTGCCGCCGAGTCGATTGATCTCGGTGGTGAGTGCGGCGAGCCGGTCGGTCTCGTGGCCGCGCAGGTGGGTGATACCCGACAGCGTCGACGGGGTGCCGGCAAGCGCCGCGAGTGCCGCGACCGTCGGGGTGAGCTCGCCGATGTCGCGGAGATCGATGTCGATGCCGGACAGGCGTTCCGGTCCGTGGACGGTGAGTGCGCCCTCCGATCGCTCGGCGCGGCAGCCCATCGCGGTGAGGATGTCGACGAACTGTGCGCCCGGCTGGGTGGTCGTCGACGGCCAGCGCGGCACGGTCACGGAACCGGCGGTGGCCGCCGCTGCGGCGAGAAAGGGTGCGGCGTTGGACAAATCGGGTTCGACGTCACGGTCGACGGCACGAATGATCGTCGGTGCCACGCGCCAGGTGTCGTTCTCGGAGCGGTCCACGGTGACGCCCGATTCCGCCAGCATCTCCACGGTCATGTCGATATGCGGCGTCGACGGCACCGGGGGGCCCACGTGCCGGATCGTGACGCCGTTGTCGAAACGCGCCGCCGACAACAGCAGCCCCGACACGAACTGTGAGGATGCGGAGGCATCGATGGTCACCTCGCCGCCGGGTGCGGTGCCGCGCCCGTCGACGGTGAAGGGCAGTCGGTCGCCGGAGACCTCGACGCCGAGGTGGCGCAGGGCGTCCAGGATCGTCGACAGGGGGCGGGTGCGGGCATGCGGATCGCCGTCGAACGCAACGGTTCCGGTGGCGAACGCCGCGACCGGCGGCAGGAACCGCATCACGGTGCCCGCGAGGCCGCAGTCCACGTCGGCCCCGTGCATCGCGGCCGGTTCGACGGTGACGGTGGTGGGATCGCTGTCGTCGACGGAGACGTGCACGCCGAGAGAGGCCAGCGCGGCCAGCATCAGGTCGGTGTCGCGGCTGCGCAGGGTGCCACGGACGGTGGACGGCCCGTCGGCAAGTGCGGCGAGGATGAGCGCCCGGTTCGTGATGGACTTCGAACCCGGCAGGGCGACGGAGGCCACCACGGGTGCGGTTGCGCGCGGAGCGCTCCAGATGCTCATGCGGTCCAGTCTGTCATGCCGGAATCCCCGGTCATCGCACCTGGTCAGCCCGGATCGGGACGGGTGTCGACGCGAAGTGGGTGATGCGCGGGGATCTCGACGACGATCAGCGTGCGGCCGTCCGGGTCGGCGATGTGCATCTCGATCAGGCCCCACGGCTCGGTCCGTGCCTCGCGGGTGATCGGCACGCCGGCGTCCCGCAACTCGCGCTCGGCGGTGCCCATGTCGCGAACCTGCAGCCACAGCAGTGTGCCCGCGGGACTGCCCTCGGCGCGGTGATGCGTCGGCACCTCGATGAACCCGGCGCCGGCGTGGAATACGACACCACCGGGGTATTCGCGGGCGACGGCGAGGCCGAGACGGTCCCGGTAGAACTCCTGCAACCGTGCCGGGTCGGTCGACGTCAGCAACGTCCGGCTGCTCAGGATCTCCATCGACCCACCTCCGTGTACTCGTGTTCGTCCATCACCGTTCACTGTAAGTGGATCTCGCGCCATGATGGAGCCATGACGCGATCCACCGGGAAGTCCGGAGCACGAGGCAAGGCGAGCGCGGGCCTGTTGCTGTATCGGACCGGAGACGACGGCCTGCAGGTGCTGATAGCCCATCCCGGCGGCCCGCTCTGGGCACGCAAGGACGCGGGCGCGTGGACGATCCCGAAGGGGCTGCCCGAACCCGGCGAGGACCTCGTCGACACGGCACGACGGGAATTCGGCGAGGAGACAGGCGGTTCGGCGCCTGCCGGTGCCGTGCTCGAACTCGGCGAGGTGCGTCAGTCCGGCGGCAAGGTGGTGACCGGTTTCGCGGTGGCGGGTGACTTCGACGTGAGTGCGCTGGTGAGCAACACGTTCGAGATGCCGTGGCCGCCGCGATCGGGTCGCGTGCAGGAATTCCCGGAGGTTGACCGTGCGGCCTGGGTGACGCCGGACGTCGCGCGCGAGAAACTTAATCCCGCACAGGCGGCATTCGTCGACCGCCTCGAGCGGCTCCTCGATAATCCGTCCATCCGTGAGGAATTCGAGACAGACGGCTAGAGCAGATAGGTCGCGGTGAGCGACTTCCACAGGGCCAGATGCGGATCCGTCGCCGGATCTCTGCGGTCGATGAGATAGGTCGTCGCGACACCCCGCATGCTGGACAACAGAAGTGGATATAGCTCGGGAAACCGGGGCCGCGCGGTCAGTTCGGGACCGAGGAAGCCGCAGACCGCATCCCGCACCACGGGTCCCAGTCTGCGTTCGGAGGGTACGAGCGCGGCGCGGAGGGTCTCGTTGGTCCGGGCGGCGATCCACAACTCCATCGACGCGACGAAGTACGGCTGCTGAAATGTGGTCCAGCCGAAGTCGATGGCCGGTCCGATACGATCCGCGGGATCGGCGGGCCAGTCGTCGAGGGCGGACATCTCCTCGATCCGGCTGCGTGCCAGATGATCGACCGCGGCGGTCAGAAGTGTGTCGCGCGAGGGAAAATGGTGAAGCAGTCGGCCGCGGCTGACACCGGCCTCCGCCTGAATGGCCAGGGTCGACGTGTGCGCATAGCCGTTGCTGACGAGAACCCGGATCGCGGCGTCGAGAATCTGCGCGCGAGTGAGGTCTCCGCGCAGTTGTCCGGAGCGCCGGACACGTTCCGGCGCGGGCTGTTCGGCAGTCATCGTCACATGGTAGGGCTCAGGCGTCGGTGCCCACTCAGAAGTCGAGGACGTGGGGTAAACCGGCACGGTAGCGCCGCCGGTCCTCGGCCTTGAACGGATCGAACAGGGGGAGTTCCCACAACGGATGGATCGTCGCGGGTGTGGCCGAACTGTCCGATGCCGCGAGGATCGCGTTCGTCACCTGGCGCCCGGACTCGTTGGCGCCCTCCATTGTTGCCAGGTCGATGTTGGTGCGCACATGGTCACCGCCGATGAAGAAGTTGCTGATCGCGGTGTGGGCGTGGGGCCGATGCTGGTGTGAGCCCGCGGTGTTCACCATGAGCGGTGTCGCGTTCGAGATGGTCGGTGACCAGGTGATGCCGGGGTCCAAAGACCATGACACGATGTTCTCCGATCGCAGCAGACGGGCGCCGCCGGAGTTCATGGCGCGGCTCATCTGTGCCCACACCTCACGCGCGATCTCGTTGCGGTTGCAGTGTTTCGCCGTCTTGCCGTAGACGATGCCCGGTGTGTCCCAATCGGAGATGTCGATCGACAGGCACTCGTGGACGCGGCCGTCGCCGTAGGTCTTCGCGAAGTTCACATCCCACGCCTTGGCCTGGAAGAGTCCGGTGAGCGCCCACGGGGTGCCCAGTGCCGCAATATGTCCCGGCGGCAGATCGGTACCGCGCGACAGGTAGTACTGGATGCCGACCATCCAGTCGTCCTGCAGGTGACGTAGTCCGGCCAGTGATGGGTCGGCGGATAGCAATGCTGGTGTCAGCAGTCGCCGGATGCGATCGAGTGGCATCGCGGCGACATACCAGTCCGCGTCCACGGTGGCTCCGGAACTCAATCGCACCCCGGTGATCCGTCCGCGGTCCACCCGGAACTCGGCGGCGCCCTCGTTCATCACGAAGGTGACACCTCGCGCACGGAGATAAGCGACCCACGGATCGATCCACGCATGGTTGGTGGGGGCGTTGAGGATCTGGTCCAGACCGCCCGAGATCAGATCGGTGCGGTACTGGGGGATGAGGCCGGTGGCGGCGGTCGCCATGGCCAGCCCGATCTGCCCGATGGTGCGGGCGGATGCGGTGTGCGACTTGGCGGCCACCAGCGCGCGGGTCAGAGCGCCTGCCAGGTAACGTTGGTACGCAACGGATTTGCCCTTGGCCTTGACGAACTGCATCCAGGACATCTTCTCCCACTGGCCCAGCCGTCGTTCCGGACAGCTGGTGGCGATGATGAGTTCGCGATTCACGAAGTAGGCGAGTTCGGTGGGCGGTATGTCCCGGATGAAGCCGAGACCGGTGATCATCGCGCGGCGAATGTTGTCGAGTCCGAGGATGTCGCCGGGATGCCGGGCGAGTCCGGCGAGTGAGGTCGGCGCGGATGTGGGCGCATACCCGGCCTGGTCGAACGCGATGAGGCCGGTTTCGACACTGATCAGATGCCGGTCCCGGACGTTGCCGCCGCCGGGGACGGGGATGCGTTCCATCGTCTCGGGCACGTGCTGATAGCACCCGGGGAAGAAGCGGAACCCGTGTTCGCCGGGCAGTGCGTGCCGGCCACCACGCGCCGTGCCCGGCACGTCGTGGCTGCGGGCCTTGCCGCCGAGGTACGCGGGTTCGTAGACGGTCACGGCGAATCCGCGCTCGATGAGCTCGTGTGCGGCGGACAGTCCGGCCATACCGCCACCGAAGATCGCCACCTTCCGGCCGCGTCCCCGCCCGGTGCGCGGTGTCGCCTGCGCCGAGGGAACCCGCACATTCGGCATGGCCACCGCGGTGCCCGCGAGTACCGCCGCGGCCGCGGCCCCCTGCAGTACGGATCGTCGAGATACCTGGTCAGCGTGATTGTTGCCCATGAACAGCCCCGTCTGTCGTGTGCATCGCTTAATCAGTCAGCATTGACTGTTGTGATTTGTATCACCAACCAGCGGCGGGCGGGAGGAGTCTCGACGGACGAGCCGGAATTCCTACGAACGAATGACACCGATAGCGGGGACGAAGGATCCGCAACCGTCACCGCTCAGCCTCGCCGACCGGTGTCGCCCGGGGAGTCAGGCGCGGAAGGGCGCCACGAGGTCGGGGGAGACCGTGGACATCAGCGCGTCCGCGGCCTCGGCCGTCAGATCCACGGCGGCGTAGCCTTCGCTGCCCGCCGCGGTGGCCACCACCACGGTGCGAACACCGCTGCGCCGCTGGAAGAACGATTCGCTGGTGGCCCAGCCGACGACTCCGTCCCGATCGATGACGTAACGGTGCCGGGCGACCTTCGGCGGGGCGATGATCACCGACGACGGGGTGAGAGCGGTCCCGAGGTTTCGGTAGCGCAGCCACCCGAACGCGGGTGCCACGATCAGGGCCACCGCTGCGACGATCAGCCACGGACGGCTCAGCGGCCCGGCGACGAGTCCGGCCGTCACCGCCGCGACGAACACGCCCGCCCAGGCGGCTCGTGTCAGTCGCCGCAGGCGGGCGCGCGGCCCGTGCGATGTCAGCGGCATGGTCAGTTCGTCGCCGTCGTCGGCGACGAGCTGCCCGACGCGTACTGCTTCGGCGGCCGGTGCGGGCGGTAGCAGCAGCGGGCTCTTGTCGGAACCGGTAGCGATCGCATGCAGGCGCGCGCCGTGCAGCGGCTGCATGAGGAGCGGCTCGTGCATGTGGACGCCGCGAATCCTGTTCTCGTCCAGGCTGGTTGCGGTTGTCGTCAGGAGTCCGCGACGGACCCGCAGCGTGCCGTCTGCGGTGGACCGGGTGAGCAGGAAACCCCAGTAGGCCAGGGCGTACGCGATCAACGACAGGAGTCCGCCGACGATCACGAGTGCCGCGATCGCGCCGACGGTCAGTGCCGCGATCGGGATGTCGCGGAGTCGGTTGACGAGGTCTTCGGCGGTCGATCCGCCGTTCTCGAAGGCGCCGGCCTCGTTGGCGATCTGCGCGCCGATGCCGCCGATCGCGGCGGCGGTGGCCAGTCCGGTCGCCGAGAACGGGGCGAATCGCAGCCAGGCCCGCTGAAAACGCGCGAGTACAACGGGTGGCGAGGGCGTGGCCGCTGACTCGGTGCGGTCGGGTGCGCCGGACCGCACGACGGTCGCCATCACCGAATCGTGCAGCGCCTGCGCGGCAGGGGCGGCGATGGCGTTGAGTTCGACGTTGGAATCGGCCTTGTCGCTACCGGTTCCGATCCGGACCTTCTGCAGGCCCAGGATGCGGTGCGGCAGGGACGCGGTGAGGTCGACGCTGCGGATGCGGTCGCGGCGGGCGGTGGCGACCTTGCGGGTCAGGAGGCCGCTGCGCATGCGGACGTGATCGTCGGTGACCTGATAGCGGGTGGTCAGCCAGGGGACGATCGCGACGAGGCAGACGGCCACGGCGGCGAGGAGCGCGGCGGTACTCGGTGCGGCGCGGCCCGCGAAGATGATCGCGATGAGGATCGGGATGAGTTGCGGGAGTTGCTCGATCGGCTTGACCGCGATCATCCACGGGGACAGCCGGTGCCACTCGTCCGGTCCGTCGACGCGGTAACCGGAGCGATGGGGTGCGGGGTCAGGTTGCGTCATCGGTGTAGGCCTGGGTGCGCGCCGTCAGGTCGGCCGCCGCGTGACGGGCGGTGACCTCGTCGAGGCCGATGATCTTGATGGTGCCCGCCGACGATGCAGTGGTCACGGTGAGCGTGGCCAGTCGCAGAAGTTGTTCGATCGGACCGGCTTCGGTGTCGACGACCTGGATCCGGGCGATCGGGATGATGACCCGATTGCGGGTGAACCAGCCGGATTGTGTGTACACCGCGTCGTCGCTGATCTCCCAGCGATGAAAACGGTAGCGCCACACGGGAACGACCAGCATCGCGAATGCCAGGAACAACACGACGACGATCAGAGCCGCCAGCGCGATCCACCGCGTCGGTGCGCCGGTGGTCGCGGCGACCGCGATGCCCGCGATCACCAACGGCACACCCCAGAACAGCGGCGTGAACCGCCACATCGTCCGCGCGCGCGGACTGACCTGATGTGCTGGCTCGCGCAGAGACGCCGGTGCTGTGTCCATCGGCGTCGAGTCTAGTGCGGGATGAGTCAGTCGAGAATGCTCTGCCCGGAGATCGGTACCCAGTCGGGATATTTGGCTTGGCGTTCGTCGCCCGACGATTGGCGTCGGAGGCGGCGTAACACCCAGGGCGCCAGGTGTTCCCGGCCGAAGCGGAGGTCGTTGACCAGTCGGCGTCCGGTGAGTGGTGCTGGTCGGTCGGGGACGGGTGTTTCGATGTCGAGTGCCCGGAGGACCAGGGCCGCCACGCGTTGGTGGCCGACCGGGTTGAGGTGGAGGCGGTCGGCCGACCAGTATTCGGACCGCCGGATCTCCGCGTCGTGGAAGATGTCGATCATCGTGGCGCCCTCCTCGGCGGCCATGGCGACGACATCGTTGGTCAGTACCTCGCAGCGACGTCGGATCACATCACCGAACGGCAGTCCCATGGACGGATCGGCGCCCGCGAGCACCGCCACGTCGATCCCTGCCTCCCGGCAGCGTCGCACGGACGCCCGGATCATCGCCGACAGGTCTGCCAGCCGCACACCGGGACGGAGGATGTCGTTGCCGCCGCCGTTGAACGTGATCAGTTCGGGGAGGGGATCCAACGCCAGCGCGGCATCCACCTGGAGGCTCGCGATGGGCGCCAGCAACCGGCCCCGCACAGCAAGATTCGCGTAATCGACACTGCCGTGGGTCCGGGCGAGCCCCGCGGCGACGAGATCCGCCCAGCCGCGCGGCCTCACCCCGTCGGGCTCATCGCCGACACCCTCGGTGAAACTGTCGCCCACTGCCACATACCGCACGTACGTCGTCCTCCGTGATTCTCGCTCTCGATGCCGGCCCGCGCCGACTAGGTGATGGTGACCCCGCCGTCGACGGCCACGGTCTGCCCGGTCACGTAGCCCGCCGCCGGAGATGCCAGCCAGATCGCGGTCGCCGCGAGTTCGGCGCCCTCGCCCATGCGTCCGAGCACGACGCGCGGCATCTGGGTGTCCAGGTAGCCGGGATGGTAGGTGTCGGTCATCTCGGTGGCGAAGAACCCTGGCGCGATGGCGTTCACGCGAATTCCCTTGCGGGCGCCCCATTGTTGCGCGAGATCGCGAGTCAGGCCGATCACGCCGGCCTTGCTCGCGCTGTAGGCCGCCTGCGGAAGTCCGGCCGTCGTCAGACCGAGCACACTCGAGATGTTCACGATGGCACTGCCCGGCTGCATGACGCGGCCACAGGCTTGCGCCATCCAGTACGAGCCGTTCAGGTTCACGTCGATCACCTGCCGGAACTGCTCCGGGGTCTCGCGTGTGGCGGGGAAGGCGGTACCGACGCCGGCATTGTTGATGAGTACGTCCACCCGGCCGAAGGTCTCCATC
Organism: Gordonia sp. B8661-1; assembly: GCF_059427765.1. NCBI lineage: Bacteria > Bacillati > Actinomycetota > Actinomycetes > Mycobacteriales > Gordoniaceae > Gordonia > Gordonia sp. B8661-1. Next base: position 195,546 of record NZ_JCAHRL010000002.1, read on the forward strand.
GCCGCATCGACCACCGCCTGACACTGTTCGGGTTCGGCGACATCGGCGGGTACGACGAGCGCCTTACGTCCCAGAGCCTCAACGGCTTTCGCCGTGTCGGCGAGCTTCTCGGCGCGCCGGGCGGCGAGTACCACGTCGGCTCCGGCCTCGGCGAAGCCGAGCGCGAAGGACACGCCCAGACCGGACGACGCGCCGGTCACGATGACGACCTTGCCGGTCATGTCGAACAGATTCATCACGGACATGCGGAACTCCTCGAAATGTGGTGGAACGGGTCAGAACCAGGAGGGTGCGGCATCCAGGGTAGTCCGGTCACGGCTTTCGACAAGGGACAACTGAAGTTCGGCCTTGGGTAGCTCGTATCGGAAGAAGTACTGTGCCGCAGCGCGTTTGCCGTCGTAGAAGTCGCCGCCGCGATCGTGGGCGGCAGTTTCCTGTTCCAGCCACATCCAGGCGATCACGATGTGTCCGGCGGCCTCCAGGTACGCGGTGGCATTGGCGAGGGCGACGGCGGGATCCGCGTCGGCCCACGCACCCGTGGTGGCGGCGACGAGCTGTTCGAGCATCGCCCGCAGCTCGGTGCCCTGGGCGGCCAGTGTGTCGTCGCCCGTTGCGGTGGCCCGGTCGATGGATGCGTTGATGGTCTTGACGAGCAGCCGTAGTCCGGCCCCGTCCTTCATGATCATCTTGCGCCCCAGCAGATCCAGGCCGTGGATGCCGTGCGCACCCTCGTGGATCGGGTTCAGGCGGTTGTCGCGGTAATACTGTTCGACGTCGAATTCCTTGGTGTAGCCGTAGCCGCCATGGATCTGGATGGCGAGACTGTTCGCTTCCAGGCACCACTGCGACGGCCAGCTCTTCGCGATCGGCGTCAGCACGTCGAGCAACAGGGTCGCGCGGGCGCGCTCGTCGCCGGTGGAGGTGGCCTCCTCGTCGACGAGCCTGCTGCAGTACAGGCCGAGGGCCAACGCGCCCTCGACATAGGACTTCTGGGTGAGCAGCATGCGCTTCACGTCGGCATGCTCGATGATCGGCACCGGCGGTGCGGCCGGATCCTTCGCGTCGACGGGGCGCCCCTGGGTGCGGACCTTCGCGTATTCGACTGACGCGAGGTAACCGGCGTAACCGAGTGCGGTGGCGAGGAATCCGACGCCGATGCGCGCCTCGTTCATCATGTGGAACATGTAGGAGAGGCCCTTGTGTTCCTCGCCGACAAGGTATCCGACAGCGCCGGGAGCCGTTGTGGGGGAATGAGTTCCGTCGCCGAAGTTCAGAAGGCAGTTGGTGGTGGCGCGGTTGCCCATCTTGTGGTTCAGGCCGACGAGGGCGACGTCGTTGCGGGTGCCGTCGGCCAGATACTTGGGGACGATGAACAGTGAGATCCCCTTGACGCCCGGTCCGCCGCCGGGCGCCTTCGCCAGGACGAGATGCACGATGTTCTCAGTGATCTCGTGGTCGCCCGCGGAGATCCACATCTTGGTGCCGGTGATGCGGTAGGTGCCGTCGTCCTGCGGTACGGCCTTGGTGGTGATGTCGGCCAGCGACGACCCGGCCTGCGGCTCGGACAGACACATGGTGCCGAAGTAGCGGCCCTCGACGAGCGGGCGCACCCAGGTATCGATCTGGTCGGGGGTGCCGTACTCGGCGATCAGGTTGGCATTGCCGACGGTGGGGAACGCGTAGGAGGACATGGCCGCGTTCGCTGCCTGGAACCATGCCATCGCCGCCCGATTGACCACGGTGGGCAATTGCATGCCGCCGAGATCGGCGTCGAAGGAGCCGGCGACGAGTCCGGCTGTGATGAATTCCCGGATGCCCGAGGTGATCTCGTCGGGAAGGATGACTGCGCCGTCGTCGCCGATGACGGGCTCCTGCTGGTCGCCGATCTTGTTTGCAGGGGCGAAGCGCTTGACGGCGAGGTCCTCGCTGAGGGCGAGTACCGCGTCGAAGGTCTCGCGGGAGTGTTCGGCGAAGCGCTCGTGGCCGGTGAGATTTTCGACGTCGAGCCATTCGTAGAGCAGGAATTCCAGATCGCGACGGGACAGCGGTGCGGCCACGGACGGATTCTCCTTCGCATAAGCAGTCGCTCATTTTGTGAGCACTCGCTTATACTGCCGCAGGAAGCCGGACGGGTCAACGGTGCGAGGAGACGGAGGGCGATGGCTGAGCAGAGGCGTGCATCGGCCGCGGCCGAGCGATTCCGCAAGGCGGCCGTCGAGTCCTTCGCGAGAAACGGTTATGCGGGCACGTCGACCCGGCAGATCGCCCGGCAGCTCAATCTGAGTGCGGCCGCCATGTACCCGCATTACCGGTCCAAGGAGGAACTCCTCTACGCCATTGCCGAGGAGGGACACCGGGGCGTGCTCGCGGTACTCCGTGACGTCGACGATCCGGAGGCGACCCCGGGACAGCGGCTCGCGGCGGTCGTCGGGGCATTCGCGACGTGGCAGGCGGAGCATCACGAGTTGGCCAGGGTGGTCCAGTACGAATTGAACGGTCTGACGCCGCCGCACTATCGCGCCATCACCGCTCTCCGTCGTGACACGACGGACGTGCTCGCCCGCATCGTCGCGGCGGGCGTGGCGTCGGGGGCGTTCCGGATCGACGACCCGGACGAGGCGGTGCTCGCCATCTCGTCGCTGTGCGTCGACGTCTGTCGCTGGTTCCCGTCCCGAACCCACCGGGATCCCGCGGCTCTCGGAGTCGTATACGCCTCGATGGCGGCACGGATGGTGTGCGTCACCGAGGATTTCGGTGGGTGATCTCGATACGCTTCGGGCTCGCTGCGCTCGCTCGTCGCTACTCGATCGGCGGCTGGGAAGGAGTTGGCTGCTGGTCGGTCCACGACGGTGTCCGATTGGATGAACAGTAGCCTTTCGGTGGCCGCCGGCGCCGGTACTGTGGCCGATATGGGAGGGTGCGCGGTCCGCCAGATCACGTCCGTTCCGCATGTCCGTCAAGCGGCCGACGTTCTCGCGGCCGCGTTCGCCGACGACCCTCTGATGGCTGCGATCTGGCCCGACAGGCCTCGCCGCGTTGCCGTTCTTCCCGGATATTTCGAGACCTCCCTCCGGTATGTCCATGCCTCCCACGGGGTGATCGACGCCGTCGAGTCGGAGGGCCGACTCGCAGGGGTTGCGGTCTGGGACGCTCCGCACACGGACACCGGATTGCCGGTTGTCGCCGCACTTCGGTTGGGTCGGCGACTGGGCGGCCGCGCCTGGGCCGGGCTCCGGGTGCGTCGAGTTCTGGAAAAGCATGAACCCCGCGAACCCCATTGGTATCTGTCGAACATCGGTGTCGTTCCGCACGACCGGCGCCGAGGGCTTGCCGGAATTCTGCTGAATCATCGACTCGCGCAGGTCGATCGTGACCGATTGCCCGCCTATCTGGTGGCGACCACCGCACGGAATGCGCGGTATTACCGGCGATTCGGATTCACCGAACGTCCCGCTTTCACGCTCGCTGATCGAGGCCACACCCTCATGCAGCCGATGTGGCGGACACCATGATGCCTTGCGGTCGGGATGAGAAAAAGGATCGAGACGATGGCGGACAGGAGCCGATCGACACAGTGGTTGCTCGTCGAAACCCTTCGTGACGGGCATACGGTCGTCGCGGAGGACACCACGCCGCGTGCATGGGTGTCGCCCGAGCGGGCCGTCTCGAAACTCGTGGGGGACCGACGGGTGTGGCCGCAGTTGCGTGCCGCCATCGAGCGTCTGCCCGGAACATCGGAGCCGGTCGTCGAGTCGATCCGGGGTGGCCGGTACACGCACGTCGTGACCCTGCTGCCGTGTGTCGGGCCCGGTCGGTCGGTGTACGGGGTCTGGGTGCATTTCGGCCGGGCGGCGGATCAGCCGCTGTGCCCGCCCCCGCCGCTCACCCTCGCGATCGAGTGGCGGGGCGAGACCCGGTTCGTCAGCGCTCTGGGGGAGGCGTCGGAGATCCTCGGGGTCGATGTTCCGGACCGGCCACTGACGTCGCCCGAGGTGTTCGAGATGATCCGGGTGGACAACGACCTCGAACTCATCACCGAGGTACTGCTCAAGAGCTCGTCCGGCAACTGGATCAGTCCGGTGGAACTGCGGCACCGGCCCGGGGTCGGGGCATCGCTGGTGATGGCGGCCGACCGCGAGAACCCGACGGTGTGGCGTGGTCTGTTGTACGCGACACCGCAGCACGTCACGGAGATGACCTCGCTGGACACGGCGGCCCTGTCGGCTCTGCCCCGGCTCGCGCCGGATCGCCATCTGGTTCTCGTCGATGTGCAGAAGGTGCGGCTGCTGCAATGGGTCACGGCTCCACTGGAGGGCGTGCAATGGAAAGGGCAGGTCGACGACCGGGACACGCCCCATCCCGACGATGTCGAGAGGATTTTCGCTGCTGCGGCCGCGGCGCTGGCCGGTGAGATCGATGAGGCGCAGGTCGACGGCATCCGGCTCCGTGCGATCGATGGTGGCTGGATCGTGGTGGACGCCGCCGCCACGCTGATCGCAGAGGACAGCGGACCCCAACTCGCACTGATTCAGCTCACGGTCACCGGGCGCTCCGACGATCCCGATCCTGTCACGGTGACCGATAAAGGACATCCGGGGCTTTCCATGCCGACCGATGAATAGGTTGTCTGTTGCAGCTCATAGCTCGGTGTTCTATCCTCGCTCGCAGTGATCGCGCCCGCCAGGAATACGGTGGGGATTGTCCTGACGGCTGAATATCGCCGATAGTCGCGCACACGAACTGACCTGTACCAAGGGCGGCTAGTGGGAGGCGTGGCCTGTGCTCGATTCACTCGGATTTTGTTCACGATCGAATTGTCGTCCTCGTGATTTCGTTGGTGTTTTCGCCGTGAATTACTCCTCGGTCGAATTCATTCTGGAAATCCCCTCCTGAGATGGCCGCCGCGAACCTGACCGCCGACCGTGTCCTTCGCCTCGCTGTGCCCGTCCGCGTGTCATTCAAACGAACCAACCGATGTCGGGCGCGGAACCGGGGCGCGAGTGACGGCGTCCAAGGGATCACATACGCGGCGTACGGAGATATGGGTGAGGCGAGGTGAGCGAGATGACCGACGATCGGCCAATTCTCGGGTCCGTCGCAGACGCCGAACTGCGTCACCTGGTGCGAGCCCGCATGATCCCCGGTTTCGCGGGCCTCGACGCCATCGAAGCAGACGTGCGCGACTGGGCCGAGGACCGGCACCTGTCCGCTCAGGAGCCGGTGGCCCGGGCACGGATGCTGTGGCAGGAACGCCTCGCCGAGCAGGAACGCTGGTCCGGCACCGGCGACTATCACCGGCTGCGCTCAGCTTTTCACGCACTCGACGCCGACGGCATCCTCGGTCGCATGAACTTCCGTTGCTGCACGCCATGCGCCGCGCGAGCAATCGGGTGGGAACGCACCCCGATGGCAGCAGGTGCCGACGGCTACGGATTCCGCGAGTGGGGGCATGTTCACTTCCACGAAGAGGACGCCGAGTCGCTGGCCGACGACGAACCGTTCCTTCGACTCCGGTTCGGCGGCTTCCGCTCACACCCACGACTTCCCGACGAGCGCGTGACCGCGCCGGGCCCGCGCACGACGACCCTGCTGAGGGAGCAGATCGTCGGTGCACTCATCGGGCACGGCCTGCACGCCGACGACCCGCGAGGGGATGACGACAGTATCGTCGTCCGGATCGGTGAATGGCGTAAACCCCTGCCGGGCAGCGTCATCGCGCGAACAGGGTGATCGCGAGCGGAGGGAAGGCGTGCGTGGCGGCGCCATCGGTCGGGGGTGGCGCCGCCAATGCACCACGGTCACGATGTGAGGGCGCGATACGTCGCGGTCTCGAAATCGGTGAAGCGTGCACGGGCCGCCGGATCGGCATAGGGGAGCAACTGCGTTGCCCAGAAGCCGCCGACACCGGCCGCGCGGTCGATCCAGAAATACAGGTTCGCCAGACCGGACCAGCAGAGGGAACCCGCGGCACGGCCGGTGACGAGTGGTTCATCGTTGATGAGAAAGCTGATGCCCCACGATGTTTGAGTACCCGGCAGCAGGTCGGAGTCGGCATTGGTGATCGCCGGTTTGATGCCCGGCAACGGAGTCACTGCGAGCGAACCGATCTGGTTGGCGACGGCCGCGCGGACGGTGTCGGCCTCGAGGATCTGTTCCCCGCTGTCGGATCGACCGTCGCGCAACCACATCCGGATGAACCGAAGATAATCGTCGACCGTCGTCGACAATCCCTGACCGCCCATCTGCACCTCCGGTTCGGCGGGCGGCGCGAACCGGTGATTGGCGCGCAGGTCGCCGTCGCGGGTCCGGTGGTGCATCACGGCGCGGCGCTCGGCAACGGCATCATCGGCCCCGAATGCGGTGTCCGCCATGCCCAGCGGCCCGGTGATGAGTTCGGCGGTCAGGTCGCCGAGACGTTGCCCGGCGGCACCTTCGAGTACCAGGCCCGCCCAGTCGAGGTTCACCCCGTACTCCCAGCGCGTCCCCGGATCGAACAGCAGAGGCGTCGCCAGCGAGGCCAGGCGTGCGGTCGCCACGTCCGGCAGTCCCTGCTCACGCACGAATCGCTCGTACACCGGATTGAAGAAGTCGTACCCGAATCCTGCTGTGTGGGTGAGGAGTTGACGCAGGGTGATCGCGGTGCGAGGAGCGCGGAGCACGGGGGTGCCGTCGGTATCGAAACCCTCGATGACCTGCACGTCGGCGAGTTCGGGCCGGTACCGGTGCGCCGGTTCGTCGAGGTCCACGACGCTCCGGTCGGCGAGGCGCAACGCAACCGCGGCCGTGATGGGCTTCGTCGCCGAGAACAACGGGAACACGGTGTCGGCCGCGATGGGAGCCGGATCGTCGGCGGCGCGTGTGCCCGCGGTGCCGAGATACACGGTGGCGTCCGGTGTGGTGACACCGGCGACGACGCCGGGCAGTGCCGGATCGTCGCCCGTAGCGTCCAGTACGTGGTCGAGGGCTTCGGTGAGCCGCGCCGTTGCGTCCATGCCCCGAGTGTATGAGGTGACGGCTACGAGGTGATGCCTCTCAGCGAGGTCACGAAGTCGCCGAGTCGCGCAATACCCTCCGTCAACTCCGCGGTCGACGCGGCGTAGGAGAGCCGGATGTGCGTATCGGCCGTGAGATCTCCGAAATCCATTCCGGGCGTGAGTGACACGTGTGCCTCCGCCAGTGCCCGGTCACAGAACTCGGTGGCGCTCAAGCCGGTGGACGACACGTCGATGTAGACGTAGAACGCGCCGTCGGGGCGTACCGGCACCGACAATCCGATGCGTGCCAAACCGTCGAGCACCAGGTCACGCCTGCGGCGGAACTCGACTCGCCGGTCCTCGGCGACGGCCAGTGCCTCCGCGCCGAAACAGGCCGACGCGGCGTACTGGGCCGGCGTGGACGGGCAGATGTAATAGTTCTGTGCCAGCCGTTCGATCACCGGCACCAGATCGTCGGGCACGATGCACCAGCCGAGACGCCATCCCGTCATCCCGAAGTACTTGGAGAAGCTGTTGATGACGATCGCGCCCGGGTCATCGGTGAGGACGCTGCGCGGCTCGTGACCCGCCGCGTCGGCATCGGCCAGCCCGAGATAGATCTCGTCGACGATCCGCCACCCACCCCGGTCCGCGGCCCCGGCGCAGAGGTCGGCCAGTTCGTCGCGTGGCACCGACGTCCCGGTCGGATTCGACGGGGACGCGACCATCACCCCGCGGGTGTCCGGTCCCCACGCCCCGGTCACCAGGTCGGTGGTGAGCTGATACCGGGTGTCCGCGGTCGTCGGCACCAAACGCACACGCGCGCCGAAACTTTCCGCGAAACGGCGGTTGCACGGATAGGACGGGTCGGCGACCAGCACCTCGTCGCCCGGGTCGATGAGCGCCGCGCAGGCGAGGAGCAGGGCCGCCGACGCCCCCGACGTGACGACCACGCGTCCGGGATCGACCTCCGCGCCGAAGCGATCCCGATAGAACCCGGCGATCGCGCTGCGCAGCTCCGGGAGACCGAGCGCGCCGGTGTACGGGAGCGCCCGGCCGTCGGATACCTCACGGACGGCGGCGAGGAACTGCGGTGGAGCACCGAAGTCCGGTTCGCCGAGGCTGAGCTTCACCACATGGTGGCCGTCGGCCTCCAGTTCGGCGGCACGTTTGCCGAATTCCATGGCATAGAACGGCGTGACGGCTTCGGCACGCTGCGAGATCCTCATGGCGGCCATTGTGGTCAACGGCAGCCGAGGTGTCGCCGCCGGGATGTCGTCAGTCGGGGATCATGTTGAAGGTGTCGGGGTCGGGGCCGCGCCGACGGTCCTGGTTCAGACCGTCGATGACTGCCATCTCGGTGTCCGACAATTCGAAGTCGAACAGCGCGAAATTCTCCTCGACACGGGCGCGGGTGACGGACTTGGGGAACACGATGTCGCCGCGCTGGATATGCCACCGCAGCACGACCTGTGCGGGCGTGCGGTTCTTCGCAGCGGCGAGTTCGACGATCACCGGATCGGTCAACACGTCGCCCTGGGCGATCGGTGACCACGCCTCGGTGGCGATCCCGTGTTCGGAGTTGAAGGCGCGCAACGAGTCCTGCGACAAGTAGGGGTGCACCTCGATCTGGTTGACCGCGGGCACGACATCGGTCTCGTCGAACAGCCGGGCCAGATGATGTTCGGCGAAGTTGGAGACGCCGATCGCGCGGGCCTTGCCGTCGGCGTAGAACTTCTCCAGAGCGCGCCAGGTCTGCACGAAGTCGCCGACGTCCGGCATCGGCCAGTGGATGAGAAACAGGTCGATCTGCTCGACGCCGAGGTCGTCCAGGGTGCGGTCGGCGGCGGTGAGCGCATCGTCGTAATCGTGGAAGCCGTTGTTGAGCTTGCTCGTGATGAAAACGTCACCGCGGTCGAGTCCGGACGTGGCGAACGCCGCACCGACACCCTTCTCGTTGCCGTACATCTCGGCGGTGTCGATATGGCGATAGCCCACGTCGAAGGCCGTCGTGGTGGCCGCCTCTGTCTCGTCGGGCGGGATCTGGAACACCCCGAATCCCAACTGTGGGATCTCGACGCCGTTGTTCAGTGTGATGGTGGGAACGGTCATGTCCCGTACAAGGCGCCCGGGGGTCCGGGGTATTCCCCTCAGGGTGAGCCCTGATCTTTCACCCAATTGCGTGCTCGGGCGATGAAATCGCGGCCGCCGGGGTCCACAGTGGAGACATGAACACATCAAGCACCTCACAGGGAACACAGTCCGCCGGCGGCCTCGGCTTCTGGAAGATCCTCGGCATCATCGCCGTCGTCCTCATCGGGCTGGCGATCATCGGGCCGCTGCTGAAGGGCCTCTTCTGGGTCGCACTGCTCGCTCTGGCCGTATACGGCGCCTACATGCTGATCCGATCCCGCCCGGGATCGTCCGGATAACCCGTCGTTCCGTCCCGTCCGCATACAACCGCTCGTCCGCGATTGGTGACATCATTCGAGTTATTGAATCGTTCAATTCATATTGTCGAAGTTGTTACGCTCGTGGACTTTTCGGCCAATACCGCGAAGTGGCGCCGTTCGGTCTCTGAATCGCAAAATCGTCCGAATCTGACTATCCTCGGCGCGTGGCCGTATCTTCAGGGGGACATGACGAGATTCGTCGTGCGCGAGACATATCGGCCGAATGGATGTGTGATCCACGGTGACCACTGATTTCACGGAGCGACTTATCGCGCGTCGCATCGTGTCGTCGCGGGGGGCGACGGCACGCACGTCGACCGGTGTCTCCGAGCCGACCGTGCTGCGGCCACGTTCGGGACGCCCGGACACCGCCATGCGACCTCGGCACGAGGCAGCGGTCGACGATTGCGAGTGCACGCCGATTCTCGAACGGCTCGAACGGATGGCGGTGTCGGCGAGCCGCGGCGTCGACGACCGCAGCATCCCCGGCGCGGTCCACCTCGACGTCGACGGCGACATCTGGCGAACCGCCGTGGCGCCCGGTTACCTGCGCCTCTACATCGCCGACCACGGCGGAGACGGCACGATCGCGGTCGTCCTGACCCGATTCGTCGTCGACCATGGTGCCGACGTGTCGGATCTGCTCGATCACGCCTTCGTCGAGGCACGGGCTCTGCCCGAGTGGCAGGAGGACAGCGTCGACCGGGAGCCCGCGGGGTTCCGTACCGAAGGGGCTACCGCGCAGACCGGTACCTATCGCAGTGACGACGAAACCTGGTTCTGCACAATCCGTTACGCGGCATACCGGCGCGGGAACGTCGCCTATCTGCTGCATGCGACGGGCAGCGCGCCGGTACGTGAGGGTGAGGACTTCCGTCGTGCGATCGCGGCCGCCGTGCGGACCGTCCGGTTCGAGGACTGACGGGGGGACGACGATGGTGCAGCGGGCCGCACAGGTGGCCGACCTGGAGTCGGCGCTATCCGCCGAACTGGTCTTCGCCGATGATCCCGACGACGAGGGATGGATGACCGCCCACACCGAGGATCAGCAGTTGTTCGTGCGGATGGGCGACTTTCCCGACGAGGACCTGTGGTCTCTCTGGCTGGGCAACGGCCGCTGGATGGACTTCACCACTCCGCCCGCGGGCTGGATCCTTCAGGTGCCGGGTCGTCGATGGCCGGCCGGTGCGCGGCCCCGCCTACCGAAGAACGAATTCCACGACTAACGGCGGGATCTCGATACGCGCCCTCGCCCGGCGGCTCGGTCGCTGCTCGATCAGCGTCTGAGTGACGGGGTTTGAGTGGCCCGGTCGCTACCCGACTCGACAGGGGCAGAGGTCGCCGCCATCACCAGGATGCTGATCGAGTAGCCGCCGAGCCGCCAGGCGAGGCGGCGTATCGAGATCCCCCCCGGCTCACCCGCCGTCGGTGTACTTGGCGCGTGCCGCGATGATCGCAGGCGACATCACGGCCGACAGTTCCTCGGCGACATCCCGACCCTCCGCCGGAGGCATGGCGACGAAACTCAGTGCCATGCGGGCGATTGCGCGGGCGATGGGCTCGGCATCGTCTGCCGGCAACGCCACCCAGGACTCGGAGATCGCTCGGGTCAGCCCGACGGTGGCGCTGCTGATCAGTGGTGCGGCGTCGGTCGTGATGAGCTTCAGCAGATCCGGTTTGGCCTCCCCGGACAGGAGCGACCGGATCAGCGGATCCTCGGCGGCGGTGGCGAAGAACGCGGCGAATCCGTCCCGCAACGCGTCGACGATCCGCTCGGTGTTCTGTTCGATGGCCACACCGACGAGGGACACGAATTCGTCGACCAGGCGCATGGCGTACGCGGTGGCAAGACCGTTGCGCGAACCGAATTCGTTGTAGACGGTCTGCCGGCTCACGCCGGAGATGGCGGCGACGTCGGCCATTGTGACGCCCGACCAGTCACGGTCGTCGAGCAGGTCGCGCAGCGCGTCGAGCACCGTGGTGCGCAGGAGCGCTTTGCTCGCCTCGGCGTAGGTGGGTCGGGTCGTCACGAATCCGAGCGTATCGGTCGCGGTCATGAGATTCAGGCCACGGGCGCGACATCGGCGATGCCCGCACGGATCTCGGCGCGCAGTTCGCGACCCGCGGACGGCCTGCCGATGGCCGCGCCACCGACCAATACGGGCCCGTGCCAGACCCGCAGAGTCGCATCGCCGTCGGCGATGGAACCGTCGACGGCGACCTCGGTGGCGTCCGGATCGCCGGGCCATCCGGCGAAATGGATGGCGATGCCGTACTGGGTGGTCCAGCCGAACGGAACCTCGACGTGTGCGTCGGCGGGCGCGCCACTCAGGTCGGCGGCGACGATCTGCCCGACCGCCTTGCCCTGCTCGGTGGCCGACATCCACTGTTCGGCGCGGGCCGGTGCTCCGGTGATCGCGTGCGGGACCGCTGCCACGTCACCCGCCGCGTACACCGCGGGGACCGACGTCCGCAGGTGATCGTCGACGACGATGCCCTCCGCGCACACCTGCGCTCCCGTCGCGTCCGCGAGAGCGGTGTCGGCGCGAATACCCATGGCCCCGATCACCGGGCCGGCCAGGCGAGTGCCGTCGGCGAGGGCGGCTCCGTCCGCCTCGGCGAGCGTCACCGACGACCCGGTCCGCACGTCGACGCCGCGTTCCCGGTGGAGTTCTGCCAGAAATGCCGACACCTGCGGAGGTGCCGCACGCTTCATGAGCCGGTCGGTCGCCTCGCAGATCGTCACACGCCGGCCCTGGGAGGCGGCCGACGCCGCGAGTTCCAAGCCGATGAGGCCGCCGCCGACGATCGTCAGTGCCTCCGATTCGTCCATCAGCGACCGGATGCGCTCGGCATCGGCACGGCTGCGCAGTGTGGGGACGTCCGCCGACAGGATCGTGGGCCGGACGGGCAGGCCACCGGTCGCGAGAATCAGTGCTTCGTAGGCGAATTCGGAGCCATCCGCGCATCGGACCCGTCGCCGGGCCGTGTCGATCGACTCGACCCGTACGCCGGTGCGGATCTCAATGGCCCGGTCGTCCCAGAAGGCGGCGGGACGCAGCGTGATCCGTTCCGGCGACAAGTCGGCGGCGAGGATGTCCTTGGATAGTGCGGTCCGGCGGTAGGGCGCGTCGGGCTCGGCACCAAGCACGGTGATCGGTCCGTCGAATCCCCTGGCGCGCAGGGCTTCGGCGGCCGACATGCCGGCGGTGCCGGTGCCGACGACGACCACTCCGGTCATGGCCGGGCCACCTCGACCATCTCGAAATCGGCTTTGGCGGCACCGCAATCGGGGCACGACCAGTCGTCCGGGATGTCCTCCCAGCGGGTGCCGGGGGCGATGTTGTCATCCGGCCAGCCGACGGCCTCGTCGTACTCGTAGCCGCACTGGACGCAGCGGAAGAGTCGAAACTTCATGGGATGCTCCTCTTTTCGTTCGTTATCAGGGGATGTCGTGTCGGTCAGGTGGACGCGGCGACGGGTTCGAAGTCGACCTTCTCCCGCACCCCGCAGTCCGGGCACGGCCAGTCGTCGGGGATCGATGACCATGCGGTGCCGGCGGGGAAGCCCTCGCGGGGCGCGCCGGCCTCCTCGGTGTAGACGTAGTCACACACCGGGCAGCGGTAGCTCTCGTGAGCGCTCATCGGGCCACCGTCCCGTACTTCGCGATGATCCGGTCGGCCTTGCGCGGATGCAGATTCGCCTGGGTGATGTCGCCGTCGTAGTGATCGAGCACGCGGTGATCCATGACGCGTCGCCAGATCGGCGGGAAGTAGGCGAGGGTGATCATGCTGGCGTACCCGCTGGGCAGATTTGGTGCGTCGTCGAAGGAACGCAGGGTCTGGTAGCGGCGGGTGGGGTTGGCGTGATGATCGCTGTGCCGCTGTAGGTGATACAGGAAGATGTTCGTGCAGATGTGGTCGGAATTCCAGCTGTGGCGCGGGGTGCAACGCTCATAGCGTCCCGACGCGGTGGTCTGCCGGCGCAGGCCGTAATGCTCGAGATAATTGACGGTTTCGAGCAGGGAGAACCCGTAGATCGCCTGTAGCACGAGGAAGGGCAGGACCTGCCAGCCGAAGATCGCGGCCAGCGCACCCCACAGGACGATCGACATGAGCCAGGCGTTCACGACGTCGTTGCTGATGTGCCACACCGGTCGTTCGAGACGCTGCATGCGCTTGGCCTCGAGTTCCCACGCCGAACGCAGGCTGCCGAAGACGCTGCGTGGCAGGAAGGTCCAGAAGTTCTCGCCGAACCGTGAGCTGGCCGGATCCTCCGGGGTGGCCACCCGCACGTGATGCCCGCGGTTGTGTTCGATGTAGAAGTGGCCGTAAAAGGTCTGCGCCAGAGTGATTTTCGAGAGCCAGCGCTCCAGCGAATCCTTCTTGTGACCGAGTTCGTGTGCGGTGTTGATACCGATGCCGCCCATCGCGCCGATGGAGAAGGCGAGCCCGATCTTCGAGATCAGGCCGAGGCCGCCGTCGATGCCGAGCCAGCTGAGATCCGTTGCCGTCCAGAGATAGCAGGCGAAGATCAGGCTGGCGATCTGGAACGGGATGTAGACGTAAGTGCAGTAGCGGTAGTACTTGTCGTTCTCCAGTTCCTCCATCAGTTCGTCCGGCGGATTCTCCCCGTCCGGGCCGAAGAACACGTCGAGGACCGGCAGTAGGACGTAGACGAGCAGCGGGCCGATCCACCACCACACCGGCGACACCAGGTCCCAGCCGATCGCGTTGAACGCCGCGACGAAGCCGGTGGCGAGAAAGACCGCGGTCGGCGGGATGAGGCCGAGAAGCCACAGGTGACGCTTCTTGTCGCGCCATTCGGCGGTCGCTCCGCCGTGTTCGGACAGGGTCTCGTGGGACATGGGCTGTTCCTCCGTTCGTCGACGGTGTGGTTGCCGTCACTCTCGGAAGTTGACAATAGCCGTTGAGATGAACGTTGTCTAGACAACGGAGATGACTTGTAAAGCAACCCGGCAAATCGTCCGATTTGTCGATAGTTGCTCAAGGACAAGAACGGGGCCCGGACGATCGCATCGTCCGGGCCCCGGTGGCAGGTGTGAGCCGCTAGCGGCGCGGTTCGTCGATGAGTTCGGTGGGCGATTCCCCGGATGCGGCGGCCGCCACGCCCGCGAGTTCCTCGCCGACCGACGTCTCCGTGTCGTCGGCCGACGCGGTGGGGGTCAACGGCTCCGGCGTCACCGCCCGTTTGCCGGTGAACAGCGAGGCGATCGCGCCGATCACGCAGCACACGATGGCGAAGGTGAAGGCTGCGGACAGTCCGTCGGCGAACGGTGCGGAGATCAGGTGCGGGAAGAAATCCAGTCCCGTCAGTGTGTGCTGATCGGCCGCGGGGAGGTCGCCGAGGTGCTGGCCGAGGAGTTCCTTGACCGGGTTGTAGCCGAGGAATGCGGCGAACAGCACGGCGACCGCGGGCAACTGGGCGATCTGATTCGCCTCGCCGACCGGCACGCCGTTGGCCGTCAGGCCCGCGCTCATCGTCGACGGCAGGTGTGCGGCCAGGCCCGCGATCATCAGGCTGAAGAACAGTCCGATGGACAGCACCATCGCCGCGTTCTGGAAGGTCGTCATCATGCCCGAACCCGATCCGCGCTGATCGGCGGGCAGGCTGTTCATCACCTCGGCGCGGTTCGGGGAGGAGAACAGACCCATGCCGATCCCGTTGAGCAGCAAGATGATCGCGAACACCGGATAGCTGAAGTCGACCGGTAGCGCGATCAGGGCGGCGAAGGTGCCCGCGGTGATCGCCAAGCCGGTGGTGGTGAACCACTTGGTGCCCATGCGGTCGGACAGGGCGCCGGACACCGGTGCGATGAGCAGGAAGCCGACGGTCATCGGAACCATGTAGATCGCCGACCACAGCGGTGTCTGCTCGAAGTTGTAGCCGTGCTGCGGCAGCCAGATGCCCTGCAGCCAGATGATGAGGATGAACTGCAGCCCGCCGCGACCGATGGACGCCATCAGGTTCGCGATGTTGCCGAAGGTGAACGAGCGGTTGGTGAACAGGTGCAGGTCGAAGAGCGGGCTCTCGACCCGGGTCTCGATGATCACGAACACCACGAGGAGGAGTCCGCCGCCGATGAGGCAGCCCAGCACCATCGGGCTGGTCCATCCCATCGTGTGATCACCGTAGGGCTGGATGCCGTAGGTGATGCCGACGAGGACCGCGACCAGGCCGACCGCGAAGGTCAGATTGCCCCACCAGTCCATCCTGGCGCGGCGGCGCACACCCGTGTCCTTCAATTTCAGGTAGGCCCACACGGTTCCGATCAGCCCGAAGGGCACGGACACCAGGAAGATCAGATGCCAGTGGATGGGTGCCAGCACACCGCCGACGAGTAGTCCGAGGAACGAACCGGCGATGGCGGCGACACCGTTGATGCCGAGTGCGAGGCCGCGCTGATTGGTGGGAAAGGCGTCGGTGAGGATGGCCGAGGAATTGGCCATCAGGAAGGCGCCGCCCACACCCTGGACGATGCGCCAGGCAATGAGCCAGATCGCCGCGGGTGCTCCGTCGAACCAGGTGATGGCGAGGAAGATCGACGAGATGGTGAAGATCGCGAAACCCATGTTGTACATGCGGGCGCGGCCGAACATGTCGCCGAGGCGGCCGAAGCTCACCACGAGTACGGCAGTGACGACGAGGAATCCCATCATCAGCCAGAGCAGATAGCTCGTGTTGCCCGATTCGAGCGGGTTCAGGTTGATGCCGCGGAAGATATCCGGCAACGCGATCAGGACGATGGAACTGTTGATCGTGGCGATGAGCATGCCGAGCGTGGTGTTCGACAGGGCGATCCACTTGTAGTGGGGTCCGTGGTCGGCGGCCACGGTGTCCGCAGATGGTGTGGCGTGTGTGGTGGTCATGTGAATTCCTTTGAGTGCCATGGGCACTCGATGGTGTCGCGAAGGGGGAGGGGTCGCGATGGGCCGGTGACCGGCCCGGGATTCAGGTCGTCCCGAGGGCGTCGGCGAGGATGGACAGGCCTCGGCTCACCGCGGCCCGGTCGTCGGGGGCGAGTTCATCCATGACCTCGGAGAGCAGTCGGGCCTTCCGGGTGCGCGCGTTGCGGATGAGTTCGACGCCCTCGGGTGTCGCGCTGAGGAGTTTGGCGCGGCCGTCCTCGGGGTCGGCCGTCCGTTCGACGTAGCCCTGTTCCTCGAGTGCGGCGACGACACGCGACATGGTCGGCGCGGTCACCGATTCGAGTTCGGCGAGCGCCGAGAGCCGGATGGGGCCGTGGTTGATGACCGTCCACAGGGCCGCGGCGACGCCGGTGGTCAGGCTGGATTGGCCGCCTCGGGTGCGTAATGCCCGGTTGATGCGGGTGAGCAGGTGATACAGCGTGGCCACTTCGGCGCCGCTGTCCGTGCCGTTCGGTGCACTCGTCATCGATTCACCCTCTCGTCCGATCCGAGGCCAATTATTAGTTGCTTAGGGCTAAGTAAGCGAATCGTAAAGAGGGTGACGGTCGGTAGCCTGGGAGTCGTTGGAGTCGGGGCGCAAGTGAGAGGAGTGCGAGATGAGCAGGGTGGCAATCATCGGGGGACACGGCAAGATCGCGTTGCGGCTGGCGCGGATTCTGGCCGAACGCGGCGATCAGGTGACCTCGATCATTCGCGACGACACGCAGACCGCCGAGGTCGCGCTGACCGGTGCGCGTCCGGTGGTGGCCGACATCGAACTCCTCGATGTGGACGGTTTGGCGAAGGTGCTCGGCGATCATCAGGCGATCGTTTGGTCCGCCGGTGCCGGCGGCGGTGACCCGGCACGCACGTACGCGGTCGACCGCGATGCGGCTATCCGGTCGATGGATGCGGCGGCGGCTGCGGGCGTCAACCGTTACGTCATGATCTCGTACTTCGGTGCGGGGCCCGAACACGGTGTCGCCGAAGACAATCCGTTCTATCCGTATGCAGAGGCGAAGGCCGAGGCCGACGAGTATCTGCGCGGCACCGCACTCGACTGGACGATCCTGGGGCCGAGTCGTCTCACCGACGAGCCGGGCAGTGGACGGATCACCGTCGGCGGCGAACGCGGGGAGGGTGCCGAGGTGAGCCGGGACAATGTGGCGCTCGTGGCCGCGGACGTGCTG
Organism: Gordonia sp. B8661-1; assembly: GCF_059427765.1. Lineage (NCBI taxonomy): Bacteria > Bacillati > Actinomycetota > Actinomycetes > Mycobacteriales > Gordoniaceae > Gordonia > Gordonia sp. B8661-1. Next base: position 213,092 of record NZ_JCAHRL010000002.1, read on the forward strand.
AACGCTCCCGCCACCGCGCGGCGCACCATCGAGTTCAGCGACGGTTCCACACCGATCGCCGAGGCGCTCGGCTGACGGACGGTCGGTAACCGCGGTGGATACCAGTGCGCTGGTCGAGGTCGTGGGTCCCGCCCATGTGCTCACCGATCCCGACGCGATGGCCGGTTACCTGACGGACTGGACCGGTGACCGGACGGGTGCTGCCGACGCGGTGGTGCGTCCCCGGACCACGGACGAGGTCGTGGACATCGTCCGCATCTGTGCCGGCGCGGGGGCCGCACTCTCGATCCAGGGCGGGAACACCGGCCTGGTCGGCGGTTCCGTACCGCCGGTGGCACGGGACGCGACGCGTCCTGCCGTTCTGCTGTCCACCGCCCGGATGACCGGGATCGACGATGTCGACGAACGCAATCGCTGCGTCGGAGTGCAGGCCGGTGCCACGGTCGCGTCCATCGAGGCGGCTGCGCGCCGCCGCGGGCTGATGTTCGGAGTCGACCTCGCCGCACGCGACAGCGCCACCGCGGGCGGAATCGTCGCGACCAACGCCGGCGGTATCCGCATGATCCGGCACGGCAATACACGTGCGCAGGTGGCGGGCATCGAGGCGGTCCGGGCGGACGGCAGTGTCCTGCGCCGGTGGTCGCCATTGATGAAAGACAATGTGGGATATGACCTTCCGGGGCTGTTGACCGGAAGCGAGGGAACCCTGGCGGTGGTGACGGGTGTGCTGTTCCGGCTCGTCACGCCCCCCGCCGGAACGATTGTCGCCGTCGCCGGGGTGGACCGGGTGGACACCGCGGCCGAACTCATCGCCCGCCTCGGCGAGCGTGAACGGACCGTCGAGGCGGCCGAGATCATGACCGACGACGGCATCGAACTCGTACGGGCACACGGACTTCGCCGTCCGCTGGACCGGGCGACACCGTATGCCGTCCTGATCGAGGCGTCCGGACCCGGCGATGTGGAGGCCGACCTGCTCGCGGTGCTCGACACCACCCCGGGTGTGCGTGACGCGGTTCTCGAGCCGGGACCGGCGCGGCGGCTGTGGGCGATCCGGGAGGCACACACGGAGGCGATCTCGCGATCCTCGGTCACGCCGGTCGTGAAACTCGACGTCTCGGTACCGCTCGGTGCGCTGCCCGCGGTGTTCGCCGAACTGAGCGCACTGCCGGAGACCGTCGACCATCCGTGCCGGCCGATCCTCTTCGGCCACGTCGGTGACGGAAACATTCACGTCAATCTGCTCGATGTGCCCGTCGAGAACGCCGGGGATGTCACCGAACGGGTCTTCGCCGTGATCTCCGGCCACCGCGGCAGCATCAGTGCCGAACACGGGATCGGCCGAGCCAAGGTCGGGTGGACGCACCTGGGCCGGAGTGCGGCCGACCTCGACACGATGCGGGTGATCAAGCGCGCGTTCGATCCGGCGGGCATGCTGAATCCCGGTGTGCTGTTCGAGAATTGAGCCGCGCCAGGACAGGGGCGCCGCGGTCAGAAGAAGTGCCCCGCGGCGACGCCGGCGAGCAACACGATGCAGCCGCCCATCTCGCCGATGATCAAGGCGATCGTCACGGCGCCGAGTCCCGGTGCGGGATCGGCGTATTGGTTCTCGGTGTCGCGGCGCGCGCCGTGCAGCATGTACGCGGCGATGGCGCCCACGAAGAACACGATCATCACGCCGGCCGCCGTGAGGTTCACCGCGGCGGGCCAGTCGCTGAGTTCCACGAGCGCCGCGACGACCAGCGTCGCGAACGAGTACATGAGCGCCGCACGGTGAGCGATGTCGACATAGACATGCGCGCGGTGGTCCGGTGACGTGCGGATGCCGTGGTACTTCCACACGCCGAGCGCCAGTGCCCACAGCAGGATCAGGCCGGAGATGAACACCACGACCACCGTGTCGGTGCCGAGTGCGGCTTCGCTCATGCCTCCATCCTATTCCGCCGGATGCGGGATCGAGTTACTGTTTCTCAAGTAACAGTTACTTGTGCGGGCTCGACCGGGGGGAACGAGAATCATGTCTGTGGAGCCGTTGGCCGAGGACAACCTGGATCGCGACCGGCCGGTGCCGGATCACCAGGTGGTGATCGTCGGAGCAGGCTTCGGTGGCATGGGGGCGGGCATCGAATTCACACGACTCGGTGTCGACGACATCGCGATCCTCGAGCGCGAGGACGACCTCGGCGGCACCTGGCACGTCAATCACTATCCGGGGCTGGCCGTCGACATCGCGTCGGTCACCTACTCCTATTCGTTCGAGCCGAATCCCTACTGGTCGCGACTCTTCGCGCCGGGTGCCGAACTCAAGCGCTACGCCGAACACATCGCCGACAAGTACGACCTGCGCCGCCACATGGAATTCGGCACGGTGGTGGAACGGGCCGAGTGGGACGATGCAGCCGGCCTCTGGCATGTGTGGACCGCCGACGGTGCGGAACGCACCTGCCGGTACTTCGTCACCGCGACCGGATTTCTGTCGCAGCCGCACACCCCGGACTTCCCCGGGATCGACACCTTCGCGGGCACCATCATCCACACCACGGCGTGGGACGAATCGCATGACTTCACCGGCGAGCGCGCCGCGATCATCGGCACCGGTGCCACGGCGGTGCAGTTGATCCCCGAGATCGCCGAGCGGGCAGATCATCTGACCGTTTTCCAGCGGACGCCGATCTGGGTGGTGCCGAAGGTCGACTTCCCGATCCCGCGCCCCGTGCAGAAGCTGTTCGCGCGGGTGCCACTGACGCAACGTGCGGCCCGGATGGTCAACACCTCGCTGCTGGAGTTGCTGATGGTCGTCGGGGTGCTGCATTTCAAGCAGGCCAAGCCCGGCAATCGCGGGGCCGCACTGCTGGCCAAGGCGCACCTGCGAATGCAGGTGCGCGACAAGGAGACCCGCCGCAAGCTGACCCCGTCCTATGACTTCGGATGCAAGCGGCCGACGTTCTCCAACACGTACTTCCGCACCTTCAATCGTCCCGACGTGACGCTGCAGACCGACTCCATCGCACGGATCGAACCGGACGGCATCGTGACGCAGGACGGCACCAAGGTCCCCGTCGACACCCTGGTGCTGGCCACCGGATTCAACCTGTGGGACGTGAACTTCCCGGCGATGCAGGTCATCGGCAAAGAGGGGCGCGACCTCGGAAAGTGGTGGCGCGAGAACCGCTTCCAGGCCTTCGAGGGCATCACCGTGCCGCGCTTCCCGAACTTCCTGTCGCTCAACAGTCCTTACTCGTACAGCGGACTTTCGTACTTCACCACCATCGAAGGACAGATGAAGCACATGCGGCGACTGTTCGGGGAACTCAAGCGCCGCAAGCGGGACGTCTTCGAGGTGACCGACGAGGCGAACACCCGATTCCTCGATCAGGTGACCGATCACCTGCAGTCATCGGTGTTCTACAACGGCAACTGCTCGACCGCGCGCAGTTACTACTTCAACCAGCACGGCGAAGCCGCACTGCTGCGGCCGAATTCGACCCTCGGGACCCTGCGGGAGATGGAGACGTTCCCGCTCGATTCCTACCGGTATTCGCAGCGGTAGCCGGGCCCGCTCATACCGGCGCCAGCAGTTCGGGGCCGTTGTTGGCAACCCGGTTCACCAGCGGAGCGACCTCGCGGATGTCGATCGCCGCGGCGATCTCCTCGCTCGGCGCCGCCAGCAGTTCCGGCGGCGCGGTGGCATCGGGATCGAGCCATGCATCCCAGTTGCCGTACGGCATGATGAGCGGCATCCGGTCGTGCACCTCGGTCAGATGGCCGACGGCATCGGTCGTCAGAATGGTGCAACTCAGCAGGGGTGCAGTGCTTTTCGGCTCGTCCTTCGGCCGCCATACCGACCACAGCCCCGCCATGAACAGGCGCGTGCCGTCCTGCGGCGACATGTAGAACGGGACCTTGGTGGGCTTGCCCTTCGCGTCCTTCGGACCCTTCTTCCACTCGTACCAGCCGTCCATCGGGATGAGGCACCGCCGCGATTTCACCGACGCACGGAACGAGCTCTTCTCCGCGGCACTCTCGGCGCGGGCGTTGAACAGCAGCGGCCCCTTGCCGAGTTCCTTGGTCCACGGCGGAACCAGACCCCACCGCATCGCGCGGACGCGCAGCAGCGGATCGTCGTCCGGATCGTCGGGGGAGTGGCGTTTGACCACGGACATGATCGTGGTCGTCGGAGCGACGTTGTAGTTCGGGCCGAGCTCGCGGGGCTCACGATCGGTCTCGGCTGCTGCTTCTCCCGAACCGGCGTCCGTGGCCGTGCCACCCGTCTGCGGTGTCCGGTCGAGCGAGGCGGGCACCTCGTTGACGGCCTCGATCTCCGCAGCCAGTTTCGCCGGGTCGGTGGTCACCGCAAAGCGTCCGCACATGCCTCCATGTTTCCACGGCCCGCCGAACAACAGTCTGCGAGCTCGTCCCATTGGTCGCGAGTAGCGGTGCGCGAGCGCCGGCGAGCCCAGCGCGTATCGAGACCCGGTCACGTGCGGATCTCGATACGCGAGCTCGCCTGGCGGCTCGCTCGCTACTCGATCGGCGGGGTGTGGGTCGCTCGCTGTTCGATCGGCGGGGTGGGTCGCTCGCTGTTCGACCAGCGAGGCGCGGTCAGGCCACGATGTCGGCCACCACGGCGCCGGTGACCCCGATCAGGTCGGTCGGGGACAGTTCGATCTCCAGGCCGCGACGGCCCGCGCTGCACAGCACCCGCGACCAGGTGGTTACCGAACTGTCGACGACTGTCGGCAGCGGGGTGCGCTGGCCGATGGGAGAGACACCGCCGAGGACGTAGCCGGTGGCGCGGGTGACAGCCTTCGCGTCGGCCATCCGGGCTTTCGACGATACGTTGCCCACCGCGGTGAACGCGGCGGCCGCGGCCTTGAGAGAGAGTCGCTGGGGAACCGGCAGGACCGCGACGGCCAGAGTGCCGCCGAGGTCGATCACCAGCGTTTTCAGGACCTGCGCGGGCTCGATGCCGAGTTCGTCGGCGAGCGCCGCGACGGCCTCCTCCCCGAACGAGGTTTGCCGAGGATCGTGGCGATAGCGGTGCACGGTGTGTGCCATCCGAGCGTATTCGAGTGCCGTGACGGCGGGTGTTGCAGCCATGTGTTCGTCGCCGCCTTCCTCATGCCGACCGGACCGCCATCGTACGGAAGGCGGAACATTTGCCGGCCCACTGATGTTGTTGCTGCATGTGCCGCCGAGGTATCGGTGGCCGAACAGCCACACGACACGGGTCCGGGTCGGGCCCGTACTCGGCAGGTCCAGGATCGGATCCGCCGGTGAAGGAGGTCGACGCCGACGATGAGTACCGCCGGATTGCTCGCCCCCGACAAGACCGTCGGGGTCCCGTCCGTATCGAGATCGGTAAGCTCGAACGATGGCGGACACATGCTCGATCCGCTATGGGTGGTCGGAGCTTCCGATCCTCGTCCGGCCCAGGCCGGACGACAGACCGTCGCCGAAGGGATCGTAGTGGTCGAAGCCGAATCTGCCGATCAGGCCGATGAAGACGTGACCGAAACCGGTGCGGGGTCGCAGGCGCCGCGTCGCGCCGATCCGTCCGAATCCGCGGAGGAGCTGAGCGAGCGTTTCGAACGCGACGCGCTTCCGTTGCTGGATCAGCTCTACGGCGCCGCGTTGCGGATGACCCGCAACCCGGCCGACGCGGAAGATCTGGTGCAGGAGACCTACGTCAAGGCGTTCTCGGCCTTCGCGTCGTTCCGCGAGGGCACCAATCTGAAGGCCTGGCTCTACCGCATCCTCACCAACACCTACATCAACGGGTACCGGAAGAAGCAGCGGCAGCCCGCGCAATACCCGACCGACGAGATCACCGACTGGCAGCTCGCGGCCACCGCCGAGCACAGCTCCACGGGTCTTCGGTCGGCGGAGATCGAGGCGCTCGACGCCTTGCCGGATGACGAGATCAAGGCTGCCCTGCAGGAATTGCCCGAGGACTTCCGGATGGCGGTGTATTACGCCGACGTGGAAGGGCTGCCGTACAAGGAGATCGCCGAGATCATGGACACCCCCATCGGCACCGTCATGTCCCGTCTGCACCGAGGTCGCCGTCAGCTGCGCGATCTGCTGTCCGACGTGGCACGGGATCGCGGGTTCCTGCGGTCCTCGTCGACCGATTCCGCGAGCGAGGTGGCCCGATGAGCATCGATACACCATGCCCCGGCAACGACCGGCCGGTGAGCCGGGACTCCACCGACCCGGTGGCCCAGGAGATGACGTCGCTCGATTGCTCGGCCGTGATCGCCGATGTCTGGCTGCTGCTCGATAACGAATGCGATTCCGAGGTCCGTGCGCGGCTGCAGCATCATCTCGACACCTGCGCGACGTGCTTCGCGCACTATGGCATCGAGGTCAAGCTCAAGGCGCTGATCAGCCGTAAGTGCGGTGGCGACCACGCCCCCGACGGCCTGCGTGAGCGGCTGCGGGTGGCGATCCGGCAGACGACCGTCATCGTCGAACAGCGTCCGACGCAGCGTTGATCGGCGGGTCCCGGCGACCACGATTACTGTTCCGGGCGGTCGTCATGGGAGAATCGACGACGCACATCGTATTGAAGGAGATCCGTCATGGGTAAGCGCGGTCGCAAGAAGCGCGCTCGCAAGAAGAACGCTGCCAATCACGGCAAGCGTCCCAACGCTTGAGCCACCGGCTCAACGAGCGCGAGCAGACGACGCCCGGGCAGGTGCGGCCGTACTACGGCTGCCGGCCCGGGCTTCTTCGTATCCGCCTCCGGAGGGCTACTCGCGGGTAGGGGCTATCGCGTCGGCAGGGCGGAGCCGGTGGGCTATTTTGGGTGCATGGCTGAAGACGTCGTGGCAGAAATCGTGGCGAGTGTCCTGGAGGTGCGCGCGACGGCGGGCCAACAGGTCGATGTCGGTGACACGCTGGTGCTGCTGGAATCGATGAAGATGGAAATCCCTGTTCTCGCAGAGGAACCCGGCGTGCTCGCCGATGTGAAGGTCAAGGTCGGCGACGTCATCCAGGCCGGCGACATCATCGCCGTCTATCAATAGCGGCGATGCCGTCTCGACCGCACGGTCGTCTCGGCTGAGCGGGGCCGCTCATGTCCACGCTCGCCGATCTGCTGGCCGAACACACCACCCTGTCCGACGAGGAGGCCGGGCATCTGCAACGGCTCGTCGCCGAATGGCAGTTGCTCGCCGACCTGTCCTTCGGGGACCTGCTGCTGTCGGTGCGCACCGAGAACGGCGACATCGTCACGGTCGCGCAATGCCGGGCGAACACCGCGGCGACGGTCTTTCCGAGCGACGAGGTCGGCACCGTCGTCGACGGGCCGCTGAACGCCCAGGTGGCCCGTGCGTTCTCCGCAGATCGTGTGCTGCGCGACGACAGCGCGACACGGCAGGGATCATCGACGATCAGTCGAGAGGCGGTTCCGGTCGGGTTCGACGGTGCGGATGCGCCGATCGCGGTGGTGACCCGTGCGGTCGATCTGAGTCATCTGCGCCTTCCGTCGCCGCTGGAGATGGCCTATCAGGCGTCCGCCGACGATCTGTGCCAGATGGTCGCGGACGGGACCTTTCCGCATCTCGAGGGCAACCCGCAGGGATTGTCGACGCCCCGCGCCGGCGACGGTTTCGTCCGTGTCGACGAGCACGGCATGGTGGTCTACGCCAGTCCCAACGCCCTGTCGGCGTTCCATCGCATGGGCTGGACCGCCGACCTGACGCAGGCCCGGCTGTCCGAGGTGGCGTCGTCGCTGCTCACTGATCCGTTCGAGGCCGCGGACGTCGCGACGATGATCGACGCCGCGGCCGGTGCCGGCGATCCGCCCGCCGCGCCGTACCGCGATCTGGGGATGCGCATGGAGGCCGACGCCCGCCGGGCGACCGTGCTGATCCGGGCGGTGCCGTTGCGGCCGCGTGGCGTGAGTACCGGTGCGGTGGTGCTCATCCGCGACGTCACCGAGGTCAAACGTCGTGATCTGGCACTGATCAGTAAAGATGCGACGATCCGGGAGATTCATCACCGGGTGAAGAACAATCTGCAGTCGGTGTCCGCACTCTTGCGGCTTCAGGCGCGGCGTACCGGAAATCCGGAGGCGCGGCTGGCTCTGAGCGAAGCGGTGCGACGGGTCGCGTCGATCGCGCTCGTCCACGAAATGCTGTCCGGCAGCGTCGACGAGGAAGTCGACCTCGACGAGGTGGTCGACCGGCTGGTGCCGATTCTGGTGGATGTGACGTCGAAGGAATCGTCGACCGTCGCCATTCGGCGCCGTGCGCGCCTCGGGGTGTTGTCCGCGGAATTGGCCATGCCATTGGTCATGGTGCTCACGGAATTGATCCAGAATGCCATCGAGCACGGTTTCGAGGACGCCGGACCGGACAGCGCGATCGACATCGTGGCCGACCGCGACGTGCGTGCCCTCCGGATAACGGTGCGCGACAACGGTTCAGGTCTGCCGGATGGATTCGATGTCAAGGCCGTGGACCGACTGGGGCTGCAGATCGTGCAGACCATGGTGTCGATCGAGCTGGGCGGCACCCTGGAGTTGGGGCCCAACCCGTCCGGTCGTGGCACGCAGGCCCGGGTTGTCGTCCCTCTGCGCTGACATTCGGCGTGCCGCGCCCGGTGAGAATCATTGCGGCCCGGTGAGAATCATTGCGGCTCAGTGGGAACGATCACATCACAAGAAATGAGACCCGGGGCTGCCGGGTCTCATTTCATGTGTATTCGTTGGCGGCGGTTCGCCGGCCGGGCTGTCGATGTGGTTCAGACAGCGCTGCGCGAACGCGTACGAGCGGTACGACGCTTGAGTGCACGCCGCTCGTCTTCGCTCATTCCGCCCCAGACGCCTGCGTCCTGACCGGATTCCAGTGCCCACGAGAGGCATTCGGCTGTGACCGGGCACCGGGCGCAGACGAGCTTCGCATCGGCGATCTGCGCGATGGCCGGGCCACTGGTTCCCACCGGGAAGAACAGTTCCGGATCCTCATCGCGACAGATTGCTTTGTGACGCCAGTCCATTCCTAACTCCTTCAAGTGCGCTGCGCGCACCACTAGACAGCTCCCAAAAGTGGTTGGTTGTGGCTGTAACCGATAGTTCACACGGATGCACCGAATGTTTCCGCGCTGTTGCTTGTGAATACTTTCACGAATCCAGGCGAAGTCAATGGGCTTCCGGCGACACGTGTGCAATATCACTCGCTGCGACCACCTCCGGGAGAGGGGGTGGCTGCACTACGATCATCACCGTTGTAGTACTCTACCCGCCTTCGTCTGCAAACGCTCGAAGAATTTTTCGGATCGTCCAGGTTACGGGCGGGCTATCCTGGGCGAACGCCGAAATGTGTGAGCGGGAACACGGGATACGGCGGGATGAACCCGTGGTGATTGTTTGATCCTCGTCACAGTCAGGGCGCCGGTGGGGCCACGACCGTCAGTGCATCGGCGCGATGCCCGAACTCGATGAGTCGGTGTGCGCCCACGTAGTCGCCGTCCATCTGGACGTCGATGGGCTCATCGGCGCGGAAGCGCACCCAGGCGACGTCGTCGTCGCGGTAGAGATGGCGGGCCTTCGGTGCTCGGTGGGTGAGCAACTGCGTCGCGAGGGGCAGGTTGCGGGCCACCGATGTGGATGTGGCCGCGAACAATCCGAGCCGCGAACCGAATCCGGTCGTCGGGTTGGTGCGGATCTCGTAGTCACCGAGGAAGGTCCACGGACTCGTGTTGCTGACGAAGCCGAATCGGACCCCGTCGAGAGGCTCGCGGTCCGGGACCTCGACGGTGAAGGTGGCGCTGTTTCCGGCGTGACGGAGGAAGGACGACACCGTGGTCCAGAAGTATCGGGCAGGCGTGGCCGCCTTGCCCGCGTGACGCTTGTCCTCCATGGCGTGGACGACGACGGCATCCATGCCCATGCCGGTGTTGAAAAGGAACCACCGATCCTGGGTGTGGCCCAATCCGATGCGGCGGCACCGACCCGCGTCGAGCAATTCGATGAGCTGGGCCGTCGCCTCGAGCGGATTGGCCTCGATGCCGAGCGTGCGGGCGAACACGTTGGCACTGCCGCCGGGGATCACACCGACGGCGGGCAGTGGCCGGTCCGAGCCGGCCCGCGGAGCGCCCGGAGCCCCCAGCAAGCCGTTGACGACCTCGTTCACCGAGCCGTCACCGCCGTGCACCAGGATGACGTCGACTCCGCCCGCCATCGCCCGCCGGGCCAATTCGCCCGCATGGCCGCGATGAGTGGTGTTCTCGACGTCCAGGGAGAATCTCGCGCTGAGGGTATGGGCAAGGGCATCGCGGCCCGCCGGAGTGGTGGCGGTGGCGAATGGATTGACGATGAGCATGACGCGCACGGGTCCTCAGCGTATTGCCTCCGGCCGTGTGATGCGCATCCCGCCTGGTCGTGGCGCGGTACGACCGGCCCCTCGAGGTGTTCGGCGGTTCCCCTAGGCTTGGCTTGTGAGCGATCAGAGTGGCCCGCCGACAACCATCCGACTGGCCGGTGCCGTCACCGCGCTGGAAGGCGCCATCGCGCTGGTCGTCGCGGTGATCCTGGTCATTCGTGAGGCGGGTGGTCACCGGGAGGCGGCGATCAGCGGCTACGGCACCGCCGCGTGGTTCGGGATCATCGGTGGCGGTGTCCTCGTCGGAGGTCTGGCGCTCCTGACCGGCCGCCGGTGGGGACGCGCCATCTCGGTGGTCGCGCAGATCCTGCTGTTGCCGGTGGCCTATGCCCTGCTCACCGACAGTGGCCTGCCGGCGATCGGCATCCCGGTGGCCATCGCCGCGCTCGGCGTCCTCGTCCTCATCTTCAGTCCGGCCTCCACGCGGTGGCTGGTCGGCGAATACGGTCCGGACGAGCCTCACACGAAATGATGACGCGCAGGTAAAAGCCGGTGGGGTAAATCCACCCCGGGGCGACCGGTCGCCGTACAGTGAGACCTATGACGCGGAAGCTCGCCATCGCCAACCAGAAGGGCGGCGTCGCCAAGACGACGACCGTGGCCTCGCTCGGTGCAGCGCTCGCCGACCTCGATGTCTCGGTCCTCGTGGTCGACCTCGATCCGCAAGGGTGTCTTACGTTTTCACTCGGCCACGACCCCGACCAGCTCGAGATGTCGGTGCACGATGTGCTGCTGGGTGAGGAGGAGATCGCCGACGTCCTTCTCGACACCGACGACAACGTCACGCTCCTGCCCGCCACCATCGACCTCGCGGGTGCCGAAGCGCTCCTGCTGATGCGTCCCGGCCGCGAGTACGCGCTCAAACGCGCGCTGGCCGAGGTGGCCGAGGACTACGACGTCATCCTGATCGACTGCCCGCCGTCGCTCGGCGTTCTCACACTCAACGGGCTGACCGCGGCCGACGAGGTCGTCGTCCCGCTGCAGTGCGAGACACTCGCGCATCGTGGCGTGGGCCAGCTGATGCGGACCGTCACCGAGGTCCAGCAGATCACCAACAGCGATCTCGAGGTTCTCGGCGCCGTCGCCACGCTCTTCGACGCGCGCACCACCCACAGCCGCGACGTCCTCTCCGACGTATCCGATCGCTACGACCTACCGGTGCTCGATCCGCCGATCCCGCGGACCGTGCGTTTCGCCGAGGCGTCGGCCAGCGGATCGTCGGTGATGCGGGGCCGGAAGAACAAGGGCGCCAACGCTTATCGCGAGCTCGCGGAGAACCTCTTCAAGCACTGGGAGACCGACCAGCCGGTCCGGGAGCTCTCGCAGTCCTGAATCGGCGGCTGCCGCGTTCGGGCTTCCTTCGTGCTTATCGGATCCAATAAGCGGCACGGAAACCGGTGTGCGCGACCGCCCGATCGGCGGAAACCTCAGGAGGGCGCGCGGTAGGCGTGGATCGTCGGTCCCCACTGCTCGACGATGGTGCTGCCGAGCACGCGTAGGGCCACCGGGTGGTCGCCGCGGTCCGCGCGGGTCACCGGAATGGCGCGGAGTTCGCGGCCGTTGGCGGCGTCGCGCACGCTGATGCCATTGGCGGTGGGCAGCAGGAGGGTGCCGGCCATCTGGTCGCCGGTGCCGATGGCGCCGGGCACCTGATAGATCGGACGGACCTGCTGGGCGTCGAGGACGACGGTCGAGCGTCCGGTGTAGAAGCTGGTGAGCCCGTCGGTGGTGATCGGGACGGAGTCGGCGGGCGGTGCCGCGTCTCCGTCGACGGTGTTGGTGGTGGTGGCGACACCGTCGGTGTTGAACTGCCGGATGCTCGCGCCACGGGGTTCGGCCGGGTTGCCGGTGAAACCGTTGGGGGGATTGGCGCCGCCGTCGTAGACGGCGACTCCGGAGGTGCTCATCGAGATCAGGACCGGCGGGGGACCGTCGGTGCCCGAGGTGATCAGCGTGGAACCGTACTGCTGGACCTTCTCGTCCTTGTTCTGCACGGCACCGAGGATGGTGAGCCGGTATCCGGTGTCCCGATCGCATCGCTCGATGACCGCGATGCGATCACCGCCGATCGCCGACGACAGCAGTGTGCAACCGGTGCGACCGGGTTGCGCATCGCTCTTCACCGGGGCGTCCACCCGTCCGTATTCGATGCCCCGGACCAGATTTGACCCCCACGTCTCCAGGCGGGTATCGCCCTGTGCGACAACGTATCCGGTGTCCGCGGCGAATCGGATCCGGGAGTCGGCGTCACTGCTGCGGGACGTGGCGCGCCGTCCCGACGAGGCATCCAGGGCGGTGATCTCACCGCAGCCCCGCGAATTGCGATAGGACGCCAGGACCTCGTTGGTGCTCGACGGCCAGGCCGCGATGACGGCGCACACGTCGAGGTTGCGGTGATAGCTCCACACCTGCCGCCCGGACACCGGGTCGACGCCGGCCACCGTGCCGTCATCGGCCGTGACGATCAGGGAATTGGCCACCGCGGGCGTGAGTGTGCCGGACGAGCGTGCCTCCCATGTCGGCACGAGTTCGGCCGGGACGGCACCGGCGGGCGGCACCGACGGCACGGCGGCCGACGCCGGATTGCTCTCGCTGTTCCGGGCGGGACTGACGATCCAGACCACCACGCCGACGACGATCACGACGAACAGGATCGCGGCACTGATCACCAGATCGAGCGGGGTGCGCCGCTCGGGTCGGATGCGTGCCACGTCCGATGTTCCGCCTGTTCTGTCGTCGCCGGTCGGGGAGAGTGCTATTCGCCGGTGGCGGCGGTGCTCACCTGTACGTTCGGGCCGTCGTCGGTGCGCTTGGCGCCACCTCGGCGACGACGCCGGCGACGCGGCTTACTCGCGCCCTCACCGTCGTGGGTGTCCGTGGCGGCCTGGTCCCCGGACGCCTTCTCCGTGGACTTCTTCTCCGCCTTGTCGCCCGTAGCGGAGTCCGCACCGGACTGCCCGGCATCCGCGGATTTCCCGGCGCGGGTCCGTCGGCGGGTGCGTGTCGACTTGGGGCGGTCCGCACGCGCTCGACGCTCCTCGGTCCGTTCGGCGGACTCCTTGCGTGTCGATGCGCCGATGCGCCCCGTTGCGCTCGCGGGGACGCCGAGTTCGGTCTGCAGGCTCTCCGACGTCGAATACGTCTCGACGGGTTCCGGGACGCCGAGGCCCAGAGCGGAATTGATCAGCTCCCAGCGATGCAGCTCGTCCCAGTCGACCAGGGTGATCGCGATACCGGTGCGACCGGCCCGGCCGGTGCGCCCGATCCGGTGCACGTAGGTCTTGTCGTCCTCGGGGCACTGGTAGTTGATGACGTGGGTGACGTCGTCGATGTCGATGCCACGGGCCGCGACGTCGGTGGCGACCAGGACGTCGATGTCGCCGGTGCGGAACTTCTTCAGCGCCTTCTCACGGGCCACCTGGCCGAGGTCGCCGTGCACGGCGCCGACCGAGAAGCCGCGCTCGGCGAGATCGTCGGCGACCTTCTGTGCCGTTCGCTTGGTACGCGTGAAAATCATTGTGGCGCCGCGACCTTCGGCCTGCAGCACACGTGCCACCAGCTCGGCCTTGTCGAGGGCATGGGCGCGGTAGATGAACTGCGTGGTGCGCTCGTGCACCGCGGAGTCGTTGGCGTGCTCGGCGCGGATGTGCGTCGGGCGCTCCAGGAAGGTGCGGGCGAGAGTGACGATCGGTCCCGGCATGGTCGCCGAGAACAGCATCGTCTGGCGCGGCGTCGGCAACGACGACATGATGCGCTCGATGTCGGGCAGGAAGCCCAGGTCCAGCATCTCGTCGGCCTCGTCGAGGACGAGGACGGCCACCTTGCCGAGGACCAGGTGGCCCTGCTGAGCGAGGTCGAGCAGGCGGCCGGGCGTGCCGACGACCACGTCGACGCCCTTCTGGAGTTCGGCGATCTGCGACTCGTACGGACGGCCACCGTAGATCGAGGTGATCCGTAGATCGGTCTTCTTCGCGGCGACCTCGAGGTCGCCGGTGACCTGGATGCACAGCTCACGCGTCGGCACGATGATCAGCGCGCGCGGCGTCTTGTCGAGCGCGCGGACGCCGTAGTCCTCGGCGTGCAGCAGCCGGTGCATCAGCGGGATGCCGAAACCGTAGGTCTTGCCCATGCCGGTGCGGGCCTGTCCGATGAGGTCGTCGCCGGACATGGCGAGGGGCAGCGTCAGTTCCTGGATCGCGAAGGTGTGGGTCTTGCCGTCGTCGGCGAGTGCCTCGACGAGTCGTTCGTCGACGCCGAGTTCGGCGAAGGTGGGAGCGGTGTGCGCCTCGTCGACGATGGTCGTCTGGACGTCTTCGCTCGTGGTGGTGTCACTCATATCGTGTTGTCGAGCCTTTCTGGCGTTCTCGCACGCACGAAGGGCTCCACGTCTCTTGGTCGCGAAAGCGAATCGCAAGGAGGAAACCGGGCGGCCCGGACAGCGTCGTCTTCGGGTGATCGTCGCTGTCGTCGTACGGGCCGTGTGCGCGCACATTGTCGGGTGTTCTCGCGCTCATGGATGAGGTCGCCGTCGACGATCCGTTGTCCACGATCTCGCGATCAGGCCGGTCGTTGCGCCACCGAAACTCCATGTTCGCGTCGGTACACCTTTCCTGAGTGTACTTGGTGAACATTCCGGGCCCCGCCTACCATCTCCATCATGTCGTCTGCGACCCCTCCTCCCGGTATCTCCTCCGACTCCGGCTCGCCCCGATCCGACTCTGCCGACGCGGTATCCGCGAGTGACGACGTGGCGATCGGCAAGCTGTTCGCCGTCCTGCTCGCAGGCGAGTACGCCGCCTTCTACCGGTTGATCGACGAGTCGCGGATGGCGCCCGACGTGCCGAGCCGGATCGCGATCGCCCGGATGGCCGCGTCGGAGATGAATCACTTCGACGTCCTGGCCGCGCAGATCGCCGAACGTGGCCTCGACCCGGCCGAATCGGTGGACCGCTACCGGTCGGTGTTCGACAAGTATCACCAGGTCACCACGCCGAAGTCCTGGTACGAGGCCCTGGTCAAGGCCTACGTCGGTGACGGATTGGCCGCCGACTTCTATCGCGAGATGTCCGACGTCCTGCCCGCCCACGCGCAGTCGGTGGTCCGTGAGGTGATGTCGGAGACCGCGAGCTCACGCTTCGCGCGTGAGCAGGTGGCCGCCGCGGTCGCCGCCGATCCGCGACTCAAGGCGCCGCTGACCCTGTGGGGCCGCAGGCTTCTCGGTGAGGCGATCACACACGCGCAATGGGTGCTCGCGGCCGAGGAGGAGGTCACGGACCTGTTGTTCGCCGGCGCGGGCTCGCTGCACGGGGTCGCGTCGTTCTTCGACGCCATCGCGGCCGAACACACCAAGCGCATGAATGATCTCGGCCTCGGATGACGCCGCGCCCGGGGCGGGCCGTGCCGGGCGGAGCTCGATGACGGCGCGCCCGCGTCGGCGATAACCTGACCACTGAACTAGCCTGATGCGGCACGCCGCCGCATGTGTGCGCACCGTCGACGATCGGAGAAGTCATGGCCGTGGAAGTCAAGATCGGCATCAACGACAGCCCGCGGGAGCTGTCGATCCAGACCGCACTGAGCGGCGACGACGCCTACAAGGCAGTCGAGTCGGCGCTGTCCGGCCAGGATCAGTTCCTCGCGCTCACCGACGACAAGGGAGCACGATTCCTGGTGCCGGTCACCAAGATCGCCTACGTCGAGGTGGGCAGCTCCGAGAACCGCCGCGTCGGTTTCGGCGCCGCGTAGAGAAACGGCAACCGGCGCCGCGTCGGCGACCCGGGCTCAGGCCTCGGTGTCGGCCGGTGCGGCGTCCTGCCGGTACGCGTCGATCCCATGCAGCGGCACATGCGACAGTCCGCCCCACAGGAGGGCAACCGTGGTGTCGACGGCCGTCTGCTTGTCGACGGGGCGCTTGGCCTCGAGCCAGTACCGCGCATTGACCTGACTGGCCCCGACCATCCCCGCTGCGAGCATCCGCGAACGGTACGGATCGAGACCCGAATCGTGCATGACGAGCCCGTAGACGGCGTCGACGCACGCTTCGGTCGCCCCTTCGACACGGCGGATGACCGTCGGATCCATGACATCCGACGAGAAGATCAGCCGGTAACCCGAGTTGTCCTGGTCGATGAAATCGAAGAAGGCCTGTACCGCGGCCCGCACCCGCTGCCGGTTGTCGGTGGTGGTGAGCAGAGCCGTGTTCACATCGCTGACCAGCTTCTCCGCGTGCGAGTCGACCACCGCGAGGTACAGGTCGAGCTTGGACGGAAAGTGCTGATACAGGACCGGCTTGCTGACCCCGGCATGCACGGCGATCTCGTCCATACCCGCCGAGTGGTAGCCACGCTCCACGAAGATCTCACTGGCCGCGTCGAGCAGCTGCATGCGGCGGGCGCTACGCGGCAGTCGGGTACCCGTACGTGCCGTGGTGTGCGCGGAGTTGGTGGCGGTCGACATGCGTTGAGCGTACTCGCGGGGCGCCTCCGTTCCGTATCCGCACAGCGCGTTGCGCGGCCTCGGTTCCCAGGATTCGCGCCGACCTGTGAGAAAGTTGAACTGTGAGTCACCCAGGAGACGCGCCGAACTCGCGCGCGCGTGTACGAGCCAAGGATGCTCGTCCGCGACAGCCCCGGGGAGACCTCGGTTCCGGTGGTCGCCCGCACGATGAGGCGCGCTCGGAGTCGGTGCGGGCGAGCACGTCGAAGAGCCAGTCCGCTCGAGCCGACACGCCGCGGCCTCGCCCGCGTCCCGACCAGCCACTGCGTGCCCGATGGGATCCGACCCACGACAACGGGCGTGCGCGTGTCGACCGCGACGCGCAGCCCGAACGCAGGAAACAGAGTGCCCTCGGCCGGTTCGTCACCACCTACGGCTGGCGCGCCTATGCGATTCCGGTGCTCGCGATTCTCACCATCGTCCTGATCGTGATGACGGTACGTGGCGGTTCGGATTCCACGTCCGCCCCCGACAGCGATGCGAATCCCGATGTGGCGTCCCGTAATACGGACGTCAACAAGGAAACCCGGCCGATCGGCGCACCCTCGGGCGCCATTCAGGCCGCCGCACTGCCCGCCGGTACGTTGCCTGCCGGTGGGCCGTTCACCATGAAGGCCAAGAAGACCTATCGCGTGGTTCCCGGAGCGGGAAAGCAGGTCGGTACCGGCTCGCAGGTCTACACGTACACCGTCGAGGTGGAGAACGGGATCAACCCGCAGGACTACGGCGGCGACCGGACATTCGCGAAGATGGTCGACTCGACCCTGTCCAACCATCGCAGCTGGATCGGCGACGGTCGGGTGTCCTTCCGCCGCGTCGCGTCGGGCGACCCGGATCTGCGGATCACCCTCGCCTCGCCCGCCACGACCCGTGAACTCTGCGGCTATCAGATCCAGCTCGAGACGTCGTGCTTCTACCCGCCGGAGAAGCGGGTGTCGCTGAACGAGGCCCGCTGGGTCCGCGGCGCCATCTCCTATCAGGGCGACGACCTGCTCTACCGCCAGTACCTCATCAACCACGAAACCGGGCACGGCATCGGCTACGAGGCCCACGAACCCTGCAAGGAGAACGGTGCTCTGGCGCCGGTCATGATGCAGCAGTCCTTCGGTGTCGCCAACCGGGAGATCATGGCACTCGACCCGCAGATGAAGGCGAACCGCAATCTCGTGTGCAAGCCCAATCCGTGGCCGTTCCCCACGAAGGACACCGGCGGCCCCGCCTGACCGATCCGACGGTGGAATGCTCGCGCGCACGGCGTCGTTGAGGGAAAGGTCCGTCCCGGACACTTCCGCCCGGGACGCCCCGCACGTCTCTGGAGGCTTTTCGTGTCGTCGCTGCCACCGCTCGTCGAACCCGCTGCCGAACTGTCCAACGAAGAGGTGGCCCGCTACAGCCGCCATCTGATCATCCCGGACGTCGGGATGGACGGGCAGAAACGCCTGAAAAATGCGAAGGTCCTGGTCATCGGTGCCGGTGGACTCGGATCGCCCACGCTTCTGTATCTCGCGGCGGCGGGTGTCGGGACGATCGGGATCGTCGAATTCGACGTCGTCGACGAATCAAATCTGCAACGCCAGGTCATCCACGGCGTCTCCGATGTCGGACGGCCGAAGGGGGAGAGCGCCCGCGATTCGATCCATGAGATCAACCCGGACGTCACGGTGAATCTGCACGAGCAGCGGCTGGAGCCCGAGGGTGCCGTCGAACTCTTCTCGCAGTACGACCTGATTCTCGACGGCACGGACAACTTCGCCACGCGCTACCTGGTCAACGACGCGGCGGTCCTCGCCCACAAGCCGTACGTGTGGGGATCGATCTATCGCTTCGAGGGTCAGGCGTCGGTGTTCTGGGAAGACGCCCCCGACGGTCGCGGCATCAACTATCGCGACCTCTACCCGCAGGCGCCGCCACCCGGTATGGTGCCGTCCTGCGCGGAGGGCGGTGTGCTCGGCATCCTGTGCGCCTCGATCGGGTCGATCATGGGCACCGAGGCCATCAAGCTGATCTGCGGCATCGGCGAGCCGCTGCTCGGTCGGCTGATGGTCTACGACGCCCTGGACATGACCTATCGCACCATCAAGATCCGCAAGGACCCCGACGGCGCGAAGATCACCGAACTCATCGACTACGAGGAGTTCTGCGGCGTGGTGTCCGCCGAGGCGGCCGATGCGGCTGCCGACTCGACCCTGACCGCGCAGGAGTTGAAGGACAAGATCGACGGTGGCGCCGACATCGCGCTGATCGACGTCCGCGAGCCGGTCGAGTGGGACATCGTCCACATCGACGGTGCGACGCTGATCCCCAAGGACGAGATCCTGTCCGGTGCCGGCCTTGCGAAGGTGCCGCAGGACAGGCCGTCGGTGCTGTACTGCAAGACCGGGATCCGTTCCGCGGAGGTGCTCGCCGCACTCAAGCGCGCCGGATTCGCCGACGCGACCCACCTCCAGGGTGGTGTCACGGCCTGGGCCAACCAGGTCGACACGTCGCTTCCGGTGTACTGACGCCACGAGACCGTAGTGGCGGGGGACCGCGTCGCTCCCGTGTTTTGCCTGGGACGATCGGTAATCTCTGCAGACGTGAACACGCTCGAGCCACCCGAACATGTGCTGAACACGTTCGGGCTGACCGCACACCCGCCGATCGCCATGGGGGAGTCCTGGATCGGTGGCTGGCGCGTCGGCGAGGTCGTGTTGTCCCTGGTGCCCGATCATGCGCGGGCCGCCTGGTCGGCGCAGGTGCGTGAGAATCTGTACGTCGACGGGCTGCGGGTGGCGCGGCCGTTCCGGGCCACCGACGGACGCTATGTGGTCTCCGGATGGCGGGCGGACACCTATATCGCGGGTACCCCGGAGCCCCGGCATGACGAGGTGGTGCTCGTCGCCGATCGTCTGCACGCCGCCATCGCCGGGCTGGAACGCCCACGCTTCCTGTTGCAGTCGCCTGCTCCGCCGCATACCGATGTCGACGTGTTCACCGCCGCCGACCGCGCCGCGTGGGAGGACGTGCCACTGCGTACGGCGCGCGCCGCCGGAATGTCCGAGCCGACCTCACCCGATGGTGTCGCCAGTGTGGCGATGCTGAAAACTCTTGCGACGCTACGCAAACCGGTGAACCTGCCGTCGCAGGTGGTGCACGGAGACCTGTTCGGCACCGTGCTCTTCGCGGGTGCCGCGGCCCCCGGCATCACCGACATCGTGCCGTACTGGCGCCCCGCGTCCTGGGCATCCGCCGTCGTGGTGGTCGACTCCCTCGCCTGGGGCGGCGCCGACGAAGACCTGGTGCATCGCTGGTCCGATCAGCCCGAGTGGCCGCAGATGATGTTGCGCGCCACCATGTTCCGGCTCGGTGTGCATGCGCTGCATCCGCGGGCCACCGCGGGCGCGCTACCCGGATTGGAGCGAGTCGTCGAACTCGTGCGCCTGATGGTCTAGTCCGTCGTATCCGGACCGTCGACGACCGGCGTCCAGCGACGTTCCCGCAGCGGGATCCGGCCGTCATCGGCGAGGATGCCCTCGGCGCGAAGATGTTCGAGTTGCCGCCCGGCGACGGATCGGGCGGGACGGCCCGACGCCGGGACGACCCGGTACCACGGCAGGTCGGCGGAGTCGGTGCGCAGGATCCAGCCGACGATCCGTGGGCTGGACAGTCCGACGGCGGCGGCCAGATCGCCGTAGGTGGTGACGCGACCGACGGGGATCGCGGCGATGAGGGCGCGAACGGCCTCCACGTCCTCCTCGGTCACCTTCGCCATCAGGCCCCGCGCGACGACTCGATGAGCGACCGGATCGAGCGTGCGCACAGCTCGGGTTCGAGGAGCGGGACCATATGCCCGCAGTCGGCCTCGATGAACTCGACGGAGTCCGGGCAGGCGGCGCGGAAATCGGCGCCGACGAGGGGTGGTTGGACACGTGCGGCGACGATGACCGTGGTGGGCAGTCCGGCGGGTGGCACCTCGAAGGGCCGCGCGAGTTCGCTCCAGGCCGTGGCGGCCGCCGGTGCGCAGACGCGCCATGCGACGCGACCGTCCGGAAGATCGACCAGATGTTCCTCGATCTCCTTGTCCAGCAACCGATCCGGCACCTCACTCCACCCTTCGGCCCGCTTGCCCTCGCGTGCCGCGCCGGCATCGGGATATCCCCAGTGCTCGAGACCCGCGGTGACGACCTGCAGCGCCATCTCCGGGTTCACGCCCTGACCCGGGTCGAGCAGCAGCAGCCCGGCCACCGACGACCCGAGCCGCTGTGCGAGCCGGACCGCCAGGCCGCCGCCGAAGGAATGGCCGACGATGACGAAGGGCCGGGCGGCCTCGGGGATGTAGTCGTCGACAACCTGCTCCAGGGCGTCCAGGTTCGCCTCGTACGACCACGGGGGTGTCCACGGCGACCGACCGTGGCCCAGCAGGTCCGGCGCGACGATCCGGACGTCGGGCAACTGTTCCTCGGCGAGCGCCGCCCAGCGGCTGCCGTGCCCGGTGAGGCCATGGAGTGCGAGAACAGTGGGGGCGGCGTCGGCGTCCGGGCCGTACACGGTGGTGTGCAAGGTCGTCATGAATCCATCCTGCCGCATGGTTGTCTGTGTGACGTGCTTCCATGGACACATGACGTCCGGAACCGACCCCCGCACAACGGGGAAAGGCACCGGGGGCGCAGGCAGGAAGGCCACGGGCACCAAGGCCGCCGCCAAGAAATCCGCGGGCAGGAAGGGGCGGCTGATCGACTATCAGCCGCGGGGCGAGACCGCACTGCGGACCCAGTTGATCGCGGCGCGGTCGGCGGGCGACGAGTCGCGTGTATGGCCGTCGCACGCGCAGGCCGTGATCGACGGGACGGTCGGTGCGGGCGACCCGATGCGCCCCTGGGCTCCGGTACGTGTTCATGGCGGTCCCGGCACCGGCAAGACGTCACTGATCGTCGATGCCGCCGTCGCCCGGCTCACGCGCACCGATGTCGATCCGGAGTCGGTGCTCGTGCTCGCGGCGTCCCGGCGCGCGGCCGCCGCCCTGCGGGAGGAGATCACCCGGCGGGTGCTGTCCGCGTCCGACGGTGACGGGGGTGGACGCGCGTTGCGGGAACCGTTGGTCCGCACCGTGCACTCCTATGCGTTCGCGGTGCTCCGGTTGCAGGCATCGGCACACGGCAATCCGCCGCCGCGGCTGATCACCGGGTCCGAGCAGGATGTGGTCCTGCGGGAACTCCTGGCCGGCGACATCGAGGACGGCGCCGACTACTGGCCCGCGCGCCTGCGTCCCGCGCTGGGGACCGACGGGTTCGCCCAGGCCCTGCGCGACCTCATGATGCGTGCTGCCGAGCGTGGCGCAGGACCGGAGGAACTCGCCGAACTCGGTGCGCGGCACGATCGTCCCGAGTGGGTCGCCGCCGGCCGCGCCTACGCGCAGTACGAGCAGAACATGCTGCTCCGCGGATCGGTGGGCGCGGATTCGCCGGGCGCCTCCGCGCCGGCGGTCGACGCGGCCGAACTCGTCGGTTCGGCGCTGTCGGCCTTCGCCACCGATCGGGAACTCCTTGCCGCACAACGGAAGAGGATCAGACACGTCCTCGTCGACGACGCGCAGCATCTCGATCCCCAGGCGGCGAAACTCGTCGAGCTGATCGGTACCGGCACCGATTCGACCATCATCGCCGCCGACACCGATCAGTCGATCTTCTCCTTCCGCGGCGCGAGTCCCCGGTTCGCCGACGATCTCGCCGAGCCCGGCGACGACCGGGATGTGGTGCTGGACACCGCATTGCGGAATCATCCGGAGATCGTCACCGTCGGCGCGTCGATCGCCGCGCGCCTGCCGGGCGCCCGTCCACACCGGTACCCGGCACCCGTCGACGACCCGGACACCTCCACCGACGATCCGCTCGACGGCGCCGAGGTGCGGGTGTTCACATCCTCGGCCAAGGAGGCCACCGCCGTGGCCGACCTGCTGCGGCGCGCGCATCTGTTCTCGGGGGTGCCGTGGTCGCGGATGGCGGTCATCGTCCGCTCGGTGTCTCTCGCGCTGCCGGCTCTGCGCCGGGCGTTCCGTTCCGCGGGCGTGCCGGTGACCACACCCACCTCGGATCTGCCGCTGCACCGCCAGCGGGCGGTGGTCGCACTCCTGCTGGTGCTGCGGGTGGTGGTGGCCCGGGGACTGACCACCGACGGGGAGTCCGGCGACCCGGACCCGTCGGGTGAGTACTTCACGGTCGAGGACGCCGTCACGCTGCTGTCCGGACCGATCGGTGGCGCCGATCCCGGTGCGATGCGGCGACTGCGACGAGGTGTGCGACGGCTCGATGAGCGCAGCGGCACCGGGGGAGAGGCCACCGACTCCCTGCTCGCGCTCCGGCGGGCCATCCTCGATCCGCTTGTGGCGCAACGCTATCTGAAGGCGCTCACCGACGCCGAGGCGCGCCCGCTGGCGCGGGTTCTCGACGTGGTGGGGGCGGCGGCCCGCGCCGACGAGCAGCAGCGCGGCGTCGAGGAAACGCTGTGGGCGGCGTGGCAGGCCAGCGGCCTGGAACGGCGCTGGGCGTCGACGGCGTTGCGCGGTGGACCGGCCGGTGAACAGTGTGACCGTGACCTCGACGCGGTGATCGCGATGTTCGAGGCGGCCGGGAACTTCGCCGACACCCTGCCCGCCGCCGGACCCGCGGGTTTCATCCGGCACCTGTCGGCCCTGCAGATCCCGCGCGACAGCCGGGTACCCGGTGCGGCCGCCGAAGCGGTGACGGTCCTGTCCGCCCATGCGGCGGCGGGCCGCGAATGGGATGTGGTGGCGGTCGCCGGGGTGCTCGACGGTCTGTGGCCATCGCTGCGCAGCCGGGGCAGTGTGCTGGCGACCGGACAGTTGGTCGACCTGCTCGACGGCATGGATCCGGAGGCGCTCGACACCGTGGCCAGGACGTCGGCTGCGCTCGCCGACGAACGGCGGTTGCTGCTCGTCGCGTGCACGCGCGCGCGGCGCAGACTGCTCATCACTGCGGTCGAGGACGGCAGCGGTGATGCGTCGCCATCGAGATTTGTCGGGGAGATCGCCGACGCGCTGGCCGCCTCCCGCGGCCATGTCGACGAGGTCGTCGACGAGCAGGGCGAATCATTGCCCGACCTGCCCATCGATCCGGGCGTCGATCGGGTGCTGTCGCTGCCGTCGCTGATCGCCACCCTGAGATCCGCGGTGGTCGCCGGCGCGGCGGCCGGCGACGACGCCGACGAGCGCACCGTGGCACGGACCAGGGCGGCGGCCGAACTGCTTGCGCAGCTGGCTGATTCGGATATCCCCGGCGCGGCGCCGAAGGACTGGTTCGGCCTCGGCGGCGCCAGCGTCGACGATCCGCTGTGGACGCCGGATCGCGGACCGGTCAGCCTGTCGCCGTCGAATGTCGAAGCGCTGAGCCGTTGTTCACTGCGGTGGGTGCTGGAACGTCATGGTGGCCGTGACGGCGACGGCACCCCGGCACTGACCGGTTCCCTCGTGCACACACTCGTGCAGGCGGTGGCCGGACAGATCGATCCGGCCGAGGTGACCGCGGCACTGCGGGGGATCTGGGACCGTGTGGACACGGGCGCGGGCTGGTATTCGGTGCGTGAACTCGAACGCGCCGAGGGGATGCTGACGAATTTCCGCGACTGGCTGCGCATGTCACGCGACGAGCTGACCGAGTACGGGGTCGAAGCCGACATCGACGCCACGGTTCCCGCCGACGCCGCCGACGACGTCGCCGTGCGTCTGCGGGGCCGGATCGACCGGCTGGAGCAGGATGCGCAGGGCAGGCCGGTGGTGGTCGATGTGAAGACGGCGAAGAGCGCCATCACCAAGGCCGATGCGCAGGAACACGCCCAGCTGGCCACCTATCAGCTGGCCCTCGCGCTGGGCGGCGTTCCCGACCTCGGGGCGGCGGAACCGGGTGGCGGACGGCTGGTGTACGTGTCCTCGGCGAATCGCACCACCGGGGCCGCCGAACGTGTCCAGGACGCGCTGACCCCGGAGACCGTGGATGAGTGGATTGCCGTGGTGCGCAATGCCGCTCGAGCAAGCATCGGTCCGGTCTACACGGCCACACGTAACCCCGGGTGCGGGCACTGCACACTCGCCACGAGTTGTCCGGCACAGCTACGGGGAAAGTCGGTGATCGATGACTGACCTCGCGACCGGCAGACCGACGGTATCCGCGCTGTCGCTGGCCGCCGCCCTCGGGCTTCCGCCGCCCACCCCGGAGCAGGTGGCGGTCATCGAGGCGCCGATGGAACCGATGCTGGTCGTCGCGGGCGCGGGCGCGGGGAAGACCGAGACGATGGCGTCACGGGTGGTGTGGCTCGTCGCCAACGGCTACGTCACCCCCGACGAGATCCTGGGCCTGACCTTCACCCGCAAGGCCGCCAGCGAGTTGGGGGCACGCATCCGGCGGCGCCTGTCGATGCTGGCCGGTTCACCGACACTGCGGAACTGGGACGTCGACGGCAGTGTCGCCGCTCGACTCAACGGCGGCGATCCCGAAGTGAGCACCTATCACGCCTACGCGGGCCGGTTGATCGCCGACTACGGGCTGCTGCTCCCGGTGGAACCGAGTTCGACGCTGCTGTCCGAAACCGAGCTGTGGCAGATGGCTTTCTCGGTCGTCGCGAACTGGACCGGTGAACTGACCACCACGAAGGTGCCCGCGAGCGTCACCGAGGCCGTCCTGAAGCTGTACGGGGAGATGGCCGAGCACCTCGTCGACACCGACGATCTCCGTCGCGCCGGCGATGACCTGTACTCGCTCGTCGACACCCTGCCGAAGGGGCCACGGCAACGTGACACCCCCACGCAGGAACTGCTGAAGGTGCAGGCCGTCATCGATGAGCGGCGAGAACTCATCCCCATCGTGGAGGCGCTGGCCGAGACGATGCGTGCGGCCACCGCCCTCGATTTCGGCAGTCAGATGTCCCTGGCGGCACGGCTCGTGACCCGGAACCCGGAAGTCGTTGCCGCCGAACGATCCGCGTTCAAGGCGGTGTTGCTCGACGAATATCAGGACACCGGGCATTCGCAACGCATCCTGCTGGCCGCGCTGTTCGGTGGCAGGCGGACACCGGCCGTGGCGGTGACCGCGGTCGGCGACCCGATCCAGTCGATCTACGGCTGGCGCGGTGCATCGGCGGCCAACCTGCCGCGGTTCGCGGGAGATTTCCGACGCTCCGACGGCAGTCCCGCCGCGCGTCTGGAATTGCTGACCAGTTGGCGGAACTCGGTGTCCGCACTACGGCTCGCCAATGCGGGATCGGAGGAACTCCGACGGCGGGGCATCCCGGTGAGCGTGCTGCGTCCGCGACCCGATGCGCCTAGTGGCACAGTCGATCTCGCACTTACCGAGACCGTGGTCGACGAGCGGTCCTGGATCGCCGATCACGTCGAACGGCATTACCGCGACGCGGAGGCCGCCGGGGTCGCTCCGCCGACCACCGCGATCCTGGTGCGCCGCAACGAGGATTCGGCGCCGCTCGCCGCCGAACTCGAGCGCCGCGGCATTCCGGCCGAGGTCGTCGGCATCGGCGGGTTGTTGCATGTGCCGGAGATCGAGGACATCGTGGCGATGCTCCGCCTGATCGCCGACCCGATGGCGGGCACGGCCGCGATGCGCCTGCTGACCGGCGCGCGATGGCAATTGGGTGCGGGAGACCTCGCGGCGCTCTGGCGCCGTGCCACCGAACTCGCGGCCGAGCAGTACCGGGCGGCGGCCGGTGTGGTGGCATCCCGCGAAGAACTCGACGCCGCGCTCGACGCGGTCCTGCCGACCGAGGTGGTCGACCGTGCCGGTATCGCCGACGCGCTCGTCGATCCGGGTGACCCGCAGAACTACAGCGACACCGGATTCGCGCGTATCCGCGCCTTCGGCGGGCAGCTCGAGTCCCTACGGCGGCGCATCGGGCAACCGCTGCCCGAACTCGTCGCCGACGTCGAACACACCATCGGCGTCGCGGTGGAGGCGCAGATCCGGGCGCACCGGATGCGCGGGGCGATCACCGGGCGTGAACACCTGGACGCCTTCGCGGAGTACGTGACGGCGTACGCCGATCGTCCGGGCGCGAATCTGCCTGGGCTGCTGGCCTTTCTGGACACCGCGGAAACCATCGAGAAGGGACTTGAACCGGGCCGTATCGAGGTCGCGGAGCAGCGTGTGCAGATCCTCACGGTGCATGCGGCCAAGGGACTCGAATGGGACGTCGTGGTCCTGCCGCACCTGTGCACACGGATCTTCCCCGGCGGCCGTGCCGACTCCACCTGGCTGGGCAGTGCCAAGGAATTGCCCGCGGCGCTACGTGGTGACCTGGTCACCGGCGAACCCGGTGACACCGAGGGGTTTCCGGCGCTCGATCTGCACGCGGTGGCCGACCGGAAGGAACTCGAAACCGCTCTCACCGAACACAAAGAGGCCATCGCCGCCCGCAGGCTCGAGGAAGATCGCCGGTTGCTGTACGTGGCCCTCACCCGCGCCAAGAAGTCGCTGCTGATCTCCGCCCATCACTGGTCGGAGACCGGAGAGAAGCCGCGCGGCGGTTCGGAGTTCTTCGACGAGTTGCATGCGCTGGTCGCCGCCGACATCGCCGACCCCGAGATCGACTCGGACGGCATGACCATCGACGTGGACGCACCCGAGCCCGAGGACGGCGCGCCGAACCCGTTGGCCGAACACATCATCAGCGAACCGTGGCCCCGGGATCTGCTCGGCGCCCGGCGTCCCGCGGTGGAACGGGCCGCGGACATGGTCCGCGACGCCATCGCAGGCCGGGATGCGCCCGCCCTGTTCGACGACCTCGGCACCGACGATGCCGGCGACGACGGAGCCGGCGACGACCCGGAGATCGTCGCCTGGCGGTCGGAGGTGGCCGCACTGCTCGACGAACACCACCGGAGCAATCAGGTGCTCGTCGAC
The DNA here is from genome assembly GCF_059427765.1 of Gordonia sp. B8661-1. Lineage (NCBI taxonomy): Bacteria > Bacillati > Actinomycetota > Actinomycetes > Mycobacteriales > Gordoniaceae > Gordonia > Gordonia sp. B8661-1. The sequence continues at coordinate 240,879 of NZ_JCAHRL010000002.1, forward strand.
GTCGAACTGCCCGCGCACCTGTCGGTCAGCCAGCTCGTCGAACTCGATGCCGACGAGATGGCGTTCGCGCGCAGGCTCCGGCGACCGGTGCCGTATCAGCCGAATCCGACGGCCCGGCGCGGGACGGCCTTCCATGCGTGGGTGGAGCGATGGTTCGGGGCCACACGGCTGCTCGACGTCGACGAATTGCCCGGCGCCGCCGACGCATCCGCCGCGCCGGACACCGATCTCGAGCGCCTCCGCGAGGCGTTCCTGGGGTCCCGGTGGGCGCAGCGAAGTCCCACCGAGGTGGAGGTCCCCTTCGAGACGGTGATCGGACCGACCGTCATCCGCGGCCGGATCGACGCGGTGTTCGCCGAACCGGGAGACCGCTGGTTGGTCGTCGACTGGAAGACCGGCTCGGTGCCGGACGCGGACCGCCGCGAATCGCTGTTCGTCCAGCTGGCCGCCTACCGGATCGCGTGGGCGCAACTCGCGGGTGTGCCGCTCGATCATGTTCGCGCGGCATTCCATTACGTCCGTTCCGACTACACGCTGGAACCCGACGACCTGCCCGATGCCGAGGCGCTCGCCGCACTCCTGGCCACCTGACCTTCGCGCCACCGCCGGTAACACGGCCCGATGGGTTAGTGTCAAAGACTTGTGAAGTCCCGTCTCACCCGGAGACTCCGGTCCGAAGCGCTGTCGGAACGCCCCGACCATGCGCTCGTGGGCGTCGTCCGCATCCCCGAACTGCAGGCGAGCCCCGGCCGCGCCATCGGCAAACGAGTGGTCTTCGCGATCATCGCGTTGTTCTCGACGGCCCTCATCGTCTACGCGGACCGTGGCGGATACCGCGACGCGCAGGAGAATCCGCTGTCGTTCCTGGATTCCCTGTACTACTCGGCGGTCACGCTGTCGACCACCGGATACGGCGACATCACCCCCATCACCCCGGGAGCACGTCTGATGAACGTGCTCATCATCACCCCGCTGCGCGTGTTGTTCCTGATCGTCCTGATCGGTACGACACTGGAGGTACTGACCGAACGGTCTCGTCAGGCGCTCAAGATTCAGCGTTGGAGGAACAGCGTGCGTAACCACACCGTCGTCATCGGCTATGGCACCAAGGGCCGCACCGCGGTCGACGCGATGATCGGCGACGGCGCCAAGCCGAGCGAGATCGTGATCGTCGACGCCGACCCCGCCGTCCTGGAGGCCGCGGCCGCCGACGGTCTCGTGACCGTGCGCGGCGACGCCACCAAATCCGATGTGCTGCGTCTGGCCGGTGTCGCGCACGCCAACAGCATCATCGTCGCCGCCAACCGTGACGACACCGCGGTGCTGGCCACCCTCACCGCCCGCGAGATCAACCCGCGCGCGAAGATCGTCGCGTCCATCCGGGAAGCAGAGAACACCCATCTGATGCGGCAATCCGGCGCGAACTCGGTGGTCGTCTCCTCCGAGACCGCGGGCCGGTTGCTCGGTATCGCGACCATCACGCCGTCGGTGGTGGAGGTCATCGAGGATCTGCTGACGCCGGACGCCGGGTACGCCATCGCCGAGCGTGAGGTGGACCCGACCGAGACCGGGGGTTCGCCCGCACACACCCGCGACATCGTGCTCGGCGTGGTGCGTGACGGCGTCCTGCACCGTGTCGACGACGTCGAGGTCGAGCAGATCGAGGTCGGCGACCGTCTTCTGTACGTCCGCAAGGGGCAGTCGGAATGACCTTCGAACTGAGTAGCCCGCCCCTGCTGTCCCGAGCGACGTTCGACCGGGCCGACGAGGTCCGCGACGACCCGTCGCGGGCCGCCGCGGGCTGGGCGTCCGCGCGTGTGCTGCTCATCGACGGAAACGGGCGGTACCCCGTCGCCGATGGGGGTGGGTTGCACTGGCAGGCCGCCGTCGACGTGGCGGCCGAACCGCCGGCCGACGCGGTCTTCCTCGGCGTGTACGAGGGCGTCGACCGGTGGACGCAGCGGGTCGACCATCTCGACGGTCCCACCGACGATCCGCGACGCGGTGGCCATGGCCTCGACGAGGACTCCGCCGGTCTGCTCGCCACATCGCTCGGCATCCTCAATTGGCATGCGGCGGCTCGTTTCTCGCCCGTCGACGGATCTCCGACGGTGCCGGCGCGGGGCGGCTGGGTGCGCCGGAATCCGGATGGCGGCTCCGACGAATTCCCGCGCACGGATCCCGCGATCATCACTGTCGTGCACGATGGTGCCGACCGTATTCTGCTCGGTCGGCAGTCGGTGTGGCCCGATGGCTGGTATTCGACCCTCGCGGGCTTCGTGGAGCCCGGGGAGTCGTTGGAACAGTGCGTGATTCGTGAGGTACACGAGGAAGTCGGCATCACCGTCACCGAGCCGCGCTATCTCGGCAGCCAGCCCTGGCCGTTCCCGCGCTCACTGATGCTCGGCTTCGCGGCACTCGGCGACCCGTCGGAACCGCTGCGGTTCCTGGACGGCGAGATCGGGGATGCCATCTGGTTCGAACGTGCGGAGGTCATAGACGCCCTCGAAGAAGGCGGCGAGTGGATCCGTGGCGACGGCGCGGTCGGGACCGCGGCCGACGGCAGGCGTCTGCGACTGCCCGGTTCGATCTCGATCGCCCGGGCCATCATCTCGGCCTGGGCGTACGCTTGACGGGGATCGACTCCCCGACGAGAAGGCCCGTTCATGGTCAGCAATCACGTCAGCCAGGTGGTGCGTGCGGCACCGGAGACGGTGTACGAGTTCGCCGCCGACCCCGACAACCTCCCGAAATGGGCTGCCGGACTTGCCCGTAGCGAGGTGACCCGGGACGGCGACAGTCTGATCATCGATTCGCCGATGGGACAGGTCACCGTGACCTTCGTGCCCAGGAACCGGTTCGGGATCATCGATCACGACGTGCGTCTGCCCAACGGTGAGACCGTCGCCAATCCGGTGCGCGTCATCGCCCATCCCGACGGTGCGGAGGTCGTCTTCACCATCCGGCAACGTGATCTCTCCGACGACGAATTCGCCCGCGACACGGCCGCCGTGGCCCGCGATCTGGCCATGCTGCGTGACCTCGTCGAGGCCGAATCACCCTCCCGCTGATCGAGCATCCGTCCCGACGGACAAGTCGCCTTTCCGTTGATCGAGTAGGCTCCCGAGCGCAGCGAGGCAGCCGTATCGAGATCACCCTCGATGAGGTCGGCGGTCTCGATACGGCGGCTCGCTGCGCTCGCGGCCTACTCGACCAGCGGTGGTGCGTTTCAGGCCGACGGAGTCGCATGCCGGCGGCCGGATGGACTCGGCCATCGGTGGTGCGCTTCAAGCCCACGGGATCGCATGCCCACCGCCGAATGGAACACCACGCCACCGCATGCTGTTATGGGTGACATGAGCAATGTGATCGACGACGACGCCTCGGCCCGCGTTTCGGACTCCGGCGAGCTGACCATGTACACCACCAGCTGGTGCGGCTACTGCGCGCGCCTGAAGACCGGGCTCAAGAGCCTTGGGCTGACCTGGCAGGAGGTCGACATCGAGCTCAACCCGGATGCCGCCGAGTTCGTGGGGAGCGTCAACGGCGGCAATCATGTCGTACCGACCGTGCTCTACGCCGACGGCACGACCGCGACCAATCCGTCGATCACGGACGTGAAGAAGAAGCTCGGGCTCTAGCCCGTCCACCCGCACTCTGTCGGTGTCTGATTCTGTCGGGGACCGGTGGCATAGTGAACCGGTGTCCGATCCCCATCCCTCCCTCGAAGGACTCGATCCCGAGCAACTGCTGGCGGTGACCGCGCCGATCGGGCCTGTTTGCGTACTCGCGGGCGCAGGTACGGGCAAGACACGCACCATCACCCGCCGCATCGCGCACCTCGTCGAACGCGGACAGGTGAGTCCGCCGCAGGTGCTCGCGGTCACCTTCACCGCACGCGCGGCCGGTGAGATGCGTTCGCGCCTGCGAACTCTCGGCATCGAGGGGACGGGACCGTCGGTCGCTGCGCAGACCTTTCACGCCGCGGCCATGCGGCAGCTGCGCTACTTCTGGCAGCGCGCGCCGCAGGGGGCGAGTTGGGAACTGCTCGACAACAAATTGCCGCTGGTGGCCCGCGCGTCGCGACGGGCCCGCCTGGACGATTCCGTGGAAACCGTGCGTGACCTCGCCTCCGAAATCGAGTGGGCGAAGGCCTCGTTGATCACGCCCGAGCAGTACTCGGCCCAGGTCGCCGCGCAACGACGGGAGACGCCGCAGCCTCCGGACGTGGTGGCCGAGGTGTACAGCTGGTACGAGGTCGCGAAGATCTCGCCGGACGGCGACCGGCTTCTCGATTTCGACGATCTCCTCAAGGTGACCGCCGACATCCTGGCCGACAATCCCGCCGTGGCCGACGAATTCCGTTCGGCGTACCGGTTTTTCGTGGTCGACGAGTATCAGGACATCACCCCGCTCCAGCATCGTCTGCTCGACCTGTGGCTCGGCGAGCGGGACAATCTCACCGTCGTCGGCGATGCCAATCAGACCATCTACTCGTTCACCGGTGCCACGGCGCGGTTCCTGCTCGACTTCACCCGCCGTCATCCGGAGACGACACTGGTCCGGCTGGAACGTGACTATCGCTCCACCCCGGAGGTGGTGGCACTCGCGAACCAGGTCATCGGACACGCCACCGACCGCGCCCCGGGCACCCGGCTCGAACTCGTCGGACAGCGTCCATCCGGTCCCGCACCGCGTCCGGCCGAGTTCGCCGACGACCAGCGTGAGGCGGCCGGCGTGGTCGCGCAGATCAAGCATCTCGTCGTGGCCGGGGTGGAACCCGGCGAGATCGCCATTCTGTACCGGGTCAACGCACAGTCGGTGCGCTTCGAGGAGGCGCTGACCGAGGCGGGACTCCCGTATCAGGTGCGCGGGGCCGCCGGATTCTTCACCCGCACCGAGATCCAGCAGGCCCTGCGCAACCTGCACACGGCCGCGGCCCGCGACGACCTGCCCGCCGGCGCGAGCCCGACCGTCATAGCCCGCGCTGTTCTCGTGCCGCTGGGACTCACCTACGAGGAGCCCACCGGAACGCAGGCGCGGACCCGGTGGGAATCGTTGCGCGCGTTGATGTCACTGATCGAGCAGGTCGTCGACGAGAACCCGGAGATGACGTTCGCCGGTCTGGTCTCCGAATTGTCCGCGCGAGCCGACGAGCGCCGGAACCCCGCCACGGAAGGGGTGACGCTCGCCTCGTTGCACGCCGCCAAGGGTCTGGAATGGGACGCGGTGTTCCTGGTAGGTCTGACCGAGGGATCGGTCCCGATCACGCAGGCCGTCGAACGCGGGGAGGCCGCGATCGAGGAGGAGCGCAGGCTTTTCTACGTGGGCATCACCCGGGCGCGTGTCCACCTGTATCTGTCGTGGGCCCGGTCGCGCTCCGGATCGTCACGGGCCACACGTCGACGAACCCGATTCCTCGACGGCATCGACCTCGACCCGCGACGCGTCGGCCGCTGCGTGGTGTGCGGGACGACGCTGACGAGCCCCGAGTCTCGTATTCGCAGACGCTGTTCGAGCTGCCGGATCGAAGATCGCGACGAAGGGCTCGTCGACGATCTGCGCCGGTGGCGCCGTGAGCGGGCACAGCGCCGGGACGTCGCCGAACATGCTGTGCTCACCGACGCGATGCTGGACGCGATCGCCGAACGGCGGCCGGCGGATCTGTCGGCGCTCGGCGCCATTCCGGGAATCGGCGCCACCAAGCTCCATGACTACGGCGACGAACTCGTCGCGCTCGTCGTCGGCGGCCGGTCGCAAAACCGCAGGTAGAAAATAGGTTGTGCAATCTTCGTGCGGGCGTTTACCCTGGATTCCGTCAGCACGGGGTGGTATCCGTTTGTCCGTGACGGAACGCCTCACCATGTGGAAGCCATCGACACCGGAAAGGAGCGGATCAATGAACGGCATCTTCAACATCCCAGCGGCTATCGCCAGTGACGTGACCCTGGGTCGCCTCCGCTCCTGCGCTCCCAAGCCCGGTGCCCATCCGATGGCTTACCGCGTAGCGGCGGCACGAGCGCCGCAGCGGTTCCCCGTGCAGAGACGAAGTTCTTCGGAGTAATCAGACTCCGTTCTTCGGGCCACGGGCGAATCGCAGAAGCGAACCCGTGGCCTTTGTTGTGAGATCCCTGGACCGCCTCCCGTCAGCAGCATCGCTGTTCACGAAAGGTGTTCGGGCTCAACCACATCGAGGTTTCGGGTGGAAACACCAACCAATGAGCAGATGTGGAGAACAGCATGACCGTCGAATGCGTCCTCGAGTCCTGTCTCGAGGCGGACCTCGCGTCCGCCGGCCGACTGGACCTGCCCTGTCAGGTGACTGACGCTGACCTGTGGTTCGCCGAGGATCCCCGAGACCTGGAGCGCGCCAAGGCTTTGTGCGCCGACTGTCCACTGCGGACGGCCTGCCTGCAGGCCGCGATCGATCGAGCCGAGCCCTGGGGTGTCTGGGGTGGCGAGATCTTCGATCGGGGGACCGTGATCGCGCGGAAGCGTCCGCGTGGCCGGCCACGTAAGTCCGTCGCATGACCGGCACAAGAACACGCCGCGAGCAACAGCAGCTCGCGGCGTGTTCTTTGCGATGTGGTCGGTCTCGATACGGCCCGTAGACGGGTCAAACCCGCCCCGCCCGCTGATCGAGTAGGCTTCCGAGCGCAGCGAGGCAGCCGTATCGAGATCCGCTCGCGAGCGTGTCGGAACCTCAGGCGAGGCCCGGTACCCACTCCTCCATGATTGCGCGGTAGGGGGCATTGGCCTCCAACTGGGAGGCGATGCCGACGCAGCCCGCGAGGACCCGGAAGACCATCACATAGTTCTTGGGCACGTTGAGGTTTCGCGAGGTCTTGTAGACGTCGCCGCGCACGTCGGTCGCCTTGCCTGCCGCGCGCTGCAACCACTTGCGCGTGAAGTGGAAGGACTCGCTGTAGAGCGGATCGACGTACGGCTTCAGGTACGCCTCGATGTCCTCGGCATTCACCTTGTCCGCGTGCGACCGGCGGATGAAGTCCGTCTCCACCATCAGTTCTTTGAGTTCGGCGTATTTCTTGTCGCGGGCCAGGCGGAGAATCGGGCCGGTCTCCGGCGGCAGTCCGTTCGGGTAATGGCCCACGGCCCCGAAGTCGAGGACGCCGAAGCGGCCGTCGTCGGTGATGAAGAAGTTGCCCGGATGCGGGTCGCCGTGCAGCAGACCTACCCGGAACGGCGAGCTGACCTCGAAGGTCGCCATCCGGGCTGCGGCATCGTCGCGAGTCTTCTGATCGGCGTTGATGATTCGGGACAGGCGGGTGCCGTCGAGCCACTCCGACACCACGACCTTCGGTGCGCTGGCGACGACCTTCGGCACGACGAAATCCGGATCACCGTCGAAGGCCTTCGCGAAGGCACGCTGATTGTCCGCCTCGCCGAGATAGTCGAGTTCGGCCTCGGTGCGGTCGATGAGCTCGTCCATCATGGCCTTGACGTCGGTGCCCGGGGACAGCTTCTGCAGCAGGCCGGACATCCGGGACAGGGTCTTCAGGTCGGCCTTGAGTGCGTGATCGGCGCCCGGGTACTGGACCTTCACGGCAACGACCCGGCCGTCGGACCACACCCCCTTGTGGACCTGCCCGATACTGGCCGAGGCGGCCGGCTCGTCGGAGAACTCGGCGAAGCGCTCGCGCCATTTGGTGCCGAGTTGCTGATCGAGGACCTTGTGAACCTTGTCGGCCGGCAGCGGGGGTGCCTCGGCCTGCAGTTTGGTGAGCGCCTCACGGAACGGTTCGCCGAACTCGTCGGGGATGGCCGCCTCCATGATGGACATGGCCTGTCCGACCTTCATGGCCCCGCCCTTGAGTTCCCCGAGAACGGAGAACAGTTGTTCGGCGGCCTTCTCCAGCATCTCCTGCTGGACCTCGTCCTTGTCCTTGCCGACCATGCGCTTGCCCAGACCGGCGGCGGCCCGTCCGGCCATTCCGATGGGAAGAGATGCGAGTTTTGCGTTACGGCGGCCTTGCCCCCGAGTGATGTCAGCCATGGCGTCCTTTCCCCGGGCCTCAGGATATAGGACGGGTGTTCAAGTCCGGCTGTGACCCGGTCGAATGCATGACATCGCCGGTGGCCAGAGCGTCGTGTCGGCCCGTGATCGGCGTGGTCGGCCTGCGGCAACGACAGAGCGGATGGGGCGGGCGTTCGGCGACCGACAGCCGCGCGGGGGCCGCGTGGACTTCCAGAGCATGGTCGAGCAACTGGGGGCTGGGTGAGAGTCCCGGCGGGTGGCCCGCCGATTCCGAGGAGAGCGTGGTCGCCAATTGCTCGATCTGGGCATGCGCCAGCGCGGCGGTACTGCGTACGACGCCGCTGCTCCCGCAGCCCGGACGCCGCACCAGTTGGGCGGCCAGCAGCGGCCAGTCCGGGTCGAGCTGCGTCCGATGGAGATCGGCGCATCGGAGACAGCTGGTCAGGCCGGGAAGAACCAGCGGGCCGATGGAGCCGACGCCGTCCCGGACCATCACCGGCAGATGCGCGATCCGCGACTCGGTGAGCGCGGTGATGACGGCGGGGTCGTGGACGAGGAAATCGGTGAGCACCACGAGGTTGGCGTTCCACTGCCGCACGCCGAGCGGGCCGGTCGGGCGCACCGAGGACCGTCGCACGGTGGCCCGGGCATCAGGGAGCGACACGGCCAGCAGATCGGCCAGTGGGCCGCGCCCGTGGACCCGGATCCGAAGGGGGTCGTCGCCGTCGGTGGTGCGCGGCACGGTCTTTCCCGCGAGGGTCAGCCGTTCCATGATGGCGGCCAGATCGTCGGGGGACAGACCGATACGGGTGGCGCGCCGATGCAGGTCCGTCCGGCGCCGCGGTTCGGTCAGGGTCAGCAGGAGATCGGCGACGTCGCCCGCACGAATCGGTTCCGGGATGTCGATGATCAGGCTGCGATGCGGGTCGGCACCGATGTGCACTCGGTTGTCGGGCCGGACGAGAACCGGAGTTCCGGGACGCAGGAGAGGGAGCCCGACCGAGGGAGACATGGGGTCACCCTAGGCGCGCCCGACAACCGTCGAAGGCTGCCACGGGCGGGTTGTCCACAGGCCTGGACCGCAGTGAACTGCGGCGATGCCGACAATCAGAGGTCGACGACAACCGGTTGTCAGCGAGACGACTCGCTGCCGCCCTCGTCCTTCTTGTGCTCGTCCTTCTTGTCGTCGTCCTTGGTGTCCTCGTCGTCCCTGGCCGCACGTTCCTGCGCGAGGGTCTCCTCGAGCTGGCGGATCGGATCGTCGAAGCTGCTCGCGCCGCCGCCGATGGTCCGGTCGATGAACGCGGCGGGATTGTCGAGATCGTCGGCGTCCGGCATCAGGTCCGGGTGCGCCCACACCCCGTCCCGGGTCGACAGGTCACCGGCCTCCAGGAGTTGCTGCCACAGCGCGGATGCCTCACGGACCTTTCGGGGCCGGAGTTCCAGACCCACGAGGGTGGCGAAGGTCTGTTCGGCCGGTCCGCCCGACGCACGGCGGCGGCGGATCGTCTCGGTGAGCGCGGCAGCACTCGGGAGACGATCACCCAGAGCACGGGTGACGACCTGTTCGACCCAGCCCTCGATCAGGGCGAGCAGCGTTTCCAGGCGTGCGAGTGCGGCCTTCTGCTCGGGTGTGGTGGTGGGTTCGAAGGAGGCCGCCGAACCCATCAGCTCCTCGAGCTTCGACGGATCGGAGAGCAACTCCTGCGGATCGATCTCGCTGCCCATATCGGCGATACCGCTGAAGTCGATGGTGATGCCGCGGGCGTAGTCCTCGATGGTCGAGAGCAAGCGCTGACGCAGCCATCCGACGTGGGTGAAGAGCCGGACATGGGCGGCCTCACGGGCCGCGAGGAACACGATGATCTCCTGGGCGGGCTGCTCGAGTCCGTCGGCGAAGGTCGCGATCGCCTCGGGCAGCAGCACGGCGGTGCCCTCGGCCGCGAGCGGCAGGCCGATGTCGGTGGACGTCAGCACCTCTTTGGCGAGCTGGCCGAGTCCCTGGCCGAGTTGCGTGCCGAAGGCCATCCCGCTCATCTGCGTGAGCATGCCCATCATGGGGCCCGCGAACTGTGCGGCCTCGGGCGGCAGGTTCTGCTCCCAGGCGCCGGCCAATTGCTGTGCCACCGGATCACACAGGCGCTTCCAGGTGGGCAGCGATTCCTCCAGCCACTGCACCGGCGTCCAGGCGACGGACTGGCGCACGCCGCTGGGGAAGGTGGTCTGTTCGTCGAGCCAGACCTCGGCGAGACGGACGGCATCGGCGACGGCCTGGTTCTCGCGGTCGAGCACCGGGGTGAAGTCGCCGATCTGCTGGCGCGCCAGATTCGTGGCGACCTGATAGTTCACCGGTCCGCCGCCGCCGGAGGCCATGCCTGCGCTCATGCCGCTGAACATGCTCCCGAGCTGGGAGAACATCTGGCCCAACATGTTCGGGTCGAGATTCGACGGGTCGATGCCGGCGGCACCGAGCGCGGACGGGTCGAACGCGAAACCGAAGGGATTCTGTGCCCCACCCGGATTCTGGTTGCCCGATCCCGTGTTGCCGGATGTCTGGTCGCCGGAACCCTTGTCCTGCTTGCCCCGGCCTGCCTCGTCATCGCGGCGGTCGTCGTCGCCGTCACCGGAGGGGGAGAACCCGAAGGGCAGATCAGTCATGTCTCCACGGTACCGTCCGGTGTCCTCCGGATGGGGGCTCGTCCGTTCGCCGTCGGCGTAGTCCCGCGGCCCCCCGGGCGGGCGCGGACCCATCGGGAGGAGCGGGGTCCATTACTGTTGGCCCCCATGAGACTGCAACCCAACCTCCGGCGGATCGTCACCGTCGCGGTGACCGCTCTGGTCTTCCTGGCGTTGCTGGTCGTCGGTACCACCGTGCAGGTGCCCTTCGTCGCGCTCGGCCCGGGTCCCACGGTCAACACCCTGGGTTCCGTCGACATCCGCAACGGCGACAAGGTCGCGAACAAGTCGGTCGTCGACATCACCGGTGTGCCGACCGATCCGACCACCGGGCACCTCAACCTCACGACGGTGTCGGTGACCGACGGGATGTCGCTGTTCCAGGCATTGGGCATGTGGCTGTCCGGCACCTATTCGCTGGAACCGCGCGATCGGGTGTTCCCGCCGGATCAGACGCCGCAGGAGGTCCAGAAGCAGAACGCCGCGGACATGACCGGATCCGAGGCCAGCGCGACGGCCGCCGCGCTGCGATTCCTGAAGCGCCCCACGAAGGTCGTTGTGGCGACGGTCGCGTCGTCGGGGCCGGCCGCCAAAGAACTCCGCCCCGACGATCAGTTGATCGCGGTCGGCGGCAAGCCGGTCACCACCACCGAAGAGATCCAGTCGACCGTCCGTGGCGCGGCCCCGGGCACCGTGCTGCCGATCGAGATCCAGCGGGGCGGACAGCGGATGACCGTGTCGGTGACGCTCGCCAAGCGCCCCGACGACCCGAAGCTCGGCTACCTCGGGGTCACCCCGGCGGTCGTGAATGCCGATCCGGCACTGAAGATCTCGTACAACGTCGGGGACATCGGCGGGCCGTCGGCGGGCATGATGCTGACGCTCGCGGTGATCGACCGGCTCAGTCCGGGCGAACTGACCCACGGGAAGTTCATCGCGGGAACCGGCACCATCGACGACTCCGGGACCGTGGGGCCGATCGGTGGCATCACGCACAAGACCCGCGCCGCACGCGATGCCGGGGCGTCGGTCTTCCTGGTGCCGAAGGCCAACTGTGCCGAGGCGCGTTCGGACGCGCCCGACGGCCTGACCCTGGTGAAGGTGGACAACCTGCAGTCGGCGGTCAACGCGCTCGGCGACGTCGGCGCGGGACGGGACGTGCCGCGCTGCTGACCGATCAGTCGTCCTGATCGAGGGTGTGCGCCAGGGCCGCACGCAGATCCGACGCCAGATCGGCATGCGTCCGTAGGTCACCCGCTTCGTCGCCTGCCTCCGGCCTCAATTGCAGAAGCGCGAGGGTACGGCCGTCGCGGAGGGCTCCCGCTATCAGACGTGCGGGCCTGCCCTCCGGATGGTCCGCGGACACCTCGGCGGGTTCGTCGACGGCCCCCGGCGGGAGTACGACGATCTCCTGGGCCAGTGCCGCGCCCACGACCATCGGCGGCCAACTCGTCGTGGCCAGCGTCGACTCGATCGACGCCGTGCCCGCGAGCGGTTCCTGGGCAATCGGACTGAGTTCGGAGGTGTCCCCGGGATCGACGATGTCCGGTTGATCACGCGCCAGCACCGCGGTCGGGACCAGCGCGAACAACTGCGGGGGCAGATCCCAGCCGGTCGATGCCAGGAATGCCGCGATATCCGCGAGCGCGCTGCCCAGGGCATCGGGGGAGAGGTCGACGGCCTGGGGGATCTGGGGTTCGGTCACGGTCCCATCTTGCCCGTGTGGTGCGACCAGTACAGTGGTGACACGAATCGCAGAGACCCGACCAGCACGACGATTCCCGGGGGCCTGTGTCCGAATTGAGAACTTTTGGGAGTGGATAGGTGGGCGTACGCGGGCCGGCCGGAATGCCGACACTGTCACGCAGGAGCAAGATCGCCATCGGGATCGGCGTCGTCATCCTCGTGCTTCTCCTGATCGGTCCACGACTGGTCTCGATCATCACCGATTGGCTGTGGTTCGCCGACCTCGGCTACACGCGCGTGTTCTCCACCATCATGTGGACGCGGATCGGGCTGTTCGTCGTCACCGCGCTGGTGGTCGGGCTCCTGGTCTTCGGTGCGATCGCCATGGCCTATCGGTCGCGCCCGGTGTTCGTCCCGGCCGGGCCCAACGACCCGTTGGCCCGCTATCGCACCACGGTGATGAGCCGTCCGCGGTGGTTCGCCGTGATCCCTGCGCTGCTCGTGGGATTGCTCGCCGGACTGTTCGCGCAGGGGTCCTGGTCGACCGTGCAGACCTTCCTGCACGGTGAGTCGTTCGGCATCACCGATCCGCAGTTCGGTCTCGACGTCGGCTTCTATGCCTTCGACCTGCCGTTCTGGCGGCTGATCGTCAACGTGCTCTTCGTCATCGTCGTCGTGGCCTTCGTCGCGAACCTGGTGACGCATTACATCTTCGGTGGAATCCGCCTGGGCGGCAACGGCAATGGCGCGTCGGTGACCACCGCCGCGCGTGTGCAGCTGGCTGCGCTGGCCGGTACCTTCCTGCTACTCAAGGCCGTCGCGTACTGGCTCGACCGGTATTCGTTGCTGGCCAGTGAACGCAAACAGGACATCTTCACCGGCGCGAGCTACACCGACATCAACGCGGTGCTGCCGTCCAAGCTGATCCTGATGTCCATCGCGATCATCTGTGCGGCCGCGTTCTTCGCCGGAATCGTGTTGCGGGATCTGCGCATTCCGGCCTTGGCCACCGCGCTGATGGTGCTCTCGGCACTGGTGATCGGTGTCGGCTGGCCGATGGTGATGGAGCAGTTCTCGGTCAAGCCGAACGCCGCGCAGAAGGAAGCCGAATACATCTCGCGCAACATCAAGGCCACCGAACAGGCCTACGGCATCGGCGCCGACAAGGTGACGAAGCAGCGGGACTGGACGGCGAAGGAGCCGACGCAGGCGTCCGTCGACGGCGACGAGGCCACGCTCTCCAACGTGCGCATCCTCGACCCGAACATCGTCTCGCCGGCCTTCACCCAGGTGCAGCAGCGCCAGAACTTCTACGGCTTCCCGGCGCAACTGGCGCTCGACCGCTACCGCATCGACGGCCAGCTCCGCGACTTCGTGGTCGCTCTGCGTGAACTCGATCCGAGCCGCTACTCCGAGCAGCAGCAGAACTGGCTCAACAAGCATCTCGTCTACACCCACGGCAACGGGTTCGTCGCCGCACCGGCGAATCGGGTGAACGAGGCGGTCTCCGACGACAACAACAGTGTCGACGGCGGCGGTGAACCGGACTTCCTGGTGAGCGACCTCAGCAACTACCAGAACCCGGAGTACAAGGCGAACGCCCCGATCAAGGTGACGCAGCCGCGCGTGTACTTCGGCGAGCTGATCGCCAAGGTCGACCCGGACTACGCCATCGTCGGTTCCGACAACGGACAGCCGCGTGAGTACGACACCGCGGAGACGAAGTCCACCTATAGTGGCGAATCCGGTGTGTCCGTGGGTAATTGGTTCAACCGGCTGCTCTACTCGGTGAAGTACTCCGAGCGGAACTTCCTGCTGTCCGGTGAGATCAACAAGAACTCGAAGATCCTGTACAACCGCGACCCGCGGGACCGTGTGAAGCAGGCCGCCCCGTGGCTGACCGTCGACTCCAAGACCTACCCGGCGGTGATGGCCGACGGGTCGATCAAGTGGATCGTCGACGGCTACACGACGCTCGACATGTACCCATACGCGCAGCGGACCTCGCTGCAGGACGCCACCGAGGACGCCCAGGAACTCAACCAGGGGCAGACCGGCCGCACGCAGGTCAACCGGCAGGTCTCCTACGTCCGGAACTCGGTGAAGGCGACTGTCGACGCCTACACCGGCAAGGTGAGCCTCTATCAGTTCGACGCGCAGGATCCGGTGCTGAAGACCTGGATGAAGGTCTTCCCCGGCACGGTGCAGCCGCGGTCGGAGCTCGACAAGAAGCAGGATCTGCTCGACCACGTCCGCTACCCGGAGGATTTGTTCAAGATCCAGCGCAGCCTGCTGACGCGGTACCACGTGTCGTCGCCGCAGACGTTCTTCCAGGCCAATGACTTCTGGTCGGTGCCGTCGGACCCGACGACGCGCGACGCGGAGGCACGTGGCCTGGATCAGCCGCCGTACTACTTCGTGGCGAAGAGCCCGATCGACGGCAAGCCCTCGTTCCAGCTCACGTCGGTGATGACGCGTCTGAACCGCCCGATCCTGGCCGCGTACATGACGGTCGCGAACGATCCCGCCAATTACGGCAAGATCACCATTCGAGAACTCCCACCGAACGTCCAGCGTGATGGCCCCAAGCAGGCCTTCAACCCGATGCAGACCGACAGCCGGGTGGCCGACAGCCGCAAGAGTCTCGAGAACACCGCCGACGTCACATTCGGCAATCTCCTGACACTTCCGGTGGGCGACAACGGAATTCTGTACGTGGTCCCGATGTACGCCCAGGCGCAGGGTCGCGAGGCCACGTTCCCGCGGTTGTTCCGGGTGATCACCCGCTACAACAACCGCATCGGCTACGCACCGACCACCGCACAGGCACTGTCCCAGGTCGGTATCGATCCGGGACGCGCTGCCGAGGTGCCGCAGCAGCCGGGCGAGGAGCCCAAGCCCCAGCCGGGCCAGCAGGGAACGACGCAGCCCGCGCCGAACCCGCAGGCCCCGACATCGCCGGCACAGCAGGCCGCCGCGAAGGCGATCAGCGATGCGATCGACGCGCTGCGTACGGCTCAGTCGAGCGGTGACTTCAAGGCCTATGGCGAGGCGCTGGATCGACTGAACAAGGCTGCGCAGCAGTTCGAATCGGCGTCCGGCGGAAACTGATTCGGCCCCGCAAGAACAACGGGTCATAACCCGTATGTTCTTGGGCTGGCGAGCCGCCCGGCCGTTGATCGGATGGCGGGCGAGATGCCCGGCCATTGATCGAGTAGCGGCCGGGCTGCCCTGCCGTTGATCGAGTAGCGGCCGGGCTGCCCTGCCGTTGATCGAGTAGCGGGCGAGCCGCTAGGCGAGGTCGCGTATCGAGATCACCTGCAGCACGCAGGATCTCGATACGCGGTGGCCTCGCTGCGCTCGGGCGCCGCTACACGGTCAGCAGCGGCGGGGTTTGTATCAGCGCCGGACGGGCGTGCGACGGTAGCGGCGCAGGTAACGGCGCTTTTCGCTGGTGGTGTTGTCCGGCAGGATCGGGCTGTGATGGTTGCGGTTCGACAGCGACACAAAGATGGTGCCGGTCGTGGTGAACGCCCCGACCATCAGCAGGCCGAACAGGACAGCCGGCCCCGCGTCGCCGTGGGCCATGGCCACCAGCCATAGTCCTGCGAATGCGAAACCGGCCAGTAGGGACAGGTACCCGATGAAGCTCATCGGGTGGTTACCGTGACTCTCATGTGAGACATGCGATGCCATCGGTTCCTCCTCTCTTGATGAGTGGGTACCTTCAGGATACGCCAAATTAGATTTTCGTCACAAAAATGTCAATCTCAGGCGGCCGGGCGGCCGCCTGAGGTATAGAAGCTCCCCGGATTGTCACCGATATTTCTGGAGATAGCGATCTTCTTCATCGCGCGTCAGGTCGGGCAGCAGTGGGCTGTGCTTCAGGGTGCGGGCCATCGACGTGTAGATCCAGCCCGCGCCGACGAGCGATGCGACGAGTCCGATCGCCCCCAGAACGCCGACCCCGACATTGCCCTCGGCGAACCCCGTGACCATGAAACCCAAGGTCGGGATGACGAAGAGGACGAAGATGAAGGCGACCAGGCCCATCGGGTGGTCGCTGACGTCGGACCGCGGAGCGGGGCTGTGGGTGGCCATGACGAAGTCTCCTTGCTCGGGCTGCGGTGTCGATCCGGAACCGGACCGGCTACCGCTTACAGCCTCCGCTCGTCGGGCGCGGCTCGACAGGGACCAACGACCCGGCGGCATGGGGTCGTCGGTCGCGACTAATCCCAGCGTGCGAACGGTCCGTGACGACAGACATAACTGGGACGAAGTGTGTTCTTCCGGTCGTTGTGGGAGTAGGTTACCGATCAGTAGGGTAATGACGGCGCAGCCGCGTCGCAGACCTCGTGAAGGGCGGGTCGGGGAGTGCCACCACTGTCACGACTGGTGCGAATCCAACTGGTGATCGTGGTGATCGTCGGTGTACTCGCCACTGCGTTTGCGGGCGTTCGTTACGCGCGCCTCGACAAGGCCGTCGGTATCGGCAAGTACACCGTCACCGCGTCGATGCCGGATTCCGGCGGCATTTTCGAGAATGCGGAGGTCACCTATCAGGGTGTGCCGGTGGGTCGGGTCGGCCCGCTGAAGCTCACCGATAAGGGTGTGGATGTGACGTTGGATCTGGATTCGGGTGGTCCGAAGATTCCGGATTCGGCGGTTGCGGTGGTGGCGAATCGGTCGGCGATCGGTGAGCAGTTCGTGGATTTGCAGCCGTCGTCGAATGATGGTCCGTATTTGCGGGATGGGTCGCGGATTGTGAAGTCGTCGGTGCCGCCGAAGTTGGAGGATGTGGTGTCCTCGGCGATTGATTTCACGGGGTCGATTCCGGTGGATGATGTGCAGACGGTGGTCTCGGAGTTGGGTAAGGCGTTCAACGGTCAGGGTGAGAATGTGACCCGGTTGGTGGATGCGTTGTCGAAGTTGTCGGCGGCGGGTGTGGACAATTTGTCGCAGACGGTGTCGTTGATTGCGAACTCGAATGTGGTGTTGGGGACGCAGGCGGCGCAGTCGGATGAGATTCGTTCGTGGGCGCGGGGGCTGGATCTGGTGGCGCAGACGTTGGTGTCGGCGGATCCGGATGTGCGGCGGTTGTTGTCGACGGGGACGTTGTCGGCGGTGCAGATCTCGAAGTTGTTGCGTGAGCATGGTGGCGACATCACCAAGGTCGTCAAGGACCTCGCCTCGACCACCCGCGAGGTCGCGCCGACGTCCTTCGCGATCCAGCCGGCGTTCAGCATGCTGAGTCTGTTGTCGGCCGGGGCGCACTCGCCCGCACCGGGCGACGGTCAGATCCACTTCGGTGTGGTCCTGGAGACGAATAATCCGCCGGCCTGCACGCGTGGCTATGAGGGAACCGCGGAGATGATCCGCCGGATGAAGGACAAGGACCCGACCTTCGACATCCGGTACGACGACTTCCCGTTCAACACCGACGCGCAGTGCACGGTGCCGGTGGGCAATCCGACCGGTGTGCGGTCCGGGGCCCGCGCCGAACTCGCGAACCCGGACGTTGCGCAGCCGTGGGACAACAATCCCAAGAAGGACCCCGACAAACTCAATCTGAACCCGCTGGCATCGCAGCTTGCGGCGATGATGGGCGTGCATCCGCGCTGATCAGAGCGCTGCTCATGGTGTCGTGCATCACACTGTTGCCGCTGATCAGGGCTTTGTCCGGAACCGATTTGCACCCGCGATCCGGCCACCTGTAACGTGGTGTTCACCCAACGCGGGGTGGAGCAGCTCGGTAGCTCGCTGGGCTCATAACCCAGAGGTCGCAGGTTCAAATCCTGTCCCCGCTACTACGATTCAGGCCCGACCGGCACAGCCGGTCGGGCCTGAATCTTTTACGTCTCCGGCGATCAACCGGTGATCGGCGGTACGAACTCGCAGGGCACGCGAACCGGATGCTCCGGGTCGAGGGCGTTGAGGACCATCATCGCGGTGCGGCGGGAGCCGGCGAGGCCGGCGTGCTCGCTGTAGTCCCGGGCGCAGGAATCCTGAACGACGATGTTGCGCACCGACTCTCCGCGACGACCCGGCACCTGCCCGCTGGTGTAGGGGAGCACGAGCTCGTCGTAACGGGTCGAGATGTTCGTGTAGTCGACGCCCTTCACGTACGGGCTGCCGCCCTTCCAGATCTTCCTGACCATGTCCGAGCCGTCCATCATCTGTCCGCAGGCATTGCAGATCGGCAGGTTGGCGCCGAGGGCCTTGGCGAAGACCGGTGTGACGGGGCTGCGCGCAGTGCCGTGCCAGAGCGGCGCGAGGGACACGTACTTGGAGACTTTGTCGGACCCGCCAAGGTATTTCAGGTAATAACCGGGCATGAAGGTGCCCTGCGAGTGGCCGACGAGATCGACCGTGCGGGCACCGGTGGCCGCCAGCACGCGGTCGACGTATCGCTTCAATTGTGCGGCGCTGTACTCGATCGGCATCATGCCGCCGATCGCCGTGCCCGGCCAGGGCACGCCGGGGATCGTCCCGTAGGTCGGCGCGAAGACGCAGTAGCCGCGATTGGCGAGCGTCGCGACATAGGCGCCCCAGTTGGTCTGCTGTGCACCGCCGGTGCCGTGGACGAGGACCACCGGGCGTGGATGCTCACGGGATGGCTTGCAGCCGAAGTCATTCGACCCGGGCAGCGATCCGCCGTGATTGGTGAGTTCGGCGGGGATTCCGGACAGGAAGTTGAAGGTTTCCGGGAGCTTGGGGCGCGGTGCCGCGGAGGCCGGTGCCATGAGGCCGAAAGCCAGGCACGCCGCGCCGATCACCGCGGCCAGCCCGACGAAACTGCGCCTGCCTTGACGGCCC
Organism: Gordonia sp. B8661-1; assembly: GCF_059427765.1. NCBI lineage: Bacteria > Bacillati > Actinomycetota > Actinomycetes > Mycobacteriales > Gordoniaceae > Gordonia > Gordonia sp. B8661-1. Next base: position 260,053 of record NZ_JCAHRL010000002.1, read on the forward strand.
CGACTCCCTTCGCTGTCACGATCTGAGCGTTTCCCCTGGTAAATCATCTGAACTCCCCCTCGCGTCGATGTGGCGTCAACCTAACAAGCGCTCGGGCGGGCGGGAATCGGTTTGGAATTATCGACCGCATGGAAGAATGTGCGAATGCACGCACATCCGCCGACGCCGATGACCGCCGCCGCGCACGCCGATCATCTGGCCACCCTGCCCTTCGACGACACGGTCGACTTCGAGAACGCCGACCGGGGCTTCATCGCCGCTCTGCAGCCCGGTGTCGTCGCCGCCGCCGACGGACGTGTGGTGTGGGACAACGATGCCTACGGTTTCCTCGATGCCGACGCACCGCAGTCGGTGCACCCCAGTCTGTGGCGGCAGGGGCAACTCTGCCGGAAGCAGGGTCTGTACGAGGTCGTCGAGGGCATCTATCAGGTGCGTGGTCTCGACGTCTCGAACATCACCTTCATCGAGGGGGATGAGGGGATCATCGTCATCGATCCGCTGATCTCCACGGAGACGGCAGCGGCGGCACTCGCGCTGTACCGGCAGCACCGCGGCGACCGCCGGGTGGTCGCCGTGCTGTATACCCATAGCCACGTCGACCATTTCGGTGGCGTACTCGGGGTGACGACTCAGGAGGACGTGGACGCCGGGCGCGTCATCGTCATCGCGCCCGAGGGTTTCGCCGAGCACGCCGTATCCGAAAACGTCTACGCGGGTACGGCGATGAACCGGCGTGCGACTTACATGTACGGCAAGGGCATCGACATCGATCCGCGCGGTCACGTGGGATGCGGTCTCGGACAGAACATCTCGACCGGCGAGGTCGCCTTCGTGGCGCCGACCGTCGACATCACCCACACCGGGCAGACCCTCGACGTCGACGGTCTGCGGCTCGAGTTCCAGATGGCGCCGGACAGTGAGGCGCCCGCGGAGATGCATTTCTACATCGACAAGTTCAAGGCCCTCTGCATCGCCGAGAACGCCTGCCACAATCTGCATAACCTCGTGACCCTGCGAGGTGCCCTGGTTCGTGATTCGCGGTCGTGGGCAGGCTATCTCACCGAGGCCATCGACCTGTTCGGTGATCGGATGGACGTCATCTATGCGTCGCACCACTGGCCCACCTGGGGCCGCGGCCAGGTCGTCGACTATCTCGGGCTGCAGCGGGATCTCTACTCGTACCTGCACGATCAGACGTTGCGGCTGATGAACCAGGGGCGCACCGGCATCGAGATCGCCGAGGACCTCGAGCTGCCACCCGCGCTGTCCAACGCGTGGCATGCCCGTGGCTACTACGGTTCGGTGAGCCACAACATCAAGGCCATCTACCAGCGCTACATGGGCTGGTTCGATGGCAACCCCGCCCGTCTGTGGCCGCACCCGCCGGAGGCGCTCGCGCCGCGGTACGTCGCGGCGATGGGTGGTATCGAGCGAGTCGTCGAGATCGCGCAGCAGGCCTTCGACGACGGTGACTATCGCTGGGCCGCAACCCTTCTGGATCATGCGGTCTTCACCGACCCGCAGCACTCCGGTGCGCGCACGCTCTACGCCGACACCCTCGAGCAACTCGGGTACGGTGCCGAGACCGCCACGTGGCGAAACTTTTTCCTGGTCGGTGCCTCCGAACTGCGGAACGGCAATCACGGTACGACGGTCAGCACGACATCGCCCACCGTGCTCGCCCAACTGACTCCGGACCAGATCTTCGATTCGGTGGCCATCCGCGTGAACGGGCCACGAGCGTGGGATCTCGACATCGAGTTCGACGTGGTAATCGAGGAACCCTCTGTCCGCTACCGGCTTTCGCTCCGCAATGGTGTCCTCGTGCACCGGCGCGTCGACGACCGCGCCGAGCCGGCGTCGACCGAACTGATCGTCGCCCGCGCCCAGCGACTGCTCGGGCTGGCCGTGGGGGACCTGAGCAGTCCGGGGCTCGAGATTCGTGGCGACGATGCGGTGCTGCGCACCCTCGTCGGTGTCCTCGACGACCCGGACCCGGCGTTCGAGATCGTGCTGCCCTGATCGAAAGAGCCGGGCGGGCCGAGTGGTTCGGCCCGCCCGGTCTCGATCACTTCGCCAATTTCCGGAGCACGGTGCGGGCCTGAGCGTCCGCGCCGAGCTGATTCGGATGGAATGGATAGGCCAGCGGCGTGGTGTTGACCGCTGACGTCACCGACAACCCTTCCAGGTAGCGCACCCCGGCAGGTCGGCACATGTCATGCCCGACCGATGCCGCATAGGTGTCGGCCACCTCGACTCCCGTCTTCGCGGCCACCGCGCCCAGCATGGTGTTGATCTGCCGGAGTTTGTCACTCAGCCACACCACATCGGACGTCGCGATGGGCAGACTGGGCCAGCATCGCTCCGGGTGGGACGTCGGCAGGGCCGACAGATAGTTGACGATCACGATCCGCGCCCGCGGTGAGCGACGCTGAATCTCCTTGACCACCCGGGTGATCGACACCTGGGCAGCTCCGACAGAATCGGCCAACCGGTCCCGCCCCCCGACGATGTGGCGGGACCGGCAGCCGCCGCCCGGCGGGTTCACCGCCACCGGACTGAGACATGTCTGAAGCGTCATGGCCCAATCGGTGTCGTTACCGCCGAAGGCGAGTGTGACCAGGTCGGTCGTCGGGGTGAGACGATCGGCCTGTGGTGGATTGACTCCGCCCAGTTCTGCGCGCTGGGCGGTGAAGAAGTCCTGGGAGACCGCGCCGCTGCAGGACGCGTCGCGGAAGGTCCTGACCTTCAACTGGCGTGCGACCTGCCGTGGGTAGCCGGTGGGCGACTGGGTGCAGTCGAGCGGCGTGCGGCGTTCGACGACCGGGAACGCTGTGAGCACGTCCGTGGTCCACGAATCACCAAGGGCGACATACTCTGTGTACTTCGGGGTATCGGCCGTGGCCACCGCCCCGGCGAGCGCGGTGGCGGCCAGCGTCGCCGAGGCGATCACCGCCGACAGGGTGTCTCGCACCGCCCGGCGGCGCCTCGACGTCGTCATGCGACCGCGTCCAGGGCAGCGACGATCGCCGTGGCGGCATGTTCGGCGGCCTCGCGCGCCGCACTGCTGAATCCCGTGACGTTGATGTAGGGGTGGATGACCGAGCCCGCCACGTGCAGCGTGACCTGATTACCCGCATCGGTGAGGGTTTTCGCGTAGGCGATGCCCTCATCACGGAGCGGGTCGAAGCCGGCGACCCCCACATAGGCCGGCGGCAGATTCGTGTGGTCCTCGGCCAGCGCGGGGGAGACCCTCGGGTCGAGGGCGTGCGCCGGGTCGGAGAGGTATCGCTCCTTGTACCAACGGATCTGATCGCGCGTCAGGAAGAATCCGTCCGCGAGTTCCTCGTAGCTGGCCGATTCATGTGCGAGATCGACCGACGGGCTGAACAGCACCTGCAGGCAGGGACGGAACGGATGGTCGCGCAGTTCGATGCCGAGGACCGCGGAGATGTTCGCGCCCGCGCTGTCGCCCGCGACGACCAGACGATCCGGCGCGATGCCCCAGTCGCGGCACTTGTCGACGGCGTACTCGTATGCGGCCAGCGCATCCTCGATGGCCGCGGGGAACGGATGCTCCGGGGCCAGCCGATAGTCGACCGACAGAACGTCGGCGCCGGTGAAGGAGGCCAGGAAGCGAACCGCGGAGTCGGTGCTCACCCGGTCGCCGAGAACCCAACCGCCGCCGTGGAAGTAGACGATGAGTCCGCGCGGCGCTCCGTGGTGGGCTCGGTAGCGGGTGGCCGGGATGTCGCCACCGGGACCGGGGATACGGATCTCGTCGTCGACGATCGCGAAGGGCGGGAACGTGTCCGCGAAGAGGAGGCCTTCTTCCCGGAGTTGCGCGCGTGCTTCGGGGATCGGTTTCGTGGAGAAGTCGTTTCCTGGTATGCGGTTGAGAACCGCCACGGCACCGGCCAGTTCGGGGGCCAGTCGATGGCCGAGGGAATTGGTGGGCGCCTTGCGTCCGAGCCAGTTCCAGACGCCGACGGGGACGGACTTCAACACCGCCCGCATCGCGCGGCCGATCGGTGGCAGGGTGAGTTCTTCGGTGGTGGGCATGGTTGTGCTCCTTGAGATATCGGGATCAGAGAGTGGACGGCTGCACGCGAAGGTGATCGGCGAAGCGCGGCTCCAAGGCCGACCAGCCGACGGTTTCGCGTACCCGCCGGATGGTCTTGTCGTACGCCTTCGCGTCGACGTAACCGGCGTGCCGAGCGGATTGCACGAGACGCAGCCCGCCGGACAGGTCGGGATGGTCGGTGCGGATCAATTGATCGAAGGCATGAGCGTGCTGGGGACGTGACGTCTGATCCCGCAGATACTGTGCGATCAGGTTGGAGATGTTGTCGAACAGCGTGAACGCGCTCGAGTTCACCTCGACGAAGCCGAGTGTGAAGAGGTTGTGATGCCGCCGATTGAAGGCGGTGAGGTACTGCGCGGGACGGTCTCCCGTCCATTCGAACAACTGTGGCTCGACGTACGGGATGCGCATCTCGTAACCGGTCGCATAGAGGACCAGGTCGATCTGCTCGCGGCTCCCGTCCGTGAACACCACATCCGGCCCGTCGAACCGTTCGACGTCGCCCTTCACTGTGATGTCACCGTGTTGAAGATGGTGCAGCAGTTGGCTGTTCAGCAGTGGATGGGATTCGAACAATTTGTGGTCGGGCTTCGGCAGTCCCCATCTCGTGATGTCGCCGACGATCAACCGCAGCAGTCCGGTGACGAGGGGGCGTTCGATCCAGCGCGGCAACGCGGCACCTGATTTGTCGAACGCATCGGCCGGTATGCCGAAGATGTGTTTGGGCACAATGTGATATCCACGGCGCACACTGACGAACGCGGCGTCGGCCGCCTGCGCGGCATCGCACCCGATGTCGGCTCCGGAGTTGCCCAGTCCGATCACCAGAACACGTTTACCGGCGAAGTCGCCGGCACTCCGGTGGGTGATGGCGTGCCGGATCTCGCCGTCGAAGGTCCCGGGATGCACGGGCGTGCGGGGGTGCCAGTTGGTGCCGGTGGCGCAGACCACCGCCCGGTACCGTCGCGGCGGCCCACTCCCGGGTCGGACGAGCCATAGGCCGGCCCGATCCGGGTCGGGTGTCACGGAGGTGACCGGGGTACTGAACTCGATGACCTTCTCCAAGCCGAAGGTCCGCGCGAAATCAACTGTGTAGGAGAGTATCTGCTGTCGCGTCGGGTAGTCCCCGAAGTAGGTGGGCATCGGGAAGTCGTAGAACCCGGATACGTCGCGTGACGAGATGAAATGTGCGCTCTCGTACATCGGGCTGCCGGGATTGTCGATGTCCCAGAGTCCGCCGACGGCGCTGTGCCGCTCGAAGTGGTCGTAGTCGATGCCGTATTTGCGGAAGAGGCGGGCCGCGCTCAGTCCGGCCGGTCCCGCGCCGATGATGGCGACGGCGTCCGATCGATCGGTGATGTCCTCGCCGAGCGGCGGACGGTCGCTGGTCTGCTCGCTCATCGTCCTGCCTCCTCGGAGGCGACGGGACGGGTGCTGGTGGTGGCGAGGTACCGGACGCGCCCGCGTTCGCCGATGCGGTTCACCGTCGGCAGTATGAGTTTCGTCAGGCGCGGAAAGCATTGCAGCAGACGGGTTGTGTAACCGTCTCCTCGGGGCACGAACAGTTCGGCACGCCCGCGGCCGATCGCCGCATCCACCGCGTCGGCGACGTCTTCGACGGTCGAGATCGAGCCGACGAAGTTCAGCAGACTGCCGCCGTGGGTCGCCTCGTGATAGAGCATCGGGGTGTCGACCGCGCTGGGATAGATGCCGCTCACCGTCACGCCCTGCGGCGCCAGTTCCAGGTGCAGGGCACCCAGGTACGCACGCAATCCCGCCTTTGCCGCGGAGTAGGCGGCGGAACCGGGGAGGCTGAGCACGGCGCCCTGGGACACGGTGGCCACGATGTGCCCCGACCCCCGCCCGATCATGGCGATCGCGGCCGCGCGGGCGAGCTTCGCGGTCGATCGCAGCATCACGTCGAGGTGCAGGTCGATGGTTTCGGGAGCGATGTCGACCACGTCGCCCGGCACGATGATGCCCGCGTTCAGGAAACACACGTCGAGGTCGTGTGCCCATTCGTCGATGATCTGGCGGGACAGCCGGTCCACGTCGGCCGGATCGGTCAGGTCGCAGACGACCGGCGTCGCGGCGGGCCCGATGCCGTCGACCGCTTCCTGAGCCAGGCGTGTGCTGCGCTCGGCCGCCAGGATCCGGAACCCGCGTGCCGCGTGGCGCTGTGCGACCTCCTGGCCTATCGCACCGGCTGCTCCGGTGATCAGGATGAGTCGTTGAGGGGACATCGCGCCTCCTTTGTCGTTCGGTGAGCTGATCGGCGGGGCACACCGCCGAAACATAAGTCTGTCGACTGCCTTGGTCAACTGACCTAAGTGTGAACGATAGCGAAGACCAGTTGTTAGTGGAAGGTATTTCCGGTTTCCGGTGTGTTAAAGATTTGCCGGAGCCACGTGATTGGGTGTGGTTCGTAGACTGTTCGAGGATCGAGGGCACAAGGGGACAGGTGCCCGCGCAATCGTGGGTGGATGGAGGCGTCGGTCAGTGATGAAGGTCGAGGAGCGTCGGCAGCGTCTGGTTGCCGCGGCGTTCGAGGTGATCGCCCGCGACGGAGTGTCGGGCGCCAGTACGCGCGCGGTGTGTGCGCAGGCGGAGATGCCGCAGGGCGCGTTCCACTATGCGTTCCGCTCGAAGGACGAATTGCTCAGGGAGTTGAGCCGGACGGTTCTCGCCGAACAGACGGGGCATCTGCTCAACCTCGAAGACGTGCCGGAGAGTCTCGAGGAGACCGTGGAGTTGATCCTGAACCGGATCTTCGATGTGGCGATCGAGAATGCCGACCGTCAGATGGTGCTGACCGATCTCATGGTGCTCGACCTCGGTGCGGGCGATGATCCGGGTGCGCTGAATCGATGGCAGTTCCAGCAGTACGGGGAGATCGCGGAACGTTTGCTGACTCAGACCGCCGATCGCTTCGGAATCAGCTGGGATGTTCCGGTGCCTGCGCTGGCCCGCATGGTGGCCATCACCATGTCCGGAACGACATTGGCGTGGCTGGGCGATCGTGATGTGGATACGGCCCGCCGATCGCTCGACGTCCTGTCCTCCGCGATCGTGGGTTTCGCCACGCGCTGACCAACGGTCCGGTCAGCGAGCCAGTCCGTCGGTGATCACGCGCACGAGATCGTCGTGCGGTGCCATCGGCAGCGCGTGGTGCGTACCGGTCGGCAAGGTCGTCACAGTTGCGGAGGGGAGCAGTGTTCGCACACGCTCCGCGACGTGAACGACGTTGTGTACCTTGCTGTTCGGTGCCAAGACCACGGACACCGGGGTGTCGGCGAGAGTGGCGAGCCGGTCACGTCCCGGTCGTTTCGGCACCACGGGCCGCGCGTTCGGGAAATCCTCGGCGCCGAATGCGATGACATCGACCCAGTCGGGATCGAGATCCGCGTTGCCGGTCTCCCAGGCGAGGAAACGTCGCATACGTCGTTCGTTGGGGCGCACGAGAATCGGTATGGCGTGCAGGAGGTAGTTCGGCCGCATGCCGGCAAAGCAGGAGTTCGGTTCGAGGAGCACGAGGTGGCTCACGCGTGCAGGCCGGGCGAGGGCGTAGGCCAGGGCGATCATCGAACCGTAGGACTGTCCGACGATGTCGACTTCTGTTGTGCCGCAGTCGTCGAGGATTTCGTCGATCCACCGGTTCAGGTCGTCGACGGTGCGCAGCCGTTCGCGCGTGATGCTGCGACCCGGATCGCCCGGAAGGTCGGGGGCGATGATCCGCCGACGGTCGGCAAGGCATGCCGACAGGGTGGTCCACGCCATTCCGGTCGCACCGCCACCGGAGATCAGCAGGGCGGGAGGCCCGTCGCCGTCGGGCCCGGCCTCGGTGACGTGGGTGTCGCTGAAACTCCCCGCGATCATCCGCTCGGTGGTGCCGGTCGGCCATCGATCCAGCAATCGCTGATACGCGGCGGAGAATCGGTCGCTCACGTGCACCCCTCCTGATATCTCGATCATCGAATTATTCGATGATCGAGACAGTACCCGAGTCCCGACGGCGACGCGCGGGATAGATTGTGCGAATGAGCACCGCGCGGTCGTCGGGAGCCGGGAGTCGACCGGAACTGAGAGTCGAACACGATGTGATCCACCGTGTGCGGGCCCTGACCGTCGGGCTGCAGATGTTCGGCGCCGAGTTCGCCGCCCGGCACCGTCTGCACCAGACCGATATCCGGGCACTCATCGTGCTGCTGGATTGCGAACGTGCCGGGGAGTCGGCGAATCCGGGGCTACTCGCCGAACGGCTGGCGCTCGGTTCGGCGGCGGTGACAGCCCTGCTCGATCGTATGGAGAACGCGGGTCTCGTTGCTCGGGAGCGTGATCCGGCCGATCGTCGCCGCGTCCACCTCACCGTCACCGACCGCGCGGTCCGGATGGGGGACAGCTTCTTCGGCCCGCTGATCGATCGGGCCGTCGGCGTGATCGAGGAATTCACCGAATCGGAGATCGCCGTGGTGCGCCGGTTCCTTGACCGGATGACCGACACGGTCGACGACGTCCGATCGCTCTGAGCACCGGCCGAGCGGACGCCTCGGCGCTACCGTGGACCCATGGCCACCGACAAGTCGATCCACGAACACATCAACGAACTGATCAACGAGGAACACGAGCTGCGCAGCGCACTCGGCCAGGGCGAGATCTCACGCCAGGAGGAGAACGCGCGGCTGCGTGATGTGGAGGCCGCGCTCGACCAGTGCTGGGATCTTCTGCGTCAGCGTCAGGGCAGGCGGGATGCGGGCGAGAACCCGAACGACGCCACCGTGCGCCCACGCAACGTCGTCGAGAACTACCTGGACTGAGCTCCGCGGCGTCGGCGACGACCGTTTGCCGACGCCTACCCGCCGTCCGCCGCACGAGCGTCGTTCCAACGGCGTGGCAACGATCACACCGCTACCCTCGATGCGCGGCGGGTCAACATCCGTCGGCATGCGAGATGTCTCGATGAGAGGGTTGGCGATGGGTAGGTACAGCGACGCGTTCACGCAGGCGGCGGACGATCCCGAGGGCTTCTGGCTGTCGGCCGCGGAGGGCGTCGACTGGATCTCGCCACCGACGCGTGCCCTCGACGATTCGTCGGCACCGAGCTACCGCTGGTTCCCCGACGCAACGCTGAACACCTCGTACAACGCACTCGACCGGCACGTCGCGGCCGGACACGGCGATCGGCCCGCGCTCATCTGGGACTCCGCGATGGTCGGCGAGCAGCGCACCTACACCTACGCGCAGCTGCTCGACGAGGTGTCGCGCTTCGCCGGCGTGCTGGCAGCGGCCGGTGTCACCGCGGGGGACCGCGTCATCATCTACATGCCGATGATCCCCGAGGCCGCGATCGCGATGCTGGCATGCGCGCGGATCGGTGCGGTGCACTCGGTGGTGTTCGGCGGCTTCGCGGCTCCCGAACTCGCCACCCGCATCGACGATGCGGAACCCGTCGCCATCGTCACCGCATCGGGCGGTCTCGAGCCCGGGCGCACCGTCGAATATCTGCCGATGGTCGCCAAGGCGCTGGAGCTGTCCGCGTCGCCGCCGGAGACCATCATCGTCAAGAACCGTGCCGAGATCCCCGGCAGCGCAGCCGATCATGACGGATGGCTGGACTGGGACGAACAGATCGCGGCGGCCCGGCCCGCCGATCCGGTGACGGTGGCCGCGACCGATCCGCTGTACATCCTGTACACGTCGGGAACCACCGGAAAGCCCAAGGGAGTGGTGCGCGACAACGGCGGCCACGCCGTCGCGCTCACCTGGTCGATGGGCAACATCTACGGCATCGAGCCCGGTGATATCTGGTGGACCGCCTCCGACGTGGGCTGGGTCGTCGGCCACTCCTACATCGTCTACGGTCCGCTGCTGGTGGGAGCCACGACGGTCATGTACGAGGGCAAGCCGGTCGGAACCCCCGACGCCGGCGCGTTCTGGCGGGTCGTCGCCGACCATGGGGTCAACGCACTCTTCACCGCGCCCACCGCGATCCGTGCCATCCGCAAGGCCGATCCCGATGCCGCCGAACTCGCCAACTACGACATCTCCTCGCTGCGTACGCTGTTCGCGGCGGGGGAGCGGCTCGATCCGGACACCTTTGCATGGGCGTCGTCGGTCCTCGGCGTTCCGGTGGTCGATCACTGGTGGCAGACCGAGACCGGCTGGGCGATCGCCGCGAATCTCCGTGGCCTGGAACCGATGCCGCTCAAGGCGGGCTCACCCACGGTGCCGGTGCCCGGGTATCGCGTCGGCGTCGTGGACGCGGAAGGGAACCCGCTCGGCGCGGACGAGGAGGGCAACATCGTGATCGCACTGCCCCTCCCGCCGGGGACCCTCGCCGGGCTGTGGCGCGACGAGGAGCGCTACCACAAGTCCTACCTGTCGGCCTTCGAGGGCTACTACCTCACCGGCGACTCCGGATATCTGGACGCCGACGGATACGTCTTCGTGCTCGGACGCTCGGACGACGTGATCAACGTTGCCGGACACCGCCTTTCGACGGGCAGCATCGAAGCCGTGGTCGCCGCGCATCCGGCGGTCGCCGAATGCGCGGTCGTCGGCATCCACGACGACCTGAAGGGCCAGCGGCCCAGCGGCTACGTCGTCCTCAAGGCGGGCGTGGAGATCGAACCCGACGTGCTGCGCGACGAACTCGTGGCCAAGGTGCGCGACGAGATCGGCGCCGTCGCGACCTTCCGTGACGTCACCGTGGTGCCGGCACTGCCGAAAACCCGTTCCGGCAAGATCCTGCGCAAGACGATGCGGCAGATTGCCGACGACGAGGAGTACACGGTGCCCTCGACGATCGAGGATCCGGACGTCCTCGACGCGCTCGCCAGACAACTTCGGGGCTGACGGCGCGAAAGGTGGGTCGGCGGTATAGCGTTCGGACCATATGACCGCCGACTCCCACCCCGAACTGCCACTCGATCCGGACACACCGCCGCTGCACGTGCGCCCGTCCGCGCTCGCATGGGTCTTCGCGGGCGGAGCGATCGGCACCGGGCTGCGCTATGGGCTCGAGGAACTGTGGCCCACGCCGGCAGCGTCCTGGCCATGGGCGACCTTCATGATCAACCTGTGCGGCGCCTTCGTCCTCGGAGTGCTGTTGGAGTCGCTCGCGCGTCGTGGTGCCGACGACGGGTGGCGGTTGCGCGCGCGTTTGTTCGGAGGTACCGGCCTGTGCGGCGCCTTCACCACCTACAGCACCTTCGCGCTGGAGATATCCCTGCTCGGACGTGATCACGCCTACGGGCTCGCGATCACCTACGCGGTGGTGAGCATCGCCGCCGGTGTGGTGCTCGCGTGGGCGGGAATCGTTGTCGCGGAACGATTGTCCCGGAGTCGGGCGTGATCGCCGTCGCGGTGATGGTGGCCGGTGCGCTGGGCGCGGTGGCTCGCTTCGTCGTGGACGGAGCCCTGCGCCAACGGTGGCGACGCTGGCCGTGGGCCACTCTGCTCATCAACCTGACCGGATCACTCGTGATCGGGATCGTCGCCGGTGCCGTGCTGTTCCACGCGGTGCCCGACGACCTGAAAGCGGTCGTCGGCACCGGCTTCTGTGGTGGATTCACCACCTTCAGCACGGCAAGCCTGGAGACGGTCCGCCTGGTCCAACAATCCAGGCGGACCGCCGCCCTCGGCTATGTGATGAGCACTGTCGCCGGGAGCGTAACCGGCTGTCTGTCAGGCCTTCTCATAGCGTGGTGGATCTGACACCGTCCGCTGAACGTTGCAGCGTTCGCGAACGGTGCAGAGGTGCCTCAGGAGGGGAGGCTCCCGATGAGGGTGCGCAGATCCTGCAAAGGCTTGGCCGCCGGTCCCGGGATCTGCTTCTGCACCGAGTCGATCGCTGTATCGACCTGCCGCTTCACCTCTGCGGTGTCCTGTGCCTTGCCTGCGTCGACGGCCTGCCGGACCGACGTGCCGATCCGGTGGACCGTTGTCAGTGCCTCATCCGCGGTCGGCAGATGCGGGATGTCCTGCTCGGCGCGCATACGCGGAGAGGGCTTGCCGCGCTTGCCTTTACGGGCCTTCTCTCGCTGGATGTCCTTGATGGCACGGTCGCCTGCGATTACCGCGCCGGCGATGGGGATTCCCCAGGCGAGCGGCACGGCGGTCACCACGGTTCCCAGAAGTCCGCCGATCGAGGCTCCGATGATCCCGCCTCCGAACGCGGATACCGGACCGCCCACGCCGAATCCGATTGCTGCTCCGATGCCGCCGCCGACGAGAGCCGCCGCCACACCGACGGGCAGCGCGATGAGCAGGGTCAACCCGACTCCGATGGCGGTGCCGGCGGCAAAGCCGCCGAATGCGGCGATGGCGATCCGGGTCTGTTCGGCGCGCGTGAACGCCCCCCGGTTGGCCTGCGGTTTCCCATGACGTTGCTTGGCGGCCGGTGCCCAGTAGGGCGTGATGATCGAGCTGGCGTAGGGCGTGATGATCGAGGCGGCCGCGACGGGTATCGCCGGCACGGCCACACTGTGGACGGCCGGAGTGGGCGCCGCGGCCCGTGCCTGTTGAGCGGTCCCACCGAACTGCACGGCGGCCGTGACCGTGATCGCAGCCGCGATCGCGCGTATCGAAAGTGTTCTGAAATTCGTGTGGTGACGAATCACTGTAGAAGTCTCCCCGACTTGGATGCCCCGACGGCCCGTTGCCGTCCGGGTCGGAGCGAACCTACCAGGGAGTGACCCCAAAAATCATTCAGTCGACCGACTAAGTCGGTCGACTGAATGTTGTGAGGCCGTTTACTTCAGTTCGGCGCTGCTCTTGTTCAGCACCCGGCGGGCGATGATGAGCTGCTGGATCTGCTGCGTGCCCTCGAAGATGTCCAGGATCTTCGAGTCGCGGGCCCACTTCTCCACCAGGAGCCGTTCGGAGTATCCGAGGGTGCCGGTCAGCTCGACCACCTTGTTGGTGATGTCGGTGCCGGTGCGGCCGGCCTTGGCCTTCGACATCGAGGCCTCGAGGGAGTTCGGCTGCTTGTTGTCGGCCATCCAGGCGGCCCGCATGGTGTGCAGGTAGGCGGCCTCGAAGTCGGACTCCATCCGGATGAACTCGGCGGCGGCGGCGGTCTGATCGGCGGCGGGCCGGTCGTAGTCGATCTCGATGCCCGCGTCCTCCAGGATGCGCCGCAACTCCTCGAGTGCCGCGCGAGCGACACCCACGGCCATGCCGGCGACCATCGGACGGGTGTTGTCGAAGGTCTGCATGACCCCGGCAAAACCCTTCTGCACGTCCACTTCCGGTGAACCGAGCAGGTTGTCCTTCGGAATGCGGCAGTTGTCGAAACGGATGACGGCGGTGTCGGACACACGGATGCCGAGCTTGTGCTCGAGACGCGCCACCTCGACGCCCGGGTGCTCACGCGGCACCACGAAGCTCTTGATGGCCGCACGGCCCAGGCTCTTGTCGACGGTCGCCCACACCACGATGTGGGTGGCCCGCGAACCGGCGGTCACGAAGATCTTCTCGCCGTTGATGACATACTCGTCGCCGTCGAGAGTGGCCGTGGTGGAGACGGCGGCCGAGTCCGAGCCGAAGCTCGGCTCCGTGATGGCCATCGCGGCCCACACCTTGCCGAAGCGTGCGAGTTGCTCGTCGGTGGCGACGGCGGCGATGGCCGCGTTGCCGAGCCCCTGGTAGGGGATGGTCAGCATGAGGCCGACGTCGCCCCACGACGTCTCCATCGTGTTGATGACCGACTGCATGTTGCCACCGTTGACCACGGCACCCTCGGCGCGCGGCTTGCTCGGCTGCTGGCTGCGACCGCCGTCGGCACCCGCGCCGGCCTGTCCGGCTTCGGCGAGACCGTCGTACAGGCTGGCGAGCGTGTCCAGCTCCACCGGGTAATCATGTTCGCGCAGATCGTATTTGCGCGAGATGGGCCGGAAGATCTCGGCCGCCGCCTGATGCGCCTGGTCGATGGTGACGCCGAGCTTCTTCGGCAGTTCCAGATTGATGCTCATGTGTGTATCCCTCGGATCGCAGCCGTCAGAGGACGACGATGCCCTCGCCGATGCCCGCGCCCCGAAGGTCGCGGTACCAGCGCTCGACCGGATGTTCCTTGGTGAAGCCGTGGCCACCGAGCAGCTGCACGCCGTCGAGGCCGATCTGCAGGCCCTTGTCGATGGTCAGCTTGCGGGCCAGCGCCGCCTCGCGGGCGAAGGACAGTCCCTGCTCGGCACGTGCCGCGCCACGCAGGGTGACCAGCCGGATGGAGTCGGCCTCGGTCGCGATGGTGGCGACCATGAAGGCCACCGCCTGACGGTTCGAGATCGGCTCGCCGAAGGCCTCACGCTCGTTGACGTAGGGCACCACGTAGTCGAGGACGGCACGCGCGGTACCGGCCGCCAACGCCGACCAGCCCAGGCGCGAGAGGCGGACGACATCGCGGTAGGCGGCGAAGGCCGCGTCGCCCTCGGCCTCGCCGAGCAGAGCCGACGCAGGCACGGCTACATCCTGCAGGAGCAGACGGCCCATACCTGCGGCACGGACGCCCATGCCCGGATCGGCCTCGACGATCAGGCCCTTGGTGTCGGACTCGACGACGAACAGCGCGGGCCGTCCGTCGAGCTGGGCGCCGACGATGAACAGCTCGGACGAACCAGCTGCCGGCACAAAGGATTTCACGCCGTTGAGGCGGTAGCCGCTGGGTACCCGGGTGGCCTTGGTGTCGAGATTGAAGGCGTCGAAGAGCGGCTTCGGCTCGGCGATCACCACGGCCGACTGCGGCACGTTCTCGCCGGCGAAGTCCGGGAGGTAGGTGCGCTGCTGGGCGTCGCTGCCGAAGTTGGTGAGGGTCGTCGCGACACCGCTCGGCGCGAGCAGCGGGAGGGCCAGACCCATGTCGCCGTACGCCATGGCCTCGGCGACGAGCGCGTTGGTGACCACGCCACGTTCGGTGGCGGCGCCCTCGAAATCCTCGGGCACGTTGATCATCGTGATGCCGAGTTCCGCCGAGCGCTTCCGGATCTCCTCCGGGGTCTCGGCCTTGGTGTCGGCGTCGGCGGCAGCCGGGCGCAGGATCTCGACGGCGAAGTCCTTCACCGTCTCGGCGATCATCTGCTGCTCGTCGTCCGGCGTCAGGTTGAAGTAGTCCTTGGGGGTGGCGGCCAGGCGCTTGGCGTCGCCCTTCGAGCCGCCCTGGGCGGCCTTGAACGCACGGTTGGCCGCGCCGAGTGTCTGGAAGCAGGTCTTGGTGCCCTGGTAGGCGACCCGGTTGAGCGGTTCGCGGAGGTTGTACTTCTCGGCGAACTCGGAGCCTGCGACGGTGCTGAGCACGCGCATGGCAGTGCCGATCACATTGCGGCGATGCGGATTCTTGCCGACGGCAGAGGTGTCGCGCGGTTCGGTATGCGTTGTCATGATCCCCAGCTGTTCGTTGAACTTACTGACTAGTAAGGAACGACCTTACTACTGAGTAAGAAGCTTGTCACGCCCCTGTCGCGAACGTCTACCCTGGAACGGTGATCTTCACCGAAGGACCGGCCGCGCGGCCCGCCGGTGCGCAGCCCGGACGGCTCTCCGCCGCAGTGGTCACCGGTGTTGGCGTGACCGCCGTCGCGGTGGCCGCGCTGCTGACGCCCGCCGCCGTCGCATCGGGGCCGGATCTGTGTCCGTTCCGGCGGATGACCGGCCTACCGTGTCCCGCCTGCGGACTGACGCGCAGCTGGGTCGCCCTGGCGCACGGTGACGTGATCTCGGCCTTCTCCTTCAATCTCTTCGGTCCCGTCTTTCTCGCGGTGACGGTGCTGGCGACACTCGCCGCGGCATGGGCGCTCGTCCGCGGCGGGACCGTGATGGCCGGACTGTCGCGAATGCTCACGCATCCGATCGCGTTCGGGATCGTCGCCGTGTGGTTCGGCTACGGTCTGGTGCGCATCGCCGACGCCGCGGCCGGATGGGGGATTTTCCCGGACATCACCGGCTGACGATCGGCCCGCGCGGTGGAAGAGTGGAGCCATGCAGATCACACACTTCGGCCACTCCTGTCTGCTGGTGGAAACCGACGACGCCCGCATCCTGTTCGACCCGGGCACACTCTCCAACGGATACGAGGGGCTCACCGGGCTCGACGCGATCCTCATCACGCACCAACACCCGGACCACTGCGACGTGGCCAGGCTGCCGGATCTGGTCGCGGGCAATCCGGAAGCGGCGCTCTTCGCCGATCCGCAGACGGCGGCGCAGCTGAACGGCGATGACGTCGCCGGTGCGTGGGGAGCGGCGCACGTGGGCACCGAGATCACCGTCGGCGACGTGACGGCGCGCGCCACCGGCGGACGCCACGCGGTGATCCACCCGGAGCTTCCCGTCGTCGACAACGTGGCCTACGTGCTCGACACCGACGATCGGCGCGGGGCCTTCATGCATCCGGGCGACTCGTTCTACATCCCGTTCGAGGCCGTCGACATCCTCGCGTTGCCGTCGGCCGCGCCCTGGATGAAGCTCAGTGAATCGGTCGACTATCTGCGGGCGATGGCCCCGCGCGTGGCCGTACCCATCCACCAGGCGATCCTGTCCGACGCCGGAACGGGCATCCATTACGGGCGCCTCACCGAAATGAAGGACGACAGAACCGAATTCGTGGCGCTGGATCCGGAGTCGGCACGCGACTTCTGAACGCGTCACGTGTGACCACGGCACGTTCTAGCGCACGCGTTTCGCTCCTGCTCACCTGATCAGGGGAGCAGGAGCGAACCCGGTGAGCGTCAGGCAGATCGGAGGCGATTCAGGACGTCGTCGTGCAGCAGCGAGTTGGTGGCGACGGCGCTGCCGCCCGCAGGGCCTTCGGTGCCGTCGAGAGCGGTGAAGCGTCCCCCAGCCTCCCGTACCAGGATGTCCAGTGCGGCGAGGTCCCAGAGGGACACCTCGGGTTCGGCGGCGATGTCCACGGCCCCCTCGGCGACGAGACAGTAGTTGTAGAAGTCCCCGTAGCCCCGGACCCGCCAGACGTCGTCGGTGAGCGCGATGAAGTCGTCGCGGATGCCCCGCTCGGCCCAGCCCGACAGGCTGGAGAACGCGAGGCTCGACGAGCCGAGTTCACGCACACCTGACACCGACAGCCTGCGGGGCATCTCCTGGTCGTCGAAGGAACCGAAGGCCCCGAGTCCTTCTGCGGCCCACCAGCGCCGGCGCAACGCCGGGGCCGACACCACGCCGACCCGCGGGACACCGTCGATGAGCAGGGCGATCAGGGTGGCCCAGACGGGCACCCCGCGCACGAAGTTCTTCGTTCCGTCGATCGGATCGACCACCCACTGTCTGCCCTCGAGGATCGCGTCGCCGCCGAATTCCTCCCCGAGGACCGCGTCGCCGGGCCGTCGGGCCGAAAGTCGTTGCCGCACCATCTTTTCGCAATCCAGGTCGGCATCGGACACCGGGGTGAGATCCGGTTTGGCATCGACGCGCAGGTCGACC
This sequence comes from Gordonia sp. B8661-1, assembly GCF_059427765.1. NCBI lineage: Bacteria > Bacillati > Actinomycetota > Actinomycetes > Mycobacteriales > Gordoniaceae > Gordonia > Gordonia sp. B8661-1. The sequence continues at coordinate 277,562 of NZ_JCAHRL010000002.1, forward strand.
GCGCCGAACCGTTCCATGGTCAGCGCGTCGGCCGAGTCGGCGATCGACAGGGCCAATTCCAGGTCGTCGACCAATGATTCGCGGGGCATGCGGGTAGGTTATCGGGCCATGAGCGACGCGGTGGCGAACACCTTGATCATCCTGGGGATGATCGGTGTGACGATCACCCCCGCCGTTCTCCTGGTCTACGCGCGACGCAAACAGCGGCGGCCGGGAGGCTTCGTGGACTACGACCCCGGACTGGGGCGCTGGAATTCGTTTCCGGCGGGTGCCGACGAACGAGGTGTCGGCGTCGACGAGGGCAACTCACTGATCGTCGGCGACGACTTCCCGGACGACGATCACCTCTACGACGACGATCCGGTCATCAGGATCCGCCGAAAGCGCCGACGGCAGGGCTGAGGTCGGGCACCACTGATTGCGGACGCCCGATATCCGGCATTCCGGTCGGTAGGCTGGACGCATGTGGCTTGCGGTGGCATTCAGTCTGATGTTGGCGGCTCTGCTCGTGGCGATCCTGTATCAGCGGCAGCGCAGTCAGAACCCGCGCCCGCTCGACGCGAAACGCGCGTCGCAGTTCGTCGAGGGCAATCTGACCGTGACCGGGGTCAGCGACCGTCCGGATCAGGGCGATGCGAAGGGCGAACGGTTCTGCACGCTGTCCGGGACGATCGTCGGTCCCGAGACCGCACCCACCGAGGTGTACGGAACGCTGGTGCTGGGCGAGTCCGAGCCCTGGCCGCAGGTGGGGGCCGACCTGCCGGTGATGTACAAGCCGGGCAAGGCGATGACCACGTGGCGGTTCGGCCGGCTGCCGAGCCAGTAAGCTAGATGATCGTGCATCCCGACGTAACCGCAGATCTCGAATCCATCGGCACCACCTTGACCACGGTCGAGAAGGTGCTCGACCTCGACGAACTGCGCCGGCGCATCGACGAGCTGGAGATGCAGGCCTCCGATCCTGATCTCTGGAACGACCAGGAACACGCTCAGCGGGTGACCAGCGAGCTGTCCCATGCGCAGTCCGAGTTCCGCAAGGTGACCGAGCTGCGCCAGCGCCTCGACGACCTGCCGGTGCTGTACGAGCTCGCCGAGGCCGAGGAGGGCGACGATCAGACGGCGGCTCTGGCGGACGCCGACGAGGAACGGACCACCCTCCGCGCCGACGTCGAGGCCATGGAGGTCAAGACGATGCTGGCGGGCGAATACGACCAGCGCGACGCCCTCGTCAACATCCGCTCCGGTGCGGGTGGCGTGGACGCCGCCGACTGGGCGCAGATGCTGATGCGGATGTATGTCCGCTGGGCCGAGCAGCACGGCTACGGCGTCGAGGTCTACGACACCTCCTACGCCGAGGAGGCCGGGCTGAAGTCGGCGACCTTCGCGGTCAAGGCGCCCTATATGTACGGCACGCTGTCGATCGAACAGGGCACCCACCGGCTGGTGCGCATCAGCCCGTTCGACAACCAGGGCCGTCGTCAGACGTCCTTCGCCGAGGTCGAGGTGCTGCCGGTGGTGGAAACCACCGACCACATCGACATCGACGAGAACGACGTGAAGGTGGATGTGTACCGCTCGTCGGGTCCGGGAGGACAGTCGGTGAACACCACCGACTCCGCGGTCCGTCTCACCCATACGCCGACCGGCATCGTCGTGACCTGTCAGAACGAGAAGAGCCAGCTGCAGAACAAGGCGTCCGCGATGCGGGTGCTGCAGGCGAAGCTGCTCGAACGCAAACGTCAGGAGGAGCGCGCCGAGCTCGACGCCCTCAAGGGCGACGGCGGGTCCAGCTGGGGCAATCAGATGCGCTCGTATGTGCTGCACCCGTATCAGATGGTGAAGGATCTGCGCACCAACGTGGAGAGCAACAACCCGACCGCGATCCTCGACGGAGACATCGACGAGTTCATCGAGGCCGGCATCCGCTGGCGGATGGCGGGCGCCGATGGTTGATCCGTACAGCTTCCACGTGGCGGAAGTCGGGTCATTCGGCGCGGACCGGCTGTTCCGCTGGGTCGCGACCAGCGGTCTGGAGATCGTTCTCTGGATCCTGGGCGCCGCCATTCTCATCCGCTTCATCGGGTGGGCCGGCACCAAATACGCGCACAGCATCGAGAGCCAGTTCGAGGGCAGCGAGATGCTGGTGCGGACCGAGCGCGCCAAACATCAGCGCGCCGTCGTGGACGTGGTGCGGTGGACACTCATCTCGCTCGTCGTCTTCCTCTGCGGCCTCCAGATCCTCGGGGTCTTCGGTGTGCCGATCAGTGGCCTCGTCGGTCCCGGCGCAATCCTCGGTGCCGCACTGGGTTTCGGTGCGCAGCGAGTGGTCCAGGATCTGCTGGCCGGATTCTTCATCGTCACCGAGAAGCAGTACGGCTATGGCGACGTGGTGCGGCTGTCGCTCACGAGCAACGTGATCTCCGAGGGCACCGTCGAGGACGTCACCCTGCGTGTGACCAAACTCCGGACGACCGACGGCGAGCTGGATACGGTGCCGAACGGCCAGATCATCAAGGCGACCAACCTGTCCAAGGACTGGGCACGGGCCGTCGTCGACATCCCGATCCCGGCCGAGGTCGACGTGAGCAAGGTGAACGAGATCCTCGAGGCGGTCGGCAAGGAGTTCTACGCCGACCCGCGCTTCCACGATCGTCTGCTCGACGCTCCCGCGCCGCTCGGCGTCATCGACATGGAACTCGACTCGATCACCATCCGGATGGTGGCCCGCACCCTGCCCGGCATGCAGTTCGACCTGAGTCGCGCCCTGCGCGTGCGCATCATCCGGAGTCTGGCCCGCGCGGGCATCACCATCGCCCCCGGGCACGACGTGCGGTACGCGTCGGCGCCACCGACGTCACTGGAGGACGGCGGCAAGGATCGCGCGACCCGACGAGCGGGAGAGGAGAAGGCCTCACATGACTGACGATGCGAAGGACCCCTCGTCCCCGAACGACCCGTCGCAGCGTAAGGATCCGCCGTCCCACAACGTGCGGCGGGCCACCGAGCGGATGCCGCTGCCGCCGGAACCCGACGAGACTCTTCCCGACCTGACGGCGCCCGGCGACGTGCCGGACGCCGGTCAGACACCACCGCTCGACACCGCGGATCCCGATCTGGAGAACGCGAATTCCGGCGACGACGCATCCGGGAAGGACTCCGCGCGTAAGCCCGGACGGATTCATTTCCCGTGGGAGGACTGGGGATACATCCCCCATACGCGTATCCGGACGAGCACCGCGTTGCTGGTGGGTGTGTTCGTGGGGCTGCTGATGCTGTACGGCTACACCTCCGAGCGCTACGGCATCGTCGAGCCTGCACCCGCACCCCGGCCGCCGGCCACCACCACGCCGTACGTTCCACCGCCGGTGGAGGAGTCGCCGACGACCTCGGAGACCAGTGTGTCGCCGACGAGCCCGGACGAGTCCCTGAACCCGTCGGATACCACGGAGACCACCCCGGCCGAGGGCACGGACGGACCGAACACCGGCGGTGAGGAGACCGGATCGCGGTCCACACCGCCGACGACCGGGCGTTCGGTGCCGGGTCTGCCCGGTGTCACCGTGCCGAACTTCGGTCTACCTGGTCAGACGTCCGAGGTGCCGGAACGCTGATCGACGCGTGTCGGGTGCAGGGTCCTCTCAGGACCCGTCGCTAGACTGGCTTCTCGTGATCAAGCTGGAGAACGTCACGATGAAGTACAAGGCGTCGAGCAGGCCCGCGCTCACCGATCTGAGTCTCGAACTCGACAAGGGTGAGTTCGCGTTCCTGATCGGTCCGTCCGGCTCGGGCAAGTCCACCTTCTTCCGCTTGTTGCTGAAGGAGGACAAGCCGACATCGGGTCAGGTCTACGTCGGCGACTATCACGTGAACACCCTGAAGGCGCGGATGGTGCCGAAGCTGCGGCAGTCCATCGGCTGCGTGTTCCAGGACTTCCGGCTGCTGCAACAGAAGTCGGTGGCCGAGAACGTCGCCTTCGCCCTCGAGGTCATCGGCAAGCCGCCGTCGACGACCCGCAAGATCGTTCCCGAGGTGCTGGACTACGTGGGACTGTCCGGCAAGGCCGACCGCATGCCCAACGAATTGTCCGGCGGCGAGATGCAGCGTGTCGCGATCGCCCGGGCCATCGTGAACCGGCCGCTGCTCCTGCTGGCCGACGAGCCGACCGGAAACCTCGACCCGGAGACCAGCGAGGAGATCGTCGACGTGCTCGACCGTGTGAATCGGCGGGGCACGACCGTCGTGATGGCCACCCACGATCGGAACATCGTCGACTCGATGCGCCGCCGTGTCCTCGAATTCGACAACGGGCACCTGGTCCGCAACGACACCCAGGGCGTCTACGGCATCGGTTAGCCCCATCCGCGACCGAACCCGACCGCATCCGCACATCCGTTAGGACAGAGCAACTTCCATGCGAGCGAACTTCATCATCGGCGAGGTGCTCAACGGTTTCCGCCGGAACGTGACCATGACCATCGCCATGATCCTCACCACGGCGATCACTCTCGGCATGTTCGGCGGTGGTCTGTTGATCATCCAGATGGCCGACAAGAGTCAGAAGATCTTCCTCGACCGGGTGGAGATGCAGTTCTTCATCAACGAGGCGGTGTCCAAGGCGGATCCGAACTGTCAGCAGGCTCCCTGCTCGGTGCTGCGGACCGAACTCGAGAAGGCCCCCGGCGTCGGATCGGTGACGTTCATCGACGTCAACAAGGCCTACGAGCAGGCGAAGGAGACGTTCAAGGACAACCCCGACATCGCCGACAACATCACCAAGGACACGGTGCCCGCATCGCTGCGCGTGCGGATGTCGGATCCGGATCAGTTCGGTGCGGTGCTCGACGAGTTCAAGGACCGCAAGGACCTCGGCGTGGACGGGGCGATGGATCAGCGTGAACTCGTCAAACGGATCTTCAGCGTGCTCGACGGCGTGCGCAACGCGGCTTTCGCGGTGGCATTGGTCCTGGCGCTCGCGGCGATCCTGTTGATCGTGAACACCGTTCAGGTCGCCGCGTTCACCAGACGGACCGAGGTGTCGATCATGCGGCTCGTCGGCGCCACCCGCTGGTACACCCAGTTACCGTTCCTGTTGGAGGCGGTGATCGCCGCGCTCATCGGCGCCTTCCTCGCCATCGGCGGTCTGCTGGTGGCCAAGGTGGTGTTCTTCGACAACGCGCTGCGAGATCTGTACGGTGTGAACATTCTTGCGCGAATAGGGATTTCCGACGTTCTGTTCGTATCGCCGTGGCTCATCCTCGGGGGAATTCTGTTGTCTGGGATCACCGGGTATGTGACGCTTCGGTGGTACGTGCGGGAGTAGCGCTCGCCGCTCGGTAACCGAGTGAGAATCGACGAGCGTAGCGAGGAGGCTCGGAGCGAGTGTTGGCCGAGCGGCAGAAAGAGGTGAGAGATGGCGAAGGAAAAGGGTCGTACCGTGATCGCGACCAACCGTAAGGCGCGGCACAACTACACCATTCTCGACACCTATGAGGCCGGAATCGCGTTGCTGGGCACCGAGGTCAAGAGTTTGCGTGAGGGCAAGGCATCGCTGGTGGACGCGTTCGCGACGGTCGACGACGGTGAGATCTGGTTGCGCGCCTTGCACATCCCGGAATATGGGAGCGGCTCGTGGACCAATCACACGCCGCGCCGCAACCGGAAGCTGCTGATGCATCGCCGGGAGATCGACAACCTGATCGGGAAGATCCGGGACGGCAATCTGACGCTGGTGCCGCTCTCGATGTATTTCAACGACGGTCGTGTGAAGGTGGAGCTGGCGCTGGCGCGCGGCAAGCAGGCACATGACAAGCGTCAGGATCTCGCCCGGCGCACCGCGCAGCGTGAGGTCGAGCGGGAAGTCGGCCGGCGCGTCAAAGGGATGTGATCGGGTGCGGCGGAGCACTCTGGCAGCGGCGGTGATCGGCGTTGTGGCGCTGATGATCTCGGTGGGGTGTGCGCCGGATCGTCCCGGGCCGATGGGCGGTGACCGACCGGCGATCGACGGGCTGCCGCCGACTCCGCCGATGGGTTGGAACAGCTGGCATGTGTACGGCTGTGACGTCACCGAATCCGGGGTTCGGCAGCAGGCGGACGCATTGGTCTCGAGCGGCTTGCGCGATGCCGGTTACCGGTATGTGGTCGTCGACGACTGCTGGTCGTCGGCGGAGCGCGGGCCGGACGGTTCGCTGCAGTCCGATCCCGCGCGTTTCCCGGCGGGGATGGCCGACCTGGGGCGCTATCTGCATCAGCGTGGCCTGCGGTTCGGGATCTATTCGGCTGCGGGAGACCGCACCTGTGCCCAGCGGTCCGGGGAGCAGCCCGGCGCCACGGGCAGCCGTGGGCACGAGAAGCAGGATGCGCAGACCTTCGCCGCGTGGCAGGTCGATTACCTGAAGTACGACTGGTGTGCGGGCGACGCCGACCACGATCGTCAGGTCGCCGCCTTCACGACGATGCGGGATGCGTTGCGCGACACCGGCCGTCCCATCGTGTACAGCATCAATCCGAACAGCGGGGTCGCCGGCTCGGTGCCGGGCGGGGAATCCGATTGGGGCGGCGTCGCGACGATGACGCGGATCAGCAATGACATCGCGACCGGCTGGAAGGTCGGCGGCGGACCGGATGAGCGACAGGGGATTCTGTCCATCGCGGATGCGGCCGCTCCGGTCGCGGCGCGGGTTCGTCCGGGCTCCTTCAACGATCCGGATCTCCTGGTGGTGGGTCTCGGCGACAATCTGACCCCCGCCCAGCAGCGGACCCAGCTGTCCCTGTGGGCGATGATCGCGGCGCCGCTGATGCTGAGCAACGACCTCACGACGATGAGCGCCGGAACACGCAACCGGGTGACGAACCCGTCGATGATCGCCATCGATCAGGATCGGCGGGTCAGTGCGGGTGCCCCCGTCGACGACGACCCGGAGATCTGGGCCCGTGCGATCGGGGAGAAGGGGCTGGTCGTGTCCCTCACCAATCGCGGTGATCATCCGCGCGCCCTCTCGGTGGAACTGGGCAGCCTGGGACTGGTCGGCGATCAGACCGTGGCCGCCGTCGACGCGTGGACGGGCAAACGCTACACCCCGGAGAAGGGCGCCATCACCGTCGATGTCGCCACCAACGACACGGTGCTCCTGCAGATCGTCTGAGTCCGCACCCCAGAGGATTGTCCCTGCTCAGGGGTGATCGGCCGTTATCGGGATGATTCCGCGTTCGACTGTTGTTAAACTTCACGTGCCCATCGAAAGCCGGTGGGTCTATCTCGGGGCTGATCGGATTCGACTACGTGCGTCGAGGTAGGGGAAGCGTGTCGGTGCAGGCTAGAGACCACCGTTAAGCGTCGCAGCAACCAATTAAGCGCCGATAAGAATCAGCGCGACTACGCCCTCGCTGCCTAAGCAGCCAGGCTAGTCTGTCGGCCCGGACCCGCTCTCAGTCCGGTCCCCGGCATCATCTCAGAGAGCTCACCGTCCTCGCCGGTCGCGGGGGAGGACGGGACAACCAACAGCGACTGGGATCGTCATCTCGGCTCGTTCGCGTGACCGGGAGATCCGAGTAGAGACAGAGCGAACTGCACACGGAGAAGCCCTACTGACACGACGGAGGACCCGGGTTCAATTCCCGGCAGCTCCACCAGAGACCCCCGACCGATCCGGTCGGGGGTCTCTTCTGTGCCGAGGAATCCGTATCTTCGCAGGTCAGGGGGTGAGCCCTGTCATCCGTTCGAACGACCGATCCGAAAAAACCGAATCTGAATCCAGAATTATATGTAACACTGTTCCCCACACCGGGCCCGAGGGGTAAGGCATCGGAGTAAGGGGGGAGCGCGGGTGACGATCGTCCGATCGCGCGAGCATCGCGTGAGGTCGCGGTGGCCGGTGCTCGGCAGTGCGCCGATCGCCACCCTCGGTCGCCTGCTCGACCTGATGGCCACCGCATTCGGGCATCTCGTCCGTGACGCCGCGGCGTTGCGGCTGCCGATGGGCGAGGCGTATCGGCAGATGACCTTCTTCGTCTCCGTGGCGGCGGTGCCCGCGGCCCTCGTGGCCATTCCGTTCGGTGTGATCGTGTCCGTTCAGGTCGGCAGTCTGACCGGGCAGATCGGCGCATCGTCGATGGCCGGTGCGGCCGGCGCGCTCGGGGTGCTGCGGCAGGGCGCGCCCATTGCCACCGCACTGCTTCTCGGTGGCGCGGTCGGGTCCGCCGTCGCCGCGGACCTCGGTGCCCGCACGGTCCGCGACGAGATCGATGCGATGCGCACCATGGGCATCGATCCGGCGCGCCGCGTGGTGGCGCCGCGGCTGCTCGCGGTGATGGTGGTGGCGCCGCTCATCTGTATCGAGATCATCTTCGTCGGTGTGGCCACCGGGTACTTCGTCAACGTCGCGTTCCAGGGCGGCGCCGCCGGCAGTTACATCGGTTCCTTCGGACAGTTCGCCGGCATGGTCGACCTCTGGGCGGCGCTGGGCAAGGCGCTGATCTTCGGGATCGTCGTCGTGGGCATCGCCTGTCAGCGGGGCCTGGAGGCGAAGGGCGGTCCACGAGGTGTGGCCGACGCGGTGAACGCCGCGGTCGTGCTCAGCGTCGTCGCCAGCTTCGTCATCAATCTGCTTGCCACACAGCTGCTCTCGATGTTCGTCCAGGCGAAGGTCGGGTAGCTGTGAACGGACTGGATGTCTATCTCGCGAGTCACCCGCGCGCACGGCGGGTGATGAATCTGGCGGGTGTGCCCGAACGCCTCCTGGCGTCACTCGGGCATCAGTTGCGGTTCGTGGTCGAGGTGCTCGGGTCGGTGCCGCTCGCGCTGCAGCGCTATCGGCGGCAGACCCTCGCGGTCCTGGGCGACATGATGTGGGGCAGCGGTGCGGTCATCGTGGGCGGCGGCACGGTGGCGGTGCTGGTGATCCTCGGCGCATCGGTCGGGGCGTCGATCGGCGTGGAGGCCTACGGCTCACTCGACATGTTCGGCATGGGCCCGCTCACCGGGTTCCTGTCGGCGTACGCGACGACGCGCGAGATCGGACCGATCGTGGTGGCCATCGGTTTCGCTGCACAGGCGGGTTGCCGAATGACCGCGGAGATCGGTTCGATGCGGATCTCCGAGGAGATCGACGCGCTGGAAGCCCAAGCAGTGCAGCCCATTCCGTTCGTGGTGACCACACGGGTCATCGCCGGGGTGGTGACCATCATCCCGTTGTTCCTCATCACGCTCGTTCTCGCCTACCTGGCCTGCACGGTGCTGGTGACCGGTGTCCACGGACAGTCGTCGGGCACCTATCAGCATTACTTCAATGCCTTCTTGAGTCCGGTCGACGTCGTCTACGCGATCATCAAGAGCGTGGTCTTCATCGTGGCCGTCACGCTGGTGCACGGCTACAAGGGCTTCTATGCCAGAGGAGGTCCCGAGGGTGTCGGCGCCGCGTCGGGTCAGGCCATCAAACTCAGCTTCATCCTCATCGTGGTCCTCGACATGCTGTTGACGCTTGTCTTCTGGGGCACCGACGTCGGATTCAGGTTCTCCGGATGATCGGGCCGCCGCCGGATGTCTCGGGACGCGGACCCGGACGAAGAGAACTGGCACTGTGGGGGATTGCCATGCTGGTGGTGATCACCCTGGTAGCGGTACCTGTCGCCATGTACGCCCGTCACGCCTTCGACGACCAGACCGAGGTGACCGTCGAATCCAGTCGGATCGCCGACACGGTCAGCACCGGGGCCGACGTGAAATATCGGGGCATGCTCATCGGCCGCGTCGGATCGATCCGGATCACCGACGACGGGCGGCAGCGCATGACGCTGATCCTCGACGCCGACCAGGCCGGGCGGATAGACGGCAAGCTCGGTGCACGGTTCGTGCCGTCGAACATCTTCGGCGTCTCGGGCATCGAACTCGTCCAGGACGGCCCGGGCATGGCGCTGCGCGCCGGCGAGGTCATCGCCATGGACGGCGACAGCGCAGGCGTGTCCGCGATCGCCGCCCTGCGCGATATCGGCACCATCACCCGAACGCTGACCGACGACGACGTCAACACCATGCTGCGGCATGTGGATCGGGCGGTAGGACAGCTCGCACCGTTCGTCGCGGGTGGCTTCGAACTCTTCAACATCGCACGCGCACACCAGAAGATGCCGTTCGCGCAGATCCTTCGTCTTGCCCAGGACACGGTGAACGGCGCGGGCGCACTCGTCAATCCGTTCATCGGCATGTTCACCGAACTCGTCGAGGGCACCGAGATCTATGCCGATCCGGCGCAGGCCGCCAAGGTCGGGGGAGCGCTCAGCGGACTGGTGCAGACCTTCATCACCCTCGGGCAGGTCGTCAATGCCACGCCGACCGAGTTGGCGACCGTGCTCGACGCGTCACTGACCCTCGGTGCGCCCCTGGGGTACACGCTGTCGACGGTTCCGCGGGCCGCGGCAGGCGCGGGCGAACTGCTCGACCGTACCGAGCGCGCGCTGCCCATCGTCGACGGTCGGGTGCGTCTGCGGATCGGTGCGACGATGGCGGCGCTGCCGCAGATCGGTTCGGTGCTCGACAAGCAGGCCGGAGGTGGACGATGAATCGCGTACCGGCCAGGGTCACCATCGCTTTCGCGGCCTTCGTGGTCGCGATGCTGGTGGCCGGGTGGATCGTCGTGCAGGCCCTGAATCCGTCGGTGCCGGGCGATCAGCGTGAGCATGAGGCCCTGTTCACCGATGTTTCGGGGCTCGTCGTCGGGAACGACGTCCGTGAGATGGGTGTGCGGGTGGGCAAGGTCGAGTCGATCCGGCTCGCGGACAACGGAACCGAAGCGCGGGTCCGTTTCACTGTTCGCACCGACAGTGCCGTCCACACCAATACGAAGATCGCGATCCGGTACCTCAACCTGGTCGGGCAGCGGTATCTGGATCTGCAGACCGATGGTCCCGGTGAGGGAATCGTCCGCGACTCCCAGGTGATCCCGGTCGAGCGGACCATCGGCTCGTTCGACGTGACGGAGATGTTCAACGGCCTGCGCCCCCTGTTCGGCTCCCTGCGGCCGGACGAACTGAACAGTCTGATGACCAACCTGCTCGCAGTGATCGAGGGGCGAGGCGGCAACGTCGGATCGGTGCTGGCGCAGTTGCAGAAGCTGTCGACCGCGGTGTCCGATCGTTCGGCACTCATCTCGACGGTCATCACCCAGCTCGGACGGGTGGCCGCCGAGATCCGCTACAAATCGCCGCAACTCAACGATCTGATCGACCGGATGGCGGAGGCCTTCGGCGTGGTGGCGGCTCAGGCCGACGCCCTGCAGCGTTCGATGCGGCAGGCCGCGAAGAGCCTCGGCCCGGTCCGGCAACTGCTGCAGGCCCTGGAGCGGACCTATTACGGCAACTACGCCGATCTTGACCGGATGCTGCGGAAATGGGTGCCGCAGGTCAACATCGCCACCGATCTGCTCGTCCGGTTGCCGGGGGTGCTCGGCGCGCTCGACGATTCGGTGAAGGCGTCGCAGCGCACCCGCTTCAGCTGTGCGAAGGGCGAAATGGATCAGGAGCCGATGACGCGAATCCTGCTTGCCGGCGTTCCGGTGGTGGTGTGCCGATGACGAGGCGTCGGGACGAACGATCGGTACGCAGGCGGCAGGTGCTCGTCGGATGCGTCGGGATCGGCATCGCCGTGGTGCTCGCGGTCATCTGCGGCGTGGTCTACCTGGACCCGTTCGGACATCGCGAGGTGACCGTGCGGCTGGCCACCAGCGGCGGACTGCGCAGTGGTGACGAGGTGCGGATCGCGGGCGTCCGGGTCGGCGAGGTGGATGACGTGCACCTGCACCCCGATCGGGTCGACGTGACCCTGCGCGTCGACGACGGTGTGCGACTGGGGAATCAGAGCGCGGCCGACGTCCGGTTGCTGACGGCGATCGGTGGACATTACATCGCCGTGCGTCCCGCCGGGGCGGACACGTTGCCGGACAACACCATTCCCGAGAACCGGACGACGGTTCCGTACACCCTCTCGGACGTGATCGCGGATTCCGGCGCGGTCGTCGACAAGGTGAACGGCGCCACGATCGCCGAGACCCTGGCGAAGGTCGAGGACGTTCTCGACGGCAGGCCGTCGGCGATCCGCGAGATCATCGCCGACATGCGTGATCTCACCACGGCGGTGGGCGAACGGGGCAACGATCTCGATGCCGCGGTGGCCCTGACCGACGAGTACATGAACGGCCTGAACTCCGGTCGCGTCCGCCTCGTGGAACTCCTTCGCGTGATCGGAGTGGTCGGCGCGAAGGCCTATCAGGTGAAAGCCGAAGGCGTGGAGACGATCCGGTCGATCGGCGCCATCTTTGCCTTCATCGGCAGACCGCTGATGACCTTCGTCGAACATCTCGAGCCGTCGCTCCAGCACATGATCAGTACCGTCCGGAAGCTGCAGGAGCAGCCCGGCCGTATCGACGACCTGATCGCACGGCTGCGGTCGCTGGTCACGCAGATCAGCACGGCGATGGGCGTCGGTGGACGTGCCGCCACCGGCACGATCGACGTATCCGGCGCCGTCGCCGATGCGCCGCACCTCTGCGTCCCGAGCCCCGAGCGGAGGTGCTGACCATGACACGGCCACGCATCGGGCGCCGCATCGTTCTCGCGCTGGTCGCCGTGACGGCGCTGACCGCGGGCTCGATGACGACCTTCGACTTCGTCACCGGCACGAAGGCCACGGGCTGCGCCGAGATGACCGATTCCGTCGGGCTCTACCGCGGTAACGACGTGACCATGCGCGGCGTCCCGATCGGGGAGGTCACCGACATCGCACCCGAACGCGGACATGTGGTGGTGCGCTTCGACCTGCACACCGATGTCGATTTCCCGGCGGATGTGTCGGCGGTGACGACGTCAGACTCGATCGTGACCGATCGTCACCTGGAGATCCCGGTGGGACGGGTCAGCGGCCCCGCGTGGGACATGAACCGCTGTATCCCGCTGTCCCGCACGCACACCCCGAAGAGTGTGAGCGATGCGTACGCGTCGTTCGAGAAGTTGTCGCGCGAGATCACGGCGGCAGGCAAGGAACTCGGACGTCGCGACCTGGTGCGGGACGCGCTGACGAAGGTCAACGCGACGCTGCACGGCACCGGCGGTGATTTCAACCAGGCGGTGGCGGGCCTCGCGGGCGCACTCGGTGATCCGGCCCTGCGCGACGCACAACTGCGATCGCTTCTCACCAACGTCGACCAGCTCACCCGGTTCTTCGTGGAGCGCTGGCCCGATCTGATGCTGGGCCTGACCAACATCGGTAAGTTCGCCCAGACCTTCGACGAATTGATGGGGGTGCTCAACCCGACGGTGGAGGACACGACGAAACTCACCCCGGACCTGATCCGGGTGATCCGCACCTACACACCGGATATCTTCCGGGTGGTCGACGCCCTGATGCCGCTCCTCGATCTGGTGCCCGTGGAGGCGATCGTCGACATCCTGAAGAAGCTGCCGCCCATCTCGGCGGGTGTCGAGCGCATCATGGCGGCGGGGGCATTGTCGGGCGGACTGCGGGTTGCACCGCCACGGGTGCGCGTGCCCGCGACCTCGAGCGCGGCGGTATGCGCACAGGTGAATCGGGTTGTCCGGCACGGTTGCACGCCGGTGGCGGGGGATGCGGGGAAGCTCGACGTCGCCCTCGTACAGTTCGTGCTCGGCGGGGCGGGAGGACGCCGATGACCCGTGTTCGCCTGATGGCAGCGACCGTTGCCGCACTCCTCACGGTGGTGCTCGGAGGTTGTTCCGTACAGCCGACCGATCTACCCCTGCCCGGCACCCGGGTGTCCGACGGACAGCCGCTGGACATCGAGTTCTCGTCGGTGCTCAATCTGCCCGCGCGAAGCAAGGTGTTGCTCAACGGATCCCGGGTCGGTGTGCTCAGGGAGGTCCGGCTGGCCGACCGGGACAACCGGCGGGTCGCGATCGCCACCGTCGACATCCGGGGAGACGTCGCCATCCCGGACGGCACCACGGCCCAACTCATGCAGGCCACCCTGCTGGGGGACTTCTACATCGCGCTCACCGCACCCGGCGCGGCAACCGGTCGGGCGTTGCCGGCCGGGGCGACCATACCGGTGTCCAAGACCTCGGTGTCACCACAGGTCGAAGACCTACTCGGCGGCATCGCAGCCCTCGCCAACGGGGGCACCATCGCAACCTTCCAGCGCGTCATCAGCAACGCCAACAAGGCGTTTCCCGCCGACGTGACCGAACGGGACACCGGGATCGAGGTGCTGCGGGCACTCATCGCGCGTAGTGCATCGGACACGGCGTCGATCAACGGACTCATCGACGACATCGCGGGCATCGCCCGCACCCTGGACGTCAATCGCGACCGTCTGGGCTTCTCCTTCGACTTCGGTCCCGCACGTGTCGGCGGTGCGGTGTCGGCCTTCCTTGGGCTCACCAATGTGCTCAATGCGCTGGGGCCCAACGTCGTTCCGATCGGCACCCTCATCAATCCCCGGTTCGCCACGATGAAGGGCGTGATCGATGTCATCGATCCGCTGGTGGCGACGGCGGTTCGACTGGACGCGCGGTCGGGGGCGGACATGACGAGGATTTCCCGGCTCATCGAGGATCGGGTCGTCCCGTGGCTGCGCTCGCCGACGATCGACATCGTCGACGTGACCCGTCCCGACGGACGGGCCGCGGGGACGCCGGTGGACACCCGCGGTGTGGCGGCCGTGCTGAGGATGATCGGAGCGATCCGATGAAGTGGCTGCGCGGAGTCGGTGGGCTCGCCCTGCTGGTGGTGGTGTCACTCGCGCTGGGGGCGTACCTGATGGTCGGGGTGCTGCGGGTCAATCCGCTGGCCGATGCCCACACGGTGACCGTGCATCTCGACAGTTCCGGTGGACTGCAACCGAATTCGGCGGTCCTGTACAACGGGATCGAGATCGGCAAGGTGCGCAGCATCGACACCCGGTCCGACGGACTGAACGCCGAACTGCGGGTGGAGGCGACGGCGGACATCCCGGCCGACGCCGACATCAGCATCGAGAACCTGTCCATGGTCGGCGAGCAATACCTCGCGTTCACGTCGTCGGCCGCCCACGGACCGTATGTCCAGGACGGAGCGGTGCTCGACCGCCGGGTGCGGTCCGGCGTGAGCGTCGCCGACATGCTGACCTCGGTGCAGGGACTGACCGGACAATTCGATCCCGACACCCTGAACGAGTTGGCGCGCACCGTGACCGACGGCTGGCGCGGACGGGACCGCGATCTGGCGACGATCGGTGACTTCGCCTCCCGCACCGCACGGACCATCGGCACCTACCGCTCCGAGTTCGCGGGCGTGTTCGAGCATGCGCAGGAACTGCTGCGCCGCATGGACGCGGGCCGCGTGCCGTCATCACTGCGCGATGCCGCGCCGAAGCTGGCCCAGATGAACGAGCCGTTCTCCAAGGCGTGGGGCATTCTGCAGAGATTCTCGGTATCCACCGACGGTCCCAAGGGCTGGTACGACGTGATCGTCCCGTTCACGCTCAAGATCGGGGAGTACCTCAAGAAGATCCTGCCCGATGCCTCGGCGGTGATGGCGGTCCTGCAGCCGACGCTCACCCAGGTGGCCCCCGCGTTCCGGATGGACATGGCCGGACTCGTGGCCAAGGCCCTGACGATCGTCGACGAGAACGGTGTACTTCGCATCCGGGTGGTGCCACCCCGGTGATGACCTATCAGGAGGAAAGTCAATGAGCGACAACGATACCGACGTGCGCCCGTCGGACAGCGAGACCGACACCCCCGACACGGACGCGACCGATACGGGCACGTCCGACGCGGGCTCGGGCGACACGGGCACGGCCGACACAGCGGCTTCGACGACAAGAGCCGACCAACCGGAGACGACAACCAGGTCGTCCAGTCCGGCCGACGGGGCATCGGACGGCGAGCGGTCGAACAACCGATGGTCCTGGCGGCTGTTCGGCATTGCCGCCGCGGTGGTGGCGGTGGTGATGACGGTCGTCGCCGTCGTCGGCCTGTGGCAGGGCAACGACGCCCGGAACGAACTCGCCGAGGTCCGCACACAGCACGACGACGACGCTCGTGCACAGAAGGTGGCGGCCGACTACGCGGTGGGTGCCGCCCAGATCGACTACCGCAACTTCGACCCGTGGTTCGGGAATCTCCGCAAAGGGGTGGCGCCGAAACTCATGAATCAGTTCACCAGCAGTGAGCCCGCCTTGCGCGACCTGCTGGGCCAACTGCAGTGGGTGTCGTCGGGCACACTCATCGGCTCGGACATCACGGGGCGCAACGGCAACACCTACGAGGTGCAGGTCTTCGTCGACGTGACGACCAGCAATGTGCAGTCCCCGCAGGGGGTCAAGACAACCGCGCTCTATCCGATCACCGTCGAGAAGAACGGCTGGCAGATCGCCGACATCAGCGGCGGCATCGCGCCACTGTCAGGCAAGTAGTCGCCGCCACGCCGTCGAGCGGGGAAATCCGTCGGAAACTCATTCTGATCACACGCGTTCTCGCATAGCCTGACGGTACGGATCCGGACCCGGGCGGCGGAGCATCGAAGGACCATGGGAGGCCATATGACCGCGACAACGACCACGGAATCGACAGGCCATTTCGACGTATCGGGACGCGACATACTGCGCGGGATCGCGAAGCTCGGGCGGGACTGGCGGATCGTCGCCGGTGTCGTGCCGAAGATGATCCCCCGGCCGCCCGATCGCAAACAGTCGGTGGGGAAGACCTTCCAGGAGCGGGTCGAGCGTTACGGCGACCGGCCGTTCCTGCGTTTCCGCGGGGAATCGCGGACCTATCGCGAATGCAATGCCCAGGCCAACCGCATCGCCGCCTATCTGGAGTCGCAGGGAGTGCGGCGTGGTGACGTGGTCGCGGTGCTGTCGAAGAACCATCCTGACGTGGTGTTGTCCATGCTGGCGATCGTCAAACTCGGCGCCATCGCCGGCATGGTCAACTACAACCAGCGGGGAAACGTTCTGGAACACAGTCTGGGACTGCTGGATTCGAAGATCCTGCTGATCCAGCCCGGACTCGAGGAGGCCCTGGAGACCGTCGGTCCGGCTTCCGTTCCGGCGCAGGTCGTCGATTTCGACACGCTGACCGAACAGACCGCCACACTGTCGCCGGTCAATCCCGCGATCACCGACGACATCCGGGCCGAAGAGACCGCGTACTACATCTTCACCTCGGGCACGACCGGCTATCCCAAGGCCAGCAAGATGAGTCATCATCGCTGGCACGCGGCGATGGAGGGCATCGGCGGTATGGGCGTGCGGTTGCGCGAAACCGACACCATGTATGCCGCCTTGCCGCTCTACCACAACAACGCGCTCACGGTCTCGATCTCGGCGGCCATGCGTGCGGGTGCGTGTATGGCGATCGGCGAGCAGTTCTCGGCGTCGAAATTCTGGGACGACGTCATCCTCAACCGCGCCACCGCGTTCTGTTACATCGGCGAACTGTGTCGCTATCTGCTCGCGCAGCCCGAGAAGCCCACGGACCGAACACATTCGGTCCGCGTGATCGTCGGCAACGGATTGCGCGCGGAGATCTGGGACGAGTTCACCGACCGTTTCGGCATCGATCGGATCGCGGAACTGTATGCGGCGAGCGAGGGCAACATCGGCTTCGTCAATCTGCTGGGCATTCCGAAGTCGGCAGGCTTCAGTCCGCTGAAGTTCCTCATCGTGGAGTACGACGAGGAGACGGGGGAGCCCAAGCGGGGGCCCGACGGTCGGGTGATCCCGGTCGGCAAACGAGGGACCGGCCTGCTGCTCGGCGAGATCAACGCGCGCGCCCAGTACGACGGGTACACCGATCCGGCCGCATCGGAGAAGAAGGTCGTCACCGATGCCGTCAAGGCCGGTGACCGCTGGTTCAACACCGGTGATCTGGTTCGGGATCAAGGGTTTTCGCATATCGCTTTCGTCGACCGGATCGGTGACACCTTTCGGTGGAAGGGCGAGAACGTCGCGACCACCGAGGTGGAGGCGGCCCTGAACGGGTGCGACTTCATCGATCAGGCCGTGGTCTTCGGCGTGCCGGTGCCCGGTGCCGACGGCAAGGCGGGCATGGCCGCGGTCACGCTTGCCGAGGGTGCGACCTTCGACGCGGACGCACTGGCCGATCATGTACGAAACACCCTGCCCGCGTATGCGATTCCGATGTTCGTGCGGATCATCGACCATGTCGAGCACACGTCGACGTTCAAGAACGTGCGCGTCGATCTCCGCAACCAGGGATATACCGATACCGGAGAGGATCCGCTCTACGTCCTTCGCGGCAAACCGGCAACCTACGTGGAATATCAGCCCGACCACCTGGCCGATGTGGCGTCGTCGGCGGCCGCGCAGGTGGGCCGATAGTCAGGACCCTCGTCGGCGGTCGCACGCGAGCGTCAGCATGTCGCTCACGAAATCCAGTGCGGCGGACTGCCATAGCCTGATGTGATCGAGCATCGCGTGGTCGCCGCCGGGTACCGGACGGAAGGTTGCGTCGACTCCGCGTTCGGTGAGTTCCCGAATGCCCTTGGCGGTTCGCTTGCCGAAGGTCCGCTCATCGGCGGTGCCGTGAATCGCCACGACTCGGACGTCGTCGCGGATGGCACGCCAATCGGCGTACTGCCACCAGGGTGCCAGCGCGAGGACGCCGATCACCCGGGCATCGGCGGCGAGGTGTGCGGCGACCCGACCGCCCATCGAATGACCGATGACGGCCACCGGCACACCGGGATGCTCGGCCGTGAGCTTGTCCAGGGCAGCACGCGCATACGGCATCGGGCTGGCCTGGCCACCGTTCCACCCGTACACCCGGTAGCGCACCTGATGGACCCGGACCGCGTCACCGAACCGGAGTGCGATGGACCAGGTGAACGGATACATCCGCAGCGCCGACCCCTGCAGGGGTGAGTAGCGGCGATAACTGCGGTCGGTGCCACCGGGAAGCACGAGGACGAGGAGGTCCGGCGATGTCGACGCCCGCAGGGCCCCTCTCGCCCGCGACAGCACACGCCCAGGTGAACGCATCCGGACAATCCTCCAACGTGCTCGTCGTGACCCTTGCCGATACCTTGGCACGCGCCGTTCACCCCGGGCGAATCGGGTCGTCGGTGGCACAATGACGCCATGGCACATCCACGCGCAGGCACACCCGCTCTCCCCGAGGATCTGATCGATGTGGATGCGGTGGAGCGGGCCTATTACGAGGTGCGCCCGGATCCGGAGAACCCGCTGCAGCAGGTGGTGTTCGGCACGTCGGGTCACCGCGGCTCGAGTCTTGACGGGGCGTTCAACGAGGCGCACATCCTCGCGACCACGCAGGCCATAGTCGACTATCGCAACAGTGCGGGCATCAGCGGACCGCTCTTCATCGGGTTCGACACCCATCTGCTGTCCGTGCCGGCGTGGCGATCGGCGCTGGAAGTGTTGGCCGCCAACGGTATCCGCACCCTGACCGCGGAGCAGGACCGCTACACGCCGACACCCGCGGTGAGTCACGCGATCCTGCTGCACAACGAGGCCCATCCGGAGGCGCTGGCCGACGGCATCGTCGTCACGCCGTCGCACAACCCGCCGCGCGATGGGGGATTCAAATACAACCCGCCGTCCGGCGGCCCGGCGGATTCGGCGATCACCTCGACCATCGCCGACCGCGCCAACGAGTTGCTGAGAGCAAACCTCAACGGCGTCAAACGAATCCCGTTCGAGCGTGCGCGGCACGGCGAGTTCGTCGACGACTATCCGTTCCACGCCGTCTACGTCGATCAACTCCACGAGGTCGTGGACATGGCCGCCATTCGTGACGCGGGCGTCCGGATCGGTGCGGACCCTCTCGGTGGCGCGTCGGTCGGCTACTGGGCGGAGATCGGGTTCCGCTACAACCTGCCGAACCTGACCGTCGTGAACCCGACGGTCGATCCGACCTTCGGCTTCATGACGCTGGACACCGACGGCAAGATCCGGATGGATTGCTCGTCACCGAACGCGATGGCCTCCCTGGTGGCCGCGCGCGACCAGTACGACATCGCCACCGGCAACGACGCCGACTCCGACCGCCACGGCATCGTCACTCCCGATGGTGGACTGATGAACCCGAATCACTACCTGGCCGTCGCCATCGACTATCTGTTCACCCGCCGCGACGGCTGGCCTGCCGAAGCGGCGGTCGGCAAGACGCTCGTGTCGTCGTCGTTGATCGACCGGGTCGTCGGCGGGATCGGACGCCGTCTGCTCGAGGTGCCGGTCGGTTTCAAATGGTTCGTCGGTGGACTGCTCGACGGCAGCATCGCATTCGGTGGCGAGGAGAGCGCGGGGGCGTCGTTCCTGACCCTGAGTGGTCGCCCCTGGTCCACCGACAAGGACGGCATCATCATGGCCCTGCTGGCGTCGGAGATCCTGGCGGTGACGGGCCAGACCCCGTCGCAGCGCTACCGCGAACTGGCCGACCGGTACGGGGAGAGCGCGTATGCGCGGATCGACGCCCCGGCCACCCGGGAGCAGAAGGCCCGGCTGGCCGCGCTGTCGGCGAATCAGGTGACCGCGACGGAACTGGCGGGCGAACCCATCACCGCAACCCTGACCAATGCGCCCGGCAACGGTGCCCCGATCGGTGGACTCAAGGTGACCACCGAGAATGCGTGGTTCGCGGCCCGTCCGTCGGGCACCGAGGACGTCTACAAGATCTATGGCGAATCCTTCCTGGGCGCCGACCATCTCGCGGTGGTCCAGCAGCAGGCGCAGGAACTCGTCGATTCGGTCCTCGAATGACGTCCGACCTGCGGGTAGGGACTCAGCATGCTCTTACCTGCCGCCCACTAGAGTTGGCCGCATCCGAGGTTGAACAGAAGGAAGAGTCGTGAGCAGCAATCGCAAGCCACCCGTCCCACGGACCAGCACGTCCAAGTACCAGCCGCGTTCCACGTCGAGCGCGATGACCTACGCGCTCGTCGGTGTCGGCGTACTGGTCGTCGCGGCGCTGGTGATCGGTGGCGTGGTGTGGAACTCGCAACGCAACAAGGAGACCGCGGACGAGGGCGTGCTCAACCAGAACTCGGCACTCATCATCGGTGCGCCCACGGCCGGCCAGACCATCGATGTCTTCGAGGACCCGATGTGCCCGGTTTGCGGGGTCTTCGAGAAGCAGTCCGGTCCGGCCATCGCCAAGGCGATCGACGCCGGCACCCTGCGCGTCCGCTACCACATGCTGAACTTCCTCAACCGGCAGTCGCCGTCGGGCGACTACTCCACCCGAGCGGGTGCCGCCATCCACTGCGTCGGCGACAGCGAGAAGCAGGACGTGTTCCTGAAGTTCCACACCGCACTGTTCTCGAACCAGCCCCAGGAGGGCGGCGGTTCCGACCTCAGCAACGACGACCTGGCACGCCTCGCCGGCGATGCAGGCGCCTCCGATGCGACCCAGAAGTGCATCTCCGAGGGCACCAAGGTCGACTCGGCGAAGAAGAGTGCCGAGGAGTCCAGCGACCAGCTGTCCAAGGCCACCAACGGACAGGTCGCCACCCCGACCGTGCTGTCCGGCGGCAAGCCCGTCGACGGCATCCTCGAGGGCACCGGCTGGCTGGACAAACTGCTCGGCGGTAACAGCTGACGGGTAGCCGTTCAGGGGATTTGTTGCAGATCCTCACCATGGTGTAGTTTCGCCTTTGCCCGTGAAACGCTCTGAGCACGACCGGAGCAGGGGCGATAACTACACACGGGGCTATGGCGCAGCTGGTAGCGCACCACACTGGCAGTGTGGGGGTCAGGGGTTCGAGTCCCCTTAGCTCCACCCACGAGAAACCCCGCTCCGACATCGGTCGGAGCGGGGTTTCTGCGTCCGGTCGAGCCCGCAGGACCGCAGTGCCTTACCGCCGACGGTCAGCGCGCCTGCGACGATCAGCTGGCCATGGCGAGCGGGACGACCTCAGACACCCTCAGTGGTAGCGCGGGCGACTTCTATGTCGTAGCGCACCTGCATGTTCGGCCAGAAGCTCTCGGACTGGCCGAACAGCCGACCGAGGCGACGCGAGGTGTCCGGGGTGATTGCGCGGGTGCCCTTGACGATGGCGTTGACGCGGCCTGCTGGCACATGCAGGAGTTCGGCGAGCTTTCGCTGTGACAAACCGTATTCGGGAAGGTAGTCCTCCGCGAGGGTTTCGCCGGGGTGGATGGGGTCGAAGTCGGCCACGATGTTCTCCGTCTCTCGTGGGCGCATCGCTTCTCGAACTGGGCGAGGAGTGATCGTCCTGCTCACCCATCCACGGTCATGGTGGGCGGATTCGGTAGACGGAGTGCGAGTTCGGCGCAGGTGAGCACCGTGGCGAACTCGCCGTGGAGGTTGGTCGCGGACATGGCCGACAGGGTAGCGGCGGGAATCATCGATCCGTCGAGTGCAGGCCTGTCAAAAGTGTGCGTGGCGTCGATGACGAAGTAGGTGTCGTACCCGAGGTTGCCCGCGAGTCGGGCCGTCGTTTCGCAGCAGTGGTTGGTGGTGATACCGCAGATCACCACCTGATCGATGTCATGCCCTCGGAGCCATGAGTCCAAATCCGGATCTCCGTGGAAGCTCGAATTGACCGTCTTGGCGACGAGGAGATCGGGTTCGCCACGAATGACGTCTTTGAACTGATTGCCGGGTGTTCCCTGTGCGAGCGGCGATTGTGGATCGGCTGAATCGTGACGCACGAACACCACGGGCCACGATCGCGCCCGCCAGTGGGCAAGAAGTTCGACGATGTTGGACTCGCAGTCCGGGTTGTCGCGGGGACCCCAGAACGAGGAGTCGTCGAAGCCGCGTTGTACGTCAACGACAATCAGCGCCGGCTGCCGCAGACTCGTCATTGCTCTCCAGGCCCCGGCGTAGTGATCTGCCGAATGCGTTGCGCGTATTCGGTTTCGACGGCCAGGATCTCGGCGTCCATCGCTTCCAGCCGCTGCTGGTAGACGCGAGCCTGCTCGAGGCGTGTGATGCGGTCGGCCTCCAATTGGACCTGAACTTCCGGGGTGTCGAGGACGTCGACGTTCCGGTTCTGTGCGTCGGTCACGGTCGTGAAGGTCTCCAGGTCCACCGCGTACCCCTGTGACTCGACCTCGTCGATCAGCTCGATCTGTGGTTGCCGCAGCGCGTAGACAGCGCCGCTGCATTCACCCGAGATGGTGCCGAGTTGCGACAGGGCTGCCGACGTGAGGCGCATCAGCTCCAGCGCGTCGCCGCCGTGGGTCATCATGCCGCTCACGGTGACCGGCATGTCCGGGTCCGCCACCTCCGTGACCGTGCGAATCCTGGCGACCAGTTCGTCGAGCACCTCGCACGAGGCCACACCGACCGGCCGATCGCCTATCGTCTGCGCGATCTCTGCGCGCTGGACCGCCAGCACTCCCTGTAGCGCGTGGAGACTCTTGAACACTCGCTACCGCCTTTGTCTCGCCCGTCGAATTCGTCTCTACCCGAGGGTACGAGACCGGCCACCGCCCGTGCGGTGGCACGGGAATCCGGCCGTGTTGGAGTGTGTTGCACGGCGTATGTCCACTCTTGAGATCTCGCCCCGTGTTGCCGAGCGTGTCGCCGACGAGCAGGTCATCTGGTTGACGACAGTGACCCCGAAGGATGCCCCGGTGCCCACGCCGGTCTGGTTCATGTGGTCCGACGACGAAGTCCTGGTGTTCAGTCAGCCGAACACCGCGAAGATCCGGAACATCACCGCTAACGATCAGGTGACCCTCAACCTCAACGCGACGCCATCGGGAGGCGATGTCGCGGTATTCACCGGCCATGCGCGTATCGATCCGGATGGGCCGTCGCCGGCCGAATGGTCCGAATTCACAGCCAAATACACGAACGGCTTCGTCGACATATCGATGTCGGCGGAGGGCTTCCGCGAGTCGTACTCGACGCTGATCCGCATCCGTCCGGAGCGTGTACGGAGTTGGTGATCCGCCGAAAAGCTCAGTGATGTAATGCGTTTCGTGGACGATGCGGAGGCGCTTCAGGGTGGTCGGTCAATTCGGCCAGGCCCGTCACGAGCATGGCGATGACCACAGCGAGCAGAACCGCGGCGAGCGCGAATGCGACTATGTCGTATGCCATCGGACTCACTCCTCATGTCGACAGTCGTATCTCCACTATGAACCTCCGGCGTCCCGGAGGCAACGGTCGCGTAACCGTCACCGATTTGTCGAGTTTCGGCGGAGGACAGTCGTTTTCGTCGCATTTCGGTGACGGTTACGCAGTAACACCGCCGGCACTTGTCGCGACCTCGCGTCAGCCTCAGTGGATCCGATCGCGCGCGACAAGCCATCGGCTGAGCGGTGTACGAAGCAGGATGTCGACCAGCAGCAGCGACAATCCGAGCGTTGCGACGATGAGAACCGTGGTGCGAATGGTGGCCGATCCGGGGAACCAGGTGTCCAGACCGGCAAAAAAGCCGAGCCGGGCCAGAACGTCGAGGATCAGCGGGTGCACGGCGAAGACCCCGAACGCTCGCAGTGTCGCGTAGCGAACCACAGCCGTACCGACCCGACGGCCCGATGCGCGTAGACCGTCCCACAGCATGGCGCCGAGCCACAGCAGGGCGAGGCCGCCGACCAGCCAGGGGAGAAGCAGAGGGTTCCACGGGGTGGTCGCGTCCAGCGGCACGTCCTCCGGTCGCGTCGCGACCAGGTACGCGCCGATGCTCACCGCCGCGCCGGTGAGGCCGCCCGCGATCACCACAACGGCGTGATCGCGCAGCCAGGTCTGCACCGCGGTCTGATGCCACGCCGCCAGAGCACCGATCGCGACGAACAGTGCGTACATCGGAAGGGTCTTCCAACTGTGTTCGTAGACGGCGTCCCACACCGTGCCGGACGGGCGCGGCAGGTACTGGTAGACGACGAACATCGCGACCTGGATCGTCGCGGCGACGGCCAGTACTCGCCACGGTCGGTGCGCCGTTCGTGCGAGCATCCACGCCAGTGCGGGGAAGAGCAGGTAGATCTGCATCGAGATGAGCAGGAAGTACAGCTGATACTTGCCGTCGCCGGTGATGACGGAACGGCCCAGGTCATCGAAGAACAGCCGCGTACCGGGGAACGGGTTGTCGGCGATCACCAGGTGATCGGTGATCAGGTACAGCACGGTCCACAGGAGATACGGCCAGACCACCAGTCCGAACCGGCGTCGCCAGAACGTGACGGGCGACATCGTCCGGCCGCGCATGCTGAGGACGAGGACGAACAAGGTCACCGCGACGAACCCGTACCGCGTCATGTGGAGCAGGGTCCCGGCCAGGCCCGCGCCGCGGATGACATCCGGCGAATTGTTGATCGCGTTGACGGCGTGGGACACGACCACACCGACGAACAGCAGTACGCGGACCAGGTCCGCGGTCAGCGCCCGGGCGGGCCGCGGTTCCGCCTCCGTCGCATCGGCCTGCGGATTCGGCGCGGTCAGCACCGCCGGCTCGTCGTCGACGGTCGTCTGCGCTGGGTCGTCGAGGGTCTGCTCCACACCGGCCTTCCCGGGAAGGCCCGTCGGTGGTCGTCGGTTCCCGACCTTCCCCGCGGGCAGTGTACGGACCGTTCCTGGGAGCCACGCTCAGGTTTCTTCCGCTGTCACGCACAGGTGCTCGGCAGGGGCTGCGCGACGTCGCCGTTAGGGTGAGTTTCATGAGCCAGAACGACGACGTCCGAGTCGGGAATCCCGAACGGGAACGCGCCATCAGCTTGCTCAATGATGCGTTCTCGACGGGGTACCTGGAGATCAGCGAGTTCGAGGAACGATCGGGCGCGGTGTATGCGGCGCGTACGCGCGGGGACCTGAAGGTCGTCGTGGCCGACCTGCCCGACGGTGGCAAACTCTTTCCCGAGGACCTCGTCGCCGCGGCGCCGGTGTTCAGCGCCGCGGCCGCCGGCCTTCGTCTCGACTTCGACATCGAATGGGAGACGGTGCGGCGCAAGGGTTCCTGGGAGGTGCCGCCACGGATGGTGGCCACCGGCTCGGTGGGTACGCTCGACCTCGATCTGCGGTCGGCCACGTTCCTGGCCCCGATGGCCGAACTCGAACTGCACGTCTCGGTCAGCACGGTGAAGATCCGGCTCGGCTCCGACCACGAAGCACGGATCGATGTCGCGAAGTCCGGGTGGTCGACGGTGAAGGACAAGGCGGGGCCACCCGCTCGCCCGGGCGGTCCGATCATCGTCGTGCGTGGGTCACTGTCCTTCGGGTCGTCGCTGACCGTCAAGCGATGAGCTAGGCGGGCGGTAGGAGTGCCATCTCGCGGGCATTGCGGATGGCGGTGGCCACCTGCCGTTGCTGCTGAGGCGTCAGTCCGGTGACGCGCCGTGACCGGATCTTGCCCTTGTCGGACAGGAAGTGCCGCAGCAACGCGACATCCTTGTAGTCGACGGGGCCGGTGACCCCTAGGGCGTGCAGGCGGTTTCGCGGTGGGTTCTTCGGCGTCTCGATCCGCCGTTTTTTCGTTGTGCGCGTGGCCATGTCGATTCGTCTCCTCTACCAGCTGGACTTTGTGATGCCGGGGAGTTCGCCGCGATGCGCGAGTTCCCGGAAGCGGACGCGGGACAGTCCGGTCTTCCCGATGAAGCCGCGCGGGCGACCGTCGACGACATCCCGGTTACGGATTCGGGTGGGGCTGGCGTCGCGGGGCAATGCCTGCAGCGCGTAAATCGCCTGTGCGCGTTCGGTCGCGGTGCTCGCGGTGCGAATGCGCTCCTTCAGTTCCGCGCGACGCTCGGCGTATTTCGCGACGGTCGCCCGACGCTGCTCGTTCCGGATGATCTTGGACTTCTTCGCCATCAGCGATCCTCCTTGAAATCGACGTGCCGACGGACGACCGGGTCGTACTTGCGCAGGACCAGGCGGTCGGGATCGTTGCGGCGGTTCTTCCGGGTCATGTAGGTGTAGCCGGTTCCAGCCGTGGACCGGAGTTTGATGATCGGACGAATATCGTTGCGGGCCATCAGATCTTCTCTCCCCGGCGGCGTAGTTCGGCCACCACGGCATCGATGCCGCGGCGGTCGATGGTCTTGATGCCTTTGGCGCTCACGCGCAAGGTGATGTAGCGGTCCTCCGCGGCGAGGTAGTAGCGGCGCCGCTGGATATTCGGATTCCACCGCCTCGACGTCCTCTTGTGTGAATGCGAGACCTGCTTCCCGAAACCGGGGGTTCGTCCCGTGACCTGACAGCGCGCCGACACGACGCCTCCTCTCCGACCGCGACCGCATCTCTAATGACAACGATTCGCATTAACTTCGATCCGACTGTAACGTGAGCAGCCGTCAAATGAAAATCATTGCCAACTAGGGAGGGTTCTTGGACGCCACGCGAACTCCGGTGACTCTGGTATCCGGGCTCGACGCGGACGCGGTGGGCCGAACCGCACGATCGCTGGTCGTCGCCGGTACGACGCTGGTGCAGCACGATCTGACACGACTGCGCGACGGGGTGATCGTCCGAACCGTTCGGTCCGTCGACCTCGACGGGGCCGAGCAGGTCGCGGTCACCGACATGCAGCTCGTACATGGGTGTGTGGGGTGCACCCTCCGCGAAGACCTGCTCCCACTGCTGCGCCAACTGCACCGACGAGCACATGTGGACGCCATCGTCGTCGCCCTCGATCCGACCATGGAGCCCGAAGCGGTGAGTTTCGCGATCGATTCGGTCATCGTGAGTGGCATGCCCGGCTTCGTCGACGCGCCCGCAGGTCACGATGTCGCGATCGCGGCCACGGTGACGTGTGTGAACGAGGCCGAATGGTTCGCTGCCGCAACAGGTGACGAACCGCTGTCGGAGGAATTCGAGGCCGCCGTCGACGACGAGCGCACCGTCGCCCAGGTCGCGGTCGGTCAGGTCGCCTTCGCCGACGCCCTCGTGGTGGCCGCCTGTGATCCCGCCTACCGCGATGCCTGGGAGTCGGCCCGACTGATGGCCGTGCTGCGGCGTCTGGCGCCGTCGGCGCCGATGATCATGGAAATGCCGCAGCGGAAGATCACACCACTGCTGGCTTCGCGGCTGCTCGCGTCCGTCGGGCCGAGCGCGCGACGGGGCCGCATCGACGATCCGCACGGCCCGCTCCTACGGGGTATGCCTCCCCTCGAATCGGACTGTGGCGTGGCGATTGTCGAGTTCCACTCCGATCGTCCGTTCCATCCGGAGCGGCTGCACGAGGCCATCGACGTGCTGCTCGAGGGAGTGGTCAGCGCGCGTGGCCGGTTGTGGCTCGCGACCCAGCCCGACGAATCCCTCTGGCTCGAATCCGCAGGCGGCGGTCTGCGCGTTGCCGAAGGCGGCCCGTGGCTCGCGTCGATGACCGAGAAGGAGCGTGCCGCCGAATCCGCCGATCGGCTCGCGATGGCGGCTCTGCGCTGGGACGACACCTTCGGCGATCGGCACAGTTCGATGGCGATCCTCGTCCACGACGCGGACCCCGCCGAGATCCAATCAGCTTTGCGCGCTGCGTGTCTCACCGATGCGGAGATGGCGCTGGGGCAGGCCATCTGGATGGCCATGCCCGACCCGTTCGGCACCTTTCACGTCGATCCGTGCGAGGACGACGAGACACCGACCCCGCTTTCGAGCGCCCAGAACAGCGCCGACAACCGACCGGAGCAATCATGAAGAACACCATTCACCCCGACTATCACCCCGTGGTCTTCCGGGACGCCGTGACCGGCGACGAATTCCTCACCCGATCGACGGCGTCGTCGTCGGCCACCATCGAATGGTCCGACGGCAATACGTATCCACTGATCACCGTCGAGGTGAGTAATCGTTCCCACCCGTTCTGGACCGGTACCGCACGGGTCTTCGATCGCGAGGGTCGTGTCGAGAAGTTCCGTCGCCGCTACGGCATGAACTGAGATCGAGGAGAACCATGAAGGTCCGCAATTCCGTCCGGTCCATGAAGAACAAGCCCGGCGCACAGGTCGTCCGGCGCCGTGGACGTATCTTCGTCATCAACAAGAAGGATCCCCGCTTCAAGGCCCGCCAGGGCTGATCGCGAAACCCCTTCCTGCTCAGTCGATCCAGGCATGGATGTGACTCTCGGCCATCGGGACTGTGGCGGCTTTGACGGGGACCGCTGGTCGACGCCGCTTACCGTCCTACGTGGCTCGGCAGGACGCAGACGGCGTCGAGTCCGAGGACGCGGTTCAATCGCCCGAAGGCCAGCCAGGAGCCGAGGCACATCGACAACTCCACAATCTCGTGGTCGTCGTAGGCTGCGCGCATCCGGCGCCAGAACTCCTCGTCGATCCCGTGATGGTCGAGGGCGTACCGCTCGGCGTATTCGGCTGCCAGGCGGGTCCGATCGTCGAATGTGTCCGTGGTGCGCCAGTTCTCGACGGCCCGGTCGAATTCGGCCTCGACCGTCGTGCCGTCGCGTTCGGTGCGCCAGTCCTGACAGAAGAGGCAGCCGTTGATCTGGGCGATACGGAGACGCGCGGCCTCGAACTCACGGAGTCCGAGCGTGCTGTGTTCGTACACGCTGGTCGCCAACGTTGCTGCGGCAGGGCCGATTCCGGGCACCATCTCACCCCAGACGTAGCCGATGGGATCCTTGCCCTCCGGAATGTCGATGAACATGTCAGCTCCCTGCGGTGACGGTGGTCGTGCTGAGGTAGGTGGACGGCTGGAGCGGGACGTCCAAGCCGTCGTACAGTCCCGGCGGTGCGGTGCGCAGCCAGGGGATGGCGTTGACGAGACGATTGGCGGCGGTGGCGTTGCCGCCGGCGGATCGATTGCCGCCCTCGTCGGTTGCCTCGACGGTGATCTCGATCCGCGGCCGGCCTTCGACGATCACCCGGTGCGCGCCGGCACTGCCGTCGGCGGGCATCGGCCAGTCCGGTGCGGTCTCGCCGGTGATGCGGGTGACGTGTTCGACGACGATCCGCGGTTCGCCGTCGATGATGCCCTGCACCTCGAAGCGGAGCGCCCCCTGTGTCCCTGCGGCGAACTCGCCGAGCGCGGTGGTGACCGCTGTGGCGAGGGGCTGCCGTTCGACGACTTCACGCAGTTCGTCGACGCGGATCCCGAGCGCCCGGGCGATCATCCGGATCTGGCCGCCCCAGACCATGGACGGCACGCCGGACATCACCATCGGTGGGACGTAGTCCATCGGCTGCCCCATGCCGACGAGGTATCGGACCGAGTCCTCGGCGTCGTAGGTCGAATAGTCGAAGATCTCCTGGCAGCGGATCTGCGTGATCTGTGAACCGAGGCCGCTGACGAGAACGGGCAGGAGGTCGTTGCCCCAGCCGGGGTCGATGCCGCTCACGAAGAGTGCGGTGCCGCCCTCGCCGCACGCCTTGGTCACCGGGTCGCGGATCTCGTCGGGCGCGTTGCGGTGGTCGTACAGCGCGTAGACCGACGGGCTCACGACGTCGGCGCCGCGGCTCAGTACCCGGCAGATGTCGGTGATGGCATCGTCCGGGCGCAACTCCCCGGACGCCGCGTACACCACCGCACCCGCGCCTGCGAGTGTCGCCAATGCGGCCTCGACGTCACGTGTCGCGGCCACACCCAGGGTGCGGCCGACGTCGGCGATGTCGCCCGCGTCGCGGCCCTCCTTCGACTCCGACGCCACGATCACGCCCGCCAGCTGGAGGCCCGGATGCGCGGTGATGGCCCGGATCGCCGCACGTCCGACATTGCCGGTTCCCCATACGACCACCGGAATCGGCAGGTGGAACACGTTACTGTTCGCCATGTGTACGAAGCGTAGGTGGCGTGCGCGGCCTCCGTGCCGAATTCATCCGGAGTGACGTCGACGGTCGACCGACGCCTCATTCCGTCGGCGGCACCGGGTGGGAGGATGTCGGCATGACCGCAACCCTCGTCGCTAAGGACGTCGCCGGCGGATATGCCCACCGTGTCCTCTTCGATCATCTCGACCTCACCGTCGCGCCCGGTGACGTGGTCGGGGTCGTCGGCGCCAACGGTGCGGGCAAGTCGACGTTGCTGCGAGTGCTCGCCGGCGATCTGCCGCCGTTGGCGGGGACGGTCAGTCGCACGCCCGCCGACGCCTTCGTCGGTTGGCTGCCCCAGGAGCACGACCGCGTGGCCGGGGAGACGGTGGCCGCCTACGTCGCGCGCCGGACCGGTTGTGCGGCAGCCACATCGGCGATGGATGCCGCGGCCGACGCGCTCTCCGGCGGCGCACCGTCCACCTCCGGTGAGGATCCCGCGGACGTCTACGCCGCGGCCCTCGATCACTGGCTGGCCACCGGCGCCGCGGATCTGGAGGAACGACTCCCCGCGGTGCTCGCCGACCTGGGCTCCGACGCGGGGGCACTCACACCGTCGGCGCTGATGACCGGGCTGTCCGGTGGGCAGGCGGCGCGAGTCGGCCTCGCCGCACTGCTGTGTTCACGCTTCGACATCGCGCTGCTGGACGAGCCGACCAACGATCTCGACCTGGCCGGACTCGAGCGCCTCGAAGATGTGGTGCGCGGTATGCGCGGCGGCATCGTGCTGGTCAGTCATGACCGGGAGTTCTTGGCGCGCAGCGTGACCCGCGTGCTCGAACTTGACCTGACGCAGCACACCAACACCGTCTACGGCGGTGGCTACGAGAGTTATCTCGAGGAACGGGAGGTCGCGCGCAGGCATCGGCGCGAGGAATACGAGGAGTACGCGGAACGTAAGGCGGACCTGGTCGCGCGGGCACGTGTGCAGCGTGAATGGTCGAGCCAAGGGGTGCGCAACGCCATACGAAAGGCGCCGGACAACGACAAGATCCGGCGCAGGGCGGCGACCGAGTCGAGCGAGAAGCAGGCGCAGAAGGTCCGGCAGATGGAGAGCCGCATCGCGCGTCTGGAGGAGGTCGCCGAACCGCGTAAGGAGTGGGTGCTGGAGTTCACCATCGGAGCGGCACCGCGATCGAGTTCGGTCGTGGCCACGGTGAACAATGCTGTTGTGCACCAGGGTGATTTCACACTCGGTCCGGTGTCTCTCCAGGTCAACGCGGGGGATCGGATCGGCAACACCGGCCCGAACGGCGCGGGCAAATCGACGTTGCTTCGCGTGCTCCTGGGCGCGATTCGCCCGGACGAGGGCGAGGCGAGCCTCGGCGCCGCTGTCGCCATCGGGGAGATCGATCAGGCACGTGGGCTGTTCAGCGGCCCCGAGCAATTGGTCGTGCGGTTCGAAGAACTGGTTCCCGACTACTCGACCGCCGACGTCCGCACCTTGCTGGCGAAGTTCGGTCTGCGTGCCGATCACGTCGAGCGTCCCGCCGGTGACCTGTCGCCGGGGGAGCGGACACGCGCGGCGCTGGCCCTGCTCCAGGCCCGCGGCACCAATGTGCTGGTGCTCGACGAACCCACCAATCACCTGGACCTGCCGGCCATCGAGCAACTCGAATCCGCACTCGACTCCTACGAGGGCGCGCTCCTGCTGGTGACACACGACCGACGCATGCTCGAGCATGTGCGGATCGATCGCAGCTGGGAGGTCCGGGACGGACGTGTCGTGGAGCGATGAGCGGTCGGTGCGTTTGGTGTTCGCCGACGATTTCGGTGAGTCTGTGAGTATGGCCAAGCACCGGATCTATACGACGAGTGTTGCGAGCGTCTACCCGCACTACGTCACGAAAGCCGAGAAGAAGGGGCGCACGCAGGCGGACGTCGACGAGATCATCTGCTGGCTGACGGGATACAGCGCGGACGAACTCGCCTCGGAACTCGCCGCGGAAACCGACTTCGAGACCTTCTTCGACCGGGCCCCCGCCATGAATCCGAATCGGCAGCTCATCACCGGGAAGGTCTGCGGGGTGCAGGTCGACACGATCGAGGAGCCGACCATGCGGGAGATCCGCTATCTCGACAAGCTGATCGACGAACTCGCCAGGGGCAAGTCGATGGACAAGATTCTGCGGAGCTGACCGACCGAACCGGCATCAACACCGAACGGCCGCCCGGATGTGCCGGGCGGCCGTTCGGTCTGCTGGTGGATCAGTGGGCGGCTTCGAACGCCTCGATCACCGACAACGGAATACGGCCACGGTCGCTGACCTCATAGCCATTCTGGTTCGCCCAATCGCGAATGGCTTTCGTCTGTTCCTTGCTGCGGCTCGCCGATGCCGACGGGGCGCGCTTGATACCGCGTGCGGAAGTCTGTCGCGAGACGTCCAGATACTTGGTCAGCGCGTCACGGAACTGCGAAGCGTGCTTGCTGGAGGTGTCGAACTCGTAGGCCTTGCCATCGAGTCCCCACCGCACGGTCTCGTATTCATCGAGGACCTTGCCGTCGATGTCATCGATGACCTGAACGATTTCCTTCTTCGCCATGGTGAACTCCTGGGACTCATCGGTTGATTGCGGGCAGGTTATCGTGCTGTGCGACCCGCGCTCATTACTGAACTATTCTGCTTCCGTTGCATCATAGCCAAAGAGATACATCGATCGCACAGAACCACACCATTCCGCGAGGTATGTCCGGGAATGTTATCGGCTCAATCAGGAAGTGGGCCGAGCGGGTGTGGTTGTACGAGTCGGCTCGTTATCTTCCGTTGCCGGGAGGTCGGCGGCGCCCGACGCCGGCGCGCTCACCAGTTCGGCGGGCGCCCGATCGGCGGCATTGATCTTCCGGAAACCTGTTGCGGTGACGGAGAATCCGGCCTGGGAGCGCGATTCGAGGCAGAACAGGCCGACGGTTTCGTTGAGACACGAGAAGCGCGCGATCGATATCGTATGCCCGAATTCAAGCAATGTGCTCCGGTACAGCACCGGATACCGGTTGGCGCAGGCGCCCTGTTCTGTGCCACCGGCCGAGAGTGTGACGAGATTGGGTGACCAGCGACAGTTGTCGGGCGTGTCCCGTGGGCGTTGCTGCGCACCGCGGGTCTTCGTACGACACGCCAGGGTCGCCGAGCCATTGGTGCCGGTTGAGCAGTTCACGGCGCGATCAGGGGTCGAGAAGTGAAAACCGGAGGTGTCTTGAAGCGGTGAATTCACGGTCACGGATCCTTGATGGAAACGTGAATTGTCAACTCTGGGTGCGAGTGAGATCACCCGACCGATCGTCCAGTTCGGTAAATCGGACGCGCTGTCTTCCTGCGGAAGCTCGCTGGTGGTCGGAGAAATGGGTGCCGACGATTCCGTCGACAACACATCGGTAGGTGGGATGACAATTTGGGATGGAACAGTATCTGTTGATAAGGAACAGGCGCTGATCACCATGGCGAATACCGCGGTGGCCAGGCCGATGACCGATCGCCGGACTCCGCTCCGTCGCGGCCGTCGGTCGGCCGGTCCGTACCCTTGCACTGTGTCGACTCCCAAGATCGTGTTGTTCTACAAGTTCACACCGCTGGCCGACCCCGAGGCCATCCGCTTGTGGCAGCAGTCGCTCTGCGAGCAGCACGGCCTGCTGGGCAGGATCATCGTGTCCCCGCACGGCATCAACAGCACCGTCGGCGGTGACATCACCCAGGTGAAAAGGTACGTCAAGTCCACCCGCACGTATCTCCCGTTCAAGAACGCGGACATCAAATGGTCCGACGGCACCGGGCAGGACTTCCCACGGTTGTCGGTTCGGGTACGGCCGGAGATCGTGACCTTCGGTGTGCCGGACGAGGTGATCGTCGACGACACCGGCGTGGTGGGCGGCGGTGCGCATCTGAGTCCGCAGCAGGTGCACGAATTGGTGGACGCCCGCGGTGACGAGGTCGTCTTCCTGGACGGCCGCAATCGGATCGAGGCCGAGGTGGGCCGCTTCCGGGACGCGGTCGTCACCGACGCCCGCACCACCCGGGATTTCGTGCCTCTGCTCGACAGCGGTCACCTCGATCACCTGAAGGACCGGCCGATCGTCACCTACTGCACGGGCGGCGTGCGCTGCGAGGTGCTCAGCAGTCTGATGCGGTCCCGCGGATTCCGGGAGGTCTATCAGATCGACGGCGGCATCGTCCGGTACGGCGAGGAGTACGGCGACGACGGCCTGTGGGAGGGTTCCCTCTATGTCTTCGACGACCGGATGACCGTCGACTTCACCGACCGCGCGAAAGTGATCGGCACCTGTGCGCGCTGCGGCGCGACCACGAGGTCGGTGGCCAACTATCCGGACGAACTCGGCCGTGATCTGGCCGTCGTCTGCCAGGACTGTCTGGACGCCGCGGATGAGGCGGTGCGCGAGCGGGTCGACACGGCATGAGCAGGTCGGCGATCCCGGTGATCGTGCTCGCCGGCTACCTGGGTTCGGGGAAGACCACCCTTCTCAATCATCTTCTGCGCACGGCGGACCGGACGCGAATCGGTGTGCTGGTCAACGACTTCGGCGCGATCAACGTCGATGCCATGCTCATCGCGGGACAGGTCGACGGCGCGGTCAGCCTGTCCAACGGGTGCATGTGCTGTGCCGTCGACGCCGACGGTGTCGAGGAGGCGCTCGCCGGGCTCGCGCGGCCGTCGGCCGGAATCGACGCCATCGTGATCGAGGCGAGCGGTATCGCGGAGCCGCGCACGCTCATCCGGATGGTCACCGGGCTGACCGATCCACGGTTGCGGTACGGCGGTCTTCTGTACGTCGCCGACGCGGCCGGACTCGACGAACTCCGCGCCCGGCATCCGGAGGTCGATCGTCACCTGGCCGTCGCCGATCTCGTGGTGATCAACAAGGCCGATCTCGTCGATCCGGCCGCGCTCGCGGACACCGTCATGGCCGTGCGTGCGATCAATGAGTCGGCACCGATGGTCACCGCGGTCGACGCCGCCGTCGATCCCGGTCTGCTCTTCGATCCGGGGGAACGGCCCCGCGACGAACCGCGCAGCGGGCAACTGACCCTCGACGAACTCTTCACGGAGTCCCACGATCACGCCGACGGCGGTGAGTGCACACACACTCCCGGCGCGCACATGCACGACGCCTACGAGTCGGTCGCGTTCGCGTCCGACCGTCCGATGAATCCGCGTCGGCTGTCCGCGGTGCTGGAGCGTCCGCCGCACGGCTGCTATCGCATCAAGGGGGTCGTCGCGTTCGACGTCCCGGGGCATCGTCAGAAATACATCGTGCACTCCGTCGGAGGCTTCGTTCGCGTCGAACGGCAGAGTTGGGCGGGGGCCGAGCGGCACACCGAGATCGTCGCGATCGGGGCGGGGCTCGACGCGGACGAGACCCGACGCGCCCTCGAGAACGCCGTGGTCACCGCGGATGACGACGAGGACGAATACGGCATCCTGCGCATCACGCGCTATCTACCGGGAGCGGCCTCCGCGCCGGAATCCGGCGAACCCGAGGTATCCGGCACCTCCGATGTCACAGGTGTCTAACAGTTCGTCGCTGCCTGATCCCGGACTTTTCAAACGCGCCCGATCCTGTTTCACTTGTTACAAGTGTGACTGAAGTGGCTGATGTGTTTACGGCTGCTTTCGTCGTCCTCGTAACTTTACGAAAGGGGGTGTGGTGCCGGCACGGCCGCAGGTCGTCGGTGCCCACATCTGATGACGCAGACCGAGATGACCCGCCGGTTCCGCCCGATGTCCACGGGCCGGGGCGCCCGCCTGACCGTCGCCGCCGCGTCGGCGCTCACGCTCGCGATCGGTTTCGCGACGATTACGACCGCCGCTGCGCCGCAGGCCCACGCCGCTCCGACCCCCGCCGCACCCGCCGGCAATCTGCTGGCCGGCAAGACGATCTTCCTCGATCCCGGTCATCAGGCCTCGGCCGCGGGCAAGAACCTGAACGCCCGGGTGCCCGACGGTCGCGGTGGCAAGAAGCCGTGCAAGACGACCGGCGCCACCGGAGTCAACGGCGTGCCCGAGCACACCATTACCTGGCAGATCGCGCAGCTCGTCAAGGCGGGCGTGGAGAGCCAGGGTGCTCGCGTGGTGTTCAGCCGCCCCGACGACAAGGGCTGGGGCGGATGCGTCGACCAGCGTGCGGCCGCCGCGAGCCGCTCGGGTGCGGCCGTCGCCGTGAGCCTGCACGCCGACTCCACATCGACGGGTTCGGATGCCGCCAAGAAGGGCTTCCACATGATCGTGCCGACGCTTCCCATCCCGGACGCGACGGTCAATCGCGTGCAGTCCGGCGACGGGCGCAAGGCGTCGACGGCCATGCGTGACGCGTTCGTCAAGAAGGGCTTCCCGTCGGCCAACTACGCGGGCGTGAAGGACGGCATCCAGACGCGTCCGGACATCGCGGCCGTCAATCTGACCAAGGTGCCCGCCGTGTTCATCGAGATGGGCAACCTGTCGAATCCGGCGGAGGCGGCATCGCTGTCGGGCAAGGACGGCCAGCTCAAGTACGCCATGGCGATCACCGACGGCATCCTCGGGTATGTGCGTGGACCTGCCGCGGCACCTGCCCCCGGCGCGACGCCGCAGGCCGCTCCGGCCGCACCCGGCACGTCGACTCCGTCGAGTGACCCGAATGCCGGTCTCGCGTCGGTGATCCCCTTCGTCCAGCAACTGCTCGGCACCGACGATCCGGCGGCGATCGCACAGCTGATGCTCGGGCAGGGACAGGACGTGTCGGCGCAGGTCCTCAGCGCGATGTTGCCGATCGTCTACGGGCTCTTCGGCGGCAAGCTGCCGTTCTGAGCTCCGCGTCTCGACGCCAACATCCGCTCTCCGGCGCGTTCGCGCCCTAGCATGAGGTCATGGGGATTCGGGATCTGATCATCATGGACACTCCGGTGCCGTCATTGCACGGCCGGAAGGTACTCATCACGGGGGCGGCGAGCGGCATCGGACGCGCGACCGCGATCGCGGCGGCACGGGAGGGTGCGCGCCTGGTGCTGACCGACCTGCACCCGGCGCCGCTGGACGAGGTCGTCGCCGAGATCATCGCCGACGGCGGTGCGGTGGAATTCCACCAGGCCGGCGACGTGTCCGACTACGAGTGGGTGCGGACCTTTGCCAACGAGGTCGATGCCGAGGTCGGTGTGATGGACGTGGTGATGAATATCGCGGGCATCTCCGCCTGGGGCACTGTCGAGAACCTCGAGCATCGGCATTGGCGCTCGCTCGTCGACGTCAATCTCATGGGGCCCATCCACATCATCGAATCCTTTGTGCCGCAGATGGTTCGGCGTGGACGAGGTGGGCATCTGGTCAACGTCTCGTCGGCGGCCGGTCTGCTCGCACTGCCGTGGCATGCGGCATACAGCGCCAGCAAATTCGGTATCCGGGGTGTCTCGGAGGTCCTGCGTTTCGATCTTCGTCGCCACGGCATCGGCGTCTCGCTGGTGTGCCCCGGGGGCGTCGCGACGCCACTCGTCGAGACCGTCGACATCGTCGGTGTGGACCGTGACGATCCGCGGGTCAAGGCCGCCATCGGAAATTTTCACAAGGTCGCGGTGACACCGGAAAAGGCTGCGGCCGCGATCCTGAAAGGCGTGCGCCGCAACAAATACATGGTCTACACGTCCTTCGACATCCGGTTCGGTTACTGGTGGGCGCGGAAGTTCGCGCTGCCGTACGAGATCGTGATGCGGATTGCCAACGATCAGTTCGACCGGCTCTCGCGTATCGCGCCCGCGACCAAGCGGGCCGTCTCGCAGGCCGATATCGACACCCCCAGCGCGTGATCGGGTCGTCGACGCTGGTCGTGTCCGCCACCGAGGCGGAGGCGCGGCATCTGCCGTCCGGGACACGGCTTCTGGTGACCGGGATCGGCAAGGTCCGGGCCAGCATGGCGCTCACCCGCGCTCTGGCGACGGCCGGCGATCAGCCGATCGAGCGGGTCGTCAACATCGGCACGGCGGGCGCGCTGCGGGACGGACGAACCGGACTGTTCACCCCGTCGGTGGTGATCGAGCACGACATCTCCAGTGCGGCCATCCGCTCGATGGGCTACTCGGTCGTGGACCGGTGGGAGATTCCGGACGGCGACGGCACCGTGCTGGCCTCCGGCGACACCTTCGTCTCCGATCCGCGTCGCCGTGACGAACTGGCCGAGCAGGCCGATCTGGTGGACATGGAGGCCTGTGCGCTGGCTCATGTGTGTGCGGAGTTCAGGGTTCCCCTGCAACTGGTGAAGGTCGTCAGTGACAACGCGGATGCGGCAGCCCTCGACTGGCCCGCCCTCGTGGACGTGGCGGCCCAGCAGATCGGGAACTGGGTGGGGGAGTTCGTTCAGCCCCGATTACGGGATCGCGTGGACGGATAGTCTGCGGCATCTGCGCCACTGCGCTCCGCCCGGTCCGCCGCCGGAGCGAGCTTGGTCCGCGGCGGGCGCGTAGCGGTGGTCGCAGCATCGGTGGTGCCGACCGGATCGATCCGTTCGCCTGCTTCGTCCCGGAGCATCGCACCCGCGGTGCGGCGGGTCGTCGGTGCGGGTCGCTTGCCCTCGCCGCGCGAACCCGACGACGCCGAGCGCGCGGCGGACGTGCTGTCGGAGCGCTTCGGACGCGCCTGACCGGCCGTCGTCCGGGGAGCGTCGGTGCGCCGGGTGCCGGAACGTGCTGCGTCGGTGCGCCGCGACGAGGAAGCCGAGCGCTTGCGTTCGGTCCGTTCGGCGGTCGCATCGTCGGGCCGCGGCCGGGGCGGGCGCTTGCGTGCTGTCGATCCGCTCGCGGCCCGTCCGGTCGCGGGGCGCGGACGACGGCTTCCGTCCTTGTCCCGTGCGGTGCCCTTGGCGCCGGGCTTTCCGGCGGTTCGAGTGGTTCCGGAACCCTTCGGCGACGTCCCCGACCGCTTCGGCGCCGCGTCACCGCGTGTCAGGTACCAGCGTGCGATGACCAGGCCGAGGGTCACCAGGAAGGTGAGGGCCATCCAGGGAAAGTCGTTGGCGATCGGCAGCAGGACCTTGAAGATCAGGCTCTTGAATCCGGAACTCGCCTGATCGGCGTTGATTCCGTACAGCGTGATCACACCGACGAGAAAGGCGATGAGCGGTGGCTGGGCGCCCGCGGTGAACAGTGCCCGGCGGCGGACCATCAGTGCGGCCGCGACACATCCGAGCAGGTAGCAGAACTTGAAGACGCCGCCGAGCGCATCGGTGTTGTTCGCGTCGATGGCGGCACCGATCGCGGTGATGACCGTGGCCACGAGTACCGCGCCCCACCAGGGCAGACCGCGGACGGTCGGCAACACCGACTGCTGATCCGCAGGCACCGCGGATCGCTGTTGCTGGGCAGAAGACACATCTAGACGGTACCGGGTTGTCCTCCGTTTTCCGTCAAGCGCGGGGTGATGTTGCACATTGGGAGCGAACGGTCACATCGATCGGTTCGATCGGCTGCACCTCACGTTCGGTGGACAGGGCATCGAGTTCGGCCAGACGCCGGGCGGTCACGCCCAGTCGTGAATCGATCGCCCCGACCGTGGAGTTGTACGCCTCGACCGCCCGGCGCAACGACCCACCCATTCGGTCCAGGTGTCCGAGGACCGCGGTGATCCGCTGATGCAATTCGGTGCCGAGTTGGTGGATGACGGCGGCGTCGCGCGCCATCGCGTCGTGCCGCCAGCCCAGCGCGACGGTCCGCAGGAGCGCGACCAACGTCGACGGGGTTGCCAGAATGACGTTCTTGCCGAAGGCGAACTCCATGAGATCGGCGTCGACCCGCACGGCGGACTCCAGCACCGGGTCGCTCGGCAGGAACAGCACGACCATCTCCGGGGTGTTGTCGAACGCGGACCAGTAGGCCTTCGACGACAGCTGGGCGATATGCGTCCGGATCGCGCGCGCATGGTCGGCGAAGAGCCGTGCGGCGGGCTCCTGTGCGCCCGCTTCGACAGCTGCCAGATAGGCCTGCAGGGGCACCTTGGCGTCGACGACGATGTCGCGATCGCCCGCGAGATGCACCACCAGATCGGGACGGACGGCCGCACCCGACGACGTCTCGGCCGACACCTGGGTGGAGAAGTCGCAGTGCTTCGTCATCCCGGCGAGTTCGACGACACGCTCCAATTGCATCTCACCCCAACGGCCACGGATGTGTGGTGTGTGCAGGGCCTGCGACAGCTGCCGGGTCTGGTCGGTGAGCTGTGTCGAGGCCGCGTGCATGC
The DNA here is from genome assembly GCF_059427765.1 of Gordonia sp. B8661-1. Lineage (NCBI taxonomy): Bacteria > Bacillati > Actinomycetota > Actinomycetes > Mycobacteriales > Gordoniaceae > Gordonia > Gordonia sp. B8661-1. The sequence continues at coordinate 318,484 of NZ_JCAHRL010000002.1, forward strand.
CACGTACCTGCTCGGTCAGCCCCGCGTACGCGCTGATCCGGTGATGCTCCGTGCGGCGAAGTTCCTCCGACAGCTGTCCCAGGACCGAGCGCAGTGGATCGACGATCTGCGACACGTGGGAGCCGATGGCCGACGACTGACGGCGTGCCGCATCCTCGGAGGCCGCCGACAGCGACCGCGCGGCGAGCTCCGACGAGGCGCGGACCGCGTCGGCTTCGGCCCGTGCCGCGGCGATGGCGGCAGCCGAGCGCGACGCGTGTGCGAGCCAGCCGATGAGGACGCCGATCACGCCCCCGGCGAGAACCGCGATGAGTACCGATACGGACATGGCGTCATCGTGCCCGCCGGGTCCGACAGAAACGGTCCGCCGGATCAGGCAGCGGCGGTGGCCTCCCGTTCGAGCAGGGCTTTCTTGACCGGAAGCCCGTAGCGGAAGCCGCCGAGCGAACCGTCGGTGCGCAGCACGCGGTGACAGGGGACGAACAGTGCGGCCGCATTCCGGGCGCAGGCACTCGCGGCTGCGCGGATCGCGGGTGCGTTGCCCGCCAGTTCGGCGAAGGCCGTGTAGGTGACGGGCGTACCGGCCGGGACGGTGCGCAGGACCTCCCAGGCGTGTTCGAGAAATGCGCCCGACCGTTGACGGACCCGGATGTCGTCGATCGCGGTGAGCGTCCCCGAGTAGTACGCCTCCACGGCGTCGCGCACCGGACCGGGGGCCGTCGACCGGCGGATCGTCGCGGGGCGGATGGCTCGGTGGATGAGCGCGTTCAGGTAATCGGGATCGCCGGTCCATCCGGAGGCGAGTACGACGTCGTCGTCGGTCACCACCGCCGTGAACTGGCCGTCCGGGGTCGGCAGGGTGGTTGCGTACGCGGTGGAAGAGGTTGTGGTGGAGGCTGTTTCGGTCATCGTGGAACCTGGTTTCGGTCGGGCCGGTTCACCGGCGGGGCACGGACTGGTGGTGCTGGAGTATCGGCTCGTTCGTCGACAGGCGGTGTCGCCACAGATGCATCGACGCATACGACCGCCAGGGCGACCACCGCGATCCGTGCGCCGAGAGGTCGACACCCAGATCGTCGGCGGCATGCATCACCACGAGGTCCCGGTCGAGCAGGACGTCGGGATCGCCGGTGACCCGCATGGTCACGTAATCGGCGGTCCAGGGGCCCACTCCGGGCAGAGCCAGTAATGCGTCTCGTAATTCAGACGTCGGAAGACCCTCGTGCGGATCCAATCGATTGTCGGCGAGTTCTTCAGCGGCTCCGACGACGGCGTCGATGCGGCGTCGCGGTCCGGTCAGCACATCCCGTCCGTGCGCGGCGACGGCCGCCGCCGTCGGGAACAGCCGGTCGGGCCCGGAATCGGGTTGTGCGGTGGCCCAAGGCACGGTCTCGCCGAGTGCGGTGACCAGTCGCGTCAGGTGGGCGCCCGCCGCTTTGACGCTGATCTGCTGGCCGATCATCGTGCGGATCAGTGTCTCGCCGGCATCCACCGATCCCGGAACCCGGATACCCCGAGCGCGGGAGACCAGACGCCCCAGCACCGCGTCCGATCCGAGTGCCGAGTCGATCGCCGCGGAATCGGCGTCGAGATCGAGCAGGCGCCTCAACCGGTTCACGCCGACGCCGAGGTCGCGCATATCGAGGTGAGCGAACCGGGCCGTGATCTGGCCGCCGGCGATCCGGCCGTCGGGGGGTGCGAGGGTGACCAGTGCCGGACCATGGGGCAGCGACATCGTGCGCTGATAGGACCACGCGCCGCCGGACTCGTCGACGTGCTCGACGCCCGGTATCGCGTGCGCCGTCAGGAACCAGCGCAGCCACGCCGCGTCGAGTGGTTCACGGTGGGGGAGCCGGAGGGTGATCCCGCCGAGCGGCGAACCGGTACCGCGCGCCGTGCCGGAGGGCAGCGCCCGCAATTGCGATGGCGTGCGGGCGTAAACCTCTCGGACGGTGTCGTTGAACTGCCGGACGCTGCGGAAGCCCGCCGCGAAGGCGATGTCCGCCATCGGCATCCCGGTGCACTGGATGAGGACGCGTGCGGTGGCCGCCCGGTGTGCCCGGGCCAGGGCGAGGGGACCGGCACCGAGTTCGTCGGTGAGGACCCGGCTGAGGTGGCGCGGTGTGTAGCCGACACGGGCGGCGAGGCCCTCGACGCCGTGGCGTTCCACCACGCCGTCGGCGATGAGACGCATTGCCCGCGACGCGAGGTCGGCACTGCTGTTCCAGCGTGGTGAGCCGGGAACGGCGTCGGGAGCACACCGACGACAGGCGCGGAAGCCGCCCTGGTGGGCGGCGGCAGCGGTGAGTACGAAGTCCACATTCTCCGGCCGCGGGGTCTGCGCCGGACAGGACGGGCGGCAATAGATGCCGGTGGTGCGCACGGTGACGACGAACTGTCCGTCGAAGCGTGAGTCCCGGGAGGCGAGGGCGCGATAACAACTGTCGAAGTCGAGTGACGGGGTGACTGCGGTGCGGCTCACGGGTCCACAGTGCCAGGCGAACGGCGAGGTTTCTGGCGGGAATCGGACACGGCCGTGACACGGTTTCCGAAAGGTGTAAGTGACCCAGGTAACACTTTGGCATGATGATGTTCATGAGCACAGTTTTCGGGGGCAATGGCATCGGGGGCCGACGGGACATTCCGCTCTGCGAGTTCCCCGCCTGGGCGGTGGAGGTCATGATGGGCCTCTACGGTCCCGACACCATTAGGGCCGCCTGCGAGGAATCGGCTCGCGACGAACCCGGGTCGTCGCAGCGCACGGGCCCGTGGGTGCCGGGCGTCGAGCGGGAAAGCGATGACCGGATTCCGTCGATGGCCAGTCCGCAGCTTTCGCCGTACGGGGTTCAGTTGGAGGCCGTCAACGAGTTGACCCGATTTCTCGAGAAGAAATTCCGGCGCCGCTGACGGAGTTCGGCGACTGAGTGTGTGACGATTCAGGCGTGAAAGACGACGCAACACGCACCTATCCGACACGCGCCCAGGTTGTGCTTTCCGCGCTGCGCTCCACGTCGGTTGTCTCCCTGCAGATCGCGCTCGTCGCGGTAGCTCTGTGGCTGCTGTTCTGGGTTCTCGGGGAGATGTGGGTGATCGTTCTCCCGGTGCTGTTCGCGATCATCGTGTGCACGGTGTTGTGGCCACCGGTGCGGTGGATGCGGCAGCACGGGGTGCCGGCCGCCGCCGCATCGTTGCTGATGATGTTGATCGGCCTCGGGGCTTTCGCCGGGGTGATCGCCCTGATCGTGCCGTCGGTCGTGAGTCAGGCCCCGGATCTCGCGTCCCGGGCCACCGATGGTGTGCTCAAACTGCAGGACTGGGTGCAGGGTCCGCCGCTGAACGTGAAGGACGAGCAACTCGACAATGTCGTCTCGACGATCACCGACAAGATCCAGCAGAGCGCGTCGAGTATCGCTGCCGGCGTGTTCAGTGGGGTCGGTACGGCCACATCGATTCTGGTGACCTTGTTCAGCGCGCTGGTGCTGGTGTTCTTCTTCCTCAAGGACGGCCCGAAGTTCATCCCGTGGCTGGACCGGACCGTCGGCAAGCCGTCCGGCACCCATATCGGCGAAGTCCTGCAACGCATGTGGGCCACGCTCGGCGGGTTCATCCGTACCCAGGCGATCGTGAGCTTCGTCGACGCGGCGCTCATCGGTGCGGGCCTGTTCATCCTGCAGGTGCCGCTGGCCGGTGTGCTGATCGTGATTACCTTCCTCGGCGGATTCATTCCGATCGTCGGTGCGTTCGTCGCCGGTGCGCTCGCCGTGTTGATCGCGCTGGTGTCCAACGGCCTGACGACGGCGCTCATCGTGCTCGCGATCATCCTCGCGGTGCAGCAGCTCGAGGGCAACGTGCTGCAGCCGTGGCTGCAGGCGAAGTCGATGGATCTGCACGCGGTGATCGTGCTGCTCTCGGTGACACTGGGCGGCACACTCTTCGGTATCACGGGCGCGTTCCTCGCGGTGCCCGCGGTCGCCTGCCTCGCGGTGATCCTGCGCTACATCAACGAGCAGATCGCCGAACGGGCAGGCGATGCGCTGCCTCCCGAGGGCACGCCGGTGTCGGGGAATGTCGGCATACCCGACGACGACCCGCACCCCGATGAGGAGGCCGCCGCCGCGGCCTCCGCGAACTCGGACGTGCCGGATTCGTCGGGGACCGACAGCGCCGGTTCGGACGATCCGCCACGGCAGATAGACTGACCGTCCGTGAGCCTCACCCTCGGTATCGTCGGACTGCCCAACGTCGGCAAGTCCACTCTGTTCAATGCACTGACCCGGAACGACGTCCTGGCGGCGAACTATCCGTTCGCGACCATCGAGCCGAATATCGGTGTCGTCGAACTCCCGGATGCGCGACTCGATCGTCTCGCCGAGATCTTCTCCAGCGAGCGCATCCTGCCGGCGACAGTGTCCTTCGTCGATATCGCAGGCATCGTGAAGGGTGCCTCCGAGGGCGAGGGGATGGGCAACCAGTTCCTCGCGAACATCCGTGAGGCGGACGCGATCTGTCAGGTCGTGCGCGTCTTCGCCGACGACGACGTGGTGCACGTCGACGGCCGTGTCGACCCGCTCGCCGACATCGAGGTCATTGAGACCGAACTGATCCTCGCCGACCTGCAGACCCTGGAGAAGGCGATCCCGCGTCTGGAGAAGGACGCCCGCAAGAACAAGGATCTCGCCGAGACCCTTGCCGCCGCACAGAAGGCGCAGGAAATTCTCAACTCAGGGAAAACCCTGTTCTCGCAAGGAGATTCCTTCGACACGTCGTCGGTGCGCGAACTGCACCTGATGACCACGAAGCCGTTCCTCTACGTCTTCAACTCCGACGAATCCGTCCTCACCGACGACGCCCGCAAGCAGCAGTTGCGCGACGCCGTCGCCCCCGCCGACGCGGTCTTCCTCGACGCGAAGGTGGAGAGCGAGCTGCTCGAACTCGACGAGGCCGACGCCCAGGAACTGCTCGACTCGATCGGTCAGGACGAACCCGGCCTTCGCTCCCTCGCGCGCGCCGGCTTCCACACCCTGGGCCTGCAGACCTACCTCACCGCCGGACCCAAGGAAGCCCGCGCCTGGACGATCCACCGCGGCGACACCGCTCCCAAGGCCGCGGGCGTCATCCACACGGACTTCGAGAAGGGCTTCATCAAGGCCGAGATCGTGTCCTTCGACGACCTCGACACCAACGGCTCCATGGCCGCCGCCAAGGCCGCGGGCAAGGTTCGCATGGAGGGCAAGGATTACGTGATGGTCGACGGGGACGTGGTCGAGTTCCGCTTCAACGTCTGAGCCCGTTTCCCGTTCAACTTCGAGCGGGCTGGCCGGCTCGCACCGGATACGGTTTTGCTAATGACAACAGAATATCTGGTATCCAACTAACTGACTGAGGACTCCAGATGCCTCTTCCTGAGCCAACTCGTTCGAACATTGTAAGTTATGCGAGCGCGGACTTGCCCGGCGACCTCTCTTGGCATGTTGACTACTTCAATTTCATTAAGGATGAAGGTCTTCGTGATCGCCTTGGGCAAGAATTCTATGCAGCCAGGTTCCTGTACAAACTGTGGGAGGGGCTGAGGATAGATAACCTTTGGGCAAAGCAGGCGCAGGTTCAGTTGCAGGTTCAGCAGTACGCCTCGATCTACGAAGCTTCCATTCACCACCTTCTGTTTGTTGAAGCACAGACCGCACCTGAAGTTAAACGTCTCTTCGAGTACGAGGCACTGGTCGAGCGTGCACTGCCGGGCCACATCGTTGACCGCATCAGAAAGCTCGATTCCGAAGATGCAGACATGATTCTCGGTGCAGTGCGAGTCAAGTGTCGTACACAAGATTCTAAGATTCGTTTCGATCGCAAAGTTGACGCGGCGGTAGAGCTCGGAATCATCGGGATTGGCAGGGCGGTGTGCCGTGAGTAGTCTGCACTATTGGTACTGAACGTCACTTCTGCGGCGATAACGTTCCATGGCGTTCCATTATTTGGAACGCGGTGGACCTCCGATCCAACGTGTGATTGCGGTTCTGTCACTGCAGAGGGAAACGAATTTTCGCCGAGCTTATCGGGCCGTACCGTTCGGAAGGAGCGGGCGACACCCCGAGGGGCGAGAGTTGTGAGCGACGGTGGATCACCGGCATGCGGGGTGTCGAGTCCCGTGCGAAAGCAGGGGAACTTTAACGACGGTGTGAACTGTGGCAAGATCTCATATATGTGGACGACATTTTGGCCGAGTGTACTCGTGGCCGTCATAGGTGCTGTGCTGACCGTCGCGATTGCATATGTGACTTATCTGCTGAATGTACGTCGCGGTGAATTGCTCGCTTTGAATTTACTCATTTCCGATCTGGCTCATCGGCGCGCCTTCTCTGGATCGGCAGTCACTACTATCGGTGCGAAAGATTCTAGCGATTACTCCCGCACCAACGCCAGCGTATTGCTTGCTCGCGATGAGATTCGAGACGTCCGTAGGCAGGTGCGGCAGGTGCCGCCACTGCAGCGTCCGCTCGCGCGGATGATTCGAGCGTGCAACATCTACTTGGAGAATGCGGAGCGTGATCCCGACTCTTATACGACGGGCTTAGTTTCGCTTCGTGACGATCTGCATCGTGAGATCAAGGAGCTCGCGTCGGTGCGTCGGAGTCTGTCGCCGGTCGTGCCAGGATCAGAGGCATTGTAACTTCATTCGCATCCGTGTTTGGCGGCCTCCTGTCGAGACCTGATCCATGCTGCGCCCGGTGACTGTTACCATCCGTGTCGTGGTAGGCAGCTGCCACATCTGCGCTTCCAGGTGAGCATTCATCTGAATCATCGCGGAGGGACCTGTAATCGATCAGGGCATGTCCGGATGGGGTGCGGCGCCGTGTGGTGCGCCAATTCCATTGGGCCGGTGGATATATCATCGGCCGACGAAAGGACATGAATATGAGCGCGAAAGACGAGAAGAACCTCAAGCAGGTCATCGACAAGATCGCCGGCATGGATGAACCCGAGCGGAGCGTCATGCAGCGGATGCACGAGGTGATCACCACCGCGGCGCCCGAACTCAAGCCGCGGATCTGGTACGGGATGCCGGGCTACGCGAAGTCGGCGAGCACTCCGGTCCTCGTGTTCTTCCGGAATGACGATGTGATGACTCTCGGCGTGAGTGAGAAGGCCGCTCCGCAATCGAATGACGCCAAGGACGGATTACTGGTGCCGTCAGCGTGGTTCTTCACCGGTCTCGACGAGGCGACCGAGCGTCGGGTCACCGAGATCGTCCGCGCCGCAGTCGCCTGATGGAATGAACCGGTACGCGTTTGTCCCGCAACCGGAGCGCAATCGCGTGCGATCGGACATAATCCCCTCGTGACGCGAAGTAAACGGTCTGCCTTTTCCGCGTGTGTGGTGGCGATTCTGGTCGTCGCAGGATTACTCGTCTCGGTTCCCGGCGACAGCGCTGCCGCGCCGGCCGACTGGCGGTACACGATGGTGGCGTTCAGCAATGCCACCGATCGTGCGATGGATGTCTACAAGTCGGCCGACGGAACATCGTTCCAGCTGGTGCGGAGGGCGGCGTACCGGCCGCCGTCGGGCCGCGTGCGCGACGCGAGCATCTTCCAGCATTCCGACGGTATGTACTACGTCGCGTACACCACGGCCAACGGTGCGAACATCGGTTTCGCTCGTAGCCGCGACCGCGTGAACTGGGCGTTCATGCAGAACTATCCGGTGCCGTTCTGCTGCGCGTTCCTGCCGGGCACCGGAGACGGCCGAGGCTTGCTGGGCGGTTCGAGCGGTCCGGGGTCGTCGGGGTCGGCCGGTTCCAGTAACGGTCCGTCGCTGTCGCCGTTCACCACGAAGGCCTGGGCGCCGGAATGGTTCGTCGACGGGGGACAGGTGAATCTCATCCTGTCGATGTCGACGGGTGGCGGCTTCGTGCCGTATCGGATGACCGCACTCGACTCGTCGCTGCGCGTGTGGAGTCCGCCTGTGCCCCTGCTGGGTATCCGCGCCGACCACATCGACACCACTGTCGTGAAGACCGGCGGCACGTATCACGCGTTCACGAAGAACGAGACGAAGAAGACCATCGACCACGCGGTCGCGACATCGCTCGGGGGCCCGTATCGCTACGTCGCGCCGGGGCCGTGGGGGTCGCTCGTCGAAGGGCCGGCCGTCGTCCGGCTACCGAACGGGAACTGGCGGATCTATCTGGATGCCTACACCCGCGGAAAGTATCTGTACTCCGACAGCCGGGACGGACTGCGCACCTGGTCGTCGCCGAGGGAACTGCCCGGCATCTCCGGAACGGCCCGTCACTTCGGCATTCTGCGGGAGCGCTGATTCAGTGACCGATGCGGTTGCGGGCCGCGCCGGAGTTTCGGCGTAGCCTTCGACCATGACCTCGCGGAGGGATGACGCCGCCGACTGGTCGCGGTCGCGTGGCGCCGACGATGCGCTGATCGCTCCCGGGCAACGCGGTGAGCTACGTGCGGTCATCGGTCCGGACGCGGAGGCGCTCGTCTACCTCTACGGAGCCTGCGACCGTTCGATGTCCTATCCGCAGTTCCCGCTTGATGATTCGTTTACTCTCGCCGACCGGTTCACCGGCGACGACATGCGGTTGACCGATGAGCAGACCCGCGCCTTTGTCGCTCTCACATTCGCGAACGAGATCGACGTGATGCAGCACAACGACGACCTCGCACAGAAGCACGGAAAAGCACTCCACGACCTGGCGATCAGGTCGACGCACTGGCTGCCCGACACCGCACGTGGTGATCTCTCGCTTCTCGTCCCGGCACCTGATGGTCCGGATGCGTAAGCACGTCCTGACCGAACGACCGGCTACCGCACGATGGGGTGGGATCGACCTTGCCGCGGCTGCGGCGAAGACCGGCTGTGCCGTATTGCGCGACGACGGTGCACGGGTCGTGATCGAGTCACTGCGCGTGGGCGTGAGCGATGGCGACATCCTCGAGGTCGTCGAGGCGTGTGATCGTGTGGGCGTGGACGTGCCGTTCGGGTGGCCGGATGGCTTCGTTGCTCTTGTCGCCGAACATCACTCGGATACTCTGCGCGCGGTGCCGGACACGGAGATCGATTGGCGCCGATCGGTCAACCAGCGTGCGACGGACCGGTTCGTCCACCGGCGGACGGGCCTTACACCGTTGAGTGTGTCGTCCGACAAGATCGCGGTCCCGGCGATGCGGTGGGCGATGATCGCGGCGCGGCTGCGCAGTGCCGGTACCGATGTCGACCGCACCGGTGGTGGAAGGGTCGTCGAGGTGTATCCGGCAGCCACGCGTCCCGGTGGGGCCTGACCAGCAGAGGGTACAAACGCGCTACGGGTGCTGCGGCTCGTACGCAGTTGATCGATGCGATCGGCCGTAATCTGCCGTGGCTCCACTGGGCGGACTTTCGGCCCCTGTGTGAACAATCCGATGACGCACTGGACGCCGTGATCGCCGCGCTGATGGCGCGAGAAGTCGGGATCGGCAACGTCATTCGGCCCGAGGGGGAGGATCTCCCGCGAGCGCGGACCGAAGGCTGGATCTGCCTGCCCGCAGGACCGCCGTCGCCGCCACCCGGTGAGGTGGCGGCGACGGTGTCACGAGCGACCGGTGACTAACAGTTGCTCGGCGCCGGCTTTCCGTCGAACCTGTCCTGCAGGAAGTTCAGCGCGGACGGCAGGCCGAGGACCGCGGCCGACATGTGGTCGGGCGTAGGCGTTTTGAGTGTCTGGACCCGCGCACCGGCCCGGCAGTAGCGGCCGATGGTGTGATCGATGGAGGCAACCGGAATCAGGGCGTCGATTGGGCTGTGCCATTCGAAGACCGGCGTACGAGGGATGCCCGGGTACAGCGACAAGCTGTTGCCCTCCACGACCTTTCGTGCCGACCGATTGTCGAAGATCGCACGTCCGCCGGTGGTGACCTGGCGAGCGCTGTGCCCGGCGCCCAGACGCAGGATGTCGTTGGTGCACGCATTGCCCATCTCGCGGAGCATGCGCTTGCCGATCGGCGACAGATGGGCCTTCATCGGAATGTCGGCGGGATACTCGCGGGCGAACCCGATGGCGGCCGCGAAGGCCAGACCGAACGCGGGATGCGGGTTGTTGTAGCCCAGGCCCTCGGCCATCTTGATCATGTTCATCGGCACGCCGCCGTACGCAGCGCCCGCGAGGCGCAGATCCGGCGCGTACTTCGGCTGCAGCGCGGCGGCCCACGCCGACGCCATGCCGCCTCCCGAGTATCCGGCGAGGCCGACGCGGCTGTGTGCCGCGCGTGCCGGGGCGAACTTCTTGACGGCCCGTATGCCGTCCAGGGTGATCTGTCCGCCGAGCTTGGCCGCGCCGTACGAACTGCGGGGACCGAGATGGTCGGGAATCGCGACCGTCCAGCCGCGCTGGAGAGCGACGTTGAGGCCCGGCGCCTCCCGGATCGTGAGATTCGGATCGGTCGTCCACAGTGCCTGCGACGGAGCGCACTGCAGTCCGGTCGCATTGATCACGTGCTGGAAAGAAAGGAGCGGCCCGTTTGCCCGGTGCCGATTGGGCACCATGACCGTGGTGATCGCAGCGATCCGCTTGCCCTGCATGTCGGTGCTCGCGAATTTGAGCTGATATGTGCGCACATCGACGAAGCCGGGCGGGTTCGGTTTGCCGCGAACTGCCAGAACATCACCGGCCTTGTGCTTCGCGATATCGGCCGGGGCGGCATAGAAGCGATCGGCGAGCGGCTTGGGTGCGGCAACCGGCGTCGGATCCGCGGTGGCTGGTGAGACAGTGGAAAGCCCGGCGACGACACCGATCACTGCGGTACCGACCGCCACACATTTTCTGGCGAAAGCGCGCCTCGACGACGTCATTCGTAAATTCCCCTCATCCCCTCAGGCAAGATCAGCAGGAAGCCACCGGTATTTGCGTGCACTCGCACTGGTGAAGCCTCGAATTGCTATCCGAATACGGACAGCACTGTAACCCAAGTCATTTCGATTAACCATTGCCGGGGCCGCCAATAAATGCCGATTCGCCAACAGCAAATTATAGATAATGGCGCACGCAAGTAAATGTGTTCGCCGGCGGCCCGCAGTATGACGCGCAAGCGGGTGCGCACCGGGCGACGTCGCTGACAAGTTCTCGGAGTACAAACGGCGGCGGATGACGGTCGCCGCTACGGTTCTCGTTGCCGCAAACGATGGCCTGCCGGACATCGCGGTACGGCACGGATATCAACGGTGGCGATATCAGCGGAGACCGAGTTCCTCCGCGGTGGCGATCCAGCCCTCCCGTGCGCTCGGATAGCGCGGTGCCCAGCCGGTGGCCTCACGAAATCTGGTGTTGCTCACCCGCAGTGAGCGGGTCAACGATGTGAGGCGACCGGCGGCCAGCAGCGTGGCCCGGCCCGGCGCTCGTAACCAGGGGGTGGTCCGAACCGCCGCGGCGGCCGCATCACCGTACTCCCGGTTGGTGAGCGGTATGTCGTCGACGATGTTGTAGGTGCCGGCCGGTGCGTGGAGTGCGGCGACCACGGCGGTCGCCGCATCGGCGAGATGGATGGACGGCGAGTACCCGGACGGCTTTCCGAGCACCGGGCTGACGTGACGACGTGCGAGTGCGAGCAAGGCTTCGCTGTTCGACGCGGTCGCGCCGAGGAAGATGCCGAATCGCATCATGAGCGCTGTGCCACCGGCATCGGCAAACCGGTGCGCGCCGGCCTCGGCGGCGAAGTTGCCCCGGGTGATGCGGTAATGCTCGACCCGCGAATCCTCGTCGACCCAATTGCTGCCGCCATCGCGATAGAGCACGGACACCGATTCCTGGATGACCCGAGGCACGCCTGCCGCGAGTGCGGCATCGACCACGGCCGCCGAGCCCTCGGTGCGCACACGCTCGGTCGGCCCCCACGCGCGCACGCTCATGAACAGCGGGAGGGGCGGCATCCTGGTCGCGAGGTTCGCTACGGCGTCATGCCCCGCGAACACCTCGGTCAACGCGTCGCTGTCGAACAGGGAGACAGTGACCGGTGTGGCGCCGACGGCCGTGATTTCCGCGGCCTTCTCCGGTGTGCGGGCCAGAGCTGTGACGTCGTGGCCGGCCCCGACCAGCGCTGGAACCGTGTACTTCCCGATCGCGCCGGTGCCACCCGTGACGAAGACCTTCATGGCCTCCACACCAGCAGGCGGCAGCGGCAACCGCAATGGTGATGCTGCTCGCAGCCGGTTCGGCCGTCAGTGTTCGTCGTAGTGATCTCCGTGAAGGGCGTGGCGGTGATCGCCGTGGAGATAATCGACGTGGTCGCCGTGCTGAACGGCCTCGTGGCCACAGTTCGGTCCGTGCTCATGTTCGGCGGTCGTGTGCTCGGCGGTGGTGTGTTGATCGGCGCTTGTCATCACTGGTCCCTGGTTCGCAGAAGTTGCCTGACATTCATGCTGGCGACCGGCGATGTCGTATGACGACGACACCCGGTCGAACGCGGCGCCGCGTGCGCAGTGAACGTAGGCGGCGCCACCGGAGGGGCCGGGACCCTCGCTTCGTAAGCTAGTCCTCGGATGGCCATCAGGCAATGCTTCCCGCTGAGCGAAGCGGCGGTGATCGACCGACGGCCCACAAATTCTTTACCGCACAGCGGTCCCGGCCGGATTATCCAGTTGGGTTGTCTCTCAGGTGAATTCCGTGTGGCGAGAGTATCGGTGACACCGGGCTACGGCATCAACAGGCCGACCGCACGGTCGACGACGTCATCGAGTTCGTCGCCGAGGTTTCCGGTGAGCCACTCCTGGGCGAGTTCGGCCATGGCGCCGGTGAACATCGCGGCCCGGACGCGATCGGTGAGCGCGTCGGTGGTGTGGATGCGATCGTCGGCGAGCGCCGACTCGCGGAGTAGATCCTGGGTGGCCGCGCGACGGGCGGCGAGGACCGGATTGGCGCGCGCCTCGGTGAACAGGATCCGTCCACGACGCGGGTCGGCGGAGCCGAAGTCAAGCACCGCTCGGATGCCCGCGCGCAGTCCGGCGCGAACGGACCCGGCGCCCAGTCCGGCCATGGCCTCGCCGATGGCGAAGGTCAGGTCGAGTGCCACCAGGTCGTACACCGCACCGACGAGCTCGTCGAGGTCGGTGAAGCTCTCGTAGAAGTATCGGGTGTGGAACTCGCACGCCCGGCAGACCGAACGTACCGAGAGTGCGGCCTCGCCCTCGGTGCCGAGAATGTCGAAACCCGCCGCGACCAGGGCGGTCTTGCGCTCGGCGCGGCGGTCCGCCAGCGGCACGCCTGCCCATCGCGTCGGGCTCGTCATCGGCCCAGCATACGACGCGTTCAGGTAACCGCACGAAAGTCTGGCCACACCTGTGGCCAAAGACGTAGTCTGGCTACACCTGTTACCACAAACGGAGGATGAGACGATGGCCCCGCTGCTGGATGCTGTTCGACTTCCCGCTCCGCCGACCGTCCGGGTGCCACCCGTCAAGGTGCCGCCGGTCCGCATTCCCGCCGTTCGCATGCCCACGGTCAAGACGCCGGTACCGCTGCCGCATCAGTACTTCGGAAAGTGGCTGAACGACAAATTCACCGAGAACGTGCGTTCGAAGTACTTCCGCGGCATGGAGTTCGAGGCGCCCTACGGTGATCCGGGCTGGTTCGGCCCGGACAGTGCTACCTGGTACGTCCACTCTCACACACCCGCCCTGATCTTCGGCCTGCAGTGCGCGTCCTACCTCGAGCGGCTCGACCCGAGCATCTACTGGATGGGTATGGACCATTCGCGCCTGGTGGAGCGATCGGACGACCCGGCCGGTCTGCCGCGAGTCCGCCCGGAAAGCGTGAACGTCCGGTTGGGGCATTCGCTGGCGTTCTTCATCGGCACCGCCTACGGCACCACCGAGACCGCGGAGCGTGTCTCACGTACCGTGCGGTCGATGCATCACACCGTCAAAGGCATTCGGCCGGACGGACTTCCGTACGACGCCGACGATCCGGACTGGTTGCGGTGGAACTACGCCACGGTTGTTTGGGGCATCGCGACGGCCCACGAGATCTATCACCCACGGCCACTGCGCGGCGCCGAACTCGACAGGTACTACGGCGAATTCGTGCGCGTCGGGCACGCTCTCGGTGGCGAGGATCTGCCTGCCACCAAGGCCGAGACGCTGGAATGCCTGCATGGCTACCTGCCCCGATTGGGCCTCACCTACGGCAACGCGATGGCGACGGGGGCCAACGTGACCAACCCGGCTCAGGCCTTCGTGGACTGGGCGATGCGGGACACGATGCCGTCGTGGGCGGCGCAGCTCGTGATGTATCAGCCGCCCAATCCCATTGAGAGACGGGCTCGTCGGGCTGCGGTGTGGACCGCGATCAACGGACTCCACGCCACGATGGGGGAGGCGCCGGAGTTCACGGCCGCCCGCCGTCGCGTCGCCGACGGCACCACCTGTCCGCACACGGAGCCCACCTACGTCCTCGGGAGCGATCCGGTGCGCGGACGCGACCAGGTGGAGGCGGACTTCAGCTAGCGATCATCTCACCGGAACGGTTACGGACGATCGGTCCGGTATCGCGGACGATCGGTCAGGTGCGTGCGCTGTCGCTCCGACATGCTCGACGGTATGACTCAGACCGAACTGCCCACGCGGCACGTCGACACCCCGGTACCGGCACACCCGACCTCCTGGTCGGGTGTGGTGGTCATGATGTTCACCAGTTTCGTGCTGGTGGTCGCCGAATTCCTGCCACCGAGCATGTTGCCCGCGATGGCCGCATCGCTCGGTGTGTCCGAAGGTCAAGCGGGACAAGCCGTTACCGCGACGGCCCTGGTCGGATTCGTCACCGCACCGACGATCGGCCTGATCTTCCCGCGACTCGACCGCCGGACCCTGCTGGCATCGTTGACGATCGCCGCGGCGGTCTCCAACATCGTGGTGGCCGTGGCTCCCAACCTGTGGCTGCTGCTCCTGGCTCGCCTGCTGCTGGGGGCATCGATCGGCGGCTTCTGGGCGATGTCCCTCGCGGTGGCCGCACGGCTGGCACGGCCGGAGAACCTCGGGCGCGCCATGATGCTCGTGAACACCGGGACGTCGGCGGCCACGGTTGCCGGTGTGCCGCTGGGGATCTACCTCAGTGAGATCTTCGACTGGGAGAAGGTGTTCGTCGGCGTGGCGGTGGTGTCGGTGATCGTTGCCCTGGCGCTTCGGTTGATACTGCCACCCGTTCCGCCCGCCAGGTCGACAGGACTGGGAGCACTCGGTGCCACCCTCCGGGTCCGCGGCGTCGGCATCGGGCTCTTCGGTCACGTGCTCGTCGTGATCGGACACTTCGCGGCCTTCTCCTACATCCGCCCCGCGCTCGAACGGGTGCCCGGACTCGACGCCTCGGGTGCGGCCGCGCTTCTGGTGGTCTTCGGCATCGGCAGCGTCGCAGGCAATTTCATCATCGGCATGCTGATCGACCGCTACCTCACGGTGATCCGGTATGTGGTGCCACTCGGGATCGCGGCGGCCGTGGCGGTGATTGCGCTGGTGCCGCAACGTATTCCGGTGATCGGCGCGGTCGCGGTGTGGGGCTTCATGTTCGGTGCCTGGATCATCGTCGTGACCACCTGGATCGGGCGTGTCGCGCCGGACCGGATGGAGGCGGGCGGTGGCCTGCTCGTGGCGGGATTCCAGCTCGCGATCGTGATCGGTGCGGGCGCCGGCGGGCTATTGGTCGACCTGTCGGGGGCGACCATCGCGCTGTCCGTGGCCGCGGTGGCCGCATTGGTCGGCGGCCTGCTGTTCGGTTCGGCACGCAGCGGCCGGGACACGGTCGATGAGCGTGTGATCGAGGTCGCCGACCAACCGGTCGGCGGTGACGATCAGGCGACCGTCGACCGGAGGCCCGAACCGGCCTGCTGCTGAGTCGCGCCGTTCCGCCGCCACGCCGACGGGGTCACCCCGACGTGGCGGCGGAATGCGCGGCTGAAGCCTGCTTCCGACGTATAACCCAGTTGCCGTGCGGTTTCGCCGACGCTCAGCGTTCCCGCTTCGAGCAGACGCATTCCGGTTTCCATCCGGATGGTCGCGACGTAGGCGGCGGGGGACTGGCCGACCGTGTCCCGGAAACGCTCGGCGAAGACCGTCCGCGACATGGCCGCGATGCGGGCGAGTTCCTCGATGGTCCATGGCCGACCGGGGTCGGTGTTGATGGCGTCGACCGCGCGGGCCACGTGCGGGTCGGCGACCAGGCCGGACCACCGTGTCGCGCAGCCCTCGACCCACGCGCGGATGGCGACCGTGAGGATGGTGTGCGCAATCTGGTTGCAGATGACCGAATCGCCGGGCCGGCTACGGCGGGTGATCGCCACGTCGCAGCGGATGCCCTCGATCAGCCCCGCGATGGACGGTTCCCGGTCCCGGAAGCCGGGGACGACCAGCCGGTCGGGAAGTGTGTCGACGACCGGATTCGAACGGGCCCCCGAGGTGAACGAGAGCGTGGCGAGTGTCCCGTCGGTGCGTGGCAGGGTTCGGTGCCATACCGCGCGGGGGAAGACGACGAGGTCGCCCGCCGACATGTCGACCACGCAGCGGCAACGGTCCCGGGACAGTTCGACCCGGGCGTGCCCCTCGGTCAGATAGATCAGGCCGGGACCCGCATGGGACCAGCCGAACGGGTGATCGCCGCGCAGTGGGTCCACGCGGGAACCGTGCAGCGTGGCGTCGACCGCGGCGAGGGCGCGGTCGAGGCCGAAGGCGGAAGGCTCATGGTCGAGCTGCGTCGTCACTCCGTGCTCAGCGGTGCGTCGCGACGGATTATTCCGCTGTGGATCGGTCGGACGACGCGGTGTCCGGTTCGCGAAGATGGTCGGTCAGCTCGCGGATCGAGGCGTTGAGAGCGATCAACTGCGGGACGTCGAGACCGGATTGTCGCAGCAGGGTGTCGTTCAGTCGACGGGTACGTGGTCGCAGGTCGGTTCCCTCGGGGGTGAGTTCGACGATCGTCTGACGTTCGTCGGAGGCCGATCGTCGACGTGTCACGAAGCCGGCGGTCTCCAGTCGTTTGACGGCGGGCGTGATGGTGCTCGGTTCCAGGGCGAGTCGATGGCCGACGGCCCCGACGGTCAGACCGCCGTTCTCCCACAGGGTGCACAGCACCAGGTACTGCGTGTAGGTGACGCCGAGTTCGTCCAGCAGTGGCTTGTAAAGGCGTTGCACGGCAATGGAAGCCGAGTAGATCCCGAAACAGAGCTGATCGTCGAGGGGGATCGTGCCCTGGTCGTCGTGGTTCATATGTCCCCGATGTTCTGTGCCGCAGCCGATGGTCCGAGCCGTCCCCATTATCTGCATGTGTCGTGGCTTTACAAACCTCGCCACGCACGGTACAAACTCTACATCGCGATAATAATTATCGCGATAATCAAAGGGGTGGGAACCATGACAGAACTCGATGGGGGAGTGAAGAACGTCGTCCTGGTCCACGGTGCGTGGGTGGACGGCTCGGGCTGGGAGGCGGTGTACGCGGAATTGGTTACGAGGGGTTTCCGTGTCACCGTCGTCCAGCACCCGACCGCGGCGCTCGACGAGGACGCCGCCTACGTGCGGCGCGCCCTCGCGGCGCAGGACGGGCCGACCGTGCTGGTCGGGCATTCGTACGGGGGAGTGATCATCTCCGAGGCAGGGGGCGATCCGACGGTGCGGGCCCTGGTCTACATCACCGCCTTCGCTCCCGAGTCCGGTGAATCGGTGACCGATCTGATCGCCGATCCGCCTTCTGGGACACCGATTCCGCCGATACTGCCGCCCGTCGACGGCTATCTCTATCTGGACCGCGAGAAGTTTGCCGAGTCCTTCGCCGGCGACCTCGATCCGGATCTGACCCAATTCATGGCCGATGCCCAACCGGGCTGGGGCGTGGCGGCGGCCGAGGCAGCGGTGAGGGCGCCGGCGTGGAAGTCGAAGCCGAGCTATTACCTCATCGCACGCGACGACCGGATGCTCTCGGAGCCGTTGCAGCGCCGCATGGCCGAGCGGGCAGAGATGACCATCGTCGAATCGCCCGGCAGTCACGCGGTCTACGTGTCTCACCCCAAGGCGGTGGCCGACCTGGTGGAGCGTGCGGCCCGCGGATGACGCAGGCCGGGTTGGGGCATGATGCGTACATGACCGAACCCGGTGACGCCGCCTCCGAACCCGCACAGGGCCTCGACGAACTCGTCGCCCGGCGCTACCTCACCACCGACGCCGCGCGACCCGAGAAGGTCGCGAAACGTCATGCGGCCGGGCGGCGTACCGCCCGGGAGAACATCGCCGATCTGATCGACGACGACTCGTTCGTCGAATACGGGCGGTTCGCGACGGCCGCCCAGGAGAGGTCCCGTGACCTCGCGGACCTGGTTACCCAGACGCCCGCGGACGGGATCATCGGAGGCACCGCGACGGTCGACGGTGTGCCCTGCGCGGTCATGTCCTACGACTGGATGGTGCTCGCCGGCACGCAGGGCATGCGCGGACACCGCAAGACGGATCGTCTGATGGAGATCGCGACCCGTATGCGGTTGCCGTCCGTCTTCTTCACCGAGGGCGGCGGCGGCCGCCCGGGCGACACCGACTTTCCGCTCGTCTCCGCACTCGACGTCGGATCGTTCCGGATGTGGGGACAACTCGGCGAGGTCGCGGCCAGGATCGCGGTGGTATCCGGACGCTGTTTCGCCGGCAATGCGGCGCTCGCGGGTGCGGCGGACCTCCGGATCGCCACGCCGGACGCGAATCTCGGCATGGGCGGCCCGGCGATGATCGCGGGCGGTGGACTCGGCGAGGTGAGCGCCGACGAGATCGGTCCGGCGGAGGAACAGGCCGACAACGGCGTCATCGACGTCCTCGTCGCCGACGAGGAGGAGGCCGTCGACGTCGTCCGCCGACTCATCGGGCTGCTGCGGGGCGGCAATGCTCGCGACGGTGCCGCCGCCGCGGATCAGGCCGATCTTCGAAATGCATTGCCGGAGAACGATCGGGAGGCCTTCGATGTGCGGCCGGTCGTCGAGATCCTCTGTGACACGGGCACGGTCATCTGGTTACGGGATCGCTGGGCGAAGGAGATCGTCACCGGGCTAGGGGCCATCGACGGCATGCCGGTGGGTGTCATCGCCAATCAGTCCGCACATCTCGCGGGGGCACTGACATCGGATGCCTCGGTCAAGGCGGCCGATTTCCTGGAACTCTGTGAGCGCTGGGGGATTCCGGTGGTCAGTCTCGTCGACACACCGGGATTCATGGTCGGCCCCGAGGCCGAACGCACCGGTCTGGTGCGGACGGCCTCGCGAATGCTGAACATCGGGTCTCGCTTGTCGGTGCCGCTCGTCGGTGTGGTGCTGCGCCGCGGTTACGGACTGGGCGCACAGGCGATGCTTGGTGGTGACACCTTGCGGCCGCTGCTCACAGTGGCGTGGCCCGACGCGCATATGGGGCCGATGGGCCTCGAGGGTGCCGTGCGGTTGGGGCTCGCGAAACACCTTGCGACACTGCCGGAAGAGGAACGTGAGGAGACGGTTCGCGTGCAGACCGCCGCCATGCGGGCACATGCCAAGGCGCTGAACGTGGCGCGCGTCCTGGAGATCGACGATGTCATCGACCCCGCCGAGACGCGATCGGTGGTCGCCGCGACCCTGCGGCGCGCCCAGAGTGCCTGAGGAGTACCGCGTGATGCCGATCGACCTCCGTCCGTGCGCAGGTGCGCATGAGTACGCCGAACTGGTCACGATCTGGCGCAGCGCTGTCGACGCGACCCACGACTTCGTGCACCCCGAACATCTCGACCGCATCGAGGAGCGGTTGCCGTCGGATTACCTCCCCAACGTCGGCATCAGCGTCGCCGTCGTGGACGACAAACTCGCTGGATTCGCCGGAGTTGCCGAGGATCGTTTGGAAATGCTGTTCGTGCACAACGACTTCCGCGGTCGTGGCGTCGGATCGGCGCTGTTGGCGGCAATTCTCGACGACATTCCGGGGCTGCGGCTCGATGTCAACGAACAGAATGAGGCCGCCGTCGCGTTCTATCGTGCGCGTGGATTCGTACGGACCGGACGAAGCGAGGTCGACGGCGACGGTCTGCCGTATCCGCTGCTCCACCTGACCGCGGCCACCGAGTCGCGGTAACGCCCTGACCTGCGCGAATCGCGGGTCCATGAGCGGTCGCTGGTAGCCTCGGGCACGTGTACCGCTTTCTGGGGGGAAATCGGCGCGGTCGACAAATGCGATTCCGGCTGCCCGTACCCATCGTCGTCATCGCCGTCGTGGCCGCCGTGTTGAGCGGTTGCGCGGGTTCGCAGCCAACGAATCACTGGACGCCGTCGCTCACCGCGTCGGAGTCGAAGCTCGCCAATCGGGTCTTCACGGTGTATCCGGGTTCGCAGGCGCACATCTGGCTCGCGGATCACCCGAAGGATCCGCGGACCCCGCGCATGTGGCGGGAACTGGCGAACCGTCCCGTATCGGTCTGGTTGACCGGAGAGCAGTCCGACTTCCGGAATCTGAACGGTGTGATGCGCAAGGCCCGCCAGACGAGCACGCTGCCGATCATCACGCTCTACAACATCCCCGGCCGAAACGACGGGATCAGCGCACCGAATCAGTCGGTCGACGGCGCGGCCTACCGGGCGTGGGTGGACCGGGTGGCACGTCGGGTCGGCAATTATCCGTCCGTCATCGTCATCGAGCCGGATGCCCTCTGGTTCGCCGATCGCCAATACGGCCGGAACCGTGCGGGATTCGACGAGCGGATGGCGCTGCTCGCCTACGCCGCCCGGAAGTTCACCGCGAATCCCGCCACCAATGTGTATCTGGAAGCGGGGACGAGCTCCGGGTCGGTGAGTACTCGTCGTATGGCGCAGCTGCTGCGGAAGGCGGGCGCATCGGACCGGGTCGGGTTTGCCGTGAACGTCAGTTCGTTCGCGCCTCAGCCGGACATCGTCACGTACGCCACCGAGATCCGGCGGCATCTCGCTCGCGCGCAGATCAATGCCCGATACGTGGTCGATTCGAGCCGGAACGGCAACCCGACATGGGACGGTACGTGGTGCAACCCGACCGGACGGAAGATCGGTGCGCTGCCGGGGACGGTGACACCGGGAGCCGACGGTATGGACGCCAATCTGTGGATCAAGGCGCCCGGCACCTCGGACGGCAGTTGCGGCAACGCGGTGGGCAGCGTCGGCGGACAGTTTCTCCCGGATGTCGCGTGGGAGGCGCTGAACTGACCGCGTGGGCACTTCGCCCACCCGGGACATGCCGACGCGGACGCGTTTTGCGACCATATGCGCATGGCATCGTCGACGCGGTCGGGCCCACTTGCCCTGGGCACACTGCTCGTCCTGTCGGCGCTGTACTTCGCGCAGGGATTACCGTACGGATTCTTCACACAGGCGCTCCCGGTGGTGCTTCGTGACTCCGGCTACTCACTGACGAAGATCAGTCTCACCGGATTCCTGTTCGCACCCTGGGCGCTCAAGTTCCTGTGGGCACCGTATGTCGACCGCTACGGCACCCGGCGTCAATGGTTGCTCACGCTCCAACTGGCCGCCGCGGCCGTCGCGATCGTGCTGGCCTGCCTCGATCTGTCGTCGACGCTCACGTGGCTGTTCGTCGGTGTCGCGGTCATCAACGTGCTCTCCGCGACGCAGGACATCGCCACCGACGGACTGGCCGTCAACCTCCTCGGTCCGCGGCAGCGCGGTCTGGCCAACGGCATCCAGGTGGGTGCCTACCGGATCGGCATGATCGTCGGCGGCGGAGCCCTGCTCTGGCTGTTCGCTCTGTCCGGGTGGCGCAGCCTGTTCCTGGCGATGGCGGTATTGATCGTCATCACCACCATTCCGATCTGGAATATGCGTGTGGCACAGATGCATCCGCACGATGTCGCATCTGCGTCCGGGGCGCGTGCGACGTCGTCCGGACGACTGCCGACCGGATGGCTACGACGCGCGGCACGTCCCGGGATGCTCACCTTCATCCTGCTGATCGGTGCGTTCAAATTCGGTGACTCCATGGGGTCGTCGCTGGTCGGTCCGTATATGACCGATGCGGGACTCACGCTGGGGGAGATCGCACTCGTCAAAGGTGTGCTGTCGTCGGCCGGTGCCCTCGGCGGGGCGGTCCTCGGCGGATGGCTCGCCTTCCGGTTCGGACGACGAACGGCACTGATCTTCGGCGGCGTCACACAGACCGTCAGCCTCGGCCTGTTCTTCACCAGCGCACTGGGCAGCGGCGGATTCGCGCTGATCGTCGCGGCAAGCCTCGCCGAGAACATCCTCGGGGGAGCGGCGACCGTCGCGCTGTTCACCCTGATGATGGATGCGTCCGAACCGGAGCACGCAGGCAGCGACTACACGCTGCTGGCGTGCGCGGTGGTCGTGGTGCAGGGCTTCTCCGGTTTCGTCGGCGGCGTCATCGGAGACACCCTCGGCTATCCGGCGGTCTTCGGCTCCGCACTGGTCCTGTCCGGGCTGGGGTGTGCCGCATTGATTCTCGCGCTCGATCGTGGCGCAGGCCCCGCCGGTGTCCGGCAGGTGTGGCGGAATGTCTCAGGGCACCAGGCCGAACGGCAGTCCTGAGCCGGGGCCCGACGACGGACCGCCGGATTCCGGAACCGTGGTCTGCTCCTCGTCGACCGCGCTGCCGAGCGTCGCCTCGACGGTACGTGTCGATCCGCCGCTGCTCACCGTGACCGGAACCGTCGATCCCGGTGTGTGCGTGAGGATCTGTGCCATCAGATCGGCGTAGTCGCCGACCGTCGCATCGCCGACCTTGGTCACCACGTCGCCCGCCTTCAGTCCCGCGCGCTGCGCCGATCCGCCGGGTTGTACCGAGGCGAGACGCGCGCCGCTCACCTGGCCCGGACCCTGCAACGAACCGGACACGCCGAGAACGGGTTTCGTCGCATGGCCGTCCTTGAGCAACTGATCGGCCACCCGTTTGGCGGTGTTGACCGGGATGGCGAATCCCAGGCCGAATGCCTGCGGTCCGCCTGCTGCGGCCTGCCCGGTGTCCACCGCGGAGTTCACCGCGACAACCTGTCCGGACAGATTCACCAGCGGCCCACCGGAATTACCGGGATTGATCGGGGTGTCGGTTTGCAGACCGTTGTAGACGGAGACCGACTGGCCGGTCGCGTCGCCCGCGGTGACGGTCCGGGAGAGGGCGCTGACGATGCCCGAGGTGACCGTGTTGGACAGATTCTCGGGACTGCCCACCGCGACCACCTGCTGGCCGACCTGAAGTGCTCCGGAATCACCGAGGGTCGCCGGGGTCAGACCGGTTGCGCCGTCGAGTTTGATGACCGCCAGATCGTAGGAGGGCGACGTACCGGTGATCGATGCGGAGTGCTGCTTACCGTCGCTGGTGGTCACCTGGATGCGATTGCCCGGCCCGCCGCCGACGACGTGATTGTTGGTCAGCACGTAGCCGTCCGGTGAGAGCACGATCCCGCTGCCCCCGGCGGTGCCCTGCGCCGTGGCCACACGGATGTCGGCGGTCGACTTCGACGCGACCTGCGCCGCATAGGTCACGGAGCCGGGTGTCACATCGGCGGCGTCGCGGGCCGGTGGGGGCGCCGTGGTGAGGGCGGGCACCGAGGCGTCCTCATGATTGCGCAGTGCACTGCCGCCCATCCCGAGGGCGCCACCGACAACACCCGCGAGCACCGCGGTCACGACGATCGGTGTGGTGACCGTGCGGCGCCGTGCCGGCTCGGTCGGTCGTGTCATCTGAGGTGTGTGCGGCCACTGCGGGGGACCCGGCTGAGGTGCGGGTGGGTGGGGAGCGGCCTGCTGGGGCGGAATCGGCTGGGTGCTGGGATCACGCGGTTCGTTCACATCACCACGGTGCCGCGCGCACATGAGAGGACAGCAAGAATCTGACCATGGATTCGCTGACGATTCACCGCGCATATCCTGGGTGGGATGCATCTCCTGCCGCCGCTGTCCGCACCCGTCGATCCGGTCGTCGCACTGACCCGGATCGCCTGGCTGCTGGAGCGGGATCGGCAGAACACCTATCGGGTACAGGCGTTCCGGCGTGCGGCGCAGGCGGCGGCGGCCCACGGTGCCGACGCACTCGCCGCGGCTGCGTCGACGGGCACGCTGACGTCCATCGACGGTATCGGTGCGACGACCGCTGCGGTGATCGCCGAGGCCGTCGCGGGTGACGTCCCGGCTTACCTCGCGGATCTGCAATCGCATGCCGAGGCGCCGCTGACTCGGCAGGGGAGCGACCTGTACGCCGCACTCCGCGGTGACCTGCACATGCACACCGATTGGAGCGACGGTGGTGCCCCGTTGGCCGAGATGATCGATGCGGCAGCAGAATTCGGACACGACTGGGTCGCGGTGACCGACCATTCGCCGAGACTCACGGTGGCCAACGGCCTGGATGCGGATCGGCTACGCCGCCAGATCGAGCTCATCGACGTCCTCGACGAGCGCAGAACCGACATCCGGGTGCTCTCCGGCATCGAGGTCGACATCCTCGATGACGGTGCCCTCGATCAGACCGACGAACTTCTCGACCGTCTGGACGTCGTGACCGCATCCGTGCATTCGAAGTTGCGGATGGACAAGGCCCCGATGACCGCGCGAATGCTTGCCGCAGTGCGCAATCCGCGTGTGCACGTCCTCGGTCACTGCACCGGGCGTCGCGTGGTGACGGGCCGGGGTGCCCGCCCCGCATCGGCATTCGATGCGGAGCAGGTGTTCCGGGCATGTGCGGAATCGGGTACGGCGGTGGAGATCAACTCGAGGCCCGAACGTGTCGATCCGCCCGACGAGCTGATCGCCATGGCCCGCGACCTGGGTTGCGTGTTCGCCATCGACTCCGATGCGCACGCGCCGGGCCAACTCGACTTCAAGGCGCTCGGTGCTGCACGGGCCGTGGCCCACGGCATTGATCCGGACCGCATCGTCACCACCTGGGATGCCGATCGACTGACTGCCTGGACCCGCTCCCTGACATGACGATCCCAGACATGACGACGGGCCGGCGGACCCGGAGAGAGGGACGGGTCCGCCGGCCGATCACGCACGGACGGTGACTATTTGATTTCCGTGCGCAGGACCCGGATCACACCCAGCGTCAATGGGATGGCGATCCAGATCACCGCAGAGACGAGCAGCCGGCCCCATTCGCCGCCGGTGAGCCACTCGTCCGATTGCAGGGGGGACTGCGTGAGCGACGTATCGATCCAGCCGCCCAGGTTGTCCTTGAACCAGGGCACCAACTCGGTGATCACCGACAGCGCGGTCGGTAATGCGAAGTAGGCGACGATCGCGCCCGGTGTGTTGAGGATCAACGCCGCGAAGCCGAACCCGAGGAGCAGGCCGAAGATCTGCAGGACAAAGGAGTTCAGCAGTCCCGCGCCGGTGAACGACCAGGCGCCCGCCGGATCCGCGTACAGGACGTCGGCGATGACGGTGCAGACCGCGCCGAGGACGAGGGCGAGTACGACGGCCGAGATCGCGGCGACCAGTGCGGCCGCGAGTTTGGCCGCGACGATGCGTTCGCGCCGGGGTTCCATGGTGAAGGTGGTCAGCGCGGTGCGCTGACTCCACTCGCCGGTCACCAGCATGATCGCCAGCACCGGCAGGATGATGCCGGTCGGGATGTTCATCATGCCGAAGAACTCGCCGAAGTTCAGTTTCTCCGGATTGTCTTTGTTGGCGATCAGCATCGACAGCCCGACGATCACCGCGATCACCCCGATGGACGAGGTGAGCCAGAAGCCGGCGCGGGTGTCGACGAGTTTGCGGACCTCCACGGCGATGAGCCGGGACATCGGGATCGGCGCGGCGTTCCGGTCGATCCGGATGGGTGCGACGGATGTGGTGGCGGTCATGACGGAACTCCCTGGGGGACAGCGGTATCGGTGGTCGGGACGGTCTCGCGCTGGGTGCCCGCGGTGAGTTCGAGGAACATCTCCTCGAGTCGGGTGCCGTCACCGGTGCGCAGTTCGATCAGCGGGATCTGCAGTCGGGCGGCCAATCGGCCGATGTCCTCGGGGGTCGCGTCGGTGGTGAATCCGCCGTTCGGTGCGGGCGTGTGGGGGATTCCCGCTGCGGTCAAGCCGTGCGCGAGGGCGCGGTCGTCGAGGGACCGGACCGCGGTGCCCTGACCGGCGAGCAGTTCCTCCTTGGTGCCCTGCGCGACGATCCGGCCGTGACCGATCACCAGGATGTCGTCGGCGATGATCTCGATCTCGTGCAGCAGATGCGACGAGAGGAGAACGGTCCCACCACGATCCGCGTAATCGCGGAGCAGTCGCCGCATCCAGTGGATGCCTGCGGGATCGAGTCCGTTCGCCGGCTCGTCGAGCATCAGGATGTGGGGATCGCCGAGGAGTGCGTTGGCGATGCCCAGACGCTGCCGCATGCCGAGTGAGTAGTTCCGCACCCGGCGTCCGGCCTCGTCGGCGGACAGGCTGACCATGTCCAGCATCTCCTCGACGCGGCTGCCCGGGACGCCCATCGTCATCGCGGACAAGCGCAGGATCTCGGCGCCCGTGCGGCCGGCGTGCTGTGCCGACGCGTCGAGCAGTACGCCGACCTGTGTCGACGGGTTGGGGATCTCGCGGTAGGGCAGGCCGGACAGTGTCGCGGACCCGGAGGTCGCGGGGGTCAGGCCGGTGATGATGCGCATCGTGGTCGATTTGCCCGCACCGTTCGGTCCGAGGAACCCGGTCACCTGACCCGGCCGGCACACGAACGACACGTCATCGACTGCGACGTAATCGCCGTAGCGTTTGGTGAGGTTTTCGACGGTGATCATGCGATCCATCGTCGCTGCGACGGCAGTACTCCCACATCGGGCCCACGTCGATCGCTGACTGGCCGAAAGTCGTAGACCTCCGTCGCCACAGGGATGAGGTGGGCGCGCCCGTGGGTGACTACCGTGGGACTGTGCGACCCGACGACTACCAGCCGCGGCTGACGTGGTGGAGCCATTGCTGGCGTGTCGCGTTGATGGTGATCATCTCGGCGTTGTCGGTCGTCCCGACCGTCGGTCCGGAGTCGTGGTCGGTCGGCCATTTCGTCGCCGACCTGTCCCTCGGCGTGGCGAGTTTCGTGCTGGTCTGGTGGCGACGCCGCTATCCGAACACCGTCGCAACCCTCACAAATCTGGCGACGACCGTGTCATTGAGTGCCTCGGGTCCCAGCGCCCTCGCGCTCGTCTCGCTGTCGACCAGGCGGCGGTGGCGGGAGATCGTTCCGCAGGTCGTTCTTTCGGTGTGCTGCGGGATCATTCGGGACAGTTGGCTGGGGGCGCCGCCCACCGCCACGGATCCGCTGGTGCTGCGGTACGGGCTGTACACCGCGGCGACCGCGGTGCTGGTGGCCTGGGGAATGTACATCGGTTCCCGCCGGGAACTGCTGGCCGCGTGGCGTTCTCGGGCGATCGCGGCGGAGGCCGGCCGCGACGCCGAGGTGCGCGAGGCCCAGTCCGCGGAGCGGTCGAGGATCGCGCGCGAGATGCATGATGTTCTCGCACACCGGATCTCGACGGTCGGTATGCACGCGGGTGCGCTGGCCTACCGTACCGATCTGCCGCCGGAGCAGGTGCGCGACACCGCGCGGACCATCGAGGAGACCTCGCGTCTCGCGCTCACCGAACTGCGCGAGGTGCTCGGGGTGCTGCGTGACGGTCCCGGGGACGCGGATCCCGAGGCACCACAGGTCGGTGTCGGCGACCTCGGCGAACTCATCGACGAGAACCGGCGGCACGGCATGGCCATCGAATGCGTCGGTGACGCGGACCTCGCCGACCTCAACCCGGCGGTCGGTCGCACGCTGTACCGGTGCCTGCAGGAGGGGCTGACGAACGCACGAAAACACGCGCCCTCCACGCTCGTCGCGGTGCGGGTCTCGGGCAGTCCGCAATCGGGTGTGGACCTGCTCGTCGACAATCCGTTGCCGTTGCGCGGCAACGACGTCGAACCGCCGCAGTCCGGGCTCGGGCTCGTGGGTCTCGCCGAGCGGGTGGCACTGAGTGGTGGTCGTCAGTCGGTGACACGCACCGACGACCGGCGCTTCGTCCTCCATGTGTGGTTACCGTGGCAGACGTGACCGCGCGCATCATGATCGTCGACGACGATCCGCTGGTCCGGTCGGGACTCGGACTGATGCTCGGTGGCGATGCCGAGTTCGATGTGGTGGCCGAGGCGGCGAACGGACAGGAGGCCCTGGACCTGTACCGGGAGGACCCGGTCGATCTGGTGCTGATGGATCTGCGGATGCCGGTGCTCGACGGCATCGCCGCGACGAGTGCGGTCAAGGCCATGCCGAATCCGCCCGCGGTCATCGTGCTGACGACCTTCGATGCCGACGACTATGTGGTCCGTGCGCTGTCCGTCGGCGCCGACGGATTCCTCCTCAAGGACACCCCGCCGGCCGACATCGTCACGTCCATCAAGAAGGTGCTGCGCGGCCAGCACGCGCTGAGTCCGTCGGTGACCGCGGCCTTGATCAAGCAGGTCGTCGGGCAACCGACACCGGACGACACGGCGCAGGCCCGGGTCGCCGAGCTGACCGACCGTGAACGTGAGGTGGCGATATGCCTGGCGCGGGGAGCATCCAACGCGGAGATCGCCGGGCTCCTCTATATGAGTGTGGCCACCGTGAAGGCCCACATCTCGCATATCTTCACGAAACTGGGGGCGACCAACCGCGTGCAGGTCGCCATCACGATGCACGACGCGGGTCTCGTCTGACCGTCGTCGACACCGGTGGTGGCGATGATGTCGGAATCTGTGGACACTGGTGACAGGCGGCATCGAGTCGCATCGCCTGCACAGGAGGACTTTCCATGGCGGACAACAACGGACCTTTCGGCATGGATCCGGACGACTTCGACCGGTTCGCCCGTGAGGCCACCGACGGTCTACGTGACATGGTCGGCAAATTCATGGGCAACCAGGGAGCCGCGACGGGCTGGTCGTCGCTGTTCGCCGACGCCGCACGTGCGGGCGGACGCGCACGCACCGCGCCGCGACCCGAACCCGAGACGACCGGCGAGACCGGTGCGGGCGTCTGGGCGGTCTTCGTCGTCAGTGACGACGGTGGTGCCCGCGTCGAGCAGGTGTATGCGACCGAGCTGGACGCGTTGCGTGCGAACAAGTCCAACACCGACCCGCGCCGCAAGGTCCGCTTCCTGCCCTACGGGATCGGCGTGAGCGCTCTCGACGAGGACGATCCCGCGGACGGCGATCGCGACACCGGGGAGTGAGCACGGACGCTCCGTCGGTCATCCGGGTGAGTGCGGTGGTCCTGCGTGACCCCGACGGACGTGTGCTGACCGTCCGTAAACGCGGCACCTCTCGATTCATGCTGCCCGGCGGCAAGCCCGAACCGGGCGAGACCCCCGAGCACGCGGCGATCCGCGAGGCGGCCGAGGAGATCGGCGCCGAACTCGACATCGCCCGACTGCGTTCGCTCGGGCATCTGCGGGCTGCGGCCGCCAACGAGGCCGGGCATCAGGTCGCCGCCGACGTCTTCGAACATCCGCTGGTCCCGTTCGGCGGGCCGTCGGCAGAGATCGATGAGTACCGGTGGCAGTCCATCGACGAGAAATCATTGCCGGACGACCTGGCGCCGCTGTTGCGGACTCAGGTGTTCCCGGCGCTTCGAGCCCTCTGACAGACAAAGGTTGCCCGTTGACGCGATAACCGCGTCAACGGGCAACATTTGTTACAGCTGGAGCCAGATCAGAGATTGGCGCCGCAGGTCGGCCATGCGCCGGGGCCCTGCGTGGCGAGCACGTTCTCGGCGACGCGGATCTGCTCTTCGCGCGAGGCGTTGGCAGCGTTGCCGCTACCGCCGTTGGCCTCCCAGGTGCTCTGCGAGAACTGCAGGCCGCCGTAGTAGCCGTTACCGGTGTTGGTGGCCCAGTTGCCACCGCTCTCACACTGTGCGACGGCGTCCCAGTTGTTGGCCGATGCGGTGCCACCCATGGCGGCGAACGGTGCGAGCGACATGACGCCGACGATTCCGGCACGGACGGCAAGCTTCTTGATGTTCATGGTTTGTCTCCTCCTCTGCCACCCCGTGGCGGGCTGGGCGGCTGATCGGTTGAACCCTGGCGACGGTACAAGCCGATAACGAGAAGGTCACGCCGACGCGATGACCAGCGCCATTCGTGTCACGCTTGGATAACGGCGGAGAAAATCCGCGAATTGCCTGCGCATGGCGGCGATTCGTACCATAGGCACGGAACCATCGTGAACGCCACATGTGTGATCGAGAACACCGGTGCGGCAGCGGTGAATGTGACAGCCGTCACCGGTATTCAGCAGCAGCGGGCCCCGGGATTGGCGTCCTGGGCCGCGTATCGCTCACGCCAATAGTCCTTTTCGGAGAGTGGCGGCGTCTCCGGATGCCGTGCCGCGGTGTGCGCGAGATAGCGCGCGTAGTCGTTGTCGCCCATCATCGAACCGACATACCAGCGCACCGCGCGCCATCCCCGCTCCACACCGGAGATCACGACGTGCCCACCGGGGTGTCGCCGCGTGAGCGACCCGCGGAACTCAGGGCGTCCCATTCGCGCTGCACATCCTTCTCGGCCTTCGTGGCGAACAGGCTCCGCGGGCCGAAGATCCGTGATGGCACGGTGTCCTCCTCGCTGGTCGTCAGGCCGCCGGACCGCAGCGCCTTGACCGAGACATAGATGCCCGCGATCACCACGATCAGGACGAGAACCGCGAACACGATGGACAGCGTGCCCTGGATGAAGGTGTTGCGGATGACCGCGTCGATCTCGTCCGGGGTCTTCGCGGTCTTGAAGGTCTGCAAGCCCTGATCTTTCGCATCGACGAAGTTCCGGTGCTGGGCCCAATAGCCGATGGCCGGATTGCTCGAGAAGATCTTCTGCCACGAGGCCGTCATCGTCACGATCAGATCCCATGCGAGGGGAATGCCGGGCACCCACGCCCAGCGCCACTGCCCGCGCTTGATGAGGATGACCGTCACCACCGTCAGCGCGATGGCGGCGAGCAACTGGTTGGCGATGCCGAACAGCGGGAAGAGAGTATTGATGCCGCCGAGCGGGTCGGTGACGCCCATCAGGAGGATCGAGCCCCATCCCGCGCAGACGATCAGGGTGCACAGCCAGGCGCCGGGACGCCACGACGGATCACGGAAACGCTTGGCGCCGGGCAGGTTTCCGAGACCGTCCGACAGCATGAAGCGGGCGACACGGGTGCCCGCGTCGACGGTGGTGAGGATGAACAGCGCCTCGAACATGATCGCGAAGTGATACCAGAAGGAGCGTAGCGACTCACCGCCGATGGCCTGCTGCAGGGTGTCGGCCATACCCATCGCGAGGGTCGGTGCACCACCGGTCTTGCTGACGATCGACGACTCGCCGACACCTTCCGCGGCCTGCTGGAAGCCCTCGGCAGTGGCGGGCGGTCCGGACAGTCCGAGTCCGTTGACGTAGTCGGCGGCGCCCTCCGGCGTTCCGCCGGTGACGGCCTTCGGGGCGTTCATGCCGAAGTAGAGGTGCTGATCGAGGATGCACGCGGTGATGAGCGCCATGATCGCGACGAAGGATTCCGTGAGCATGCCGCCGTATCCGATGATGCGCGCCTGTCCTTCCTTGGCCAGGAGCTTCGGGGTGGTGCCGGAGGAGATCAGTGCGTGGAAGCCGGAGAGGGCACCGCACGCGATGGTGATGAAGAGGAAGGGGAACAGTGCGCCTGCGAAGGCCGGACCCTTGCCGTTCCAGGCGAAGTCGCTGACCGCGGGCGCCTGCATGACGGGGCGCACCAGGAGGATGCCGAGGGCCAGCAGGACGATGGTGCCGACCTTCATGAAGGTGGAGAGGTAGTCGCGCGGTGCGAGGAGCAGCCACACCGGAAGGACCGCGGCGGCGACGCCGTAGATGATGATCGCCCAGCTGAGGAACACCGGCGACAGGCTGAACCAGTCCTGCCCCCAATCGGATTCGCCCACATACCGTCCCGCGACGATGGCGAGGAGGAGGAGCGCGACGCCGATCAGCGACACCTCCGACACACGCCCCGGGCGCAGGTATCGCAGGTACACACCCATGAAGAGGGCGATGGGAATGGTCATCGCGATGGAGAACACGCCCCATGGGCTTTCCGCCAGGGCGTTGACGACGACCAGCGCGAGTACCGCGATGAGGATGAGCATGATGGCGAAGATGCCCACGATGGCGGCGGTGCCACCCACCGCACCCAGTTCGTCGCGTGCCATCTGGCCGAGGCTGCGCCCGCGGCGACGCGTCGAGATGGCCAGCACCAGATAGTCCTGCACGCAGCCGGCGAGAACCGCGCCGATGATGATCCAGATGGTGCCCGGCAGATAACCCATCTGCGCCGCGAGAACGGGGCCGACCAATGGGCCCGCGCCCGCGATGGCCGCGAAATGGTGACCGAACAGGACGCGCCGATCGGTCGGCATGTAGTCGCGCGCGTTGTCGAGGACCTCGGCGGGGGTGGCGTGATCGTCGCGCGGCTTGATCACCTTCATCTCGATGAGCCGCGCATAGAAGCGGTAGGCGACCACATAGGTGCACACCGCGGCGAGGACGAACCAGACCGCGTTGACGGTCTCCCCGCGGACGAACGCGATGATGGCCCACGAGATGGCGCCGATCAGGCCGATGACGGCGAAGATCAGTTTCTTGCCGAGGGGCATCGGTGAGCGGTCGACGATCGCGACCGGGGGCAGATCCGGATCGGTGCGGATGTACTCGATGTCCGGATCGTTCGCGCGATCATCGGTGACCGTCATGGGCGCAACCCTTCATCGTCAGCGAGTGTGGCTCGCGTCACTATACCGATGTGGGTTCGTTCGCGCCGTCCGCGGCGCCGCTCCGGCAGAAGGGGGAGTGGAGGCCTCGATACGCGGCGGGCGGGCGGCGGTGCTCCGCCTGCTGGTCGAGTAGCGCGCGAGCGTAGCGAGTGTGCGTATCGAGACCCTGTTCAGCTCTCGCGGCGTCGCAGGACGACGCGACCACCGTTCCTCGGTGCGTAGGCCACGCCTCTCGAGTGCCAGCGCTCGCCGGGTGCGTCGGTGGTCTCGATGGTGAACTCACGCAACAGATTCGCGAGCACCACGTCCATCTCCATGTGGGCGAACGCCGCGCCGATGCAACGCCGGGTCCCGCCGCCGAACGGCAGCCAGGCCGCCGACGGCGGTGCACCGAGGAATCGCGTCGGGTCGAAGCGTTCCGGATCGGCGAACTGGCCGTCGTCGTCGTGGAGCAGCGAGATCGAGACCATGACGTTGTGGCCCTTGGGGATTCGGTACGGTCCGAGCTCCAGGTGGTCGGCGATGACGTGGCGGCCGGCCAGGTCGATGACGGGACGGCTGCGCTGGAGCTCGTGGATCGTGGCCGTGCGGTACTCGCTGCCGCCCGCATCGGCCTCGGTGACGAGTTCGTCGAGGATCTCCGGATGTCGTTGCAGCCGTTCGAATGCCCAGGCCAGGGTATTGGCCGTGGTCTCGTGGCCGGCGGCGAGCAGAGTGAGGAGTTCGTCGGTGATCTCCTCATCCGTCATCGCCGAGCCGTCGTCGTAGCGGCTGGATACCAGCAGGGCGAGGATGTCGTCGCGCTCCTCGAGGTTCGGATCGTTCCGGGCGGCCGCGATCAGGGAGGCGATCACGGCGTCGTGTTCGGCGCGATCCTCGAGGAACTGCTGGCGCGGATCGATCCGGCGCAGCGCGGGCCACAGGGGGATCGGCAGGTCGGGCATCGTGGCCATGCGGGAACCGCGTTCGACCATGCGCGGCATGATCCGTCGCAGGGTGTCGAGTTCGGCGCCCTCCACTCCGAAGACGGTGCGCAGGATGACGTTCAGGGTCAGGCGCATCATCGGTTCGGTGGTGGTGAACGGGACGCCCATCGGCCAGCGGGCCGCTTCGGCCGCGAACTCCTCGGCAACCACCGCCTCGTACGCCTTGATGCGTTTACCGTGCAGCGGCGGTGTCATCAGCTTGCGATGCCGCCGATGCTGAGTGCCTTCGATGGCGAAGAAGGACTGCTTGCCGAGCACGCGGCCGAGGTTGGGCTGGATGTTCCGGATCTCGGTCGCCGACGTGGTGAACAGGGTTTTGGCGAGGGCCGGGTCCGCGATCACGACCGTCGGACCGAATACGGGCAGCCGGACGGTGAAGGCCTTCCCGTAGCGACGCGACATCGTCTGCATGGTGCGGCGGCGACTGGTCATGAAAGCGATGCCCTGGACGATCGTCGGCAGGCGGGTGCCGGGTGGCAGAACCGTACCGGCGTCGTCGGTGTCCGTGTCCTCGTGCGCTTGTGTCGCAGGCTGTGCGGAACCCATTCCCGCCCCTTTCCCGAATGTGTGGCGGCCCCCCGGCCCCGGTACGTGTTCGTACCGATGTGATCCGACGGTACGCGCTCGTACCGAGGTTGGGCAAGGGTGCCTCCGCACGTTCGTGGGGTCGTATCGTGGTGGCCATGACCGATATCGTGCCCGCCGACCCGGACGAGATGACGACCTCGACTGCGGGATCGGTGCGGCAGCGGCTCCTCGACGCCATGGCCGAATGCCTGATGGCGCAGGGCTACGGTGGCACCACGGTTGCCGACGTCGTGCGGGTCGCGCGCACGTCGAGGCGCTCGTTCTATCAGGAATTCGCCGACAAGCAAGCGTGTTTCGTCGAGTTGCTGCGCACCACCAACGACGCGCTGATCGCGGCCATCACCGCGCGCGTGGACCCGGAGTCGGAATGGCGGCTCCAGATCCGGCAGGCGGTCGAGGCGTACGTCGAGGTGACCGACGCGCACCCCGAGATCGCCTGGAGCTGGATTCGTGAGCTGCCGGCACTCGGTGAATCGGCGCGCGGGATTCAGGTCGAGGCCATGGAATCCTTGATCGCGGTACTGGTTCCGCTCACCGATTCCGCGCGGATGCGCGACGCGGGTATCGCTCCCATGAGTCACGATGTCGGTGTGCTGATCTGGGGCGGTATCTGTGAACTCGCGGCCACCTCCATGGAGCAGGGCAAGTCGTTGAAGTCGATCGTGGAACCGGTTGTCGCGGCATGTATTGCCTTGGTGGGAGCCAATATTCAAGAGTGACCGACGCTGCGGCGTCGTATCGGCCGGCGGTCTCGGTTGCGGGCGAGCCAGATGTGCGGGTAGTATCGAACATATGTTCGTATCGTTCATTGGGGGATGAACATGATTGATTCGATTGCGGATCTTCGGGGCGTGATAGCCTCTCTGGCCGAGTTGCGGAGTGCGAGTACGGAAGTCGATGCTGTCGATCGTCTGACGGTGTTGGAGGAGATCAAGTCAGCGTGTGCCGCGGCTCAGGCGCGCGAGACCGCCCGGCTCGACGAGTTGCGCGCAGCCGACGAGGAGTTGCGGCGCGTACCGAGTGTGAGTCGGGGGAGGGGATTGACCTCCGAGGTGGGGCTGGCGCGTAAGGCATCGCCCCGTAAAGGCGGACAGTATCTCGGTTTCGCTCGGGCTCTCGTCGGGGAAATGCCTTGTACGCTGGCCGCTTTGACATCTGGGGTGCTGACCGAGTGGCGGGCGACGATCCTCGTCCGCGAGACCGCATTCCTGACCCGGGAATCCCGGGAGGAGATCGACCGGCGCTTGTGCGCCGATCCGGCGTCGTTGGTCGGCGTAGGTGATCAGGAACTGGATGCACAAGTGAAGGGGGTCGCCTACGAGCTCGAACCAGCTGCGGTGGTGGCGCGAAAGGCCAAGGCTGACAAGGACCGTAGAGTGAGTGTGCGGCCGGCGCCGGATCTCATGGCGCAACTGTCCGCGCTGTTGCCGATGACGCAGGGCATCGCGGTCTACGCGTCGTTGAAGAAGCATGCCGACTCGTGTGTCGGTGCCGACGACCGTACGCACGCCCAGATCATGGCCGACACCCTGGTCGAGCGTGTTACCGGGCAGGCGACTGCCGCAGGTGTTCCCGTTGCGGTGACCGTGGTGATGTCGGACCGTGTGCTCCTCGGTGGTGCCGACGATGTCGCCGAGGTCCCCGGCTACGGTCCCATCCCCGCCGACATCGCCAGATCGCTGGTGGCCGACGGCATCCGCTCCGATGATCGCACCGTAACGACGATCCGCCGCCTCTACGCAAATCCCTCCGATGGTGCCCTGGTGTCGATGGACGCCCGTTCCCGCAGTTTCCCGAAAGTGCTCTCCGAGTTCATCATTCGCCGGGACAAACGATGTCGCACCCCGTACTGCGATGCGCCGATCGCCGAGATCGACCATGCGCACCCACATCACAACGGTGGCGCGACGAGTGCGCACAACGCCGACGGCGTCTGCGCCACTCATAACCGCGCCAAAGAGGCTGACGGCTGGCGTTATGACGTCGTCGACACCGCCGGTCGGCACCGGATGGAAGTCCGGACACCGACCGGGGTGGTGCACATATCACTCGCACCACCACCGGTCGGCTTCACGCAGGAAACGATCAGCGCGACCGAAACTCGCCTACGAGCGCTGCTCACCGCTGCGTGATTCGGTGTGTGCCTCAGGTTAAGTGCCGTTCGGCCAAGCGGTTTATCGCCGCCGGATCAGCGCCAGGCGCCCCTGAGGTATTGCGCGGGGTAGGGCGCCTCGGAGCGGGGTGTCCCCAGTTCATGCGCCGCGCGTTGTGGCCATGCCGGCTCCCGGAGTGCGGCACGTCCCACGATGACGGCCGTGATGTCATCGTCGCCGACGATCTTCTCCGCCTGATCCGGATCGGTGATGAGACCCACTGCGGCGGTCGGGATTCCGGATGCACGATGTACCTCGCGGGCCAGGTCGACCTGGTAACCGGGACCGACCGGGATGTCGGCGAGGACGTTACCGCCCGACGAGACGTCGATCAGGTCGACTCCGTGCTCGCGCAGCAGCACGGCCAGCCTTCCGCTGTCCTCCACGGTCCAGCCGTCCGGCTGCCAGTCGGTCGCCGAGATCCGCACGAACACCGGCTTGTCGTCGGGCCACACCGCGCGCACGGCATCGACGACCTCCAGCAGGAATCGGACTCGCCCGTCGAAGTCTCCGCCGTACTCGTCGGTGCGGTGATTGGAGAGCGGTGAGTAGAACTCATGGATCAGATAGCCGTGCGCCCCATGGATTTCCACCACGTCGAAACCGGCGGCATCGGCCCGGCGCGCCGCATCGGCGAACGCATTGACGGCCTCGGCGATCTGTTCGGTGGTCATCTCCGCGGGGACGTCGAGGCCGTCGAACGCGATGGCGGACGGTCCGACGGTGTCCCAGCCGCCCTCGTCGATCGGCAGCGAGTCGGTACGTGGCAGGAGCTCACCGGCGGTCGACGCCTTGCGACCGGCGTGGGCCAGCTGGATGCCGATCCGAGAGCCCTGTTCATGGACGAAATCGGTGATGCGGCGCCACGCCTCGGCCTGCTCGTCGTTCCAGATACCCGCGTCATGCGGACTGATCCGGCCTTCGGGGACGACCGCGGAGGCCTCGGTGAGGATCAAGCCGAAACCGCCGGTCGCGCGGGCGCCCAGATGAACGAGGTGCCAGTCGGTGGGGACGCCGTCGCCCGCGAAGCAGCTGTACTGACACATCGGCGCCAGCCACATACGGTTGGGAATCTCGACGTCGCGCAAAGTCACTGGTTGCAGGAGGGCAGGAAGGGTCACGTACCGGTGCAACCGTCCACAAGTGCCTCCCATTCCCGCCCGCGTGGATACGGTGAGGCGGTCGGGAAAACGTGAGGAGAACCATGAGCGACAGCCACGAGAACGGCATCGAGGTGACCGTCGCCGAGCCGCTGGGCATCATCACCCTGAACGAGGCGCGCCGGCGAAACCCTCTGTCCACAACAACCATGCGGGCGGTCACCGCCGCATTGCGGGCCTTCGGCGACGACGGTCGTGTGCGCGTCATCGTGATCCGGGCACTGGGCCCGGCGTTCTCCGCGGGCCACGACCTCACCGAACTCGTCGACCGGACCCTCGACGAGGAGAGGGCGGTCTTCGACACCTGCACCGAGATGATGGCCGCCGTCCACGAGGTACGACAGCCGGTCATCGCCCAGGTGCAGGGAATGGCGTTCGCGGCGGGGTGTCAGCTTGTCGCCACCTGCGACCTCGCGGTCGCGGGAACGTCTGCCCGGTTCAGCACGCCCGGGGTGCGGATCGGTCTCTTCTGCTCCACCCCGATGGTCGCGCTCACCCGCGCCATCGGCCGGAAGCGGGCAATGAAGATGCTGCTCACCGGGGATCCCGTCGATGCGGCGACCGCGGCCGACTGGGGCCTCGTCAACGACGTCGTGCCCGATGACGAATTGCCCACGGCGGTCACCGATCTGGCGACCCGGATCGCCGGATCGAGTGCATCGACACTGGCCATCGGCAAAGCGGCCTTCTACCGGCAGATCGACCGGTCCGAACCCGAGGCCTACGAGCTGATGGGCGAGACGATGGCCACCAATGCGGTCACCTGTGACGCACAGGAGGGCATCACGGCGTTTCTCGCGAAACGGGAACCGGTGTGGACCGACTCGTGAACCGTCCGGCGCTCAGTCGGTGACCGGGGTCAAACGGGCAAATCGTGCGAGATGGGCGTCCGCCGAACCGAATTCGTACTCGATGGCGGTGAGACGCCGGAAGTAATGGCCGATGGCCAGCTCCTCGGTCATCCCCATACCGCCGTGCAACTGCACCGAATTCTGGCCGATGAAACGGGCCGCGCGGGAGATCGTGGCCTTCGCCGCGGACACCGCCGCCCCCCGCTCGGCAGCCGGTCCATCGAGGGCCAGAATGGCCAGATACTGTGCGGCCACGGCCTGTTCCAGTTCGATGAACATGTCGACCATACGGTGCTGCAGTACCTGGAAGCCGCCGATCGGCTGACCGAACTGCTGGCGCTGCTTCGAGTATTCGACGGTGTCGGCCAAGACCTTTCGCATCAGGCCGACGGCCTCGGAGATCACGGCCGCGGTGGCCTCGTCCCAGGCGTGCTCAAGGAGAGGTAATGCGCCGCCCTTCGGGCCGATGAGTGCATCGGCCGGTACCCGCACACCGTCGAGGGTGATGTCGGCGGCGCGGCGATCGTCGATGGTGCGGACCGTCCGCATCGTCAGGCCGTCCGGCAGGCCGTCGGTGAGGTCGAGCAGGAAGAGCGACACTCCGTCACGGTCACGATCCTCACCGTCGGTGCGGGCAGTGACCAGCAGATACCGTGCCAGAGGTGCGGTGGTCACCACCGGCTTGGAGCCGGTGAGAACCCAACCGTCCGACGACTTCTCGGCTCGCGTCGACACGTGGTGCAGAAGGCCGGAGCCGTCCTCGGTGGCGGCGAGAGCGGACAGTGCCGCACCTTCGGCGATCTGCTCGGCGGCGGCCTGCGCGGGCTTGTCGTCGATCCGCGCCAGGAGGCGGGCGCCGAGGACGACCGAATCCACGAAGGGCTCGACCACCAGGGCGTGTCCGAGTGCCTCGGTCACGACCATGAGCTCTTCCGCGTCACCGTCGGCGCCGCCGACGGATTCGGGCAGGCAGGCCCCGATGACGCCGAGATCCTCGGCGAACGCCTTCCAGATCTCCGGCTGCCATCCGTCGCCGACCTTCGCGGCCTCACGGCTCGTCGCGAGATCGTAACGAGAGCCGAGGAATTTCGTGAGTCCGTCGCTCAGCAGCTGTTGTTCCGGGGTGAGTGTGAAGTCCATGGTGATGTCTCGTCTCGTCGTCCGGTCGGCGTCAGCCGAGTCCCAGGGCTGCCTTGGCCAGGATGTTGCGTTGGATCTCGTTGCTGCCCGCATAGATCGAGCCGGCACGATCGTTCATATAGAAGAGCGGTGCGACGGCCTGCCACTCGGCACCGCTGAGATATCCGTCGGCCGGTGGCACGTACTGCTCGATCGGGCCGCCGGGTTCGGTGGCATGCGGCTGATAGACGCGACCGTGCACGCCTGCGGCCTCCAGATCGAGTTCGTCGATGTGCTGGGACAATTCGGTCGCCAGGATCTTGAGCATCGACGCGACCGGCCCCGGATCCTTACCCGAACTCATCGCGGCGAGTGCCCGGTATTCGAGCACCTCGAGGACCTTCGCGCGGACGCGGACATCGGCGAGGCGCGCGGCGAAGGACGCCTCCTCGATGAGCGGCCCGCCGGACGGACCCGTGACCTCGGCCGCGTGCCGTGCGACGTTCTCGGCCGCCACCTGCAGGGCGGGGGCCGCCGCGCCGCCGCCACGCTCGAAGACCAGCAGATACTTCGCGACCGTCCAGCCCTCATCGATCTTTCCCAGGACGTTGGCCTTGGGCACGCGCACCTGGTCGAAGAACACCTGGGCCTGCACCTTTTCGCCAGATGCCATGACGAGCGGCTGGATCTCGATGCCGGGCGAATTCATGTCGATGAGCAGGAAGGTGATGCCCTGCTGCTTGCGTTCCTGACGCGAGGTGCGGACCAGACAGAAGATCCAATTCGCTTCGGTCGCATGGGTGGTCCAGATCTTGCTGCCGGTGACGATCAGGTCGTCGCCTTCACTGACCGCGGCCATCGACAGGGACGCAAGGTCCGAACCCGACTCCGGTTCGGAATACCCCTGGCAGAAGAAGACGCTGCCGTCGAGGATGCCGGGGAGATAGAAGTCCTTCTGCTCCTGGGTGCCGAACGCCATGATCGCGTGCGACACCATGCGAATACCCATGGGAGACAGGGCCGGTGCGCCGGCGAGGATCGATTCGCGGCTGAAGATGTAGTGCTGGGACTGCGTCCAGTCGCAGCCGCCGTATTCGACCGGCCACGCCGGTGCGGCCCAGCCGCGCTCGTGGAGGATCGCCTGCCACGCCATCGACGCCTCGTGCTCGGCGTAGACGCTCGTGCGCAGACGTCCCGCCCGGCGGAGCTCCGGTGTCAGCTTCTCGTCCAGGAAGGCGCGGACCTCGTCACGGAATGCGATGTCGGCGTCGGACCAGGTCATGTCCATACGGTGATCTCTCCAGCGTCGGTAGCTCATATAAAATATATGTTTTGAGAAATGTACCGCATGAGGACCGCCCCGCGACAGGGGATGCCGCGGGGCGGTTGGACGGATGGCGGATCAGGTCTGAGCCGGCTGAGGCGGGACGGGCGGCGGGAGCGGTCGCCCGTTGAGCTTCTGGTACGGATCGTGTTCGGCGATCAGTTTGTCGACGCGGGCCTCGTCCAGGCGAGCGCGGACGCTCGACTGTTCCTGCCGGTCGCGCACCACCTTGGCCAAAGTGAAGGTGCTCGACGTCAGGAACAGAGCCGTCACCGCGAGGAACCCGCGTTGCCACTCGTCCAGGGGGAGATAGAGGATGCCGATGATCGAACCCACGAGGCTCACGCCGAAGGCGATCGCGGCCTGGATGAAGAAGGCGGCCGTGGTGGGGGTCTGGGGAATCTCGTTCGCTGCGTTCATGTCTGCCAGACTCCCAAGCCGCGGCGTGCGACGGATGGGGGCAATTACTCAGAACCGGTGAGTGCTTGCGCCCGAAGAAGAGGATGGAGCGCGATGCGTGGTGATCACTCGATCTTGTAGTGCCACCGACAGACCGGCGACGAGCAGGATCTTCGAACTAACGGCGTAGGCCGTCTGGAGGTCCGCACCGCCAATATTCGGCCGGGACGGCTGGAGATGGGCCACGGCCGAACTTTCGACTTCCGCTCGACGAAGTTGGCTTGGGTCGCGAGTCGAGGATCTCGTCCCGCGGCGTCTCCATGGTCTCGGTGGGTAACATGGTACAGAGTGCGACACGCAATCGCTCACAGGTTCAGCCGTCGGACCAGCACAGTAGGGCCAACGTGATCAGTGCCGCCGTTGATAAGCGTCGCATGCCTCGACCGGTGCATTGGCGTGCGTCACTGGAAACTACTCCACCGAAGGAACGCTGAAGTCATGCCGTCCGCCGCCATGCGATCCGTGCGGCTCCTTCCTCTCCGTCGGAGACCTGACTACAAAATCTCCGTCTTCTTTACCGCGGAAACGGCCGATCCATCACTTTGTCTCGGCCAAGGAACTACCGGTAAGGCCGGCGAAAACCTCACCTTCAACTAGTTGTAAATGTGTGAGAGTGGTCCGCTGCTTGCTTGTCGGGCAGATTCTGGGCTGCTTGCGATGAGGAAATGTCAAACGATTCCAAGATGCCGGGCGACATTGAAAAGGTGGTGTTCGACTTGGAGTCGCTTACTCTTTCCGAGGCTCGTGGCGTTGCCAGTCGAAAGTTGGGACATAAAGTCGGTAAGTGCGGGTGAATATTCAAACTTTCTGGGGTTAGTATTGATCTCCGCCCCCATGTGAGCAAGAGCCTCTAACAGCTTGGATGAGCTCGTTCCCTTGCTTCGGTCGGTTTCATCCGACACAAAGTGATGGACCCACAGACGGCCAGATGAGTCTTTGTAAGTTAGGTGGATTGCAACCGCGCCAGCACGGCCTCCGCTCAGACTGAGCGACGCCGGCAAGACTGTGAAGTCGGAGAATCCACCCTGGGTTGGCCAGCTCAAATGATGGTCTGTGAAAAACTCAACTCCGGCGTAGTCCGCATTTCGAACCTGTGCCTTGAAGTTATCCGAAACCCGAATCACATCCGACGGAGGTAGCGAAGAGAGAAACTGACTGGAATCCACGCCAGGAAGCAAGAATACCTTGACCGGATTCGCGCCAATAGCAGCCTTAATGTCCTCGGCGTGAATACCACGATCGTCGGAGACGATAACCCCAAGTTTGCGGCCTGAGTGATCGGTAATAAACGTGGCTAATTCTGCGACGCCTGACCTTTGTGATAGTTTGAATGTCGGGTATATTTGTGATTCGGCCAGACTGGCCCCGACAAGCGAAAGCCAGTCTGTGACTAAATTAGCTGCTTGGAACTTTCCTTGGTCTGGATTGAAGACTACATAGGAAGACGTCCGTTTTGTCCCCATCGCCTCGGTGAATCTCGCAAACTCCTTGGCGTACCTTTGCACGTCGCCGTCGACCTTGACGGCAGGTTCGATAACGGGAACGATCTGTTGGTCTGGGCTTCCGAAATAACTAGCGGCTTGCTTCGTTGCGTTGAGTTCTTCTTGTCGTCCAAACAGATACGGGTAATACATCATGCTCCGATCGCAGTCTGGTTCCATCCGCTGCGAGTATATGCTCATTCTACTCAGATGGGGGGAGCGAAATCGGCGATCGGTGCCTTCATGGCTTCGATGAGCCTATCGGCACCCGTCTGAGAGAGTGGCTCGCTGTAGGCTAGGGCGCGAAGAGCCTCTGGTAGGTATGGGCTGGTGACGAGCCTCAGCACGCTACGTCCTCTGGCGCGTAGCGCGCGAACAATTTCAGTATGCGCCTGAGTGGGTGTCAGCTTGCTGAAGGTCTCTTCTAGTGACCTCCAGGCTCGTGCCGGAGGGGAGTCGATTTTTAGTCCCGTTGCAGAATGCACCGCGTTGCGCGCCTCTTCGGTGCGAAGTGTCTGGAACATGCGTTCAGGGACCAGTTGATCTCGGCGTGAGGATGATTTCCGGACTGTCGATAGCGCTCCGTTCGAGCGAAGTTCCAGGACGCCCACCCAAGAGGGTAGCGCAGCAACTGCGTGGTCAAGGCGCCGATGGGACACAACGACATTCGTAAACTCTGCGATGGTTCCGTATTGCTCGACCTGACCAGCGAGGCGGTCAAAGTTGTCGAGATCTGTTTTGATCTCATATACGCTTGTTGTGCCGTTGACTATCACGACATCGGCAATGGCTGAGCCAATCGGGAACTCGGTAAACGCATTCGATGTCTTGGGAGAGTGGCGACCGAACACGATTTTGGATACGATCTGCGCTTTGTAGTAGTACTCGCATCGATACGAATTCTTAAGGAAACTGAATCCAAGATCGTACGCTTGGCCAAGAGTCACTGCCCGCTGGCCAGCTAGTCGGCTCAATGCCGTAAGAGCCACGTGGGTACCGCTAGCACTTACTGCCCGTGTCCCCTGTCGGGAGAGCGATCTGAATACGGGCCGAGTGAATGCTTGCGCAACATCCGCGCCGGTCGGCTCCGTGTACACCGCTCCGCCTCTCCTTGGTTGGGTCATAAGTTTCTCAGACTTTCATTGGTGTCGGCCGAGGGGGAGGGATAATGTCGGCCGAGCCGCAGTTGCCAACGTAAAAGCATCGAGACCATGGTGACTGCGACGCCCGATCCTTACCAACTCCGGCGGCTCATCGACCGCGCCACCGGGGCTCCCGCTTGGAGACGAACGCGGTGATGCCCTCGATGGTGTCCTGGCTGACCAGCAGGGTGTCCAGGGCCGACATGGTGTCGTCCACCGCGGCCACCACATCGGTGGCCCCCTCGGTCGCGGCCATCTGCTCCACCGACACCCGCACCGCGGTGGGGGAGGCCGCCAGGATCTCGCCGGCCACCTGCCGCGCCAGAGTCATCACCTCGCCGGCCGGAGCCACCCGGCTGATGAGCCCGGCGTCCAGCGCCTCGGCCGCGTCCAATCGCCGACCGGTCAGGATCATGTCCCGAGCCAGAGCCCGGCCGATGGCCCGCGGCAGCCGCACCAGACC
Source organism: Gordonia sp. B8661-1 (assembly GCF_059427765.1). Taxonomy (NCBI): domain Bacteria; kingdom Bacillati; phylum Actinomycetota; class Actinomycetes; order Mycobacteriales; family Gordoniaceae; genus Gordonia; species Gordonia sp. B8661-1. The sequence goes on from NZ_JCAHRL010000002.1 coordinate 362,966, forward strand.
GCCCGCGAGAGCGGCGAGACCGACCTTCACCTCCGGCAGTCCGAAACTAGCCCGTTCGTCGGCGACGATCAGGTGACACGCCAGGGCGATCTCCAGACCGCCGCCCAGGGCATAGCCGTTGACCGCCGCGATCACCGGCTTCGGCAGTGACGGCCGCGAGGTGAGCCCGGCGAAGCCGTTCGTCGGGACGACCAGACCGGCTCCACTTGCGGTGTGCGCCAAATCGTTTCCGGCGGAGAAGGCCTTGTCGCCGGCGCCGGTGAGGATGGCGACCCAGAGTTCCGGGTCGGCGAAGTACGCGTCGAAGACCGAGTCGAGCTCGGCGTTCGCATCGGGGTTCAGCGCGTTGCGGGCATCGGGACGGTTGATGGTGACCTCGAGCAGGTGACCGTCGCGATGAATCGTGATGTGCTCGTAGGAATCCCGGAAGCCCGGCGCGACCACCGGATGACGCCGGCGCATGGCGTCGAGATCGGTGAAGACCCGGTTGCCGTTCGCATCCGAGCGAACATGGATGCGGGTGCCGATCGGGTCGGGTCCGGCCAGCACCTCGAACATCGCGTCGTCACCCGGTTCGACATTCGCGATGAACCGCTTGCCGTCGTCGAGGCGGCCGATGACGATGGCGGTCGGATTCCCGCGTCCCGGCATGACGGTGAAGGACTCGATGACTGCGGGCCCGTCGGCGTTGCGCTGCAACGGAACCGTCGGTCGAGCGTCGAGTTCGGCCTGGACGTCCGCGGAGTCGTCGGCGGCCAGTGGTGCCGGGGTCGTCGAATAGATGCCCACCGAGGTCTTGCTGAGCAGGCCGCCGTTCGCGATGACCAGCCCGTAGGAGCCCGGATCGCGGCGCACACGGTCGACGACCTCGGCGATGCCGTGCATCGAATAGTTGTTGCCCGGCCCGCCGAAGAACGGGAGCCCGCCGGTCAGGGTGAGGCCGCGCGGATCGTCGGGGGCGATGCCCAGTGGGTCGATGACGTTGGTGACGGCGATCGGGAAGCAGCTGTAGATGTCCATGCTGCTGATGTCGTCGAGTCCGATCCGCGCCACCTCCAGCGCGTGGCGAACGGCGGCCTCGGCGGACGGCGCGGTGCTCAGGTCCGGGCGGCGCATCAGCGTCTGCTCACGCACATCGGCCTGACCGTGCAGGAACACCCAGCGATCTTCCGGAATGCCCAGCGACCTGGCCGTGGCGAGCGACACCAGGACGACGGCGGCGGCCTGATTCACCTGATCGCGCGCGACCATCATGCGGTTGTACGGATCGGCGACAACGCGGTTGCTGTCGGTGACGGTGGCCAGTTCCGAGACCGATCGCGCGGTGGGGGCGGCCGAGTAGGGGTTCGTCGCGGCGACCTCGGACATCGGCGCGAACAGCTCGGCCATGCCGGTCGTGTAGGTCTCGCGATCCTGGCCGAGCCGGTGCCGGCGCGCGTTCTCGAGGATGCCGTACTGCGGCATCGGCGCGATGAGGTGATGGCGCGCCTCCTGCGCCGAGGTCAGGCCGTTGATAGCGAATCCGCGATCCTCGAGCTGTCCACCGATGTCCTCGGTGAAGTTGGGCTTCTCGCCGGTGTACTTGTCGGAACTCAGGTACCGGGTCGTCGACATGATCTCGGCGCCGAAGAGCAGCACCGCCGGGGTGGTACCCGCGGCGATCTCGCGAGCGAACTCCGACAGCATGCTCTGCGGACTCTGGCCGCCGGTGATGCCGAGTACGGCGCGGCGGGCGTCGATCCCGGTGCGTTTGCCCACCGCGCGCGGCATGTTGTCCGGGCGGCCCAGGGGCGAGGAGGAGAGCGGACTCGACTGCTCGAAGGTGCGGACGCCGACGACCGTCTCGATCGTCGACGCGACGTCGGACGGGGTCACGCCGGTGTCGCCGAGCGCGCGTTCCACGGCGAGTGCGGCCAGGTCGGCCTCGCACAGTGCCTGATAGTCGGGATCGTCGATGCGCTCGGCGGCCTGTCCCACACCCACGATGACCGGGGTGTTCGGGTCCAGATCGGACAGCGGGGTGGATCTCGGCATCAGAGTGACCTCCGTCGGGACGCTGCAGGGCAACCTGCCATCAGGCAATGACATGTTCTTCGTCATTTATGCCATTGGTGACCATCGACGCATCGACCACCCCTGCCCGAATGCCTTTTCCTCAGCTCGACCGGAAGTGTTCACGCGCACGGTTTCGGCAGGAAGACTGTGCGGGCCGAGCATGCCGGGTGCACCGTATGCATGCTTTTCCCTACGAGAGGACCAGTTGTGAGCATCACCGTCCAGCCCGGAGTCGTCGGACGCGCCGGCCCTACCGATGCCGAACTCGATGAGATCTTCGCGCCGGTGTTCGCGCGGATCGCCGAGGGGGCGGTACAGCGGGAAATCGATCGTTCGCTGGCTCACGACGAGGTGTCCTGGCTCAAGGAGCAACGCTTCGGCGCGCTGCGGGTTCCGGTGGAGCACGGCGGATACGGCGCGACGGTACGCCAGTTGTTCCGACTGCTGATCGACCTCGCCGCGGCGGAATCGAATCTGCCGCAGGCCCTGCGCGTGCACTGGTCGTTCGTCGAGGACCAGTTGCTCGCCGAGGACTCACCGGCACGCGACGAGTGGCTGCGCGCGGTCGCCGACGGCACACTCGTCGGCAATGCGATCACCGAGCCCGGAGTCGGCGCCATCGACCGCTATCGGACCCGGCTCAGCGAGAACGGCAGCGGACTCCGCCTGGACGGCACCAAGTACTACAGCACCGGAAGTCTGTACTCCGATTACATCCTGGTGGCCGCCGACCGGGACGGCGAGCGCGTGTCCGTGCTCGTGGACGCCGACGCGCAGGGCGTGCGCCAGCACGACGACTGGGATGGTTTCGGTCAGCGCCTGACGGCCAGTGGCACAACCGAATTCACTGATGTGGCGGTCGCCGAGGACCGGGTGCTCGGCGCGGGATACGGTTCGGCGGGCCGCACTTACGCGACCTCCTACCTGCAGCTCGTGCAGTTGGCGGTGCTCGCGGGTATCGCACAGCGGGCCCTCGACGACACGGTGGCCTGGGTGCGCGACCGCAACCGTACCTACACACACGCACCGGCCGATCTGCCGCGCCACGATCCGTTGGTGCAGCAGGTGATCGGCCGTCTGTCGAGTGCGGCGCATCTCTCGAAGGTGCTCGTCCTCGATGTTGCGTCGATCCTCGACGAGGTGCTCGCCGCCGGCGGTGACGATGCCGACCTCCTGGATCGCGCGGAACTCGACGTGGCGCACGCCCAGGCCGCGATCATCCCGGCCGTCCTGGACGCCACGACGCAGATCTTCGAAACCGGTGGCGCCTCCATCACCTCGGAATCCCTGCGCCTGGACCGGCATTGGCGCAACGCCCGCGTCATCTCGACGCACAACCCGCTCATCTACAAGCTGCAGTCCATCGGCGATTACCGTCTCAACGGCTCCGAGCTGCCGTACGCCTGGAGTGCGGGCAAGCGCTGAGATCGGCGCCGCGGCGGGGCTGTGTACGGTGCAGACATGCACCGGATGGCGCCCGCCGATGCCGAGTCGTACTGGCTGTCGGCGAAGATCCCGAACGACCAATTCCTGGTGTATTGCTTCGATAGCCGGGAAGGTGTTGACGGACAGGCGAACCGGGTCGGGGATCTCGTTCCCGGATTGCGTCGTGCCGCTGCCCTGGTACCCGATCTGACGCTGCGGGTGCGTGAGGTCCCGGGGAACCTCGACCGTCCCTACTGGGAGTCCGCGGCGGTGCAACCGGGCCAGGTCTTGGCGCATCACACGGACGACTCGGGTGAGCCGATCACCACGTGGAACGGCGTCCTGCGTCGTCTGTCCGAGTTGATGGCGGATCAGCTGGTGCCCACGGAGGCCGCCTGGCGGCTGCACCTTTTCGGCCCCATCGTCGACCCGCCTTACGCCACAACGGGTTCGGCGACGATCTGTGTGCTGCAGGTCTGTCACGCGCTCGGTGATGGTCGCCGAACCTCCGATATCGCCCGGCAACTGTTCACGGTTGCCGCGCAGACGCCCGAGGTGGCGACTTCCAATCGCTTCCGACTGCCCGGGAGGATCGTCGACCCGATCCTGGCCACCGTCGGGCTGGCGCGGTTCCCGTGGCAGCTGGGTGCGGCGATCATCCTGGGGGCGAAGGCCTTCCGTGCGGCGCGCAGTCATCCGCGGCCGCCCGGGACGAACGCGCCGACCACGCGACTCAACCGGGCTCCGGGTACGGATCGGACACTGGCGACACTGGTGCTGCGCCGCGACGAACTCGGCGGGCCGGGGGCCACACTGACCGCACGCATCGTCACCGCGATCGCGGTCGCGCTCGGCGAGTATCTCGATGACCCGTCCGCGGCATCGGCGGTAGAACTCACCATTGGGGAGCCGGGTGGCCTCGATGCACGGCGGACCTCGTCCGGCGCTACTCGACCAGCAAAGGCCCGGCGGGCGCGAGGTGGGAGCATGTCGCGCAACAACTTCCACAACGCGGGCATTCCGACACATCCGGAGATCGCAGATCTTCCGGAGCGAATAGGGGTCGTCGGTGACGAGATCCGCGAGGCGCGCACGCGAGATGCCGGGCCCGCCCCGCGTGCGGGCAAACGCGCGTCGGATGCGGCCCCTCCCGTGCTGACCCGGTGGGGCATCAGCCAATTCGACACCACCGTGCGACCGGAGCGGGTGACCGGGGTGACCGTCGTGTCATCGGTGAACCGTGGCGCGGACGACCTCTCGCTTGCCGGGGGAGCGGTCCGGTGCACCGCGGGATTCCCCGCGCTGTCCCCCGCGCAGGGCGTGACCCACGGGATTCACGGCATCGGCGACACGATCACGGTCTCGGTGACGACCAGTCCGTCGATCATGCCGGACCTGCCTCGGTACGTGGACATGCTGCGCGACGCGATCACTCGCGTCGCGACCGCCGATCAGGAGCGCGGATAGGTGTCGCCCGGTGCGGGCAGCGTCGGCGCACTGTTGCCGCCCCCGTTGCCCCCATTACCGCCGTTGCGCGGAGTCCGCGTCAGTCGCTTGGGCAGACGGTCGGCGAGCCCGCCCAGGGGAGCAACCGTCGAGTTCAGGAGTTCGACGGTCTCACCCAGCTCGTGGACGGTGTCCTGCATCGTCACCAAGGCCGGGGCCAACTGGCTGATCACATCGGTCAGCTCGGTGATCCGGTCCAGGGTGCCGCCCGGCGTGATGGCGCGCTCCACCGCGCCGTTCTCACCGACGAGCTGATCGAGGATCCCGCCTTCCTCCGCGAGCCGGTCGAGGGCGCCGCCGTTGACGGTCACCTTCTCCAGCACACCGTCGGGGGCCGTCAGTTTGTCGACGATGCCGCCCTCGGAGGTGAGGCGTTCGAGGATGCCCTCGTTCTCGGTGAACTGATCGACCACACCGCCGGGACGCGTCAGGCGATCCAGTGGACCGTCCTTGGCGGTCAGACGCACCAGGATGCCGCCGTCCTCGGTCATCTGATCGAGCATTCCGCCTCGCGCGGTGAGCTTTTCCAGGATGCCGTTGGGTGCCGTGAGACGGTCGACGACCCCGTCGGGGTTGAGGAGCCGTTCGAGCGGTCCGCCCGCGGCCAGGATGCGCCCGAACGGACGATCCGGGCCGAGCAGATCGGCGAGCTGATTGAGCAGCGCGAGCGGTGTCCGGACACTGCCGATCTCGTCGTTGTCGACCCCGAGTGCGGAGTTCACCTCGTGCTGCACGCTGTTCGCGGTGAGGCGGGCGATCGTCACCGCCGACTCCGCCGCCGTCAGCACCACCCCGGTCACCGCGAATCCGAGCCGGAACGGCAGCACCGCCGCAGTCTGCGCGCGTGAGGTCTTCGACGACTTCATCGGCCCCCCGACCTTTCGTGACTCAGGTCCCGTCATGAGACCGAGCCTAGGGTACGTCTCACGTCGGCGTCAGCCCTTCGCCGCAGCCTTGGCGGCCTTCTTGAAATCACGGACCTTCTGCAGCGAATCCGGGTCGGTCACGTCGGCGACCGAACGGAAACCGGCCTTGCCGTAATCGCCGACCACCTTCGTCCACCCCGCGGGCTTCACACCGAGTTGTTTCGCCAGGAGGGCGGTGAAGATCTTCGCCTTCTGCTCACCGAATCCGGGCAACGCGTGGATGCGGTCGAACAACTCGGCCCCGGTGCGTGCGCCCTTCCAGATTCGTTCCGTGTCACCGTCATACTCGTCGACGATGACCTGCGCCAGGGCCTGGATACGGCCGGCCATCGAGCGTCCGTATCGGTGCACCGCGGGCGGCGTCGCGCACAGGTCGGCGAACTGATCGGGGTCGGCCGTCGCGATCTGCTCCGGATCGAGGGTGCCGAATCTTTTCTTGACCTTTGCCGGCCCGGCGAAGGCACGCTCCATCGGGAACTGCTGGTCCAGCAGCATGCCGGTGAGCAGCGCGAAGGGATCCGAGGACAACAATTCGTCGGCGGCCGGGTCCTGGGCAATCTGCAGATTCGCCATGTCGCCATCGTAGTGCCCCTATGATCGAATCCCATGGGGAGATCAGGTTGGGGAATTCGTGTCCGGGCGGCCGTCGTCGCCGCGTCGACCATCGCCGCGGGGCTCACCGTAGGAGGTGTCGGAGCCGGTACGGCCACCGCGCTTCCCGACTACATCGAGCCGAATCTGGTCACCACGCTGCGGTGCGACACACCGAATCCGTTGCCCGGACCCCGGGTGCCGGTCTTCGTGGACGTGTACAACGACGTGCCGTTCCCGTCCGACGGCCTGCCCGGGCCCGCGTTGACGCTGGTGGCCGAGAACCGGGCCAAGCAGGGGCTACTCGAATACACCACCGAAGCCCGGGTGACCTGGCGAAATCTGCGGACCGGGCGAACCGGTGCCGTCACGGTGCCCAGTCGGGCGCGGACGATCACCTGGGAGGCGAATCTGCACACCGGGCGTGGGCCGGTGGCCTTCACCATCCGGCAGAAGATCGGTGTGATGGCCTTCGTCCCGATGGTCAACGCCCAGTACTCCACCTGCTCGGGCCGCGCCCGGGTCTAGGTGGTGGACTTCGGCGGGTGTTCGTGCCCAGAATTAGCTGGGGGTCATCTCGTGCGCACGAATCGGTAGGCGGGCGCCGCCGCGACATCCCTCGTCGACGGTGCACAGCCTGAGGACAGGAGATGCACTGTGTCGGAAGACAATGCGGGATCGCCGGGCGACAACCGGCCACCGGATCACCGGCCGACGGCGGGTGATCAGCACACCGCCAAGGTCATCGGTGTCACCGTCGCCGCCGCCGTCGGCGGATTCCTGTTCGGTTTCGACAGTTCCGTGGTCAACGGTGCCGTCGACGCGATCCAGAACAATTACGGCCTGGGCGATCTGTTCACCGGATTCGCCGTCGCCATCGCACTTCTCGGCTGTGCCGTCGGCGCCTGGTTCGCCGGCCAGCTCGCCGACATCTGGGGCCGCAAGCGGGTGATGCTGCTCGGCTCGGCGCTGTTCATCATCTCCGCGATCGGTACCGCCTACACGCAGACGGTGTGGGATCTCCTGGTGTGGCGTGTACTGGGCGGCATCGGAATCGGTATCGCCTCGGTGATCGCGCCCGCCTACATCGCCGAGATCGCTCCGGCCCGCTACCGGGGTGCACTCGGGTCGATGCAGCAGCTGGCCATCACGCTCGGCATCTTCGCGGCCCTGCTGTCCGACAATCTGCTGCAGAGCAGCGCCAACGGACCGGAGAACGATCTGTGGTGGGGCCTGGAGGCCTGGCGCTGGATGTTTCTCGTCGGCGTGGTGCCCGCCATCGTGTACGGCGTTCTGGCGCTGACGATTCCGGAGTCGCCACGCTACCTCGTCGGCCGCGACCGCGATGAGGAGGCCGCGAAGATCCTGCGTGATGTCACGGGCGAGGAGAATCCGCTCGAGCGTGTCCGCGAGATCAAGCTGACCGTCAAGCGTGAATCCGCGTCGTCGCTGCGCGACATCCGCGGGCCGTCCTTCGGACTGCATCCGCTGCTGTGGGTGGGTATCTGGCTGGCCATCTTCCAGCAGTTCGTCGGCATCAACGCGATCTTCTATTACTCGACGACGCTGTGGAAGTCGGTGGGCTTCAGTACCGACCAGGCGTTCACGACGTCGGTGATCACCTCGGCCATCAACGTCGTGATGACCGTGGTCGCAATTCTTTTCGTCGATCGCATCGGGCGGCGCAAGCTGCTCCTGGCCGGCTCGGTCGGTATGTTCATCGGCCTGGTGATGGCCTGTGTGGCGTTCACGCAGGCGGCCTACAAACAGTCGGGCATGGTGGGCGACGTCGCGTGCACCGCGGGCAATACCACCAAGGATTGCCTGACGCTGCCCGGCAATTGGGGCGTCGTCGCGCTGATCGGTGCGAATCTGTTCGTGGTGGCCTTCGCCGCCACGTGGGGACCGGTCATGTGGGTGATGCTGGGGGAGATGTTCCCCAACCGCATCCGCGGTGTCGCGCTGGGTGTGTGCACCGCCTTCAACTGGCTGGCCAACTTCACCATCTCCATGCTTTTCCCGCAGGCCTCGGAAAGCCTTGGGCTGGGCTGGGTGTACGGCTTCTTCGCCTTCTGCGCGGCCGCATCGTTCTTCTTCGTCCGCGCCAAGGTGCGGGAGACCAAGGGTATGGAACTCGAGGACATGGACGGAGTCGCCCAGGACTCGCTGTCCCACCTCGAGGCCGTCCGGGCCGCCAAGACCAAGAGGGGCTGAGCGCTGTCCGGATAGCGCTACCGCGCAGCGCTTCTCATCTCGACGAGACTGCCGATGAGAAGTCGCTGCGCGGCGAAGTAAGTGGCGAGCACCCAAGCCTCGGCCACGGCGGCCAGCCGGTCGTCGCCAATCAAATGGCGACGATTCATGATGGTCAGATCCGACAGCAGGAACAGCCAGCCGCCGACGCGCATCCGCGGTTGCGGACGACGCATCTCGGAAGCGGTGGCCGACATCGTCGCCAGCGTATTGCCGTAGGCGCCCAGCACGGGGAGCAGGCGTGGCCGATGGATCGCCAGTACGGCAGCGGATTCGGCGAGGATCGCGGTGCGCAGCAGCAGCGGACCCGCCTGTGGCCGGGCGCCGTGGCGCAGCATCGCGCCCGTCAGGCAGAGTTGCGCACCGGCGAACAGGGCGGCGCCCACGCGCAGCCGACGATCCTTGCGGGTGAGTGACGACCGGTCCGAATCGGCGTCCTGCGGGGTGAATTCCTCCACCAGCATGGCGCGGTCTCCGGCAGCCGAGAAGGCGATGGCGCCGGCGAGCAACAGATTGTCGAGCGGCTGGCGCCGGTGAGCCGTACGGAACGCCCGCCACGCCAGTATCGCGATGGGCAGCGGCTTGGTCAGCGCCGCACCGCGCGGGTGGTGGACGGCTCCGGTGATCGTCGCGAGAGCGGTGGTGACGGCGTAGGCGTTGTCGCCGGTCAGTGCGTCTTCCAGCTGTGTGCGTGAAACTCCGCGGACTGCACGTTGTTTCGGGATCAAGCGGTCACCACGCCGACGGCGGGGAGGAAGAAGCAGGAGCGACCGTTGGCGTTCGCCGTGCCGTAGACCGCCGACAGGATCTGGCCCTTGCCGGTGTCCACCGGAGCGAGCCGGACTCCCGACAGCAGGGGCAGTGCGGCGAGCGCGGGCGAGTTCGCGACCGGCTTCAGGTCGGCGAAGCCACCCTTCATCGTGGCGGTGTTGAACCATGCGACCTGCATCTTGCCGTTGGTCGTCGGTGCGGCGGGGACGAAGGCGTAGGCGGTCTGCCCGTTGTCGACCAGATTGAGCTTCGGCAGCGTGATGGTCGGCAGCGGGAACGGGAGCTTCGGCTCCTGCGCGAGCGGCCACGGTCCCGCGACCGCGCCGGCGCCCGCGGTGACGAGACCGAGAGGATTGTCGGCGGTGGGGGCGGCGCAGAACGGGGCGACCGACGGGCTCAAGGGCTGGATGCCGAGAGCGCGGAGGATGGCGAGCGGATCGGCCGACGGCGTCACCGGTGACTCCACCGGATGCACGGTGGCGGCGCGATCGGCGACCTGCTCGGCCGAGAGTTGCCCGACACCACTCATCACCGCCTGCGCGGCCTCGAGCGCCATCCGGTCCACTCCCGCCTGCTTCAGCATGCGGACGGCGGCGGCCAGCTCGCTGTCGAAGGGGATGGCACCGAGCGCGAGGCTGTTGTCCGGGACCAGCAACGGTTCCGCGGGCGCGGTCACCGCGGGGGCGGCGAGGGTTGTCACCGCGGTTGCGGCAACGGCGACCAGACCCATGCGCATGCGGCGGGCGGTGCGGGATGACGTACGTGCAATGGCCATGATCGTGCCCCTTCGGGAAGAGCCCCACCTGTGGCGTGTTACAGATGTGGCTGATGTTGCTTGTGTTAAAGGAAGCACGTCGCCACGGATGACTTCAAGTCGTGAGTCCGACCTGTGACATCACCGCGACCGACCGGCGACCGGGCCGGGCGTCGGCCGTCCGCCACAGAAAAATCCCCGGTCAGCCTGCTCGACCGGATATATCCGGTCGGCGATGCTGAGCGGGGATTTTTCTGTGGAGATTCCCGGGGCGATCAGATGATCGCGATGCCGATCGTCGGGATGATGCCGCAGGACTGCGGACGTCCCTTCTTGTTCTTGGTGGTCACGTCGCCGTAGATGGTCGAGATGACACGGCCGCGTCCGGTCTTGGCGATGCCGGTGAAGGTGCCCGGGCCGTCGGTGGCGTTGATCTTCGCGTTGCGCTTGAGCGGGATCTGGCCGCTGCGGCCGTTGTCCAGGTTCAGCCAGGTCACCGACAGCGGCCGGGCCTTGTTGTCCAGGGCCGGACCGGTGCCGAGGCTGGTGTAGACGAAGCCTGCCTCGCCGCGCTTGGGGCCGGGGGCGGGCGCCTGCTGCGGTCCCGCGGTGAGCAGTGCGCGCCCCAGCGAGATGCCGCCGTTCGGGCTGCCATTGCCCTCCATGCATCCGAATCCCAGAGTGGGATACAGGAATTCCTGGATCTTCGGAGCGTTCGGGCCCTTCGGGATCTCCGGATCGCCCTTCTTCCGCTCGGCGACCTCCTGGCGTTCGGCGGCTGCGACGGCCTTCGGGCCGGGGGCGCTGATGAAGTCGAGGACCGAGCCCCAGATCTCCTTCGCCTGCGGCGGCAGGCCCGGGGCGGACGCGAGGGTGCGTGCCTGCGCGACGAGTTGCGGATTGATCTTGCCGTCGGGTCCCTTGGTGGTGACCGCGCCGATGATCGCGGGGGCGAATGCGCCGAGTGAGTCGAGTACCTGGCGATCGGCCTTGGGTGCGGCGGCCTCCGGGGACGCCGCCGACGGTGCGGCCTCGGCAACCGCGGGCAATGCCAGCGACGTCGCGGCGGCGATGCTCACGGCGGTCACCGCGAGGCGGCGGGTGGAGGGGCGGTGCATGCGGCGCGCACGCACGGTCTGAAGTGCTGACAGACGCACTGGTTCCGGTCCTAACGGTCGTCGGTTGCGGTCGTGGAGTGCGTCCGGATGGTCGCACGTCGCGCGGTCGTCGCGCGTCGCCCGGCGGGCACTGCGCGTCATTCTATGCGGTCGTCAATACGGTCCGCTGTCAAGGCACCCTACTGCGATCCTGTGTGACTGCTGAGGATGGTGATGCAATTGTTACTGATGTTACTAGCAGGTGACGGGTCGTCGCGAGCATCGCCACCTGGTTAGATCGAGCCCGTGGTGCAACGTGACGTGACTCGACATCCAACCCGCCCACCCGTCGGCGTGGGTGGACGCCGCCGGCCGGCGCGGACGGCAGTGCTCCTGCTGGTCGCGGCCGTGGTGGCCGCCGGATTCACCGCCTGCGGCGACGACACCGAGTCGGGTGCCGAGGTGACGATGCTGACCCACGATTCGTTCACGCTTCCGGATTCGGTGTTCGACGCGTTCCGGCGCGAGACCGGGCTGACCCTCAAGGTCATCAAATCCGGCGACGCGGGGCAGCTGGCATCGACGATCTCGTTGACCCCGGGGTCGCCCAAGGCGGATGCGGTGTTCGGTGTCGACAACACGTTCGCCTCCCGGCCGATCGAGGCGGGGGCGCTGCTGCCGTACGCCTCGCCCGCCGCGGCGGACGGCTCTGCCGACTTCGCGGTGCCCAACGGCCGGGATCAGCTCACCGCGGTCTCCCGCGGCGACGTCTGCCTCAACATCGACGACACCTGGTACGCCGATCGTCAGCAGGAGCCGCCCACCAGCCTGCGGGATCTGCGCGATCCGAAGTACGCCGCGCAGGCGGTGCTGCTCGACCCGGGAACGTCGTCGCCGGGCATGGCCTTCCTGCTCACCACCGTCGGCGTCCTGGGAGAGAATTGGCCCGAGTACTGGAAGACGTTGCGCGCCAACGGGGTGACGATCGTGTCCGGTTGGGAGATCGCCTACAACCAGTTGTTCAGCGCGGGTGCGGGCAAGGGGGACAAGCCGATCGTGCTGTCCTACGCCTCGTCCCCGGCCGCGACACCCGGCACCTCTGCGCTGCTCGACAGCTGTTTCCGTCAGGTCGAGTACGTGGGAATTCTCAAGGGCGCCAAGAACACCGAGGGCGCCCGGAAGCTGGTCGACTTCATGCTGAGTCCGACGGTGCAGAAGGCGCTGCCCGACTCGATGTACGTCTATCCGGTGCAGAAGAACACGCCACTGCCGGACGGCTGGCAGCAGCGCGCGCCCGTGCCCCGGTGGACGGTGAATCTGCCGCCCGAGTACATCGCACAGAATCGTGAGTCCTGGCAGCAGCAATGGCGCGACGCCGTGGGGCGGTGACCATTCGTCAGCTGGCGTCGGGCGTCCTGGGGGTACTGTCCGCGGCGTTCATCGTGATCTTCTTCGGGTGGCCGCTGGTCGCGCTCACCCGGCGTGCGGTGGAGGTCGGCGACGGCACCGGATTCAGTGAATTGTGGCGACGGACCGATGCATGGGGGCTGCTCGGCTTCACCCTGGGGCAGGCGGCGCTGTCGGCCGTCCTCGCCGTGGTGGTGTCCATCCCGATCGTCTGGCTGGTCGGCCGCGTGGACATCCCGGGTTCCGCGTTGCTCATGGTGGTGGTGACGATTCCGTTCGTGCTGCCGAGTGTCGTTGTCGGAGTGGTCTTCCGGGCCGTGCTCGACGGCCCGCTCGCCTTCCTGGACCTGAGTGGCGGCCTGTGGCCGATCCTGCTCGCGCATGCGTTCCTGAACGTGGCTGTGGTGGTACGGATCGTCGGTGCCGCCTGGCGATCGATCGATCCGCGTCTCGCCGAGGCGGCCCGGACACTGGGGGCGTCGCCGCTGCGTGCGTTCGTCGGCGTCGTGCTGCCGCGTCTGCTGCCGGCCGTCGGTGCGGCGGCCGCACTGGTGTTCCTGTTCTGCTCCACCAGTTTCGGTGTGGTCATCGTGCTCGGCAACGGGGAGATCCGCACCTTGGAGACCGAGATCTACACCCAGGCCATCAGTTACTTCCGGTTGCCGGAGGCGGTGGCGCTGTCGGTGATGCAGATCGTCGTGGTCGTCGCGGCGTTGCTGCTGACCCGGTTGTTCGCCGATCCCGGCGCAGGGGGATCGGCACGGGAGGGCGCCGATGGGGCGCGGCGCCGTCCGCGTGGGAGGCACTGGCTGCCGGTCGCCGCCGCCGTGGTGTGGACGGTCGTACTTCTCGCGGGTCCGGTGGTGGTGCTCGCCGTCCGGTCGATCCGGCCGACCGCGGGCGGCTGGTCGCTGGCCGGATATCGTGCACTCAGCGAATCGGTGAACGGTGTGACACCGCTTGCCACACTGCGCTATTCGATCGTCACGGCGACCCTGGCGATGATCATCGCGGTCGTCGTGGGAGTGTCGGCGGCGCTCGCCTTACGGGGAGCGCGGGGCCCGGTCGCCGTCATCGGGAATCTGGTCGCGACCGTGCCACTCGGGGTCAGCGCGGTGACCCTCGGATTCGGTTATCTGATCGCCCTCGCCGCGGCCGGCCCGGCGATCGCCGCGTCGCCGTTGGTCATCCCCTGCGTGCAGGCGCTCGTGGCGATCCCGGTGGTCGTGCGGATCGCGGTGCCCGCACTGGCCTCGGTGCCGGACCGGTTACGGCAGGCCGCGACCTCGCTGGGAGCCGGTCCCGTCCGGGTGTTCTGTACGGTGGATCTGCCGATAATCGCCCGGTCGCTCTGCGCCGCTGCCGGTTTCGCGTTCATCATGGCGTTCGGTGAGTTCGGTGCGACGGGTTTCCTGGCCCGCGCCGACACCACCACGATGCCCGTGCTGATCGGGTCGGCGCTGAACCGTCCGGGCGCGGACAATCTCGCGACCGCGATGGCCGCATCGACGGTGATGGTCGGGGTGACGATACTGGCGATCCTGGTGGTGGAGGTCCTCCGTGGGCGATCCGGGTCCGGAAGTGTAGGGGCAGGAATCTGAACATGCTGGAAATCGAGGATGTGACGGTCGGTTACGGGTCCACGGCGGTGCTCGACGGTCTGACGTGGCAGGCGGGCACGGGCGGCTCGGTCGTGACCGCGCTGCTCGGCCCCTCCGGATGCGGGAAGTCGACCCTGCTGCGGGCCATCGCCGGACTGGAATCGTTGCGAGGAGGGCGGATCCGGTTCGACGGCGTCGACCTCTCCGGCGTACCGCCGCACCGGCTCGACTTCGGGGTGGTCTTCCAGGACGGGCAACTGTTTCCCGGCCGCACCGTCGCGTCGAACATCGCCTACGGGTTGCGCATACGCCGGTGGTCGCGGGCCGACATCGACGCCCGCGTGCGAACGATGCTGGAGCTGATCCGGTTGCCCGAGTTGGGCGACCGTCGCGTCGGTGCACTCTCCGGTGGGCAGGCCCAGCGGGTCGCGCTCGCGCGGGCACTGGCCCCACGCCCCCGTCTGTTGTTGCTCGACGAGCCGCTGGCCGCCCTCGACCGGCGGCTTCGGGACCGGCTGGCGATCGATATCGCGGATATCGTGCGGGCGGCGCAGACACCGACCATCGTTGTGACACATGATCACACCGAGGCCGCGATGATGGCCGACACGATCGCCGTGATGCGCGAGGGCGCCATCGTGCAGACGGATGCTCCCGCCCACCTGTGGGCCGCACCGGCCGACGACTGGGTGGCGGGTTTCCTGGGCGTCACCACCATCGTCGATGCGACGGTGACGGCCGGGGTCGCGGAGACGCCCTTCGGTCCGGTCGCCCTGACCCGGAGCGACGGCCCCGTGCGGATCGGGCTGCGTCCGGAATCGCTTCTCGCGCAGGCGTTGCCACCGACGGGCGCCGACGCGGCGGGCATTGTGCAGTCCACGGTCGACCTGCCGGCGGGCAGGCGCGTACGTGTGCGCACCGCCGACGGTGACGTCACGGCGGTCAGCGCCGGTGCCCTGACCGTCGGTGACGAGGTGACACTCGCACCGATACCGCAGCGGGTGGCGGTGATCGGCGGATGAGCGGCCGGATCGTGGTGGCGGGTGCGATCATCGACGCGCCGGAGGGCGGCGTACCGCGCCTGCTGCTGGCTCGCCGCACCTATCCGCCGGAGGTGGCGGGGCTGTGGGAACTGCCGGGCGGCAAGGTCGAGGCGGGGGAGACGCAGGCCGCGGCACTGCGCCGGGAACTCCTGGAGGAGCTGGGTGTCGACGTCGGGGTCGGTGTCC
Source organism: Gordonia sp. B8661-1 (assembly GCF_059427765.1). Classification (NCBI taxonomy): domain Bacteria; kingdom Bacillati; phylum Actinomycetota; class Actinomycetes; order Mycobacteriales; family Gordoniaceae; genus Gordonia; species Gordonia sp. B8661-1. Next base: position 378,581 of record NZ_JCAHRL010000002.1, read on the forward strand.
CATTGGCCGCGACGATCCCGTTGCGGAGCGATGTCACGCTGGTCGCGCACTGGGCCGTCATCGAACAGGGCGAGCCGGAGGCCGCCGAACACGATGACATCCGCTGGGTCGACGCGGAGAGCCTGCGCGCGATGTCGGAGATCGGTGCCCTGGTTCCCGCCGACACGGCATGGGTGCCGGAACTGCTTGCCGCACTGGCGCCCGGTCAGCCGGAGGACGACGCGTCGTCGAGGTGATGATCAACGGCCTGTTCGATCAGCGCCCGGACGACGTCGTGGGGTGCGCGGGTGCCGGATCCCACCTCCAGTGAGCGGTTGGCGCCGAGTACGGCGATGCCGTGAATCGCGGTCCAGAGTCCGATCGTGCGCAAACGCTGCGTGTCATCGTCGGAGCGCGGCGAGTTCTCGATCAGCCGTGACAGATCCTTGAGCAGCGGGAGGGTGAGTTCGCGGAGATTCCCGCCCGCGCCGTCGAGAAGGTCGTGCCGGGTGATCAGGTCGAACATCGCGCGCCGATCCCGGGCCATCGACACGTAGGCGTTTGCGGCCGCGATCAGTCGATCTCGAGGTGCACGGTCGTCGTCGCTCAGGATCGGGCGGACCACGGTGAGCAGATCGTCGATGCCGGAGCGTGCGACGGCCGCGAGCAAAGATCGATGCGTGGGGAAATGGCGGCGCGGCGCTCCGTGCGACACCCCGGCGCGGCGTGCGATGGCGCGGAGCCCGACGCCGTCGAGACCTTCGGTGTCGAGGAGTTCGACTCCTGAGCGCACGAGTTGTGTGCGAAGGGACTCGGCACTCGATGTCGCCTCTGCCCCGGAAGTCATGTTGACAGTGTCTACCGCATGGGGCACGGTGTCGAGTAGACATTGTCTACGGGAGGTATACGGCGATGACGTGGTACCGGGTCTGCAAGTACCTGCTGATCGGCCCCGCGCTGTGGTTGTGGCTGCGACCGCGGGTCGTGGGGCGTGAGCACATCCCGCCTGCCGGTCCGGTGGTGATTGCCGCGAACCACAGCTCATTCGTCGATTCCCTGCTGATCTGCCTTGCCGTCCGCAGGCCGGTGGTGTTCGTCGCAAAGGCGGAGTACTTCGACCGGCCCGGGCTGCGCGGCGCGATGCAGCGGTGGTTCTTCACGGCGACGGGACAGGTGCGACTCGATCGGTCGGGCGGTGACTGTTCGGCCGAAGCGTTGTGTGCCGCAACAGAATTACTGTCATCCGGGGGCGCGTGGGGCATCCATCCGGAGGGCACGCGGGTACCGGACGGAGCGGTACATCGTGGTCGTACCGGTGCGATGCGCGTCGCCCGCACAGTGGGTGCCGTTGTGGTTCCGGTCGGCATTCGAGGTACCGAACGGACGGGCAGTCGATCCCCGTTGCGCCGCCGGAACGTTGCCGTCGTCATCGGCCGTCCGGTGCCGCCCGACGTCGTAGCGGGCGATCCGAGACAGGCCACGGACGTCCTGATGAGCGCGGTGGCCACACTCGCGGGCCGCGACTACGTCGACGACTACGCATGACCGGCCGCCGCCAGAACGAACCCGGCGGGCTCATCCACTCGGACGAAATTCCGTCAATCGACCGTATTTACGTGCGTCCGGGACTAGTTTGGGTCGACTCGTCGACCGGCGGGTCGCTGGTTCGATTGAGGAGCACGAATGAAGAAGATCCAGGTCATGGCCGCAACGCTCGGCATGATCGGTGTGGTCGGCGTGATCAGTGCTTGTGGGGACGACGACAAGAGCACGGCCTCCGCCACCGGAGGTTCGGCCAGCGTCACCGTCGACGGCCAGAAGCAGGAGGTCGACACGAAGGCCGTGGTGTGCACCGAACAGGCGGGGAAGTTCGTCATCGCCATCGGCGACAAGACCGCGGGCAAGGGTGTCGGTGCGACATTGACCACCGGTGATTCACCGGAGGTCGAGACCATTGCGCTCGGGTCGATCGGTGGACAGAACATCGGTTACAGCAAGGGCATGCCCGGTGGCGAGGCGAAGGTCACCAAGGACGGCAAGTCCTACACCATCACCGGCTCCGCCACCGCGGTGGACATGGCCAATCCCGCGGCGCCGGCGAAGAAGTCCTTCGAGGTCAAGGTGACCTGCCCGTAATTCCCTGATCCGCAGTTCCCGGGCCCGTCGATGTCGGAGGTCGGCGGGCTCTCTGCTGGGTCGCGAGTCCGGATCCGTACCGTGATCACGGTCTGTGATCGCCGTCTCACCGAAGTTACCGATATCCTGTACCGCGTTGAGTTCTCGTTGGTGCGCACTGCTTCACCCGGCCTTTGCCTTGCGCCGCCGCCATCGCAGGCCCCGATGGATCGAACCTGGAACTACCCACCGACATACCGATAGCGAAAGAGACGTCTGTGAGCGCTGCCCCCAATTTCCGTAACGTCGCGATCGTCGCGCACGTCGACCACGGCAAGACGACGCTGGTCGACGCGATGCTGCGCCAGTCCGGCGTCTTCGGTGAGCGCGCCGAACTCGTCGACCGCGTGATGGACTCCGGTGACCTCGAACGCGAGAAGGGCATCACCATTCTCGCGAAGAACACCGCGGTCCACCGGCGGCAGCCGGACGGCACCGAGGTCGTCATCAACGTCATCGACACCCCCGGTCACGCCGACTTCGGCGGAGAGGTCGAACGCGGCCTGTCCATGGTCGACGGCGTCGTGCTGCTCGTCGACGCCTCCGAGGGGCCGCTGCCGCAGACCCGCTTCGTGATGCGCAAGGCGCTCGCGGCGTCGCTGCCGGTGATCCTGGTCGTCAACAAGACCGACCGCCCCGACGCGCGGATTCAGGAGGTCGTCGACGAGAGCCAGGATCTGCTGCTCGACCTGGCATCCGACCTCGACGACGAGGCCGCGGCCGCCGCCGAACTGGCACTCGAGTTGCCGGTGCTCTACGCATCGGGCCGCGCCGGCATCGCCAGCACCGAGCAGCCAGCCAACGGCGAGGTGCCGTCCGGCGAGAACCTGGATCCGTTCTTCGACGTGCTGCTCGAGCACGTCCCCGCGCCCAAGGGCGACCCGGACGCGCCACTGCAGGCACATGTCACCAACCTCGACGCGTCGGCCTTCCTCGGGCGTCTCGCGCTGGTGCGCATCCACAACGGAACTCTCCGCAAGGGACAGACCGTGTCGTGGTGCCGTGAGGTCGACGGTGAACCGGTCATCGAGAAGGCGAAGATCACCGAGCTGCTCGCGACCGTCGGCGTCGACCGCCAGCCCGCCGAGTCCGCGGTCGCGGGCGACATCGTGGCGGTGGCCGGCATGTCGGAGATCATGATCGGCGACACCCTCGCCGACCTCGACGATCCGAAGCCGTTGCCCCGCATCACCGTCGACGAACCGGCCATCTCGGTGACCATCGGCACCAACAGTTCGCCGCTCGCGGGCCGCGTCTCCGGACACAAGCTGACCGCCCGCATGGTGAAGTCCCGGCTGGACTCCGAACTCATCGGCAACGTCTCGCTGCGGGTCGTCGACATCGGCCGTCCGGATGCCTGGGAGGTGCAGGGCCGTGGTGAGCTGGCGCTGGCCATCCTGGTGGAGCAGATGCGCCGCGAGGGCTTCGAACTGACCGTCGGCAAGCCGCAGGTGGTCACGCGCAAGGTGGACGGCAAGGTGCAGGAGCCCTTCGAACACCTCACCATCGACGTGCCCGAGGAGTACCTGGGTGCGGTCACCCAGCTGCTGGCCGCCCGCAAGGGACGCATGGAGCAGATGAACAACCACGGAACCGGTTGGGTGCGTATGGAATTCATCGTTCCTTCGCGCGGCCTCATCGGTTTCCGGACCGAGTTCCTCACCGAGACCCGCGGCACCGGCATCGCCAATGCGGTCTTCCACGGCTACGACGCCTGGGCCGGCGAGATCCGTGCCCGGCACACCGGTTCGCTGGTCAGTGACCGCAGCGGCACGGTGACCCCGTTCGCGATGATCCAGCTCGCCGACCGCGGCACCTTCTTCGTCAACCCGGGCGACGACTCGTACGAGGGTCATGTGGTGGGCATCAACCCGCGCGCCGAAGACCTCGACATCAACGTCACCCGAGAGAAGAAGCTGACCAATATGCGTCAGTCGTCGGCAGACGTGATGGAGACGCTCGCCAAGCCGATGCACCTCGAGCTCGAGGGCGCCATGGAATTCTGTGCCGCCGACGAGTGCGTCGAGGTGACCCCCGAGGTGGTGCGGGTGCGTAAGGTGCACCTGGACGCGTCCACTCGTGCGCGGGAGCGCTCGCGCGCGAAGACCCGCGACCAGGCTGCCGGCTGACGGTCGGAGGACGCCGTGACCGGGGGTGGTTCGCACCCTGCTGACGCAGAACCGACCCGCAGAGGATGGGGGCTGATGCCGGTGAGTCGTAGGCATTCGGGAACTGCCGGACGACGCAGGCCACGCGGTCGAGGCCGCCTGGCCGCCGCCGGGGCCCTGGGGGCGGTCATGCTGATCGCGTCGGGCTGCATGTCCGATCCGCCGCCGCCCGTGCGTGAGACGGCACCGCCCGCGACGCCCGCGGAGTATCCGACGGAGAAGACGATCTATCTGGCCACCGATTCCGTCGGTGGCGGGTTCAACCCGCATGTCGCGGCCGATCAGGGGATTGTCACGACCGCGATCGCGGCGATGACGTTGCCGAGTGCGTTCCAGCCGGTGGCGACACCGACCGGAGTGGAATGGCAACGGCAGGCGGCGCTCATCACGTCGGCGTCGGTCACGTCGACCCAACCCTTCACCGTCACCTACCAGATCCACAACGACGCACAGTGGTCCGACGGCCTGCCGGTCACCGGCGACGACTTCGCCTACCTGTGGCAGCAGATGTCGCGCCAGCCCAACGTCGTGGCCCCGGCCGGTTATCGCCTCATCGACTCCGTGCAGTCACGTGCCGGTGGCAAGGAGGTCCAGGTGACCTTCGCGCGACCGTATCCGGCATGGCGTGAACTCTTCACCGGACTACTGCCCAGTCACGTACTGCGTGGCGCACCCGCCGGGTTCCAGACCGGGATGGACAGCGGCAAACCGGTGTCGGCGGGACCGTTCTCCATCGCGTCGATCGACAAGACACGCGACGAGGTCCGCCTGATCCGCAACGACCGCTATTGGATGAAGCCCGCGCGGCTCGACCAGGTCGTGCTGCGCCGGGCGGGTACGGCCTCGCAGATGGTGCAGTCCGTCCGCTCGGGCGACTCGTCCATCGTGAACCTCAACGCGGGTCCGGCGACGACCGCGGAGCTCGGTGCCGTGCCCAACATGGAGACCCGCCGCAATCCGACCTCGCGCGCGCTCACCGTGAGCGTCAACGCCCGCACGTCCACGATGCGGTCGCCCGCGGTGCGGCGCGCCGTACTCGGCATGATCGATCCCGGACTGGTCACCCTCGCCGGTGCGGGCGACGACATCGTGACCCCGTTCTCCAACACGGTCTTCGCGCCGACCGATCCCGGATACACACGGGTCGACCGGCCGCGGCCGTCACCGGCGGCGATCTCGGACCTGCTGCGCGGCGCCGGATTCGTCCGTGCACCGGCGGCCCCGGCACCGGGGGACGACACCGGAGGGTCGTCGCCGACGTCATCCACCTCGCCGACGTCCGGGCCGGCCTCGTCGGCGCCCTCGTCGTCGGCGCCCGAGACGCCCGAGGACGACAAAATCGCCAAGGTCGGCGACCTGCCCGACGGAATCGCGCCCTACCAGCGTGACGGGCAGGATCTGGTCGTGCGGGTCGGCGCCATCAGTGGTGATCCGCGGTCGACATCGGCGGCGTCGACGATCGTCGATCAGCTGCGCGGTCAGGGCGTGCGCGCGGCGGTTGTCGCCATGCCGAACAGCGAACTGTACGGCGTGGCACTCACCAACGCGCGTGTCGACATGGTCGTCGGCTGGACCGGACTCGGTGTCCCGCCGGCCGCGGCGCTGGCGTCGCAGGTGGACTGCGACCAGCCCAAGGCGAGCACCGCCCCGTCGTTGTCCACGCCGCCCACGCCGACGAGCGTGGCGCCCGGTCAGGACGGCATGGATTCCGACGACAGTTTCGCCTCCAACACCTCCGGCGTCTGCGACCCCGAACTCATCGAGATCGCCCGCACGGCCCTCGCCGCGCCGGACCCGATTCCGCTTCTCACACAAGCCGAACCGCTGCTGGCGGCACAGTCGGTCTATCTGCCGATCTATCAGGACTCCGCGGTCGCCGGACAAACCGGGAAGGTCCGCAACGTCGCACTCACCGGACCGATCCAGGTGTCGATCTTCGGCGACGCGGTGAACTGGGAACTGCCGTGACGGATCGTCGCCTGCTCCTGGTCCATGCCCACCCCGATGACGAGACGATCATGACGGGCGGCACCATCGCCCGCTATCTCGACGAGGGGGTCGACGTCCGCGTGCTCACTTTCACCCTCGGCGAGGAGGGTGAGGTCATCGGCGACGAATGGTCGCAACTGGTTGCCGACGGCGGCGCCGATCAATTGGGCGGTTACCGGATTCTGGAACTGACGCGGGCACTGTCCGCGCTGAGTCCCGACGGGGCGGTTCCGCTGCGCCCGCAGTTCCTCGGGGGTGCGGGGCACTGGCGCGATTCCGGGATGGCCGGCTCCCCGGCGGCGGAGCATCCGCGTGCACTCGCCAACGCCGACCTGGCCGACGTGGTGTCGGAGATCGTCGGCGTGCTCGTCGACTTCGCGCCGCAGGTCGTCGTGACCTATGACCGGGCCGGGACATATGGCCATCCCGATCACGTGCGCGTGCACGACGCGACTCTGGAGGCGCTGCCGGTGGCCGAACGTGCTCTTGGCCGTCCCTTCGTCGTCTACGAGTCGGTCACGGAGGAATCCGCGCTCGCCGCAGGACTGGCGGCGGCCGGTCCGCTGCCCGCGGGCTGGCGGATGCCCGAGAGCGGTGAGCTGCCCAGCTATCCTGACGACCGGATCACCACGGAGATCGACATCTCGCCGGTCTACGACCGCAAGGTCGACGCATTGGCCGCACATGCCACCCAGGTGACGGTAGCGCCGTCGGGACGGGACTACGCGCTGTCCAACAACATCCTGCAGCCCATCGGCTCCACCGAACACTTCATCCGCACCGCACCGCCGGCCGTCGAGGGCGAGGCGCGGGGCGACGACCTGTTCGGGCCGGTGACCTCCGAGACGGCCGGGACCGCCTGATGCGGGCCGTCGACCGTGTCCTGCTCGGTCTCCTCGTGGTCGACGGGCTGGTCGTCGGTGTGCTCTCGGTGGCCTTCGCCTACCTGCGCGTCGGCGGCGTCGCGATTCCGGTCGCCGCAGTCCTCGGCGGACTGTTCAACTGCCTGTTCCTGTGGCTGGCATCCCGGATGACGGCGAGCGGCCTACGCTTTCTGCCGTTGCTGGCGTGGCTGCTCGTACTGGTCGTCGCGGCCATGCCGGGGCCCGGGGGAGACGTCGCGCTGATGCCCGACGGCCCCATGCTCGTGCCCACCCTGCTGCTCCTGCTGATCGGCCTCGGCCTGCCGATGGCGCTCATCTGGACGGGGCGGCTGCCCGCACCGGAGACGTCCTGACCGACGGTTAGAGTGGGGGAATGGTCCTGCGCGAGTGGGCCCGGGACGATCGCGCCGCAGTCGCCGACGTCCGGGCGGCACTGCATCACGTCACCGACGATCCGTCGGCGCTGACCGATGCGGAATGGGTGGCGCTGCTCGGTGCCGACGGCGCGGAGCTCGACGAACTGTGTGCGGCGGCCGACGCGGCCCGTCGCGCGGCGGTCGATGCCGATGCGCTGACCTTCGTGGTCAATCGCAACCTCGACACCGGGGTCGTCGCGGCATTGCCCGCGGTCGCCGGACCGACGCTCGAGGATCTCGTCGACGAGGCGTGGGCACTCGGCGCCACGGAGATCTGTCTGCAGGGCCCGGCGCCCGCACGCGCCCAGTCCGACTTCTATCTTCGCCTGATCGAACGCATCCACGACGCCGCACCCGGTCTGCACCTGCACGCGTTCCGCGCGCCCGAGATCCGGGACGCCGCCGGCCGGATGGGCATCGGTATCGAGGACTTCCTGCACCGCGCGCGCTCCGCCGGACTCGGCTCCGTGCCGGGAACGGCCGCGCAGATACTCGACGACGAGGTACGGACGGTGCTGGCCGGCGCGCCCGCGGCCCCGGTGGAGGAGTGGATCGAGGTCATCGAAGCGGCCCACCAGGTGGGATTGTTCTCCACCGCGACGATGTTGTACGGGCATGTGGAGACTCCTCGACACCAGGTCGCACATCTGCGCACCCTCATCGGGATTCAGTCACGGACACGCGGATTCAGCGAGCTCATCTTGATGCCGCTGCTTCCCGGCGCGGTGCCGCCGCACCTGAGCGAGCGGGCGACGCGCAGTGCGACGGTCCGCGAGACCCGCGCGTTGCATGCGGTCGCCCGGTTGATGACCCGGGGCACCTTCGATCATCTGCAGGTCGCATGGACCAAGCAGGACCCGGCCACCGTGGAACAACTGCTGACCGGCGGTGCCGACGACATCGGTGGCCTGCTGCTGGACGGCGAACTGATGCCGGGCGCCGGTCCCGAGAAAGGACGGGTGCTCAGTCCCGACGACCTGGCCGGTATCGCGGCCCGTCTGGGGCGCGTCCCACGTCAGCGGACCACCGGATACGGCGATCCGCCCACCGACCGTCTGCTCGCCCTACCGACTTCCGCGGTGCCGCGGTGAGCGGTACGGACACGCGCGGGGATTCGGTTGCCGGGGCGGTCGATGTCGCGATCGTCGGTGCGGGCTTCGCGGGCATCGGCATGGCCACCCGGCTGGCCCGGCGTGCGCGGGAGTCCTTCGTCGTGATCGAGCGGGCGGATGCGGTGGGCGGCACCTGGCGCGACAACGTGTACCCGGGCATCGCCTGCGACATCCCCGCACACCTGTATTCGTTCTCCTTCCGCCCTCCCGCCGATTGGGCGACACGATTCCCGCGTGGCGCCGACATCCAGAGCTATCTGCAGCAAACCGTCGACGACGAGGGCCTCGCACCGCACATCCGGCTCGGTTGCGCCATGCACGACGCGTCGTGGTCGGCCCCCGACGCCTGCTGGATCCTCGCCACAGACGACGGCGAGATCCGGGCTCGCACACTGGTATTGGCCGTCGGGCGGCTGTCCGAACCGCATCTGCCCGCCATCGACGGGATCGACGACTTCCCGGGGCCGGTGGTGCACACCGCCGCCTGGCGTGACGACCTGGATCTCGACGGGGCCCGGATCGGTGTGGTCGGCACCGGTGCCTCCGCCGTCCAGATCGTGCCGCCGCTGGCGGAGCGTGCCTCCGAACTCGTGATCTTCGCCCGCACCGCGCCCTACATCGTGCCCCGGGACGACCGCGACCTCACCGCCGAAGAACGGCGTGAGCTGTCCGATCCGGTTCGGGCACAAGCTCTTCGGGACACGCTGCTCGTCGAGGGCGATCACGCTTTCCGGCAGCGTCTCCGTCTGCATCCGGAGATCGACGAGATCCGCGACCGGGCGCTGGGACATCTTGAGGCCCAGGTGTCGACGCCGGAGTTGCGGACTGCGCTCACACCCGACTACGAGATCGGCTGCAAGCGCATCCTGCTCAGCGACGACTTCTATCCGACCCTCGAGCACGACCACGTCATCTATGAGGCGAGTGCTCTGGACTCGGTGATCGAGTCGAAGGCCCGCGCCGTGAGCGGTCGCGTCTACGACCTCGACATCCTGGTGATGGCAACGGGTTTCGAGGCGACCCGACCGCCGGTGGCCCGTCGCGTCCGCGGCCGGGACGGACTGCTGCTGTCCGACCACTGGGCACACGGCATGGTGTCCCATGCGTCCACCACGGTGCACGGGTTCCCGAACATGTTCGTCCTCGACGGACCCAATGCCGCACTCGGCCACAACTCCGCGATCTACATGATCGAGACCCAGTTGGAGTACGTGGTCGGGGCGCTGGATCACCGTGCGGAGCACGGGATCCGGAGCCTGGAGGTGACCGCGGAGGCCGAGGCGGCCTACACGCGGGAGATCGACGAACGCAGCGCCGACACCGTGTGGCTCACCGGCTGCGACAGCTGGTACGTCGATCCGGAGAGCCGCAGGCTCACCCTGTTGTGGCCGGGCACGGCGGTCTCCTTCCGCGAGCAGAACGGGACCTTCGATCCGGGGCCATACATCACAGACAGAGACGTGCTGATCGGAGAGGAGGACGACCATGTCAGATCATGATGAGATGTCCGATCACGATGAGATCCGTACTGCGCTCGACCGGGTACGTGCCGGTATGTCCCTCGACCTGCCGGCCGTGACGGCCCTGCTCGGTGCCGCAGGCGACGACCTCGTCGCACTGCAGCGGGTGGCCGCCGGGCTTCGTGACGAGGGCTTGCGCGCGGTCGGCCGGGAAGGTCAGATCACCTACTCCCGCAAGGTCTTCGTTCCCCTGACCCGGTTGTGCCGGGACCGGTGTCACTACTGCACCTTCGTGACCGTGCCGGGCAAGCTCGCCCGTGACGGCGAGGGCATGTACCTCGAACTCGATCAGGTCGTGGCGCTGGCGCGTCAGGGCGCCGCGATGGGGTGCAAGGAGGCGCTGTTCACGCTCGGCGACCGGCCCGAGGATCGCTGGTCGCAGGCCGGGGAATGGCTTGCGGCGCGCGGATATTCGTCGACGCTCGATTATGTCCGGGCGGCGGCCGTCGCGGTGCTCGAGGAGACCGGCCTGTTGCCGCACCTGAATCCCGGCGTGATGAGCGCGGATGAGCTGCGTGTGCTGCGGCCGGTCGCCCCGTCGATGGGCATGATGCTGGAGACCACCTCGCGTCGCCTGTTCACCGAGAAGGGGCAGCCACACTACGGGAGTCCTGACAAGGATCCGCTGGTCCGGCTGCAGGTCCTGCGGGACGCGGGCGACGCACGCATCCCGTTCACGACCGGCATCCTCGTCGGCATCGGCGAATCGCTCACCGAGCGGGCCGAATCCCTGATCACGCTCGCCAACATCCACCGCGAGGGCGGCCACATCCAGGAGGTCATCATCCAGAACTTCCGCGCCAAGCCGGATACGGCCATGCGCGGAACACCGGATGCGGAGATGACCGAATTCCTGGCCGCCGTGGCGACGGCCCGCGTGGTGCTCGGGTCGTCGATGCGCGTGCAGGCGCCACCGAATCTGGTCTCCGCGGACGAGTGCGCGGCGCTCATCGCATCCGGCATCGACGATTGGGGCGGGGTGTCCCCGTTGACGCCGGATCACGTGAACCCCGAACGGCCCTGGCCGAACCTGGTGACCCTGGCCGAGTTGACGGCCGCGGCCGGACACAGCCTCACCGAACGCATCACGGCGCAGCCGCCCTACGTGCTGGGGGAGGGCTGGATCGATCCGTCACTCACCGATCATGTTGGCGCGCTGGCGGATCCCATGACCGGCCTGGCCGCGGACGTGACGCCGAGCGGCAAGCCGTGGCCTGCCGCCGCCTGACGCGGTCTCAGTGACCGGTGGACCGAAGATGGTCCGGGAGTGCGTGATAGCCGCCGACCACATCGGTCGCGCGGTGCAGGCCGAGTTGCTGCAGTGACGCGGCCGCCAGACTCGACGTATATCCCTCGGAACACAGGACGATCCAGCGCACGTCGTGATCGACGGCCTCGGCGATGCGGGCGTCACTGGCGGGATCGCAGCGCCATTCCAGCACATTGCGTTCGATGACGAGGGCGCGCGGCACCTCACCTTCGGCGGCCCGTTGTGCGGCCGGGCGGATGTCCACCAGGACCGCGCCGTCGGCGAGTTCGCGGTCGACCTCGGCGGCGTCGAGCCGGACGAGATTCTCCCGTGCGACGAGCAGCATGTCGTCGATCGTCATCGTGGTGCTCCGCTCATTCGGGTTCCGCGGTGATCTCGGTGCGCGTGCGTCGCAGGGTACCCCGGTCGGTCACGGCGTAGAAGGACATCGCCGTCAGCGGTGGCGAGTAGGCGTGCACGCTGAGCGTTGGTGTGGCGGATTCGGCTGTCCCGGTGCCGGATTCGTCACCGCTGGTCAGTCCCGGGTAGGCCGTGTGGCGCTGGACGTCGTGGACCCAGCCGAGGGGAAACGCGGCCTGGTCACCGGCGTCGAGGATGCGCAGCGCGAGGTCGTCGCCCGTCCAGCGGTACTCGCGCAGGCTCCCGGACAGCACGGTGAGTGCGCCCAGCGAGCCGGCGTGGTCATGGAGTTCGGTGGACCGGTCCGGTGTCCAGCTGATGAGCCACAGGTCGAGGTCGTCGTTCGATTCCAGTCGAGTCGACCATCGTTCGGTCGGGTCCCACTGCTCGGGGAGCAGATGGTCGTATACGCCGTCGAGGACGTCGGCGACGCCCTGGTCGGTGATGCGCAGCAGGTCGGCGGGACGCAGTCGGGTCGGCAGATGGCCCGTGCGGCTGTGTCGGGTGTCAGTGTCGGTGGGTCGGTGCAGGGTTGCGGTCACGGTGACCTCCGTGTCGGGTCGAGTCGAATGGGGTGCGGGGCGAGGAGCCCGGACACATTCGGGGATCGATCGGGGAGGTCGGTGCGTGAGTGAACACGACGACCAGTGTCGTCACGGTCGGCGTCGGGGTCGAGGGTTTATCGCGCGCTGACCGAAATGACCCGCGAACGGGTTGTGACGCGCATTACGTTCTGCGATTCGAACCGGGGACGGGGTCGAGTCCGACCGGTATCGCCCGATAGTCTGGACGATGGACTTGTGGTGGATCGCCCGGGCTGATGAGGCCGCGCGCTGCGTGCAGTCGCGGGTCCGAGATGGTGGCGTGTGCAGCCCACGCGCCGCTTGCGGCGACGGCGCGGGGTCGCGCCGACCATGAGTTGTGTTGCAGCGAAGGAGAGTGTGGTGACCTACATCATCGCAGAGCCTTGCGTCGATGTCCTGGACAAGGCTTGCGTCGAGGAATGCCCGGTGGACTGCATCTACGAGGGTGCCCGGATGCTCTACATCCAGCCCGACGAATGTGTGGACTGCGGTGCGTGCGAGCCGGTGTGCCCGGTCGAGGCGATCTTCTACGAGGACGATGTGCCCGACGAGTGGGAGCCGTACGTCAGCGCCAACGCCGACTTCTTCGACGACCTCGGTTCGCCCGGCGGTGCCAGCAAGGTCGGCCGTACCGACGCGGACGCCGCATTCGTGAAGGCGCTGCCTCCGATGAACACCGACGAGGACTGAGAACCGCGTGGCCGGTACCGGGGCAGGAGGCGCTGGCTCGCGGCGACGGGTGAGTGCTTCGCTGCCCGACTTCCCGTGGGACACCATCGCGGATGCGAAGGCCCGCGCCGCCGCCCATCCCGGGGGCATCGTCGATCTGTCCGTCGGCACACCGGTCGATCCGGTACCCGCGCCGATCCGTTCGGCGCTCGCCGCGTCGTCGGAGTTTCCGGGCTACCCGACGACCATCGGGACACCCGAGCTGAGAAGCGAGATCGTCGACGCCCTGTCCCGGCGCTTCGGGATCACCGGCCTCGGGCCCGATGCGGTGCTTCCGGTCATCGGAACCAAGGAGGCGATCGCGGGGCTGGTCTCGACCCTGGGGATCGGTCCCGGTCAGACGGTGGTGGTACCGGAGGTCGCGTACCCGACCTACGAGGTCAGCGCCCTTCTGGCGGGGGCGACGCCGGTGCGTGCCGATTCGACCGTGCAACTCGGTCCCACCGCGCCCGCGCTGATCTTCATCAACTCGCCGTCCAACCCGACCGGCAAGGTGCTCGGCATCGACCATCTGCGCAAGGTCATTGAGTGGGCCCGTGACCGCGGCACCATCGTGGTGTCCGACGAGTGCTACCTCGGACTCGAGTGGGAGGACGAGGCGTACTCGATCCTCGACCCGCGCGTCAGCGACGGCGACCACACCGGCCTGCTCGCCGTGCATTCGCTGTCGAAGATCTCCAACCTGGCGTCCTACCGCGCCGGATTCCTGGCGGGCGACACCGACCTCATCGGCGAGTTGCTCGCCGTCCGTAAGCATTCCGGTCTGATGGTGCCGTTCCCGATCCAGGGGGCGATGACCGCGGCGCTGGCCGATGACGAGCATGTCGCCGAACAACGCGAGCGGTACCGGGCGCGTCGGGAGAAGCTCCTCACCGCGGTGCGCGGCGCGGGGTTCCGCGTGGATCACTCGGAGGCAGGCCTCTACCTGTGGGCGACCCGCGACGAGGACAGCCGGACCACGCTGGACTGGCTCGCCGAGCGTGGCATCCTGGCGGCCCCCGGAGATTTCTACGGTCCCGCGGGCACCCGGCACGTGCGGATGGCCCTGACGGCCACCGACGCCCGCATCGCCGAAGCGGCGGGCCGCCTCGCCGACTGAACCGCCGGCGAGGACCCGACGGTCAGTTGTGCTTGTGCAGCGCCTCGTTGAGGGCGATGCCGTCGCCCTTCCACGGCACCACCTCCACCGCGCCGTTGAGGCTGTTACGACGGAACAGCAGATTCGACTGGCCCGCCAGGTCGCGGGCCTTCACAGTGGTGCCGTCCGGTCCGGTCACCTTGGTACCGGCGGTCACATAGAGACCCGCCTCGATGACGCAATCGTCGCCCAGGGGAATGCCGCAGCCCGAGTTGGCGCCGAGCAGGCACCGCTTGCCGAGGGAGATGATCTCCTTGCCGCCACCCGAGAGCGTGCCCATGGTGGAGGCGCCGCCACCCACGTCCGAGCCGTCGCCGATGAGCACGCCCGCCGAGACGCGGCCCTCGATCATCGACGAGCCGAGCGTGCCCGCGTTGAAGTTCACGAAGCCCTCGTGCATGACGGTCGTCCCGGCCGCGAGGTGCGCGCCGAGGCGGACGCGGTCGGCGTCGCCGACGCGGACGCCACCGGGCAGCACGTAGTCGACCATGCGCGGGAACTTGTCGACGCTGTACACGGTGACGTGGCCGCGCGTGGCGCGCAGACGGGCACGGGTCTGTTCGAAACCGTCGATGGCACAGGGGCCGAAGTTGGTCCACACCACGTTGGTGAGCAGGCCGAACACCCCTTCGAGGTTCACCTGGTGCGGGACGACCAGGCGGTGCGACAGCAGGTGCAGCCGCAGGTACGCGTCGTAGGCGTCCACCGGTGCGTCGGACAGATCGGCGATCGAGGTGTGGACCGCGACGGTCTTCACGCCGCGCGCCGCGTCGTCGCCGACCAGATCGCGGAGATCGGCGGGCACGTCGTCACCCTCGAGTCGTGTCGTCCCGGTCGAGGTCGGGCTGTCGAGCTCGGGTGCGGGGAACCACACATCGAGCACGGTCCCGGAATCGGGGGAACCGCCGTTGGTCAGGGTGGCAATACCGGTCGCGAGTGCACCATTCGTCGTCACGGGTGCACACCTTACCGGTCCGAAAGGACCGTGCCGACGGCCGATTCGGCCGCGCGCCTCGAGGTCCACACCGATCACCGGTGGGCCGCGCGGATCGCACCATGCAATCGACGTCGCTCAGCGGTGACGAGTGTGGATTCATCCGCGCGCACCGCGCGAGCCGGGTAGCCCGGCCGCTTGCAGTCGGGTAGTCGCGTACGCGTGGATGGACGACGGGCCAGGCGGATGGTGGTGATTACCGAAAAGGGCCATCGCGGAGAGGAGTTCGTGATGATCGAGTACGTGATCGCCTTCGTGGTGGCACTCATCGTGATCGGGTCGGTCGCGGCCGGACTACCGTGAGTGCTGTGACCGTCCCACCTCTGGATCTGCATGCCGACCCCATCGACCTGACCGCCGCCCTGGTGGACATCGAGAGCGAGTCGCGGAACGAATCGGCGATCGCCGACGCCGTCGAGTCGGCGCTGCGTGCCCAGACCACCGGGTTCGAGGTGCTTCGGCACGGTGACCGGGTGCTGGCCCGGACGAACCGGGGCAAGGGCCGGCGCGTGGTGCTCGCCGGGCACCTCGACACCGTGCCCGTCGCGGACAATCTGCCGAGCCGTCGCGAGACCGACGGCCCGGAGGGCGACGTGCTGCACGGCTGCGGCACCGTCGACATGAAGTCCGGCGATGCGGTGTTCCTGCACCTGGCCGCGACGATGGCCGATCCCACCTACGACCTGACCCTGATCTTCTACGACTGCGAGGAGATCGCCGCGAAGTACAACGGGCTCGGCGTGATCGAGCGCGAACTGCCGGCGTGGCTCATGGGTGATGTCGCGATCCTCGGCGAACCGACGGCCGGACAGATCGAGGCCGGATGTCAGGGCACCATGCGGATGCGTATGACCGCGCACGGCACCCGATCCCATTCGGCGCGATCGTGGATGGGGGACAACGCGATTCACCGACTGTCAGGTGTCCTCGACGCGCTCGCCGCCTACCGACCGCGCACCGTCGACATCGACGGTTGCGAATACCGTGAGGGTTTGTCGGCGGTGCGGATCGACGGCGGGGTCGCCGGCAACGTCGTCCCGGACGCGGCATCGGTCGACGTGAACTTCCGGTTCGCGCCGGATCGCAGCATCGAGCAGGCCACCGATCATGTCCGGGAGGTCTTCGCCGATGCGCTGTCCGGCGGCGCGATCGATGCCGAGGTGACCGATGCGGCCGCGGGCGCACTGCCGGGCCTGTCGAATCCGGTGGCCGCCGAGCTGGTGGCCGCGGCCGGTGGACGCTTCCGCGCGAAATACGGGTGGACCGATGTGTCGCGGTTCTCGGCGCTCGGAATCCCGGCGGTCAACCTCGGTCCGGGGGACCCGAATCTGGCGCACCGCCGCGACGAACGTGTGCCGGTCGCACAGATATCCGAAGTTACCGACGTACTTCGCAGTTTCCTGTCGGCCTGACCCGGGCGGACGGGGCAGGAGCCCCCGCCGTAGCCCGGCGACACCCTGTTTGCCGCTAGCGTAGGGGCATGGCATCCGCTGACGCTGACCCCGTGACGAGCGATTTTCCCGTGCCCGAATCCGCTGTGCCCGAATCCTACGGGGGTGGATCCGTGGTGCCCGGGCGTGCCGATACGGCGCCCTCGACGGGTGGCCGTCACCGGTCGCCCGAACCCGGTGCGGACGGCGGTGCGGGTCTGGTCGCGTCCTCCGCGTCGCAGGCGCCGGGCGACGATCCCGCGGAACCGCAGTCGTCCCGGCCGGACCCGATCGCACCCGAACCGGCACTGTCCGAAGCGGCCGCCTCGGTGCCCGACGAGGGCGCGCTCGAGCCGCCCGTCGACGAGGTCTCCGACGAACCCGCGCAGGACGAGCAGGTCGCCGCGGTCACCTCCCACTCCGAGTCCGGTGCGGTCGCCGTTTCCGGCGACGGCGCTGTTGCCGCGGAGAGCGAGATGGAGACCTGCTACGTCGGACCCGTGCGCGTCCGGCGCGAGGCGGGCGAGACCCCGAACACCACCGATCGCCGATTCCTCGAATGGGTCGATCCGCGCGACGCGGAGCGTCGTGCCGAACGCACGATGAAGGACTCCTGGCGGGTGCTGCGCATCCAGTCCGAGTTCGTCGCGGGCTTCGACGCGATGAGCGAGGTGGCCGAGGCGGTGACGGTCTTCGGGTCGGCGCGGATCGAACCCGGCAGTGCGGAATACGAACTCGCGGTCGAACTGGGCCGCGCGCTCGGTGAGGCCGGATACGCGGTGATCACCGGCGGCGGTCCGGGCGCGATGGAGGCCGCCAACAAGGGGGCGTACGGCACCGGCGCGCAGTCGATCGGGCTCAACATCGAGTTGCCCTTCGAACAGCATCTCAACGAGTGGGTCGACCTCGGTATGCACTTCCGGTACTTCTTCGTCCGCAAGACGATGTTCGTGAAGTACGCGCAGGCCTTCGTCTGTCTGCCGGGTGGTTTCGGCACCCTCGACGAACTCTTCGAGGCGCTGACCCTGGTCCAGACGAAAAAGGTGGTGCGGTTCCCGATCGTGCTCATCGGCCGTGACTACTGGTCCGGTCTGCTCGACTGGATGCGCGACGTGCTGCTGGAGCGCGGCATGATCTCCCCGGACGATTTGGACCTGATGCATGTCGTCGACGAACCGTCGGAGGCGGTGGAGATCATCGCCGGCGGTCGCACCCGGTGAGTGCGGTCTGCGTCTACTGCGCGTCCGGACCGGTCGCACCGGAATTCCTGGCACTGGCCACCGAACTGGGCACCGCGCTGGGACAGGGTGGTCACACCCTGGTGTCCGGCGGGGGCAATGTGTCGATGATGGGTGCGGTCGCGACGGCGGCGCGCGCGGCGGGAGGCCGGACCGTCGGCATCATTCCGCGCGCACTGATGGAGCGCGAGGTCGCCGATCTGGGCGCCGACGAACTGGTCGTGACCGAGACGATGCGGGAGCGCAAGCAGTTGATGGATGAGCGGGCGAACGGTTTCATCACGCTTCCGGGCGGCATCGGCACGTTGGAGGAGCTGTTCGAGACGTGGACGGCCGGTTACCTCGGCATGCACGACAAACCGGTGGTGCTGCTGGATCCGATGGGCTTCTATACGCCGCTGATGGGCTGGCTCGGCGATCTGCACGTGCAGGGTTTCGTCGCGCGTCCGGCGCTCGAACGGCTGGTCGTCACCGACTCGGTGCCGGCAGCGGTCGACTTTGCTACTAGGCGGTAGAGATTTTCCTACCGGCCGGTAAGGTGTCACCGAGCCGGCCATCCGGCGCGGCTGTGCACAACCTCACCGAAGCGGAGTAGTAGCGATGTCGAGCACCGATACCCATGACGCCGTCGGCTTCACCGACCTGCTCCGCGGCGTGGTGAAGATGGCACCGGATGCGGCGGGCATGCTGCGGCACGCGCCGGGCCTGATCCGCAGACCACCACAGGCCAAGCGCACCATCGGATCGATCTTCCAGAAGCGGGCGGCAGCGCATCCGGACCGGCCGTTCATCCGTTTCAAGGGTCGCTCGATGACCTACGGCGAGGTCAACCGCCGGGTCAACCGGTACGCGGCGGTGCTGCAGGCCGATGGCGTGCAGACGGGCGACGTCGTCGCCATCCTCTCGAAGAACTGCCCGACCGATCTGATGATGATGCTCGCGACGGTCAAGCTCGGTGCGGTGGCCGGCATGGTGAACTACAACCAGCGCGGAGATGTGCTGGAGCACAGCATGAAGCTGCTCGACGCCAAGGTGCTCGTCCACGATCCGTCCTGCGCCGAGGCGTTCGAGTCCATCCCCACCGAGGTTCTTCCGGAGCACGTCTACGACTTCACCGCGCTCGACGAGGCCGCCGCGGGGCGTGCCGAGGACGATCCGGCGGTGACCGCCACACTGCCCGCGTCGACCGCGGCGTTCTACATCTTCACCTCGGGCACCACCGGCCTGCCGAAGGCCAGCGTCATGAGCCACAATCGCTGGCTGGCCAGCCTGTCCGGCATCGGTGGGCTCGCGGTGCGGCTCCGGCACACCGACACCATGTATGTGCCGCTGCCGCTGTATCACAACAACGCGCTGTCGGTGGCTCTCGCCTCGGTGCTGGCCGCGGGCGCCTGCTTCGCGATCGGTGAATCGTTCTCGGCGTCCAAGTTCTGGGACGACGTGATCCTGAACCGCGCCACCGCCTTCTGCTACATCGGCGAACTCTGCCGCTACCTGCTCGCACAGCCCGAGAAGCCGACCGACCGGCAGCATGCGGTGCGGGTCATCATCGGCAACGGCATGCGCCCGGAGATCTGGGACGAGTTCGCGGAGCGATTCGGCATCGAGCGGATCGTCGAGTTCTACGGAGCCAGCGAACTGAATCTCGCCTTCGTCAACGCGTTCAGCGTGGATCGCACCGCCGGTTTCTGCCCGCTGCCCTACAAGATCGTCGAGTACGACGAGGACGGCGGCCCCAAGCGCAACGCCGACGGACGACTGACCGCCGTGCCGAAGGGCGGCACCGGCCTCCTGATCGCGGAGATCAGCGAACGGGTCCCGCTCGACGGCTACACCGACTCCGAGGCCACCGAGAAGAAGGTCATCCGGGACGCGTTCAAATCCGGTGACGCCTACTTCAACTCCGGGGATCTCGTTCGGGACCAAGGCTTTTCGCATATCGCCTTCGTCGACCGACTGGGCGACACCTTCCGCTGGAAGGGCGAGAACGTGGCCACCACCGAGGTGGAGGCGGCGCTCGACTCCTTCGACGGGGTGGACCAGTCGGTGGCCTACGGTGTCGCGATCCCCAAGACCGACGGGCGTGCGGGCATGGGGGCGGTGAAGTCCTCGAACGGGGAACTCGACGGCAAGGCGCTCGCCGAGCATCTCTTCGAACGCCTGCCCGCATACGCGGTGCCGATGTTCGTACGGATCGTCCCGGAACTCGAGCACACCTCGACCTTCAAGAACCGCAAGGTGGAACTGCGCGAGCAGGGATATGAGGAGACCGGCGAGGACCCGATCTACATTCTGGTCAGCCGCGGGGAGGGCTTCGTGCGCGCGGGCGACGGCCGGTCCGTCGCCGACTACGTCGACGAGGTCGCGAACGGGCGGGCACCGAAGAGCTGACCTCTAAGCTGGTGGGCGTGTTGCCGACACCCTGCGCAGAGGACACGCTCTGCGGGAAATCCGTAGCCACCGACCGCGCGCTGGTCATGGCGATCGTCAACCGGACGCCGGATTCCTTCTACGATCGCGGGGCCAGCTTCGCCGACGAGGCGGCCCAGGCACGCGTGACGCAGGTGGTCGCAGAGGGGGCCGACATCATCGACATCGGCGGCGTCAAGGCCGGGCCCGGTGACGACGTCGATGCGGCCACCGAGATCGACCGGGTGATCCCGATGATCGAATGGATCCGCGAACGCCACCCGGATGTGCTGATCAGCGTCGACACCTGGCGAGCCGAGGTCGCGGACCGGGCCGTGGGGGCAGGCGCGGACCTGATCAACGACACCTGGGCGGGCTACGACCCGGAACTGGTGGCGGTGGCCGCGCAGCGGCGCGCCGGCATCGTCTGCTCGCACACCGGGGGCGCGACGGTCCGTACCCGTCCACATCGGGTGGCCTATCGGGACGTCGTCGCCGACGTGATCGCGGACGTGACCGCGGCGGCCGGCAGAGCCCGCGACGCGGGGGTCGCGGCGGACTCGATCGTCATCGATCCCACCCACGATTTCGGGAAAAACACCCACCACGGGCTCGCCTTGTTACGCCGCGTGAACGATCTCGTTAATACCGGCTGGCCGGTGCTGATGGCACTGAGCAACAAGGACTTCATAGGGGAGACTCTGGGTGTCGAACTCGACGAACGGCTGGAGGGCACCCTCGCCGCGACGGCATTGTCCGCCGCTGCGGGAGCCCGGATCTTCCGGGTGCACGAGGTGGCCGCCACCCGTCGCGTAGTCGACATGGTCGCGGCAATAGCCGGGACTCGTCCGCCCGTACGAACAGTCAGGGGACTCGCATGACCGAACAGACACGACGGGGTGCCCGGCGCGCCACGGTCGCCACCGGCCGCACCCGTCCGCATGCCGTATGGTCCGCGGAATCCGCGGAGACCGCCGACCACGTCCGGGCGCGCTGGGCCGTCACCAACACCTGGGAGCGGCCCGAATGGAGCATCGACGAACTCGTCGAGATGAAGGACGGACGCACCGTCTCGGTCGTTCTGCCCGCCCTCAACGAGGAGGACACGGTCGCCGACGTGATCGCGTCGATCATGCCGCTGTACGGAACCCTCGTCGACGAACTCATCGTCCTGGACTCCGGATCCACCGATGCGACAGCGGAACGGGCGCGCGCGGCGGGGGCGCGGGTGGTGAGCCGTGAGGACGCCGTGCCGGACCTGGCGCCGGTCCCCGGAAAGGGTGAGGTCCTCTGGCGTTCCATCGCCGCGACCACCGGCGACATCATCGCCTTCGTCGATTCCGATCTCATCGACCCGGACCCGATGTTCGTCCCGAAGATGCTGGGCCCGCTCCTCATCGACCCGCGGATTCAGCTGGTGAAGGGGTATTACCGCCGTCCGCTGCGGACCGGTGGGACGCAGGACAGCAACGGCGGCGGCCGCGTGACCGAGCTGGTGGCGCGTCCGTTGCTGGCGTCGCAGCGCCCGGATCTGACCGGTGTGCTGCAGCCGCTGGGCGGCGAATACGCGGGTACGCGCGAGCTGCTGTCGTCGGTCCCCTTCGCACCCGGCTACGGCGTCGAGATCGGACTGCTCATCGACACCTTCGACCGGTATGGTCTCGACGGCATCGGTCAGGTCAACCTCGGTGTGCGCACCCATCGCAACCGTCCGCTGATCGAACTGGGTGTGATGAGCAGGCAGATCGTCGGCACCCTGATGCGGCGCTGCGGCATCGACGACTCGGGTGCGGGCCTGACCCAGTTCACCGCCGAGGCCGACGGCTCCTTCACCCCGCACACCACCGAGGTGTATCTCGTCGACCGGCCACCGATGAACACCATCCGGGAGGCCGCCGGCGACACCGAAATGGCGTCCTGACGCCGCGGACGGCCGCCCGGTCGCGTCTGCCACTATGGGTTCATGCAGACGATCCTGCTGTATTTGCTGATCATGGCCGTCGTGGTGGCGGCGGTCTTCGCGGTGGTCTGGTTCGCGTTCGGGCGCGGGGAGGACCTGCCCGCGCCGGAGCCGGGGACGACGCTCACGCATCTGCCGCGGGCCGGCGTCACCGGCGACGACCTGCGTGGCGTCGTGTTCGCCCAGACCTTCCGCGGCTATTCGCCGAGCGAGGTGGACTGGGCCATGGAGAAAGCGGCCCGGGAGCTCGATGAGCTGCGCGGCACGCTCGCCCGGCTCGAGGCGCGGGCCGGCATCGAGGACGAGGCGGCACGCGGGGATGCGCCGGGCGCCGGTCCGGTCGTCCGCTGACCCGCGGGGTCGTTCGGATGGCGTCAGTTGATGTCAGAATCCGTGGCTGAGGGCGGCGTCGGCGCCATGACCACGTATCATTGCCATGGCGCCTGTGCATTTCCGACCGATGCCCGGGTGCGTGTATGTGCACATCACGCGGCAAATGCGCGGAAGGGAGTTCGAGAATGGCGGCAATGAAGCCACGTACTGGGGACGGCCCCCTCGAAGCGGCCAAGGAGGGACGTGGGATCGTTGTCCGGATTCCGATCGAAGGCGGAGGCAGGCTCGTCGTCGAGTTGACTGCCGATGAGGCCGCCGCGCTCGGCGAAGAACTGCGCGGAGTCGCCGGCTGACGCCAGCGCCCGGACGGCTACGCGCCGTCGAATCCGTGCTCAGCTGCCCGGTCTGCGGGGTCGACGCGGCCGATGCGGCATTGCATGTCACCGCCGATGATCGGTCGCTCACCTGCGCTGCGGCACACCGTTTCGACATAGCCCGGCAGGGGTACGTGACACTTTCCGACGGTCGGTCGGTAGCTCATCGTTCGGACACCGCTCCGATGGTCGCGGCACGTGCGCGGGTTCACGATTCCGGGGTGTTCGACGCGGTCGCCGACATCGTGGCGGATCGGGTCGTCGAGCATGTCGCGACCGCCGATGTTCCCCGCATAGTCCTCGATGCCGGGGCGGGCACCGGTCATTATCTGGGCCGTGTCCTCGATCGGCGTGATGATGTGCGGGGAGTCGGCCTCGACCTGTCGAAGTACTGCGCGCGAGCGGTGGCACGGGCACATCCGCGTGCGGTTGCCCTGGCCGCCGACGTCTGGCGTCCCCTGCCCATCGCCACGGGTTCGGTGGGCGCGGTGCTGTCGATCTTCTCGCCGCGCAACGCCACGGAGTTCGCGCGTGTCCTGCATCCTGAGGGAATCCTCGTCGTGGTGACCCCGAACCCCGATCACCTCGGTGAGATCGTCGGCCCCATGGACATGCTGGCGGTCGGTTCCGACAAGGAGGACCGGCTCCGGGAGACGCTGAGCCCGGAATTCGATCTCGTGGGCGAACAATCGGTGAGCCGTCGGACGAAGCTCTCCGCCGAGGCGATCGCCGATCTCGTCTCGATGGGGCCGTCGGCGTTCCATCACGATGCCGCCGACATCGCCGAACGGGCACAGAGCCTGCCCACGCCGATCGACGTGACGTCCTCCGTCACGATCAGCACCTTCGCGCCGTCGGCCTAACCCAGCGGTCGGCCTAACCCAGCGGTCGGTCTAGCCCAGCGCGGCACGGTAGACGTCGACGGTCTGCTCCGCGATGGTCGCCCACGAGAACGAGGTCTGCGCGCGTTCCCGGCCCGCCGTCCCCATGGCCGCGGCCTCCGTCGGGTCCCCGACGACGGTGTTCACCGCCTCGGCCAGTCCGGCCTCGAAGGCCTGCGGATCGGCCGGATCGTAGGGGACCAGACGGCCGGTCACGTTGTCGCGCACCACCTCCGGGATGCCGCCGACCTCCGACGCCACCACGGCCGTCCCGCAGGCCATTGCCTCCAGGTTCACGATGCCCAGTGGTTCGTACACCGACGGACATATGAAAACCGTTGCCGCGGTCAGGATCTCCCGGATTCGGAGTTGCGGCAGCATCTCCCGTATCCAGTGCACCCCGGATCGCTGTGCGGAGAGGGCGGCCACCGCGGCCTCGATCTCCGCGCCGATCTCCGGGGTGTCGGGTGCGCCGGCACAGAGTACGAGCTGGATGTCCGGATCGAACCGGTGAGCGGCCGCCACCAGGTGGGCCACACCTTTCTGGCGGGTGATGCGGCCGACGAACGCGACGATCGGCCGGTCGGGGTTCACACCGAGTGCGTCGAGCGCCGAGCCCGGGCCGAACGGGTCGTCGACCGGTGACCAGATCGACGTGTCGATACCGTTGCGTACCACGTGAACTCGATCGGGATCGACGCGCGGGTAGGTGTCGCAGACGTCGTTCCGCATTCCGGAACTGACCGCGATCACCGCGTCGGCATGCTCCACCGCGTTGCGTTCCACCCAGCTCGACACCCGATAACCGCCACCGAGCTGCTCGGCCTTCCAGGGCCGCATCGGTTCCAGTGAATGCGCGGTCAGCACATGGGGCACGCCCCACATCTGCGCGGCGACATGGCCGGCGAGCCCGGTGTACCAGGTGTGCGAGTGCGCCAGGTCCGCTTTCTCGGCGGCCACCGCCATCCGGAGGTCGGCCGACAACGTACGGATCGCCGGGTTCGCCTCGGCGAGCGCCGGATCGGGTTGATGCACAACGGCGGTGTCACGTTCGGTGCCCATGCAATGGACGTCCACGTCGATCAGCGCGCGAAGATGACGCACGAGTTCGGTGACGTGCACCCCGGCGCCGCCATACACCTCGGGCGGGTATTCCCGGGTCATCATCGCCACCCTCATGGGCACGAACCTAACGCCAACGGCGGGTGTTCGCCATCGCTGAGGGCATTCACGTGGCCACGTCGTGGGAAGCCGGTTAAGTTGGTGATTGTGAGATCACAGCCGCATGTGCTCGGGATCGTCCTCGCGGGCGGGGAGGGCAAACGCCTGTATCCCTTGACGATGGACCGCGCCAAGCCGGCGGTGCCGTTCGGCGGGTCGTACCGCCTCATCGACTTCGTGCTCTCGAACCTCGTGAACGCCGGCTACGAGCGAATCTGCGTGCTGACACAGTACAAATCGCATTCGCTCGACCGCCACATCTCGCAGACCTGGTGGTCGTCGGGCTTTCACGGCGAGTACATCACCCCGGTGCCTGCGCAGCAACGCCTCGGTCCGCGGTGGTACACGGGCAGTGCCGATGCCATCTTCCAGTCGATGAACCTCATCACCGACGAGGAACCGGAATACATCGTGGTCTTCGGCGCCGATCACGTCTACCGCATGGACCCGTCGCAGATGGTCGAGGCGCATATCGCGTCGGGTGCCGACGTGACCGTCGCGGGCATCCGGGTGCCACGCGCGGAGGCGACCGCCTTCGGCTGCATCGACGCCGACTCCGACGGCAAGATCACCCGTTTCCTCGAGAAGCCGAGCGATCCGCCCGGCACCCCCGACGATCCGGACGTCACGTTCGCCTCGATGGGCAACTATGTCTTCACCACCGCGGCGCTGGTCGACGCGATCCGCGCCGATGCCGAGGATTCCGACTCCGATCACGACATGGGCGGCGACATCATCCCGGCCTTCGTCGACAAGGGCACGGCCTACGTCTACGACTTCAAGGACAACGACGTGCCCGGTGCCACCGAACGCGACAAGGGCTACTGGCGCGATGTCGGAACACTCGACGCCTTCTATGACGCGCATATGGACCTGGTGTCGGTCCATCCGATCTTCAACCTCTACAACCGCCGCTGGCCCATCCGCGGTGAGACGATGAATCTGCCGCCCGCGAAATTCGTGCAGGGCGGTCTCGCGCAGGATTCGGTCGTCGGCGCGGGATGCATCATATCGGCTGCGACGGTGCGGGATTCGGTGCTGTCGTCGAATGTGGTCGTCGAGGACGGCGCCATCGTCGAGGGCAGCGTGGTGATGCCCGGCGCCCGGATCGGCAAGGGCGCGGTCGTGCGCCGAGCGATCCTCGACAAGAACGTCGTCGTCGAGCCGGGGCATCACCTCGGCGTGGATGTCGAGGCCGACCGCGAACGATTCTCCATCAGCGCGGGCGGCGTCGTCACCGTCGGCAAGGGCATCCGCGTCTGACGCTCACTCACTTCGTGAATGCTCACCCGGCCGGGTGAGCGAGTCCGCATTCGGTGAGCGCGCTGCTCCCCAGTTCGATCAGAGTGGGGATGTGGTCGAGGTCGGTGTTGCCCGGCAGGGCATCGACGGGCCACCAGGCGAGATCGGTGGATTCATCGCTGCGCACGATCGGTGGCAGGCCGCCGTCGCCCGGGTCCGCGGCCACCGCGGCGTACCGCACGTCGAGATGTCGGGTGGGCACGCCCAGCGAGCAGGTGATCGGATGCGTGTGGAGATGGACCGGCTCGGCCGTCAGCCGCAGGGTGGTGTTGCCCGACTCCTCACGGGCTTCGCGGTCCGCGGCATCGAGCAGGGTCGCGTCCGATTCCTCGCAGTGTCCGCCGAGCTGAATCCATTTGCCCACACGGGGATGCAGTGTCAGCAGGACATGGCGCAGGCCGGCGTCGAAGACGATCACCGATGCGGTCAGGTGACCGGGCTCGCTGCGTCGCAGGCAGGCATCGGGAGCCGCGTCGAGGAAGGCCAGATAGGTGTGCCGCAGGGAATCCTGATCCGCATCGGGCGGGGTCCATCCGCCCAGGGACGTGCGGGCCGAGGCGTGCAGGCTCGCACCGGTCATCGTTCCACGACCAATCCCTCGGTGTCGGCGGGTGGGCGGAGCCCTGCGGGCTCGGCCGGATGTCCGACCGCGATGGCGCCCAGCGGTTCCCATCGGTCATCGAGTTCGAGGACCTCGCGCACCACCTCGGGTGCGAAGATCGTCGACCCGATCCAGCAGCTACCGATCTCGCGAACCGACAGCGCCACCAGGAAGGAGTTCACTGCGCCGCCCGCGGCCACCGTGAACATGGTGTGTTCGGCCGCGTTGCGCCGGTCGTCGGGATAGTCGTGAGCGCCCTCGGGCACCAGGAACGGGATCACCAGTTCCGGTGCGTCGTACAGGATTCGGCCCCGGCGCAGTCGTCTGGCGATCGACTCCTCGGTCTTGTCGTCGGCGGTCAGGTCACGGCGCCAGGCCTCGGTCATGGCGTCGAGGAGTCGCTGCCTGCGTTCGGCCGACCGCACCCACACGAATCGCACGGGGTGGGTGTGATGCGGTGCGGGCGCGGTGAGCGCATCGGCGAAGGCCTCCGCCATCACTCCGGCATCGACGCCGCCGGGCTCGAACGCACGGACCGACCGGCGTGTGAGCAGTGCCTCGCGTCGTCCCTGGTCGATGGATTCGGCGGTGCCGAGCCGGAACAGGTCCTCCTCGGCCGCACGCACCAGGTCGGCCGCCGACGATCCGTCGTCGACCGGGCTGAGTCCGCGCACCACGGCGATCGGCACACCGGAAAGCTTGCCCTTCACCAGATCCGCGGCGGCGGCGACCTCGTCGGCCACCGCGATGTCGGTGACGACGAGGGGATTGCCGTAGCCGTCGGTACTGCCGTCATAGGCGTGGGAGACCGCGATGCCCGACGATCCGATCGCGACGTCGACCTGTCCGTTGCGCCACGCTCGGCCCATGGTGTCGGTGACCACCACGGCGACGTCGCGTCCGGAGAGTTCGGCGATACGTGTCCGGAGTCCCGCCGCACTGGCATCCGGGTCGAGGGGGAGGAGCGCGAGTTCGTCGGTGGCCACATTCGATCCGTCCACACCGGCCGCGGCCTGCACCAGACCGTTGCGGTTCTCGGTGATCAGGGTCCGGTTCTTCCGCGCGAGCACCCGGACGGACTCATCGTCGATGAGCTTGCGGCGCAACGCGTCCCGCTCGTCGGGATCAGTGGGCGCGGCCACCATGCGGCCCTCGGTCTTGGAGAAGATCTTGCTCGTCACCACCACCACGTCACCGTCGGTGAGCCACGGCGCCGCCGCGAGCAGCTCGGCGGCGATGTCGCTGTCGGGGCCGAATTCGCCGAGTCCGGTGACCGGGCGGATCTCCAGGCCGTCCGGGGCACGATGATCGGGCCGGGTCACGAGGCGGACTCCGGCACGGTAACACCGACGAGCGCACAGGCGTCGCGCATCATCTGCGCGGTCGTGGACGGATCGGACATGAGCAATGGTGCCTCGCCGATCGCGATGCCCTCGACCTCCGCGTGATCGCCCTCGGCGATGAGCCACCCGTCGAGGATGCCGTTCCCGCTGCGGGCACCGAAATGTGCGGCGATGGCCTCCGCCGACGTCTCCACGCCGATGACGTCCAGGCATTCGTCGGCCATGCCCCGCAACGGCCGGTTGTCGATGACCGGGGAGATGCCGACGACCGGTGCGTCGGTGGTGCGCAGGGCCGCACGGATGCCCGGGACGCTGATCACCGCACCGATGCTGACCACCGGGTTGCTCGGCGCCAGCACCACGATGTCGGCCTCGGCGATGGCCTCGAGGACGCCGGGTGCGGCCTTCGTGTCGTCGGAGCCGACCTGCGCGAAGCCGAAGGTCGGGATCTTCGCGCGATGACGCACCCACCACTCCTGGAAGTGAATGGCGATCCGCTCGTCCTCGGCGCCATCGGGTTTCGCGACCACCACATGTGTCTCATGCCGGTCGTCGGTCGCCGGTAGCAGCCGGACGCCGGGCTGCCACCGCCGGCACAGTGCCGCGGTGACGTCGGAGAGCCGATATCCCGCGTCGAGCATCTGGGTGCGGATCAGGTGGGTGGCGAGATCGCGATCGCCCAGCCCGAACCAGTCGGGGTCGGCGCCGTAGGCGGCCAGTTCCTCCTTGGCGTGCCAGGTCTCGCCGACCCGTCCCCACCCGCGCTCGGTGTCGATGCCGCCGCCCAGCGTGTACATGCAGGTGTCGAGGTCGGGGCAGATCCGGACGCCGTGCATCCACGCGTCGTCGCCGACATTGACGATCGCGGTGATCTCATGTCGTTCATTCGGAGTAATCGCCGCAGCCGGTTCGGAGTCATCCGTGGACGCGGGAAAGGGCGTGTGGCCGAGCAACTCTCGGACACCGGACAGGAATCGGGCGCCACCGACGCCACCGACGAGAACCGTCACTTTCACACCGCTCACTGTAGTGCCCCGGAGAACCGGACCCGCGCGGCAGTCCTCCTGCCTGCGGCGCTGCGTCGGTGCGCGACGATTCGCTACGATGGGCCACGGTCGCCGATCGATTGTGGGCGGCGGCCGGGGGGAGGGGCGTGACTGTGAGATTCGTCGTTTTGGCGACGCGCCGACGTGTCGGGACCGGGTGTAGTCGGTCGTCGATGGTATTAAGGAATCTTTCTCTTTAACTTGACCTGCTCCTGCCGACCGTGTGTAATCACATCAGTGTCATTCCGAGTTTGAGATCGAGAACCGATGGAGCGCAAGCGTTTCGATCACTTGTTCGAATAACCCGGAGGGTGGAACGCCCGGCACGCCATGAGATCGATCGTGCAACGTTGGTGGCATGGCTTCGGTCACGTCCACCGGATGACCGGAACTGACAGTATTCTTTCCAAGCTAGGAGGCGCCGACGATGGCTTTCGACGAACCGATCGGCAATCCCCTTGAGACAGACAGCTATTCGAGTCCCGACTCTTTTATGCCGCAGCAGCCGGAACCGGCCCGTCCCGGACTGTCGGGTGCTGACGGCGGACCGCTCTTCGGTGTGAATCGCTTTGGGCTGCCGGGTGATTCGGTCCTGCTGGGCGATTCTGCCGAGCAGGGGCGCGTGCAATCGGTGCCCGCGGACAATTCCCCGTGGGGGCAGCAGCGACATCTGTCGTTGGTGCCCAACGACTTCGACGGCCTCTTCGAGACCATCGAGGAGCAGTGGCAGGATCGTGCGCTCTGCGCGCAGACCGATCCCGAGGCCTTCTTCCCGGAGAAGGGCGGTTCGACCCGTGAGGCCAAGCGGATCTGCCAGGGGTGCGAGGTGAAGGCGGAATGCCTCGAGTACGCGCTCCACAACGATGAGCGTTTCGGTATCTGGGGCGGACTCTCCGAGCGGGAGCGTCGTCGCCTCAAGCGCGGCATCGTCTGAGTCGCAAGTGAATCGGCCGTAGGCCCACACACCGAACGCTGTCGCGGCGGTTCCCGAATCCGGGAGTCGCCGCGACAGCGTTTTGGTGCGGTCGTACCGGTTTAGTCCGGTCCCTCGTCGATCGTGTCCTCGTCGACGCCGAGATGTGTCGCCACCTGCTGTACCAGCACCTCGTGCACGAGCTCGAGAAGGTCGGCGCCGCGTTTGGCCCGAATCTCCAATGGCCGCCGGAACAGGATGATCTGCGCCCGCGACGGTCGTCCGTGCACATCGATGCCCGCCGGGATCAGCCGCGCCAAGGGGACGGCCCCGTCGGCGGTCACCTCGTCGGGCCACTGGATGGAGTCGGGGTCCCGGGGGAGCATGCGCGGGATGTCGTCAACCGCGATGTCGAGTCCGGTCAGTTGCTCGTGCCAGCGTGTGTCGATCTCGCTGAACGCGTCGAGGACCACCGCGTCGAAGTCGTCCGATCGACTGGTGAATGCGGGCACGAATTGGGGCAGCAGCGGCGCCCTCAGTCCCCGCCCTCGACGATCCCGGACGCGGCCGCGGCGCACCCGCGCACCCGGCGTGTGTGCCGTCTCACTGCGGCGACGGGACTGGTCACCCCGGCCACGTCCCCGCACGGGTGGATCGAAACGCATGACGAGAGTGTATGTCCCGACCGGCCGGGGCCGTCGACGGTCCGCCCTGGCGCGCGGTCACGCCTGTTTGTGGGGCCCGAGCGCGTGTCGTCGGCCGTTCCCGGCGCGCGGAGGGATAATCTCGATGACGTGAAGCTTCCCCGACAGTGCTGCCGACCCGGCTGCGCCCGTCCCGCGGTGGCTACCCTGACCTTCGTTTATGCCGAATCCACGGCGGTCATCGGGCCGCTGGCGAGCACCGACGAGCCCCATTCCTGGGACCTCTGCGACGATCACGCACGTCGTATCACGGTGCCGCGCGGCTGGGAGATGCTGCGCAGCGAACGCGGATTCTCGGCACCGGTCGCCGAGGACTACGAGCTGACCGCTCTCGCCGAGGCCGTCCGGGAAGCGAGCGGCGGCGCACACGTTCCGTCCGGTGATCGCTGGGCCGATGCCTTCGACGGCCTCGAGGACACCCCGGCGGGACGACAGCGCGGCGGCCGCGTCGCAGGTCAGTCGGGTGAACCGCGCCGATCCGCGGACGATGCCCCACGATTCACGCCACGCGCCGGTTCCGCGGGACAGCAGGGGACTGCGCGCACCCCGGGTCAGCGTTCGGCCACCCCGCGTCCGGGCCGGCGCGGCCATCTGCGGGTGCTGCCCGATCCGATCGACTGAGGTCCCGGCGGGATCGACCGGGGACGGAATCGTCCGGGCGTCAGGCACTAGTCTGGATGGCATGAGAACCGGTGCTCCCGACCTTGACAACGTCGAGGAGTTGATGATGGCCGACGTCGACGGCCTGTTGCCGTCCGTCGCCCTCGCCGGAGCCCAGGTCCGTGCGATCGCCGAGGCGGAGCGGGAGGGCGTCCTCGAACCCCTGTCGCAGCTGCGCCCGCGCAGTGTCGTGATCGTGTGCGGGACCGTCGGCCCGGCGTTGCGCGCCGCTCACCTGATCGTCGCTGCCATCGGCTCCCGGATCGACGTGCCGATCGTCGTCGGCCCCGCGCTGCCCGGCTGGATCGGGCCGCTCGACGTCGTGGTGGTGGCCGGCGACGATGCCGGCGACATCGCTCTCGCCGATGCGGCCGCGCGTTCACTGCGTCGCCGGGCCGAAGTCGTCGTCCTCGCGCCGGTCGAGGGGCCGCTGCGGGAGGCTCTGGCCGGCAGCGGCATCGATCTGTCCCCGCGGGTCCCGGTGGATCCCCGATTCCGGTTCATCGGGATCGCCGCGGCACTGCTGGCCGTCTTCGTCGCGCTCACCCAGGTGCGGTTCACCGGGCAGGCGCCCGCGCTCGCCGGACTCGCGGACGCCCTCGACGAGGAGGCGTCCACCGATCATCCGGCGAACGAAAGCTTTCACAATCGTGCGAAGTCGCTCGCGGCCCGGCTGGACGACCGGTCGGCCGTCTGGGTGGGGGACACGGCGGCCGCGGCCGTGATCGCCGACCACGCATCCCGCGTGATGATCGGGGTGGCGGGGGTGGTCGGTGCCGCCGCCGAGTTCGCCGATGTACCGCGCCTGATGCGCCTCTGGTCGGAGCGCAGCGGGGCGTCGCCGACGGACTCGCTGTTCTACGACCCCGAGTTCGACGGTCCCGCTCCGGTGAATCCGCCGCGGGTTCTGACGATCACCACGGCAGGCCGCGAGTGGGCCGTCCGCCGGCGCCTGGAGGGCTTCGTCGACCTCGACGTCCTCGTCGGTGACGACCTGTCGACCTCCGAGGGTGCGGAAACGGTTGTACCGGTGGATCGTTCGATGGGGGGCGGGGAGTTGGTCTCCGATGCGCCCGCGGACCTGCGCTCGCTGCTGTTGCTGTCCCTGCGGATCGAGATGGCCGCGGTGTACCTGCGGCTGATCAGGGCGGCCTGACGATGCGTCTGCTCGAGGGCGTGGTACGCCCGTATGCCTGGGGTTCTCGCACGGCGATCGCGTCGATGCGCGGCAAACCGGTTCCGTCGCCGCATCCGGAGGCCGAACTGTGGTTCGGTGCCCACCCGGCGGGACCGGCCGTCTGCATGCGCGCCGACGGCACGCCCGACGTCGACCTGCTGACCGCCATCGACCGGGACCGCACGGACACACTGGGCGAGGCCACCGCGGAACTCTTCGACGGACGGTTGCCCTTCCTGTTGAAAGTGCTCGCCGCCGAGGAAGCTCTGTCCCTGCAGGCACATCCGAGCGCCGAGCAGGCGAGACAGGGCTTCGAACGCGAGAACCGGCTCGGGCTGGGCATGGACGCGCCGAACCGTAACTACCGGGATCCGTGGCACAAGCCCGAACTGATCGTCGCCATCACCGACTTCGAAGCGCTCGCCGGATTCCGTGAGCCCGCCGAGACAGTCGAGTTGCTCCGCGAACTACAGGTGAGTGAGCTCGACCCCTATCTCGGAATGCTTGCCGGACAACCGGATTCCGAAGGTCTGCGCGCATTGTTCACCACCTGGCTGACGCTGCCCGACTCGATGATCGCAACGCTGGTGCCCGCGGTGCTGGCCGGGGCCGTCGCCGTGCTGGGTGGCGGCGACACCCGGTTCGGTGCGGAGATGCGTACGGTACTGGAACTCGGCGAGGTGTATCCGCGCGATCCCGGTGTGCTGGCCTCCCTGCTGCTGAACCGCATCCGGCTCGCGCCGGGAGAGGGGCTCTACCTGCCGGCGGGCAACCTGCACGCCTACCTCCAGGGCACCGGTGTGGAGATCATGGCGAACTCCGACAACGTGCTCCGCGGCGGACTCACGCCGAAACACATCGACGTCCCCGAACTGCTTCGGGTCTTGGACTTCTCGCCGGTCAGTGTCGCCGATCTGACCCCGCCCGCACGGACGGTCGGCGCCGAACACATCTACCTGACGCCCGCACCGGAATTCCGGTTGTCGCGGGTGGAACTCGACGGAACGGGTTTGCGGCAACCGCCGTCGATCTCCTTCGACATGCCCGGCCCGCAGGTCCTCGCGGTACTCCAGGGCACCCTCGAGGTGCGTCCGGTGGGCGGCGACGTGGTGACTGTGGCTGCAGGACAGGCGATCTGGATCGATGACACGGACCCGGACGTGGTGGTCCACGCCGCGTCCTCGCGGGCGATCTTCTACCGCGCACGGGTGCCGCTCGGCGACGACTGAGCGAGCCGGGCAGCGGTTCATCGCTCAGCGGCCGATGAAGTTCCATTCGTCCGGGGTGGCGACCATGGTGACCGCAACCCGATCGGTCGGTGTGGTGACCGAGAAGTTCTGGGGCGTACGGGAATTCTGTCGGAGGATGACCGAGGCATCCGGCACCAGTTCGGCGACTCGCGGGTCGCCCGGGGCGAGGACGGTGATGTGCGTGGTGCCGGCATCGGGTACGGGGCCGCGCATCCCGTCGAAGACCGCGACGCGGTGCCCCGATGCCTGCGGGACGCGATCTCCGCTCATCGCGAGTTGTCGTGGGTCGGCGACGGCGGCGACCAGATGACTCCACTGCACGGGGCGCACACTGTGAATGGTCACCGACGCACCAATCGCCACCGCGCGCAGGATGACCTGCGAAACCAGTTGCGGCCCTGCCGCGATGGCGATCTCACCGACGTCCGGGCCGATCAGCGGTACCGCCACGGCCCGACCGGTGTGGTCGGCGCCGACGAGCTGCCCACAGCCGCCCGCGGGCAATGCCAGTCGGTGCAGCAGGGTCTGCGCCTCGGCGCCGCGAATCACCGGCAGTGATCGGGTCAGCCTGGGCGACACCGCGATCGGCAGACTCGCGCCGAGTGCATCGAAATGATGTCCGTCCAGCGGGATGAGGGCGTCCGGCCACGCGTCGATCGCCCGTCCCGCAGTCGGCACCTCGGCGAAACGCGCGATGGCGCCGACCTCGAGTTCACCCTCGGCGTCGTGGCGCATCCGGACGGTGACCGTCGTCGACAGCGCCGGATTGACCCAGACCGACGAGAGCAGCGGACCGATGGCCTCCGGTGCGACCGCCGCACTGCGGAACCGCAACGCCTGCATGTCCACCGACTGCCACGCCTCGTCCAACTCGTCGAGGGGAGCGCCCTCGGCCAACTGGGCGGTGACCGCGGTGATCTCCGCGCCGTTCAGGATCGACACACGTAAACCGTGTTCGGACAGCCGATTCGCCACGCGCCGCGTGGTGATCGTCGCGGTTCGCAGAGCGCCCTCCGCCCCACCGCCGCGCCGGGCCACCGCGTCCGCGCAGTCGAGGGGATTGAGGCGGAGCACCACCAGAACCGAGCGGTGCGCCGTCGCCGACAGCGGTCCCAGCGTCCGGTGGTAGGAGGCCGCCACGGTACCCGCGCCCCAGGTGCGGATGCCGTGGCTGATCACCTCGATGGAGTCGAGGGCGATGTCGAAGGGGTTGATGCACTCGGCCAGTGCTGCGAGCGGGACGATCTGACCGTGCGGGTCCGAGACCGACGACGAGCCGGGCATCAGATAGGTGGCCGACGGCGCGGCCGGAGCGACCCGCAGCACCGTGATCAACGTGTCGCCGACCCAGCGGGCGCCGATGGTGTCGTGTCCGGTCGACGTGGCCGTGCGCATGGAGGCGTGGGCGTTGGTCTGGTTGCCGACCGGGATGTCGAAGGGAGCGGGTGCGACGTCGATCGAGCGGCGCCGCGACCGTGCCCAGCCGAAGCCGAGACGTTCGCCTGCCCATGCCACGAGGGACGGTTTCCCGGGCAACGGTAGGAGTGCCAGGGAGATCACGGCTGCCACCACGAGCGCTATCCAGCCGATCGTCGAGCCGCTGAGCGCCCAGACGACGATGCCGAGGGCCAGGATGACCTCGATGACGACGACCGTCTGCAGGCGAAGACCCCGCCGCAGTCGGTCGGTCGTCGTTCCCGCGGACGGCGTCGCGGTCGTGGGCACCGGCCCCATGCCGCTCTGCCCGCCACGCGCCGACGGCCGGCCGTCGGTACGGATCGGCGCAGTTCGGATCGCCATGTCCTCCCCCTTGTCACCCCGTCCGGCGGCCGCCACACCCGCCGATCCGTCTGGCAATGTATTCGGTTACGCTACTACGCGTCTATCGGTCGATGACCAGGCGATCCATACCGATGGGGGGGACCATCGGCCGGTGTTGCGCCGATCTGGCGGACCGCCTCGCACGGACACCGCGGAAGGGGAGGACAGGTGGCCCGGCAGCTCACCACCAAGGCCCAGGTCAACGGGTACCGCTTCCTTCTGCGTCGACTCGAGCACGCACTGGTCCGGCGGGACGTGCGCATGCTGCACGATCCCATGCGATCGCAGTTCCAGGCGCTCCTCGTGGGTACGCTGCTCGGGTTGCTCCTGCTGGGCGGCTGCGGCGTGTGGGGACTCGTCAAGCCGCAGGGCTCGGTCGGTGACGCGAAGATCGTCACGAGCAAGGACAGCGGCGGCAGCTATGTACTCGTGGACGGCACCCTGCATCCGGTGCTCAACCTGGCCTCGGCGCGGTTGATCACCGGCAGCAACGAGAGCCCGAAATCGGTGAGCGACGGCAAGCTGACCGGCTACCCGCGCGGGCCGCTCCTGGGCATCCCGGGTGCGCCGGTCTCGCTGAACAAACCGGCGCACGGCGGCCGGTCGGCCTGGACGGTCTGCGATTCGGCGACGGTGTCCCCGGATGTCTCCGGCGAGGCCATCGCGCTCACCGTCGTCGGCGGTCCCCTGCAGACCGGAGGTGACCGGACCGACGCCGCGTCCGACGACGCCGGCCTGTTGGTAGCCAACGGCGACAAGACATTCCTGATCTATCAGGTCGAGCGCGACGGCGCGCGCACGGCGGTGCGCGCCGAGGTCGACACCGACAGCAAACCGGTGATGCGGGCACTCGGTCTGGACGGCGTGACGCCGAGGGCCATGAGCACCGGATTGCTCAACACGTTCCCCGAGGTCGACCGTCTCACGGTGCCCCGTATCGAGGGCGCCGGCCGGTCCGGTGCCCTGCGGGCCGACGGGGTGGTCGTCGGATCCGTGGTCAAGACCGTCGGCATCGACGATCGCACGAACTTCTACGTGGTTCTGCGCGACGGCGTCCAGCAGGTGTCCGAGGCGACGGCCGAGATCCTGCGCATGGCCGATCGTGACGGTTCGGCGCCGGTGCAGTCGGTCGCGCCCGGCCTGGTCACCGCCGCGTCGAGCAGCGTTGCACTGCCTGTCCGCGAATTCCCGCGGCG
This sequence comes from Gordonia sp. B8661-1, assembly GCF_059427765.1. NCBI lineage: Bacteria > Bacillati > Actinomycetota > Actinomycetes > Mycobacteriales > Gordoniaceae > Gordonia > Gordonia sp. B8661-1. The sequence continues at coordinate 415,797 of NZ_JCAHRL010000002.1, forward strand.
CGCACCACGTCTCGTCGACACCGCATCCGCGTCGACGATCTGCCAATCCTGGTCACGCGGTGAGAACGACCCGCGCGCCGACACCGGTCTGCTGGTCGGCCGCACCCTGCCGCTGGCCGACGACGCCAAGCCCGTGCGGTTGACCACCTCCGACGGCTCCGGGCCGGGTCTCGATCAGGTGTTCCTGCCTCCCGGCTCAGGGGAGTACATCCAGGTGACCGGTGCGGAACCGGACAGCGCCCGTGCCGAATCCCGTTACTACATCAGCGATTCGGGCATCCGGTTCGGCATCCCCGACGCCGCCACCGGCTCCGTGCTCGGACTGGGGGACAAGCCGGTTCGTGCGCCGTGGTCGGTCATCTCGCTGCTCGGTGCGGGGCCCGTGCTGTCGCGGCCCGCGGCGCTGGTGGCGCATGACGGCATGGCGCCGGACGAACGCGGTGTCCCCGTCGCCACGCCGGGCAACGCCCCGAACGGCGGTTAGCGGCCTCCGTCACCCGCGTCCGCGGGCGAGCGTGCGGACCATGTCCTCCCAGCGATCGGCAATGGTCTCGGTGTCGAGGCCCTCGACGTCGAGAAGGTACTGGATGGGGCCGGCGTTCAGCGGAGCGTGGACCGCGATGGCGAGCACCTTCGGGTCGGACCCGAAACCCATGTCTCGCAAGAGGAATTGCACGTGCCGATACGAGGCCGCACCCGCGGGATGTGCCATGAACTCGGAGCCGACGGCCTCGATGAGCAGTTCCAGGTGATCGACGGTCATCTTGATACGGGCACGACCGTAGGCGATCAGCCGGTCGAGCGGCGGCGCACCGGGACCCATGGGTGCCGGGCCGGACAGGTACTGCTGCTGGAGGCCGGATTCGGTGTGGTCGAGCAGAGCCATCATCAGTCCGGTGCGGCTGCCGAAGCGGCGGAAGACGGTGCCCTTGCCGACTCCGGCCGCCTTGGCGACCGCCTCCATGCTGACGGCTGCGGCGCCCTGCGTGTCGATCAGTTCCGTGGCGGCGGCGAGCAGCAACTGACGGTTGCGGGCGGCGTCGGCGCGTTCGGGAGGCGTGCCGGTGGTCAGCTCCAGCCCGATGTGGTTGCTGTCCGGGTTCGACACGTGATGAGCCTAACTCTTGACGAGGGACGGAATTATTCGGACCGTAGTCCGGTTGCTGCACTCAGGCAAATAGCGGTGCGAAGCGCCGTCCCGATCGAGAAAGAGGAGTGGGCGATGGCCGAACGAGATGTGGAGATCGCAGTACTGGTGGGCAGTCTCCGGAAGGAATCCGTCAATCGCGCACTCGCGCGGGTGGCTGCGGAGAACGCGCCCGAGGGCGTCACCGTGCGGATCGTGGAGAACCTGGGCGCGGTGCCCTTCTACAACGAGGACGAGGATCCGGCGACGGAACCGGGCGCGACGCTCGCCCCCGAGGTCGCGGCTCTCCGTGAGCCGGTGGAGCGCGCCGACGCGGTGCTCCTGGTGACCCCGGAATACAACGGCACCATCCCGGCCGTGCTGAAGAACGCCATCGACTGGTTGTCGCGGCCGTACGGCAGCGGCGCCGTGAACGGCAAGCCGGTCGGCGTGATCGGAGCATCGCTGGGCCGGTACGCCGGGACCTGGTCGCGCACCGACACCCGCAAGTCGGTGGGCATCGCGGGCGGACGGGTCGTCGAGGACATCGAGGTCGGTCTCCGCACGACCGATCTGGGCGACGCCGGCGCCGACGATCCGGCGGTCGTCGAACAGGTCGTGGCGGCCGTGCGCCGGCTCGCCGACGAGGTGACCGTGCCGGCCTGACGCCGCCGGGCGCATGGGACGCCGCGGAGGGACGAGGGTCCCGCCGCGGCGTTTTTCGTGCCGTGGGTGTGGCTCGGCCGGCGGCGTGCGGCGGACCGTCTGTGGACTGCCGTGGGACATGTTGTGGACAGGTGGGGGACAACCCTGTGGACGACACGCCGGACACGCCCGACTTTACGATTGCGCACTCGTCCGACCTGCGAGTTTCAAGAATGTTATTCACAAGTTCTAGTGGTGGCGAGAATTGTCGGACACAAGGTGTAGTGTTTGGGTACCCAACAAGGACGACCGCGGCCAGCCACCCAGCCGACCGGGGAACGCCTCGAAGACGGTGACCAGAATCACAATCTTTACGTTGGAAAAGGCCGGTCACGGCGCCTTCCGGGGCCGGCGACCGACCCGCAGAACCACCCGTGAAACCCCGCAGAGAAACCCCGCAGACGTCCCCAGCCGTCGGCCCCTCTCGTCGCCGAGAGAATGCGTAGTCCCGAAGAACCCGAATGGAGCACCCCATGGCCATCACCGTGTACACCAAGCCCGCGTGTGTGCAGTGCAACGCGACCTACAAGGCTCTCGACAAGCAAGGCCTGAGCTACGACGTCGTCGACATCAGTCAGGACGACGAGGCCCGTGACTACGTCATGGCGCTCGGCTACCTGCAGGCGCCCGTCGTGGTCGTCGGTGACGATCACTGGTCGGGTTTCCGTCCGGACCGCATCAAGTCTCTCGCCGTCACCGCGGCCTGATCGCGCTCGCCCGAGGGCCTCGATCCGAAGGGGAAGCCGGATCGGCCCGGGGCGCGTCGCAGGAATACCTGCGGCACGAATGCCTTGGAACAAGTAGGCACTGAAACAAGTAGGCACTGAATCGGTACAGCTAATCGCGACAGGTGGTGAGATCGATGGCCTCCGGATTGCATCGGCCGCGTGTTGACAGCGGCGGGCCGGTGGACTCCGAGATCCGGGCGGACCGCGACGCCGGGTCGGCCGGTCCGCTCATCGTCTACTTCTCGTCGGTGTCGGAGAACACCCGGCGTTTCGTCGAGAAGCTGGGCCTGCGCTCGGTGCGCATCCCTCTCATCGACCGGACCGATGCCGGATTCACCGTCGACGAACCGTACGTCCTGGTCTGTCCCACCTACGGGGGCGGCAAGGCCTCCGGGGAATCCGGCGGTTACGTGCCGAAGCAGGTCATCAAGTTCCTGAACAACACACACAACCGGGCGTTGATCCGGGCGGTGATCGCAGCGGGCAACACGAACTTCGGTGAGGAGTTCTGCTACGCGGGCGACATCATCTCCCGGAAGTGTTCGGTGCCGTATCTGTATCGCTTCGAACTGATGGGCACCGAGCACGACGTCGAGTCCGTTCGTGATGGGCTCGCCGGATTCGCGCGCAGCGATGCGTTCACCGATCCGTCGAGCGCCGTCCTGACCGCGTCCCGCGTCTGAGCCCGCTCGTTCCGCCGTTCCGATCCTGTCGGACCCGTCTTCTACCGTCATCCATATCGAACTTCTAGCTCCAGGAGTGCTCACAGTGTCGCCAACCGCCGCTGCCGTATCCGAGTCCCCGTCGGCCAGCCAGTCCGGGCTGCACCCCGGTCCGTCCGGTCATGAGCCGGGTGAGCTCGACTATCACGCGCTCAACGCGATGCTCAACCTGTACGACGCGGACGGCAAGATCCAGTTCGAGAAGGATCGCGAGGCCGCGAATCAGTACTTCCTGCAGCATGTCAACCAGAACACGGTCTTCTTCCACGACCTCGACGAGAAGCTCGACTACCTCGTCGACGAGAACTACTACGAGCCCGAGGTCCTCGCGAAGTACGATCGCGAGTTCGTGAAACTCCTTTTCGGCCATGCCTATTCGAAGAAGTTCCGGTTCCCGACCTTCCTCGGCGCGTTCAAGTACTACACCAGCTACACGCTGAAGACCTTCGACGGCAAGCGTTTCCTCGAGCGCTTCGAGGATCGTGTGTGCATGGTGGCGCTCACGCTCGCCGACGGTGACACCGCGCTGGCCCGGCACCTGGTGGACGAGATCATCGAGGGCCGTTTCCAGCCGGCCACCCCGACCTTCCTCAACTCGGGCAAGAAGCAGCGCGGTGAGCCGGTGTCCTGCTTCCTGCTGCGCATCGAGGACAACATGGAGTCGATCGGCCGGTCGATCAACTCGGCCCTGCAGCTGTCCAAGCGCGGCGGCGGAGTCGCGTTGCTGCTGAGCAACATCCGTGAGCACGGCGCCCCGATCAAGAAGATCGAGAACCAGAGCTCGGGTGTCATCCCGATCATGAAGCTGCTGGAGGATTCGTTCTCCTACGCCAACCAGCTCGGCGCGCGGCAGGGTGCCGGTGCGGTGTACCTGCACGCGCATCACCCGGACATCTACCGCTTCCTGGACACCAAGCGGGAGAATGCCGACGAGAAGATCCGCATCAAGACGCTGAGCCTCGGTGTGGTGATCCCGGACATCACCTTCGAGCTGGCCAAGGCCAACGACGACATGTACCTGTTCAGCCCGTACGACGTGGAACGCGTCTACGGGGTGCCCTTCGCCGACATCAACGTGACCGACAAGTATCACGAGATGGTGGAGGACAAGCGGATTCGCAAGACCAAGATCAAGGCGCGCGAGTTCTTCCAGACCCTCGCCGAGCTGCAGTTCGAGTCGGGTTACCCGTACATCATGTTCGAGGACACGGTGAACCGGGCCAACCCGGTCGCGGGCAAGATCACGCACTCCAACCTGTGCTCGGAGATCCTGCAGGTCTCCACGCCGTCGACGTTCAACGACGATCTGTCCTACGCCGAGGTGGGCAAGGACATCTCGTGCAACCTCGGATCGCTGAACATCGCGAAGACGATGGATTCCCCGGACATCGGGCAGACCATCGAGACCGCGATCCGCGGCCTGACCGCCGTCGCCGATCAGACGTCCATCGACTCGGTGCCGTCGATCCGGCGTGCCAACAACGAGGGCCATGCCATCGGCCTCGGCCAGATGAACCTGCACGGCTACCTGGCCCGTGAGCGGATCTACTACGGCAGTGACGAGGGCATCGACTTCACGAACATCTACTTCTACACCGTGCTGTACCACGCGATCCGGGCGTCGAACCGGATCGCCAAGGAGCGCGGAACCGCGTTCGCGGGCTTCGAGGATTCGAAGTACGCCAGCGGTGAGTTCTTCGACAAGTACACCGAGAAGGTGTGGGAGCCCGAGACGCAGAAGGTCCGGGATCTGTTCGGCGAGGCCGGTATTCACATCCCGACCCAGGACGACTGGCGTGAGCTGAAAGCCGCCGTGCAGCGTGACGGCATCTACAACCAGAACCTGCAGGCGGTCCCGCCGACCGGTTCGATCAGCTACATCAACCACTCGACGAGTTCGATCCACCCGGTCGCCGCGAAGATCGAGATCCGCAAGGAAGGCAAGATCGGTCGCGTCTACTACCCGGCGCCGTACATGACGAACGACAACCTGGATTACTACCAGGACGCGTACGAGATCGGGTACGAGAAGATCATCGACACCTACGCGGCCGCGACCCAGCACGTCGATCAGGGACTGAGCCTGACGCTGTTCTTCAAGGACACCGCCACCACCCGCGACGTGAACAAGGCGCAGATCTACGCGTGGCGCAAGGGCATCAAGACGTTGTACTACATCCGTCTGCGCCAGATGGCCCTCGAGGGCACCGAAGTGGAGGGTTGCGTCTCGTGCATGCTGTGAGTCCCGCTGCCGCTCAAGATTTTTCGACTCTTCTCAAGGGAATGATCCGATGACCTCCACCGAAAGCCACAGCCCCGCCGACGGCGCGCCGATCAAGCTCGTGAGCCGCGTCTCCGCGATCAACTGGAACCGCGTGCCCGACGAGAAGGACGCCGAGGTGTGGGATCGCCTCACCGGCAACTTCTGGCTGCCGGAGAAGGTGCCGGTGTCCAACGACATCCCGTCGTGGGGCACGCTCACCGAATACGAGAAGCAGCTGACGATGCGGGTCTTCACCGGCCTGACGCTCCTCGACACCATCCAGGGGACCGTCGGTGCGGTGTCGCTGATCCCGGATGCGACGACCCCGCACGAGGAGGCGGTGCTCACCAACATCGCGTTCATGGAGTCGGTGCACGCCAAGTCCTACAGTTCGATCTTCTCGACCCTGTGTTCCACCAAGGAGATCGACGAGGCCTTCCGCTGGTCGGAGGAGAACGAGCAACTTCAGCGCAAGGCGCAGATCGTCATGGACTACTACCGTGGCGACGACCCGCTGAAGCGCAAGGTCGCTTCCACGCTGCTGGAGTCGTTCCTGTTCTACTCCGGCTTCTACCTGCCGATGTACTGGTCCAGCCGTGCCAAGCTGACGAACACCGCCGACCTGATCCGCCTGATCATCCGTGACGAGGCGGTGCACGGCTACTACATCGGCTACAAGTACCAGCGCGGCCTCGAGGTGCAGACCCCGGAGCGTCGCCAGGAACTCAAGGACTACACCTTCGAGCTGCTGTTCGAGCTGTACGACAACGAGTCCGACTACACCGAGGCTCTCTACGACGAGGTCGGTCTCTCCGAGGACGTCAAGAAGTTCCTGCGCTACAACGCGAACAAGGCGCTGATGAACCTCGGCTACGAGGCGATGTTCCCGCGCGACGAGACCGACGTGAACCCGGCGATCCTGTCCGCGCTGTCGCCGAATGCCGACGAGAACCACGACTTCTTCTCCGGCTCCGGCAGCTCCTACGTCATCGGCAAGGCCGTCAACACCGAGGACGAAGACTGGGACTTCTAGCCGCGCAACCGATCTCGGGAGGAGTCTGCGGTGGAGGCGCATGATTGGTTGCGCGCCATTGAAGTCGAGGGTGCGGCGGTTGCTTCGGTCGAGGAGCAGTTTCTCGACCGCCCGGTTCCAACATGTCCTGGCTGGACAGTCGCCGATCTCTTCGATCACCTCACCCGTGTTCACCGGTGGGCGACGCGGAAGATTGCGGGCAACGTGTCGCAATCGGAGAAATCCAGGCTTTCACCGGAGCGGTCGCAGCCGGATGGCCTGAGCCCTTCGCAGCGTTACCAGGTCGCGCTCGATGGTCTGCTCTCGGAATTGCGGCTGCACAATCCCGATACCCCTGCCGATACCTTCGTCGGGGAGCGCACTGTTGCCTTCTGGTATCGACGCCAGGCCCATGAAATCGCTATGCATCGTTACGATTTCGACACCGCGACGCGGCCGGGTCGCGAGCGGCCAATCGAACGAGAGCTCGCCGCCGATGGGATCGACGAATGGCTCGGCCTCTTTGTGCCACGTTTCCTCGAACTCGGACTGGGGGTGCCCCATGAACTCCACGGCGCCGCACTGGGAATCGCTGTCACCGATCTCGGAGACACGGCCTGGACGATGCGGCTGACCGATACCGGCCCGGATATCCGGCCCGGTATCGACGACGATGCGAGCCTGATTCGCGGCAGCGCATCGGACATGTTGCTCACAGTGTGGCATCGCCGACCGCCGCCCGATGGCAGTGGCGCTGCTCGGGTCCTCGACTTGATCCACGTGACGTGATACCAGCCGATCTCGTAGCAGCCGAATCACCTAGTCACGCAGTCGGACGTACAGGTCGTCGAGGAGGTCCAGCGTTTCGCCGATGTCGCCCGGGGGAATTCCCATGGCGCGCAGGGCGGTTCGGAGCGCGGAGATGTCGAGGTCGATGAGCGGATTCATCCGCGGTGGACCGGGGAGCGGCGGCAGCACGGCATTCGTGCCGTAGAAGTCGACTGTCGGTGGCCGCTCCGACGTACCGGTGTCGCCGGAACGGTCGTCGCCCGCGCCCAGTAGGCGGGACACGTCGGTGCCCGCGAGGGTGAGGGCCGTCGTTGCCGTCCGGTCGATCTCCGCGGCCACCTCGTAGGCGACGCACAGGACGTGAATGCAGCGCGGTGATTCGTCCGGGCATGAGCAGTCGGCGGACACGTCGGTCGATTCCGCAGGCAGGATCAGCTCGCCGAGCACGGTCGGTTGCTCGCCGCGGGCAAGGGCCATCAGGTCGCCGATGGCGCCGCGACCGTGCAGCAAGGAGACGACGGTCGCCGGATCGGCCGGCGTGAACGTGAGGATCACCTGGAACGGGTCGAGCTGACTGCCGCGCACCGATGCGGTGACCGAGGCCTCCTCGATGCGCAGTCGTTCGGCGTGCTGATCACGAAAGTAGCGGCGCGCCTGAGTGATCCGCCGGGTGTCGGTCAACCCGGTGTCGCGGCTCTCCACGACGTCGACGAACGCCCGTCCCCAGCGGGTCACCCCGTAGCCCCGCGTGGCGACGGTCCGTCCCGAGCCGCGGCGACTCATTCGCTCACCGCCTCGGCACGCAGGCGGAACAGATCGAACAACTCGGCATCGCCCAACTCGGTCAGCCACGTCTCGCCGGGACTCACGGTCAGCTTCGACAGTTCGCGTTTCGCCGCGATCATCTCGTCGATCTTCTCCTCCAGCGTCCCGATGCACACGAATTTGTGGACCTGCACATGTTTGCGCTGCCCGATCCGGTAGGCACGGTCGGTGGCCTGGTCCTCGACGGCCGGATTCCACCACCGATCGATGTGCACCACCCGATTCGCAGCAGTCAGATTCAGCCCGGTACCACCTGCCTTCAGGGTCGCGATCATGGCGACCGGACCGTTGTCGGCCTGGAACCCGGTGACCAGCTCGTCGCGCTCGCGGCGCGGAATTCCGCCGTGCAGCAGGGGAATCGGCGCGTCCAAGGCTTCGCCCAGCCACTCGGAGAGCAACTCGCCGAATGCGGCGAACTGGGTGAAGACCAGTGTGCGGTCGCCCTCGGCGGCGGCGGTCGTCAGGGTGTCGATCAGCAATTCGACCTTGCCGGACCGGTGCCTGCCGCGCCGCAGCAGCGACGATCCGTCGGCCAGGTAATGCGCCGGATGGTTGCAGATCTGTTTGAGTCGGGTGAGTGCGGCCAGGATGGTCCGCCGGCGCAGGGTGCGCTGCTGTTTGTCCTTGAGTGCCTCCATCAGTTCGTCCAGGATCGCCTTGTACAGTGCCGCCTGCTCGACCGTCAGATTGGTGCGGACCGTGATGTCGGTCTTGTCCGGCAGGTCACCGATGATCGCCGGATCAGTCTTCTCCCTGCGCAGGATGAACGGCCGCGTGAGACCGGTCAGCCGGCGGAGTGCGTCGGGATCGCGTTCGCGTTCAATGGGTTCGGCGAACCGGGCACGGAACGTCGACGGCGAGCCCAGCATCCCCGGATTCACCAGATCGACGACGGCGCGCAGATCTTCGAGGCGATTCTCCACCGGTGTGCCGGTGAGTGCGATCCGATGATCGGTCGGGAGTCCGCGAATGGCCTTGGCGGCCTTGGTCGCCACGTTCTTGATGTGTTGCGCCTCGTCGACCACCAGTCGATGCCAGCGATGGGCGCCGAGCACGTCGCGGTCGCGGGTCGCGGTGGCAAAGGTGGTGAGCACCACGTCGTTGCCCTCGTGTACCGAGCCGAACGTGGTCCCGGTCGCGCGGTCGGTGCCGTGGTGGACGGCGACACGCAAACCCGGTGCGAACCGGGCGATCTCACGCTCCCAGTTGCCGACGACCGACATCGGGCACACGATCAGCGTAGGGCCGGGCGGCGGTTCGTCCGCCGCGCGTTCATGGCAGAGGAGGGCGATCACCTGCATCGTCTTGCCGAGCCCCATGTCGTCGGCGAGCACGCCGCCGATCCGGTGTGCGGCAAGGTATCCCAGCCAGTCCAGCCCGCGCCGCTGATAGGGCCGCAACTCGGCCTGCAGGGTGTCGGGCACCGCCAGTGGTGCCGGACGCAGGGTGCCGCCCGCGGCGATGTCGTCGAGCCACGACAATCCGCTGATCGAGGTGACCGGAACCGGGACCTCGTCGACGACCAGGTTGAAGAGCTCACCCAGATCCGACGGATGGTCGGAGTCGGCCTGCGCGCGCTGTGACAGCACGAATGCCGCGGCCCGGGACAGGGCCGCGCCCTCCGCGCGAACCCACACGCCACGCACGCGGACCAGGTCACCGTGCCGCCGTGCCAGATCCGCCAGGTCGGCATCGGAGAGCGTGAGTGCGGCGGGATCGTCACCGAGCGCCAGGCGCCACTCGAACTCACCGACTTCGGCCACGCCGACCTGGGCGGCGCGTTCGGTGCTGGTCGCCACCGGCGTCGCCCGGATGCCGAGTACCGGCCGCACCTCGGCGATGGTGCGGGGGAGCAGAACCGGACATCCCGCGTCGGTCAGTGCGGCCGCCCCGTGGGAGAACAGTCGTTCGACGGATTCGGTGGTGAGCAGGAAGTCGAGCGTGGAGCGGTCGGGTTCGGCGCGGCCCAGCTCGTCGAAGGTCCGGACGGCGGTCGCCAGGGCGGACGTCACGCGATCGAGTTCATGGGGATCGAGCCGATGCGGCTGCACCCCGGTGATGCGGCCGTCGGGCATCCGGCGGCACACCCGGAGTCGCCAGAACGGTGACGGTTCCGGGGCATCGGGGTCGCGCAGCCGGGTGTCGTCCTCGGGATCGTCCGGTTCGTACAGGCGGAACAGGACCTGTGAATCCGATTGCGTGGCAGTGGAACTCCATTGCGTCCAGGCGGCGGAGGCGGCGCGCAGGCGACTCCGGTACGTCCCGTCGCCCGCCGGGGGTGCGATGCCGAGGGTGTTCACGAATCCGGCCGCGGCGGGATTGCTCACGTCCAGCGGTCCGGCGGCGGCGATGCGGGCGCGGCATTCGTGATCGATGATCTCGGTGAGGAAGTCCGAGATCGCGGACGGTCCGCCGTTGTCGGCGAGCGCGGCGGGCGTATCGGCGGTGACCACCGCGCTCCAGCTGCGCCACGCCGGGGTCGGGATGGGAGCCCACCGCATGAGTGGCTCACCGTCGACCTCCGTCACGGCGGGGGTGACGGCACCGGAGGCGACGACATGCCGTGCGCCGTCGAGCAGGTATCGGTACCAGCGCACGTCACCGTGCACCGGATGGGGGCGCGTCAGGTCCAGCAGCGCGACCGCGGTGGTGATGCCGAGAGTGCAGGAATCGACGAACTCGCGGCGTCCGGCATCGTCGAAGACGGCGAGCCCGGGCCGGAAACGCTTACCGGACACGACATGTGACAGCGTCTCGGGCAATCCGGTGGCGTCGTCGCCGTCGGACCGCCACAGCGACATGCCGATCCCCGGCCGCCACAGCAGGTGAATCGGAACCCGGGTGGCGGTATCGGGGACCATGTCGTCGAGAATAGTGAGCGGCACCGACAGCCGGAGCGGACCGCTGTCCGGCTCAGTAGCCGGCCGAGTTCCCGTCGAGCGAGCGCTTCACGTCGTTGAGCACCAGCCACGCGGCCGCCAGCCCGGACGACCCGTACCAGACGGCGTCGTCCACGGCGAGAACCCGTTTCCAGGTGGGGGCGCCCATGTCGAGCCACTGACCGCTCAGCAGAACCTCTTTGCCGTGTTCGAGTCCGCGATCACCCTGGAAGCTGACGTAGATCAGATCGCCGTCGGCATCGGAGAAATTCTTGTCAGTGAGGGTGAAGGAGCCGGGGACGCGCTGTGGTGCCGGGCGCTGGACACCGACGAGGGACAGGATCTGACCGCCGAAGGATTCGGTTCCGGCGACCATCGTGTTGCCGCCGGTGAAGCGCACCAGGGACACCTGGCTGTGCCCGGCGTCCATCCGCTTGCCGGTCTTCGTGGCCTCGGTGCGGAATTCGTCGAGCAACCGGGTGCCGCTCGCGGACCGGCCGAGCGCGTCGGCGACGCTCTGGAAGCGCGTTTCCCAGGCGAGTTTCGCGGGCTGGTCATCCGACGCGGGTGCGGGCGCGCCCGTCGGGATGGTGACCTGTCGGACGGAACCGAACGGCTTCGCCGCTGCGGCGGTCCGCTCGGTCGTCAGTACGAGGTCCGGCTTGGCCGAGGTGACCGCGGCGGCGTCCGGGGCGGTGCCGATCGTCGGAACGGAGGTCAGCTGCGGGCCCAGGTAGGCGGGCACCGATCCCGGCGCGGCGGCGACCGCGACCACCTTCGGCCCGAGGCCGAGGGCGCAGATCGCGTCGAGCAGCGACGGATCGGTGACGACGATGCGGGACACGTCGCTGCGACCCGCATCCGGCTCGGTGGGTGCCAGGCAGGTCCGGGACATGTCGCGCTCCGGCGACACCAGGTTGACCTCGGCGATGCGGGTGACCGACGTCGAGATGGGCTTGCCGTCCGGAGTCGTCAGCGGGGCATCTCCGCCGCATCCCGCGAGCGCGGCCGCGACCACGCCGGCCGCGAGCGCCGATCCGATCAGGCGGAATCGCCGGGGAGTTCCCGCGTCGGGCATCGTGACCGGGAGTTTTACGCTGCGCTGCACGCCGCTCACGCTAGCAGGGCACCGGGCGCGCCCCGGTCCTGGTTCCGGCCGGCCGAACGGACCGTCGGGCTGCGGCTCGACGGCGCGGCCCGACGGCGCGCCGCCCGGTGTATTCGGTCTGAGCTGTGCCTTTGAGGGGTGCCGGGAATCGATTACGACAGATCGTAGGACCCAGTCGGTCGCGGCGGCCGTGAGGGTTTAGGATCAGGAGACAGCGCTTGAGTTTGTTTATGCGGGCAACCACGGGAAACCGGTGATGACCGGCCCCGATGGCTGCGCAACGAGGAGGATCTGTGACCGCGGTTGACCAACCCACCACGCATGTGGCTCCAGTGCGTCCGTTCCCGGAGCGCTACCAGCCCAAGGGTTCGTTCATCTACAAGGTGCTGACCACGACCGATCACAAGCTGATCGGCATGATGTACATCACCGCCTGCTTCGTGTTCTTCCTCATCGGCGGCCTGATGGCCCTGCTGATGCGTGGCGAGCTCGCCCACCCGGGCATGCAGTTCCTGTCCACGGAGCAGTTCAACCAGCTGTTCACCATGCACGGCACGGTGATGCTGCTGATGTACGCGACGCCGATCGTCATCGGCTTCGCCAACTTCGTCCTGCCGCTGCAGATCGGTTCGCCCGACGTCGCGTTCCCGCGACTGAACGCCTTCGGCTTCTGGCTGTTCGTGTTCGGCTCGACCGTCGCACTGTCCGGCTTCCTCACCCCCGGTGGTGCGGCCGACTTCGGCTGGACCGCCTACACCCCGCTGACCGACGCGATCCATTCGCCGGGCGTCGGCGCCGACCTGTGGATCATGGGTCTGGGCGTCTCGGGTCTGGGCACCATCCTCGGTGCCGTCAACATGGTCACCACCGTCGTCTGCCTCCGCGCACCGGGTATGACCATGTTCCGCATGCCGATCTTCACCTGGAACATCCTCGTCACCAGCGTGCTGATCCTGCTCGTCTTCCCGCTGCTGACCGCTGCGCTGCTCGGCCTGGAGGTCGACCGTCAGTTCGGTGCTCACCTGTACGACCCCGCCAACGGTGGCGTGATCCTCTGGCAGCACCTGTTCTGGTTCTTCGGGCACCCCGAGGTCTACATCATCGCGCTCCCGTTCTTCGGCATCGTGTCCGAGGTCTTCCCGGTGTTCTCGCGTAAGCCGATCTTCGGATACTCGGGCCTGATCTACGCGACGGTCTCCATCGCAGCCCTCTCCGTCGCCGTGTGGGCGCACCACATGTACGTCACCGGTGCGGTCCTGCTCCCGTTCTTCTCGTTCATGACATTCCTCATCGCGGTGCCGACCGGTGTGAAGTTCTTCAACTGGATAGGCACGATGTGGAAGGGCAACATGACGTTCGAGACGCCGATGCTGTTCTCGGTCGGCTTCATCGTCACCTTCCTCTTCGGTGGTCTGACCGGTGTTCTGCTCGCCAGCCCGCCGCTGGACTTCCACCTGTCCGACAGCTACTTCGTGGTCGCGCACTTCCACTACGTGCTCTTCGGCACCATCGTGTTCGCCACCTACGCGGGCATCTACTTCTGGTTCCCGAAGATGACCGGCCGCATGCTCGACGAGCGTCTCGGCAAGATCCACTTCTGGCTGACGTTCATCGGCTTCCATGTCACGTTCCTGGTGCAGCACTGGCTGGGCAACGAGGGCATGCCGCGCCGCTACGCCGACTACCTGCCGTCGGACGGCTTCACGACACTCAACATGGTCTCCACGGCCGGTGCGTTCATCCTCGGCCTGTCGACGCTGCCGTTCCTGTGGAACATCTTCCGCAGCTACCGCTACGGCGAGGTCGTGACCGTCGACGATCCGTGGGGCTTCGGCAACTCGCTCGAGTGGGCCACCAGCTGCCCGCCGCCGCGCCACAACTTCACCGAGCTGCCCCGCATCCGTTCGGAGCGTCCGGCATTCGAGCTGCACTACCCGCACATGATCGATCGCATGCGCGAGGAAGCTCATGTGGGCCCGGGTCACGGCAGTGGCAGCCGCGGGATCGAAGACGCACGCCGGGAGCCGCTGACCGTGGGTGACCACGAGGCCTCCGGTGACGCGGATCGCGGCTGACCGCCGCGTCGACCGCCGTTCACGTGACGAAGGAATCCGCTGACACGATCGTCCTGATCACGGTCACCGGCCCGGACAAACCCGGGGTCACCTCGGTACTGATGGGCGCCCTGGCCGGACAGCAGGTGAGCCTGCTGGACGTGGAGCAGGTCGTGATCCGGGGCCGTCTGACCCTCGGAGTGCTCGTCTCGGTGGTCGGTGACGCCGAAGGTCTGCAGGAGGTCGTCGAACAGGCGATGGCGTCGGTGGGCATCGACGTGATCGTCGAGGTCGGTGCCGATCAGGCCGGCCGACGACCCTCCAGCCACGCGGTCGTGGTGCTCGGCAGTCCGGTGACACCCCGGGCCTTCCGCGCGCTCGCCGCGAAGCTGGCCGAGCAGGGCGGCAACATCGACTCGATCCGTGGGATCGCCGACTATCCGCTGACCGGACTGGAACTCATGGTCAGCGCCGACCGGGACGACATCGCCGCCGACGCGGCGCTCCGCAAAGGGGTGGCCGAGGTCGCGGCGCGCTATGGCGTCGACATCGCGGTCGAGCGAGGCGGTCTGGCGCGCCGCGCCAAGCGACTCATCGTCTTCGACGTCGACTCCACCCTCATCCAGGGTGAGGTCATCGAGATGCTGGCCGCGAAGGCCGGTCGCGAAGCCGAGGTCGCCGCGGTGACCGAGGCCGCCATGCGCGGCGAACTGGACTTCACCGAATCGCTCCATCAGCGGGTCGCGGCCTTGGCCGGACTCGATGCGGGCGTCATCGACGAGGTCGCCGCCTCCCTGCAGTTGACTCCCGGGGCGCGCACCACGATCCGTACTTTGCATCGCCTCGGTTATCACTGCGGTGTGGTCTCCGGTGGTTTCCGGCAGGTCATCGACGGACTGGCACATGAACTCGAATTGGACTTCGTGCGGGCCAACACGCTGGAGATCGAGAACGGCAAGCTCACCGGTCGGGTGATCGGCGAGATCGTCGATCGCGCGGGCAAGGCGAAAGCGTTGCGGGCCTTCGCCGATCAGGTCGGTGTGCCCATGGAGCAGACGATCGCGGTGGGCGACGGGGCCAACGACATCGACATGCTCAGTGTCGCCGGGCTCGGGATCGCCTTCAACGCCAAACCCGCTCTGCGCGAAGTCGCCGATGCGGCACTGAGTCACCCGTTCCTCGATGCGGTGTTGTTCATCCTCGGCGTCACCCGCGACGAGATCGAGGCGGCCGATGCGGCCGACGGCGTGCTGCGTCGCGTGCCTCTCGGATGAGTCGGTGACCACTCCCGCGAACCCCTCCGGATCGCCGGATGCCTTCGTCGACGCCTATCGGCGGCTCGTCGACTATGTCGGTGGCGGCGAGGATCCCGCGGATCCGGCCGACGTGCTGGCGATGCAGATGGTGCTGCGGATCGAGAAGAACGCACCACCGGACCGTACGGAACTGCTGACGGCGGCCGCGCGGGCCGTCGCGCTTCTGTGTCTCGACGACCGTGCGGGCGGTCGCGGGGAGGAGTCCGGCCCATGGGCCGAGCCGATGGATGCATGGTGTGATGCGCGGATCCGGAAGATCGCCCGGCGCGCCCGCGGCGCGCAGTGGGCTGCGGTACAAGAGGTGTGGGGGCTGTCCGTCGGTGAGGGCACCGCGGAGGCGCGGGCGATCGTTCCGGGTCGGGTCGGCGACGTCGACAAACGGATCTCCCGCTTGCAGATCGGGGGCACCGATCTCGAAAGTGAGCTGAGCACAACCGAACCCGACGTCCCGGTGGTGTTGTGGGTCAACCCCTCACTGGAGATGACCGTCGGCAAGTTGGCCGCACAGGTCGGTCACGCGGCGATGCTCGTCGTGCGTCTGATGTCCGCTGACGTCGCGCGGAGCTGGCGCGAAGCGGGGTGTCCACTCACGGTTCGCGCGGCGGGAAAAGCCCAGTGGGAGAAGCTCATCCATACCGACGCCGAGGGGCGAGCGGTGGCGGTACGTGACGCCGGCTTCACCGAGATCGCACCGGGGTCCATGACGGTCATCGCGACCCTCGGCAACGACTGAGCCCCGCACCGATCGCCGGGGGATCGGTGCGGGGCTGCGCTCATCGGAGCATCATGCGGGCGGCATCAGTACCGAATCGATGAGGTAGACGGTGGCGTTCGCGGTCTTCAGTCCACCGCAGACGACTCCCGCGTCGTTGACCTTCAGCTGGTCGCCGGAGCCGGTGACCCGGACCTTCTCCTTCTGCACGGTCTCGTGCTCCCCGTCGATCGCGTCGGGTGCCGCCTGGCCGGGCACGACGTGATAGGTGAGGATCTTCGTCAGGAGTGCGTCGTCGGTCTTCAGCTTCTCGACGGTCTCGGCGGGCAGCTTGGCGAATGCGTCATCGGTGGGCGCGAACACCGTGAACTGTCCGCCATTCAGCGTGTCGACGAGGTTCACCGACGGATTGAGCTTGCCGGACACGGCCTGGGTGAGTGTCTTCAGCACCGGGATGTTCGATGCCGCGGTGGCGACCGGAACCCCGGCGATGGCGTCGACCGACGCGGGGCCGGTCGGATTGGCCTTCGCGTAATCGGCACATCCGGGACCCACCAGACCTCCGGCGGCGGCCGGGGCTGCCGACGAATCGGCGGCCATCGACGTCGCCGGTGCCATGGCGGAACTGGTCGAGGCCTCCGAATCGGAGTCGTCGGAGGAGCATGCGGTGAAGACGCACAGGGACAGGGCGAGCGCCGATGTCGCCGCAGCGACGCGGGTGGTGCGGGTGAGTGCCATGATCGATCCCATCTCTCGGTACGGACCGGCGTCGGGGCCGGCCTCGATGGGTATTCGGGGCACACCGTGCCGCGGATGGGTACTTCGTCTGAATTGCCGAAAAAAGTCAGTGCAGGGGCAATTCGGCGACGACACTCGTCGGCTGCGGGGAACCGCCCTCGGGTTCCACGGTGAAGACCAGAGCCTTGGCCCCCCGCACACCGGTGATGACGGCGGTCGTCGACGGCGCGACATCCGAGTCCGTCATGGTGCCCGCCGGGTTCATCGTGTTGTCCGGCCCCTCCAGCCACATCTGATAGACGGTGCCCGGCTTGGGCGGCGGCACGTCGTTCATGACCAGGACGGCCGCGTCGGCGCTGTCGGAGTACGTCAGGGACGCGCGTCCGGTGGCGACCGGGCCCGACCGGGACGCCACGTCCTTCGCCGCGAATACCTGCGCCGCGGTCCGGTCCGATTCCGGCGCGGGACCGTCGGCCCGGGCGCCGATGAGCCACCCGATCGCGCCGGTCACGATCGCGACCACGGCCGCGGCCGCGAGATACGCGATTCGCCGGTAGCGGTCCGATGATCGATGCCCGGTCGGCGCATCGGCCACGCCGCTCGTCCCGCCACCGGATTCCGGAACGACCGACAGATGCCCGGCCGCAGCTCGATCGTCGGCTGCCGCCGACAGGATCGCCGAGCGCAGGGCGGGTGGCGGCGACACCGCGGAGGCTCCGCTGACCCGTGCCATCGCCTCCCGGGTGTCCCGCACGGTGGCCGCATACGCGGCGCGCACCTCAGGGGATTCGTTCCGCAATCGCGCTTCGATCTCGGCGCGTTCGTCATCGTCGACGGAGTCGAGGCCGACGAGAACCGCTGATTCGATCAGATCATCGTCAGACATCGGCAATCCCCAAACACTTGCCCAGCCTCCGGAGGCCGTCGCGGATACGGGACTTCACTGCCGGCAGACCCACCGACAACCGTTCTGCGACTTCTCGATACGTCAGGCCATGGTAGTAAGCGAGATCGATGGATTGGCGCTGGGTGTCGGTCAGTGAGCCGAGGCAATCCCGGACCTGGGTGACGGTCTCGCCGGTCGTGACGGTCTCGCTGACATGATCGAATTCGCGGTCGACATCCTCGACGGCGAATCGCGCGTCCCGGTTCTTCGAGGCGTTCTCGCGACGGACGCGGTCGACAGCGCGGCGATGGGCGACGGTCAGCAGCCAGGCGATCGGCGAGCCGGCCGACGGGTCGAACGATCCGGCTGAGCGCCAGACCTCCAGGTACACCTCCTGGGTGACTTCTTCGCTGTACCCGGGATCCCGGAGCACGCGCAGCACCATGCCGTACACACGAGAACTCGTCTCGTCATAGAACTCGCCGAATGCCGTCGAGTCGCCGACGGCGATGCGTTCGAGAAGGCGCGGAAGCGCGGGGCCGGTCGACGTCGTCACAACCGCACCACGTCACCGGCGCCCCGGCATC
Organism: Gordonia sp. B8661-1; assembly: GCF_059427765.1. Taxonomy (NCBI): domain Bacteria; kingdom Bacillati; phylum Actinomycetota; class Actinomycetes; order Mycobacteriales; family Gordoniaceae; genus Gordonia; species Gordonia sp. B8661-1. The sequence goes on from NZ_JCAHRL010000002.1 coordinate 434,247, forward strand.
GAGTGTGTGCAGGTGGGAACACGTTGCGCGGCTTCACTATTCGGGGGAGTTGTCTCCGCGGGTGAGGTCGCATGACCGAACTCTACTCCATCGCCGTGTTTCCGAGCCCGGATGAGCGCGCACCGTGCGCGCATCGACGACCTCCGGATACACACCCATCCGCGGCCCCGGCGGCTCCGAATCCCCCGTGCTCACCGACAGGTCCACGGTGTCCACCGCTGAGCACGACAACCACTGAACACGACAACACAGGAGTCACGATGAAGAACAGCTCACGATTCGCCGCAGGTCTGCTGGTCGCCGGTGCCGCCGCTGTCGGACTGATCGGCCTCGACGGTGCGGGCACAGCCCAGGCCGCTCCGAGCGTCTGCGGTGCGTTGCCGGGCCAGATGGCGCAGGCCGCGGATTGTTCGGCGGAGGCGGCGCCGTCCGGGCTCAGCCTGGCGATCGCCGACAACGGCGGACAGGCGACATCGAAGGCAGGCGCCCTCTCCGGGCCCGCCGCCATCGCCCTGGGACCCAACGCGTCGGTGACGGCCACCGGCGTCCGGCCGGGACTCGCGATCGGGATCGCCGGACCCGGCGCGACAGTGGTCATCGACGGCAAGAAGGGGCCGACCTGCACGGGCACCGGTCCGGCCTTCGCGGGAGACTTCCAGACGCTGCGCGGATGCTGGCGATGAGGCGCGTCCGGTGATCGGGCGTGCACCGGGTGGCGGCCCGGTGCACGCCTCCGGGGCGTCAACCGGCGGAGGCAGGCTGGAGATTCGGCGCGAGCTTGCGCACGGTGTTCAGCCGGATCTCGCGGTCGGGAGCGGTCGACGCGATCATGATCTCGTCGGCATCGGCATGTTCGGCGAACCGGTCCAGGAAACCGCGGACCTCGTCGGGTGTGCCGATCCCGGCGTACTTCATCATCTGGTGGACCTGCTGGCCCTGGGGCATCTCCAGGATCATGTCGGCCTCCTCGTCGGTGAAGTGCCGATCCCGTCCGAACAACAGATTCACGCGCTGCCGCCGCGCGATCTGCGCCTGCTGCTCCGCGATCTCCGGGTCGTCGTCGACGATCGCCGAGACGCCGGCGATCACATACGGTTCGCTCAGTTCGTCGGACGGCCGGAAGTCCTTGCGGTACACCGCAACCGCCTGTTCCAGAGCCTGGGGCGCGAAATGCGACGCGAAGGCGTAGGGCAGACCGAGTGCGGCCGCCAGTTGCGCGCCGAACAACGACGATCCGAGGATGTAGAGCGGAACATTCGTCCCCTTGCCCGGCGTGGCCTGCACACCTTCGACACGGGAGACGTCGCGGAGGTAGCCCTGCAGTTCGACGACGTCGGAGGGAAACCGGTCGGCGGCCGCGGGGGTGCGGCGAAGGGCCGCGAAGGTGGCCTGATCGCCGCCCGGTGCGCGGCCGAGGCCGAGATCGATGCGCCCCGGATACAACTCCGCGAGTGTGCCGAACTGTTCGGCGATCGTCAGCGGCGAGTGATTGGGCAACATGATGCCGCCCGCGCCGAGCCGAATCGATTCGGTCCGTGCGGCCACATGTGAGATCAGCACGGCAGGCGCGGACGAGGCGATGTTCGGCATGTTGTGATGCTCGGCGTACCAGACGCGGCGGTAGCCGCCGTCCTCCGCGGCGCGGGCAATGTCGACACTCGTCTTCAGACTTTCGGAGACGGCCTGCCCGGGGCCGACCTGTGCGAGATCCAATATGGACAGGGGAACGCTCATGTCTGATTCCAAGGCGCCGGGGGCGATCCCTATTCCCGGACGTAATCGACTGCGCCCGAATACGTGTCGATGCGGAGCCGCGAGGTGGCCACCGGGTAGTGCACGATAGGGGGGTGACCAACGAGAGTGATCCGGATCTGCTCATCGACTTCCGCGACGTGACGGTGGTGCGTGGCGGCAACACCCTGGTCGGCCCGGTGACCTGGCAGGTCGAACTGGACGAGCGCTGGGTGGTCATCGGACCGAACGGCGCCGGCAAGACCACGCTCATGCAATTGGCGTCCGCGCAGATGTTCCCGACCACCGGCACCGCCTTCGTGCTGAACGAAGAACTCGGCAAGGTCGAGGTACGGGAGTTGTCGACGCGGATCGGTGTCACGAGCGCCGCGATCGCCGATCGGGTGCCCGGCGGCGAGGCCGTCAGTGACGTGGTGATCTCGGCCGGCTATTCGGTGATCGGCCGGTGGCGGGAGGCCTACGACGACGTCGACCGTGTGCAGGCGGTCGAATCGCTGGAGTCGATGGGCGCCGAACACCTCGCCGACCGGGCCTTCGGCACGTTGTCCGAGGGCGAGCGCAAACGGGTGCTCATCTCGCGGGCGCTGATGACCGACCCGGAACTGCTGCTCCTCGACGAGCCGGCGGCCGGGCTCGACCTCGGTGGCCGGGAGGAACTCGTCGACCGGCTGTCGCGTCTCGCCTCGGACCCCGAAGCACCCGCGATGGTTCTGATCACCCATCACGTCGAGGAAATCCCGGACGGGTTCACGCATGCGTTGCTCCTGTCGGAGGGGGAGGTGGTGGCGCAGGGCTTGCTCACGGAGGTGCTCACCTCGGCGAACCTGTCGAAGGCGTTCCGCCAGCAGATCTCGTTGGACCGCATCGACGACCGCTACTTCGCCCGCCGCACCCGTCGGCCCGGCTCGCATCGCCGCGCCGCCGAGTGAGACGCGGATATCACCCACCCCGAGCCGCCGGATATGGTCGGTTCACCGGCCTGCTCACGTCGTGGGGATCGTGTGTGACAAGCCGTTTCCGGTGCTCGTGAGGAGGAAATGATGGCGTCCGAGACGACGGAGACCACGGGGGCCGCGCCCCTCAAGGATGCGGCCACGGTGGTACTGGTGCGGGATTCGGCGGACGGCATCGAGGTGTTCCTGCAGCGTCGCGTCAAGCAGATGGCCTTCGCCGGCGGTATGACGGTGTTCCCCGGTGGCGGTGTCGACCCGCGCGACGCCGAGGCCGACCCGGCCTGGACGGGCCCCGACGCCGCCTGGTGGGCCGACCGCTTCACCACCGACGTCCACACCGCGCAGGCGCTGGTCTGCGCCGCCGTCCGGGAGACCTTCGAGGAATGCGGCGTACTGCTGGCTACCCGGACCGACGGCACCGCGGCCGACCCCGCCGATTACGCCGCGCAACGCGATCAGCTCGTCGACAAATCGTTGTCACTGGCCGGCTTCCTGAACGCCGAAGACCTGACATTGCGCGCCGATCTGCTGCGGCCCCTGGCGCACTGGATCACCCCGGTCAACGAGAAGCGGCGCTACGACACCCGGTTCTTCCTCGCGGCCGTGCCCGACGGGCAGGAGGCCGATGACCAGACCAGCGAGGCCGAGGTCGCGCAGTGGTCCAGCGCGCAGGAGGCCCTGGACAATTGGGCGTCCGGCACACACTTCCTGCTGCCGCCCACCTGGTCCCAGCTGACCGAGATCGTGAAGTACCCGACGGTCGAGGCACTGCTGGCGGCCGAGCACACGATCACCCCGATCCAGCCGACGGTCAGTGCGGGCGCAGGCATCACGGGACTGGGTTTCGACGGCGCCGACCGCTACTTCGCCGGCTTCGACACCAAACGACTGCCTGACGTCACGGGCTGACCGGGCACATCAGGAGTCGAGGTCGACGATCTCGGTCTCTGCATCGGCGTTCTCCGCAGCGTCGGTGTCGACGGTGAGCGCATCTCGTTCGGCCCACTCGAGCAGCGTGTCCAGCCGGTAGGCGACATCATCGATCTCGGCGTTGAGATCGCCGAGTTCGGCGAAGCGGGCGGGCATCGTGGCGATGGTGAAGTCGTCCGGCGTGACGTCGTCGATCTCGGACCAGAGAACCGGTGCCGATACCGTGCCCCGCGGATTGCCGCGCACCGAATAGGCGGCGGCCATGGTGTGGTCGCGCGCGTTCTGATTGAAGTCGACGAACACGGCCGCCGGGTCGCGGTCCTTGCGCCACCAGGCGGTCGTGACATCCTGTGGCGCACGGCGTTCCACCTCTGTGGCGAAAGCGAGCGCAGCCTGCCGGACCTGGGTGAAATCCCAATCCGGGACGATCCGTACGTAGATGTGCATGCCGCGCCCGCCGGACGTCTTGGGGAAGCCGCGCATGCCGAGTTCGTCGAGTACCTCGTGGACCACATGGGCCACCCGCTGAATGCGCGAGAAGGGGCAGTCGGGCATGGGGTCGAGGTCGATCCGCAACTCGTCGGGTGACTCCGGATCGGTGCACCGGGAGTTCCAGGGGTGGAACTCGACGGTGGACATCTGGACGGCCCAGATCACCGAGGCGAGTTCGGTGACGCACAGTTCGTCGGCGGTGCGTCCGAAGCGCGGGAACCAGATCTCGGTCGTCTTCACCCAGTCGGGGGCACCCGCGGGGAGACGCTTCTGGTGGACCTTCTTGCCGTCGACGCCCTTGGGGAACCGGTGCAGCATGCAGGGACGATCGCGTAGCGCCCGGACGATGCCGTCACCGACGGACATGTAGTACTCGGCCAGATCCAGCTTCGTCTCACCGCGCTCGGAGAAGTAGACGCGGTAGGGGCTCGACAGACGCACGGTCCGGTCGTCGACCTGCAGTTGGACCGGCGCGCCCGCATCGGAGGAGGCCATGCGTCAACTCTAGGGGTCGTCGGTGTTCGGTGGGATGGCGTCGAGTCACTAAGAGTCCTGTGCAGAATCACGCAAAATGTGTCCCACGTCACATAAATTGTGTCAGGCTTGAAGCGTCGCGGCGGGTCGGGTGAGAGCAACTCGCGTCGAACGTCGAGGCAACCGCAGAGGTGCGGATGTTGTGAGGAGAAGCGCGTGGGAAGTTCCTTCGGTGGCGACATGATCAGTGGTGGCCTTCTGAACATCATCATTTCGATGTTCAACGGGGGTTCGTCGATGGGAGGCATCGGCCTGCCGCCGGTCTGAACCTCGGTCGATCCCGTTCGGGCGTCGCGAACCTTCCCGGGTGCGCGGCGCCCGAACTTCTGTCCGGGGCGGAGGCCAGCGAAAACCCGGCGGTTCGCGGACGGTAGCCTTCGTGCATGGCTGAGTTCGTCACACTGGAGACATCCGCAGATCATCCGGGCGTGGGCACCATCCTGCTCAACCGGCCGCCCATGAACGCGTTGAACCGTCAGGTGCAGACCGAGTTGGCGGCGGCCGCCGAGGAGGCGACCCTGCGCGACGACATCAAGGCGGTCGTCATCTACGGCGGACCCAAGGTGCTGGCCGCGGGTGCCGACATCAAAGAGATGAACGACATGACCTACGCCGAGATGAGCAAGATCGCGGGTCGCCTGCAGGATGATCTCGGCGCGATCTCCGAGATTCCCAAGCCGACCGTCGCGGCGATTACCGGCTACGCGCTCGGAGGCGGTCTCGAAGTCGCACTGAGTGCGGATCGTCGTATCGCCGGTGACAACGCGAAGCTGGGTGTGCCCGAGGTGCTGCTCGGCGTCATCCCCGGTGGCGGTGGCACTCAGCGTCTGGCCCGCCTCGTGGGTCCGGCGAAGGCCAAGGACATGGTCTTCACCGGACGTTTCGTGGACGCCGCCGAGGCGCTGGAGATCGGACTCGTCGACGAGGTCGTCGCACCCGACGAGGTCTACAACGCCGCGCTGGCGTGGGCGGGTCAGTTCCGCAATGCCGCATCGATCGCGCTCGCGGCCGCCAAGAAGGCCATCGATCAGGGGCTGGGCGTGGATCTCGCGACCGGCCTGAATATCGAGGAGCAACTGTTCGCCGCGCTGTTCGCCACCGAGGACCGGGCCATCGGCATGAAGTCCTTCGTGGAGAACGGCCCCGGCAAGGCCGAGTTCACCGGCAAGTGACGACCCGGGCAGCCGACGACCCATCATCGCAAGGAGTACCGCAGAGATGACCACCAACGTGAGCCGGGACGCCGATCCCACACCGAACCCGCACGCCACCGAGGAACAGGTGCAGGCGGCGCTCAAGGACAGCAAGCTGGCCCAGGTGCTGTATCACGACTGGGAGGCGGAGACCTACGACGAGAAGTGGTCCATCTCCTACGACGAACGCTGCATCGATTATGCGCGTGGACGTTTCGACGCCAGCGGCGCCGACGCCTCGGACCTGCCGTACGGTCGCGCGATGGAATTGGGGTGTGGTACCGGCTTCTTCCTTCTCAATCTGATGCAGTCGGGTGTGGCCGAGAAGGGGTCGGTCACCGACCTCTCGCCGGGCATGGTGAAGGTCGCGCTGCGCAATGCGGAGAACCTCGGACTCGACGTCGATGGCCGCGTCGCCGATGCGGAGAAGATCCCGTACGAGGACAACACCTTCGATCTGGTCGTCGGACACGCTGTGCTGCACCACATCCCGGACGTCGAACAGGCGCTGCGCGAGGTCTTGCGGGTCCTCAAGCCGGGCGGTCGTTTCGTGTTCGCCGGTGAGCCGACCACGATCGGTGACTTCTACGCGCGCTGGATGAGCCGCGCGACATGGGCCGCGACCACCACCATCACCAAACTCGGGCCGCTCCGGGCATGGCGCCGTCCGCAGGAGGAACTCGACGAGTCCTCGCGTGCCGCCGCGCTGGAGGCCGTTGTCGACATCCACACCTTCGATCCGGCCGAGTTGGAGCGTATGGCGCGCAATGCCGGTGCGGTGCAGGTGGATACGGCGACCGAGGAATTCGCGGCCGCCATGCTCGGCTGGCCGGTCCGTACCTTCGAGGCCGCGGTGCCGCCGGAGAAGCTCGGCTGGGGCTGGGCGATGTTCGCGTTCAACGGCTGGAAGCGACTCACCTGGCTGGACGAGAAGGTGCTCCGGAAAGTGGTGCCGCCCAAGTTCTTCTACAACGCGATCGTCACCGGAACCAAGCCCGCGGTCGACTGACGCGGGCCTTCGGGGGATCACGATCCGGATCGTGACGGGGTAGCCGTCGTGGGGTACGCATTCACGCGTGAGGACGTGGACTTTCTGCGGTCCCGCCATGGTGAGAAGGCGCTGGAGACCGCGTCGACGTTGCCGCTGACGCCCGCGTCGATGGTTGCCGACGTCTCCGAGTTGAAGGCCCGGTATCGGCCGTTCGACGCCGCGTTGGCCGACACCGTACGGTCACGCCGCAAGGCGCGCGCCAAGCTGCGCCACGCCGACGACCTCTTGCTCACCGATGACGCGCTGCAGCAGGCCACCGCGAGTGTGGTTGCGGCACATCGTGCCGCCGAGGTCGCGGCACGGTACCCGGATGCGGTGGTCCATGACATCACGTGTTCGATCGGTGCCGAGCTCGTCGAGCTGGCGGCCCGCCCCGACTTGGACGGCGTCATCGGCAGTGACCTCGACGAGATCCGGCTCGCGATGGCCGCCCATAATGCCGACGTCTCCGGGCGATCTGTGACGCTCCTCCGTGCGGATGCGCTGACCCCCACGTCGAGCGCAGACGTGATGCTGGCCGACCCGGCACGACGGGACGGCTCCGGCCGGGTGTTCCGCCTCGACCAGCTGACACCGCCGCTGCTGGACCTGCTGACCACGTACGCGGGGCGTCCGCTGGTGGTGAAATGTGCTCCGGGACTTGACTACCGGGTACTCCGGGATCGGTATGGATTCTCCGGTCAGGTGCAGATCACGTCGCTCGACGGCGGTGTGCGCGAAGCATGCCTGTGGACCGAACGTGAGGACGGACCGGCGCGCCGCGCCACCGTGCTGCGGACCGTCGCGGACGGCTCGATCCGCACCGAGGAGATCACCGATGCGGAGTCCGACGACGTGCCGGTCGCCGGGATCGGTTCGTGGATCGTCGATCCCGACGGCGCGGTCGTGCGCGCGGGACTGGTGCGCCAGTACGCGCACCGGCACGGACTGTGGCAGCTCGATCCGCAGATCGCCTACCTGACCGGCGACGCCGTGCCGGCCGGGGAGCGCGGCTTCCGGGTCCTCGAGATCGTCGGTACCTCGGAGCGGGAACTTCGCAAGGCATTGGCGGCCCGGGACTGCGGCACGCTCGAGATCCTGGTCCGCGGCCTCGACGTCGACCCGGATCGCCTTCGGAAACGATTGAAGCTCAAGGGTTCACAGTCGCTGGCGCTCATCCTCACCCGCATCGGCCGCAAGGGCGTCGGCATTCTCTGTGAGGCCGGTCTGCGCCACTGACGGAGCCATGGGTCTCCGGATGGCGGCGCAGAGGAGTGCGGCGAGGATGCACAGCCCTGCCGCCACATAGAAGGCGATGTCGTAGCTGCCCTGGGTGTCCCGGACGTAACCGGCTCCGAAAGCGGCCACCGCGGCGCCCAGCTGATGTGAGGCGAAGACCCAGCCGAATACCACCGGGGTGTCGGCGCCGAAGTACTGCCGGCAGATGGCGATCGTCGGTGGCACGGTCGCCACCCAGTCGAGCCCGTAGAAGATGATGAACACCCATGTCGACGGTTCGGCGTGGGGCGACAGCAACATCGGCAGCAACACCAGCGATGCTCCGCGTCCGACGTAGTAGACGACGAGGAGTATGCGGGGATCGATGCGGTCGGTCAGCCAGCCGGAGAAGATCGTGCCCGCGACGTCGAAGATCCCGATCGTCGCGAGCAGCGACGCGGCGAGGGTCGTCGGCATGCCGTGATCATGGGCCGCGGGGATGAAGTGCGTGCCGATGAGGCCGTTCGTCGTCATCCCGCAGATCGCGAAACTGCCTGCGAGCAACCAGAATGCCGGTACTCGGAGCCCACGTACGAGTCCCTGGGCGGCGGCGCCGAAGCTGCCGTTGGGCAGATGTTCCTCGGGGGCGTCGGGGCTCGCGCCGTACGCGGTGGTACCGACATCACGCGGGTGGTCGCGCATCAGCACGAGCACGAGTGGCAGGACCGCGAGCGCGGACGCGGCGACGACCGTCGAGGCCCAGCGCCATCCGAAGGCGTCGGACAGATGTGCGACCACCGGCAGGAAGATGAGCTGGCCGGTGGCGCCGGCGGCGGTGAGTAGGCCGGTGACGAGCCCGCGCTGCCGGACGAACCAGCGGGTCGACACGGTCGCGACGAAGCCCATCGAGATCGATCCCGTACCCAGTCCGACGAGAACGCCCCAGAGCAGCAGCAGTTGCCAGCTCGCCGTCATGAACACACCCAGGCCGGTTCCTGCCGCGATGAGCAGGAGCGCGCCCGCCAGGATCGGGCGGATCCCGAACCGGTCCATCAGAGCCGCCGCGAACGGCGCGGTGACACCGAACAGCACCATGTTGATCGACATCGCCGCGCCGATCGTCGCGTGCGACCACCCGAATTCCATATGCAGGGGATCCATGAACACGCTGGGCACGGCTCGGAAACCGGCCGCGCCGATGATCGCGACGAAGCTCACGGCCGCGACGATCCAGTGCCACGGCACGGTGCTTCGCGTCGGCCCGGTGACGCGCACAGGGGATGAGGTCATGGAGTACAGCATCGGGTATGTCGGTACGCCGCGGAAAGTGGCATGATTGCCAATATGTCGGAAGATTCAGCCAGTGTTGGAATCCCAGCCACCACGCGGCACCGGGTCGCGGTGTTGCTGCTCGAACCGCTCGTGGGATTCGACGCCACCATCCCGCCGCTGATCTTCGGGCAGGCGGTCGATGATGCCGGTGCAACCCTGTACGACGTCATCACCTGTGGGTTGGGTGGACCGGTGTCGTCGACCACCGATTACCAGATGGTGCCCGCGGCAGGACCGGAGGCGCTGACGACCGCCGACACCGTGATCATTCCTGGCACCAAGGTCGCCGAGGCGCGCCACGAGGGCAGGCTGTCGCCGGAACTGTCGGCCGCGCTGGCCGGTATTCGTCCCGGAACACGCATGGTCTCGATCTGTACCGGTGCCTTCGTGCTCGGCGCGGCCGGATACCTCGACGGCCGTCCGGCGACGACCCACTGGCGGTACGCCGACGACTTCCGGCAGTTGTTCCCCGCGGTCGATCTCGACGAGACCGTGTTGTTCGTCGACGACGGGGACGTGCTCACGTCCGCGGGCCTCGCCGCGGGCATCGACCTCTGTCTGCACATCGTTCGTCGCGACCATGGTGTGGCGGTGGCGAATCAGGTCGCGCGACACTGTGTGGTGCCCCCGTGGCGCGAGGGCGGTCAGGCGCAGTTCATCGAGCGGCATGTGCCGACCGACGACGACCGGAGTACCGCCGGAGCCCGTGCGTGGGCTCTGGCCAATCTGGCCGAGCCGCTCACCGTGCCGCAGCTCGCCGCGCGGGCGCGCATGAGTGAGCGAACCTTCGCGCGCCGGTTCCGTGCGGAAACCGGTGTGTCACCGGGTATTTGGGTCCGTGACCGCCGACTCGAGCAGGCGCGGGAACTCCTCGAGGCCGGTGAGCTCTCCGTGGACCTCGTCGCCGAGCGCTCCGGCCTGGGCTCGGCCGACAATCTTCGTCACCATCTTCGCCGGGGGCTCGGGGTCTCGCCGACGGCCTACCGTCACACCTTCGCGCAGCGGTAGCCGCCGTATCCGAATCGATCGCAGACGGTCTACTTCTTCCATTCCACGAAGGAAAGTCCCTTGGTATACAAGGGATTCTTGGAGTCCTCAATTCGCACCATGACTCCCTTGGCCTCGCCTGCGCCCTTGATGCCCACGATCGTGCAGGCGGTGACGACCCCGGTCTTCTCGTCGGTCGAGTGCTTCTCGGGACAGGAGTCGGTGCCGAAGTTGAAAGTGCCGGTCTTCGCCCCGGTGTCGCCGGTCAGCAACTTCGGCGAGCTGATGGTGTCCATCGACGGCTGACCTGCAACCACCTTGACCTTGTATCGCACGTAGTAGGCCGAGGTCACCTCGTCCGCCGACTCCGATGACATGGCCTTGCGGATATCGCCGATGTCCGCGGACTCGATGTCGGTCACGGTCACCTCAACAGCGGACGCGTCATCGCGCGTCGGGATCGTCGCGGTCTGTCCGAGTTTCAGCGTCGTACGGGCGGGCGTGAACTTCGCGTCGGAGACCGGGGGCAATGCGGTCTCGGTCGGCTCCGGCGGCGCGACCGTGGGGGCCCCGAATTGAATGGTCGTGGGGAACTTGTCGGAGGTGACCTTCGAGATCGACTCCGACGTTTTCGCGGCCTTGTCGCCGCACCGTTCGACGACCTTCTTGGCCAGGGCGACGATCCGGTCCCGCGAGGCCAGGACCTCGTCGGACTTCTTGTCCTTGATGGCCTGATCGAGTGGACCCTGCTCGTCGTACAAGCCGATGGTCGTGGCGCGGAGTTCGTCGTCCTTGAGGAGCGTGCGCATCAACTCCTTGGAGGTCGACTGAGTGCGGTCGCTGTCGATGGCGTAGCCGGTATCGAGGATGCTGATCAGGGGGAACATCGTGAGGTCGGCGACGGAAGTGCTCATCGCGCAGTCCTGGGAGCCGGTGCTTCCGGACTGTGGCTTGGTGGCGTCGTCGGAGTCGCTGTTGCCGCATCCGGCCAGCACCAGCACACCTGCGGTGGCGGCGACGACGATTCCCTTGAGTTCCCGCTTCATGTCCAACTTCCCGAGGTCGGGGCCACGTCCATCTGCGACGCGGCCATCGTCTGCACTCAATCACACGAACCGGGTACGCCGAGCGTTCCTCCTTTCGGATACAGCGCAATTCAGTCATACGAACGACAGATGGAACCGAACGAGGATGTAAAGGAAACCTTGACAGGGGCCGGGTTGTAAACCTACGGTTTACGCATGGACGACATCGAACGACTGGCCCGGGAGGTCGAACAGTTCGCGCGCGGAGTCGGAACCGCGTCGCCGGAGACGGCGCGAGCGGGGGCGCTCGCTCGCGTGCACGACGCTTGGCAACTCGGCGGGCGGGCAGAGGAATTGCTCAGTGCCACAGCACGTCAGGCCAAGGCTGCCGGATGCACCTGGCAGGAGATCGGGGATGTGGTGGGGGTGACCCGGCAGGCCGCGTTCCAGAGATTCGGAAAGCCCATCGATCCGAGGACAGGAGAACCCATGCTGAAGAATGTGGTGCCGAATGCCGACATGATGGCCCTGGATCTCGTGGAGCGTTTGATGGCCGGGGAGTGGTCGGCCATCACAGGTCGGTTCGATCCCACGATGGCGAGGTCGATCGACGAGGTCGGTCTTGCGGACGCGTGGGCGTCGATGGTGGCGATCGGTGGCGAACCCGAAAGCGTTGGAACACCTTTCGTGCGACTCCACGGACTGCACACGATGGTCGACGTGCCGATCGAGCAGGAGGCGGGATCGACGGTGTGCCGGATCGGCTACGACCCCGACGGCCGCATCGCCGGGCTGTTCTTCCTCAATCCCGATGCGGTGCAATCAGACACCCCGACGTAGCGGGGCGGTGCCCGTCTGTCAGGAGATCGCGGACTTGCTGTCGAAGAAGTAGACCTCGCCGATATTCGTCGCGGTGGCGATCTGCCCGGACGGGGAGACGGCGATGCCGGTGACGAAACCGACCGAATCCGGTAGTGGCAGCGAACGTTTCGGCCGGCCGTCGGAGGTCGACACCTCCGTGAGCGACAGGCCGTCCTTGCCCTTGTCGCGAACGACCGTCCATGCGGTGTCGTGGGCGGTCAGGGTGGACAGTCCGACGGTCGCGAGATCGTCACGCTGCCAGACCTTTTCGGCACGGTCGCCCTTGTCGCGCAGCAGCGTGAGGGGTGCGCCCAATACGCCGGTGGGGATGATGAGCCCGTCCGGGGACACGGTCATGCTCGCAAAGCCGTAGCCGCCGTTGTCATACGACCACTTGGTCTTCCCGGTCGCCGCGTCGAGGGCGACTATCCGGCCCAGTCGGCTGAACGCGTAGACCGTTGCGCCGTCGGCGGAGGCGACCGTCGGGCCGATCACGCCGCCCGGGACGTCGGCGTGCCAGATCTCGCGGAGTTCACGTTTGCCGTCGACCTTCGCATACGACATGGCGCGCACCTGCGAGGCGATCGCGCCCTGCGGCCAGAAGTTGAGGAAGAACCGTTCGTGGTCGCTGTCGACGGCCGGGGGCGCGGGGATCGCGCATCGTGGGCCGTTCGTCACGCATTCGCCGAAACCGGCGAGCGGATTGTCCGGGCTGGCGTCGGGACGCAGTCGTGCCTCCGGGGCGGTGAACTCGTTGGTCTGTGTGTTCAGCAGGAGTAGTTGCCCCTGTGTGGTCGCGATCAGGGCCTCGCCGGGAGCGGCGAACTTCGCCGACAGCGGAACCCCGATCACCGGCATCCGCCAGCGGATCGCACCGCCCGCGTTGAATGCCAGGAACATGGTCTGCTCGCCGACATACGGCTGATCGAACTGATCCACCAGGAGCGAGTTGACCTCGATGCCCTCGCGCATCCGCTTACAGAAGTTCATGCGTCCGTTGTGCGGTGCGAGGACGAGCAGGTTGCAGCCGGATGCCGTTTTCGCCGATACGCCGACGTTGGACTGATTGGAGATGGTGATCGGAGCGGTCACCGGGCCGCCGGTGGGCCGCGTCCAACTCAGTTCGAGATCGTCGGGAACGCTCGGGTAGGCGAAGTTCGAGTTCGCGGAGTTGCCGCCGTAGCTCGACCATCCCGGGCTGGCCACCGAGCGGACATCGACGTGTCCGTCCGAGCACGCGGCCAGGAGCACAGCGGTGACCGTCGCCAGGATCGTTGCCAGACCGGCCCGGTTGATGCCGGATCGGCGCCTGCCGGTCCGGGGGGCTGTGCCTGCCATCGGTCTCCTGTCGATCGTGCTCACGCGCCGTCGGTCTGACGTGCCGGCTACCGAGCCTATCCTGCCGCGAATTCACGTCGATTAGGGTTTGTCCCCATGACCACGATGTGGAATGCCTCGTACCGCTCTCGATGGCGGGCGGGCCGTCGGAGAGACCCGGCTCAGGCCAGGTTCCTGACGCTCGATTCGCTGCGCTGGGTGCTGCGTAATCGTGCCTACACGCCCTGGTATCTGGTCCGCTATCTTCGTCTCGCGAGGTTCCGGCTGGCCAACCCGCACGTGATCCTGCGGGGGATGGTCTTCCTCGGCCGCAACGTCGAGATCCATGCGACACCGCAGATGGCGCGCATGGAGATCGGGCGATGGGTGCACATCGGCGACGGCAACTCGATCCGCTGTCACGAGGGCAGCCTGCGGATCGGCGACAAGACGGTCTTCGGCTGCAACAACGTCGTGAACGCCTACCTCGATCTGGAGATCGGTGGATCGACACTCGTCGCGGACTGGTGCTACATCTGCGACTTCGACCACAAGATGGACGACATCACGCTGCCCATCAAGGATCAGGGAATCGTCAAGGGGCCGGTGCGGATCGGCCCGGACACCTGGGTGGCGGCGAAGGTCACGGTGCTGCGGAACACGATCGTCGGCCGCGGTTGTGTTCTCGGCTCCCACGCGGTGGTGCGGGGAGTGGTCCCCGACTATTCGATCGCCGTCGGTGCTCCGGCGCGCGTGGTGAAGAACCGTAAGGACGCATGGGCGCGCAACGCTGCCGAGCGTGCGGAACTCGAACGCGCACTGGCCGACATCGAGCGGAAGAAGGCCGCCGCGGCCGAGCGCAAGCCCTAGCGGGTGCGGTTGTCGTCCAGGTGATGCCGGGGCTTCTGACCGCGGTCACGCTGCCAGGTGAAGTCACTGCACACCAGCGGCACGCCGCGCGGGGAGGTGGCCTTGCGCCCGGTCTCGGCGCCGATGCAGTCGGAGCCCTCCTTCGGGTGCGTTGCCGCCTGGGCCTGGGTGGCGACCGGCACGGTCAGCGCGGCGGCGACACCGAGCGCGAGGACGAAACGTCGGACCAACGGAGTCTGCTTCATGGTCCGACGGTGACACACCGCGTCCGGGAAGTCATGCCCGGAGCGGTGTGGTCGCCCAAGAACCATACGAATGACCGACGCCGTGGGCGGAATGTCCGATCAGGCGCCGGTGATGACCGGGACACCCTCGCTCGGCTGCACAACGACGAAACCCGGCCCGTGGAAGGCGAGTTGGAAGCTCTCGCCGGAGCCGCGGCCGATGAGTGCACCCATCTTGAAATCGTTCTTGATGGTCGGTGCGAGGTTGGCGGACCAGCACACCGCGGCCTGCGGATCGACGAAGGTCGGCTGCTGGGAGCAGTCCAGGATCAAGGGCGGACCGTCGCTGGTGATGCCGACGGTGCCCTGGCCCGCGAGGGTCAGGTTGAACAGACCGCCCGCGAGCATGCCGGCGTTGCCGATCGAGGTGATCTTCCACTGCAGCGAGGTGTCGAAGGCCAGCAGGCTCGACGTGTTGATGGTCAGCGATTCACCCTCGAGTTCGATGGTGAAGACGTCGCTGTTCTGGCGGGCGAAGAACACCTCGCCCTGACCGCGCACCTTCATCAGGTTGCCGCCCTCGTTGGTGAGCGCCTTCTTCAGGAAGTTGCTGACGCTGCCCGAACCCTGATGGGCGAAGTCGAACTGTCCCTGATAGGCGACCATGGCGCCCTTGGCGGCGAGCAGTTCGGGCCCGAACGCGACCCGGAGCATCTTGCTGGACTGCATCGTCCA
This sequence comes from Gordonia sp. B8661-1, assembly GCF_059427765.1. NCBI lineage: Bacteria > Bacillati > Actinomycetota > Actinomycetes > Mycobacteriales > Gordoniaceae > Gordonia > Gordonia sp. B8661-1. The sequence goes on from NZ_JCAHRL010000002.1 coordinate 449,700, forward strand.
GCGCTGGTTGGTCTGCTTCTCGTGGTTGATCTGATCGAAGATGGGACTGCGCATGCCGGATACCCCTTCATAGCCCGGGACGGCCCCGGGCTGCCGGAAACGGATGGATCAGATCGATTGTCCGGGATCCCGCTCCGGAAGGGGACGTTGCGGGATATCCGGTCGGCCGATCGCATGACGCACCCGGCGCTTCGCCGCCAGGTAGACACCGGCCGTGCGTTCGGCGACCTCGCGCCACGAGAAGTCCTCGGTGAGCCGGGCACGGGCCGCGCGGGCGCGACCGGCCGCGGCCTCCGGATCGGCGAGGGTGGCACGTACCGCGGCCGCCAGCCCGGCGACGTCAGCAGGCGCGAAGCTCAGTCCGGTCAGCGGGTCGGTGACGATCTCGGCCAGTCCGCCCGCGGTCGACACGACGAGTGGTGCGCCGGTCGCGGCGGCCTCCAGCGCGACGATCCCGAACGGCTCGTAGCGACTGGGCAGCACGATGGCGGTGCACCGGTGCATCGCCTCCACGAGACCGTCGTGGTCGACGTGGCCGACGAACCGGACGGCCTTGCTCACCCGATGTGCCCGGGCCTGTTCGATCAACCACTCCTGCTGGGTGCCGGTACCCGCGATGGTCAGGGTGGTGCCCGGATGGGTGCGCCGGATGCGGGGGAGCGCGGCCAGCAGATCCTGGACGCCCTTCTCGTATTCGAGGCGCCCGGCGTAGAGCAGTTCGGCGGGACCGGCCGGTGCGGAACGCGGAGCGAACGGCCAGGTGTCGATGTCGATGCCGTTGTGGATCACCGAGACGTCCGGGATCTCGGGACCGAAGAGGCGGGTCACCTCGTCGCGCATCGACGCCGAACATGCGATGAGCGAATCGGATTCGGTGGCCAGCCACCATTCCACCGAATGCACCTGACGGTTCGTCGGGCCGCTCACCCAGCCGCTGTGCCTGCCCGCCTCGGTGGCGTGGATCGTGGATACCAGTGGTACGTCGAAGAATTCGGCCAATGCGATGGCGGGATGGGCCACCAGCCAGTCGTGCGCGTGCACCACATCGGGTTCCCACGGAGCGGTCGCCGACGAACTGCGATCTCCGGCAAGGATTTTCAGACCGGCCCGAACGAAGGAATGGCCCATCGCCAGGGTCCACGCCATCATGTCGCGGCCGAAGTCGAATTCCGGCGGGTCCTCGGCGACGGCGACGATCCGCACCCCGTCGACCCGCGTGTCGGTGGTCGGGTGGGTCAGTGCGTCGGTGCCGGTCGGGCGACGGGTGAGGACGACGATGTCGTGACCGAGCACGGCGAGCTCGGTGGCCAGGTGGTGGACGTGCCGTCCCAGCCCGCCGACCACGACCGGCGGGTACTCCCACGAGACGATCAGAATCCTCACCGGTCTACCCCCGTAGCGTTCGGGCTCGTGCTCTCCCGGCTCTCCGGCCGGATGACGTGTTCGGTGGCGTGCGGCTCGTGGCGCAGCCTGCGGGCGTCCAGACCCGCGAACAGATTGTCGGCACGACGCCAGTTGGCTGCCAGCGTCGACGCCTGCTCGGTTCGGCCGCGCATGGCGGCGTCGCAGATCTCGCGCGTCGCGTGCGCATGTTTGTGCGCGCGGTCCACAGCGTACTGCGCCGCCGTGTCCTTCGACACCATGAACGGCCAGTCCGAGGAGAGCGTGAGGAGCGTCTCGCGCAGGATCTGATCGGCCACGCGATGGCGGCCACGGCCGCTTTCGAGAAGTTTGTCGACGGTGTCCAGAGCGGTCTCGGTGACCTCGCGGTTGAGCTGCACAAGGTGCTGGACCGCAGGGCCGTTCCACACCCGCCAGTCCTTGCCCGAACCCCACGAGGATGCCGGCAGGTCCATCGGTGCGCCGACGAAACCATTGCTTCGGGCCGTGGCCAGGGTGCCGACCGTGACGCCCGCCTCGGGCAGTCGCCGGAGTACTCGCTCGAGCCAGATCGGCCCCTCGTGCCACCAGTGACCGAACAGTTCGGTGTCGAAGGCGGCGACGACGAGCGCAGGCCTGCCCTGGCGGGTGGACTCCGAGACGAGACGCCGGCGCACGGTGTCGACGAAATCGTCGACATGCCGGTCGATCACCGGATCGGCGAGGGCCGGGTCATAGGGCTTCTTGTCCTCCGACGACACAGTCCGTCCGGTCACCCGTGCCGGTTTCAGCCCGCTGGCGTGGTCGTAGGTGTGGAAGTCCCGGTAGGCGGCATGTCCGGGGTAGCCGGACTTCGGTGACCACACCCGATAGCTGACCTCGAGGTCACGGCCGAAGGCCACCACGTCGGTGTCGCCGACGGTGCGGCCGAGCGCGGTGTCGCCGCGCAGCGTGGGACCGTCGACCATGAAGTGACCGACCCCGGCCGCCGCGTACTCGGTTTCCATGCCCGGGTCGAAGGCGCATTCCGGCGCCCAGATGCCGGAGGGGGCAAAGCCCCAGCGCGCGAATGCATCCGCCAGTCCCTCCGACAGCGAGAAACGGCGCAGTCGCGAATTCATCAGTGGCGCAAAGGGATGGGCGAGTGGTCCGCCGAGGAACTCGGCGACGCCGGACTCGGCAAGGGAACGAATCTGCGGGGACGCCCCGTGCCGCCAATGGGTTTCGAAGTCCGCCAGCGCGTTCGCCGATGCGCGATATTCACGCGTGCCGAGTGTGCGCCGGTCGGGGTCGCGGTCGATCGCCGCCTCGACGGCGCGCAATTGCCAGTCGGCCAGCCATTCGTACATCGATGCGCCGCAATGCGGATCGTCGAGTTGTGCGGCCAGGACCGGTGTGATGCCCAGCGACAGCTGGTCGGTCAGCCCGTCGGCGGCCAGTCGCCGCAGCATCGCGAAGACCGGCTGGTAGGACGCCGCCCAGGATTGATAGAGCCATTCCTCGCCCACCGGCCAGCGGCCGTGGTTGGCCAGCCACGGCAGATGAGAGTGCAGGACCAGGGTGAACTGGCCCGGGACCGATGTCGCCGACGTGGAGGTGCTCACGAGTGGTGCCGCCGGTCTCAGGGATGTCGCGCGACGGCGAACAGGTCGAGGCTGGCGTCGATGCCCGCGCCCTCCGCGGCGTCGAGGATGTCGAAGTCGCCGGTACCGATGCCGGCCACATCGGCCGCCAACTCGGCGGGCCACGCCTCACCGGCCAGGGCGCGATCGATCTGGGCATCGATGATGGAGCCGCCCCACGCCTCGTCGAGGGCGCGCAGACGTTCGCCGTGATGGACACCGAGCATCGATTCGACGACGAAGCCCCCGTCGGTCAGCAACTCGGTCAGCTCATCGGCATTCAGCTCGCGCGTGTGGAACGGGTTGAGCGGGGTGTCCCGGCCCGGGGAGAAGGTGATGCGATTCGGGGTGGACATGTACAGCACGCCGCCCGGCCGCAGCACGCGCAGGCATTCACTCACGAATTGCGGCTGATCCCACAGATGTTCGATGACCTGGAAGTTCACCACGACGTCGACCGAGTCGTCGGCGAGGGGCAGTTCGATGAGGTTGCCCCGGTGCACGATCAGGCCGGGATAGCGGCGGCGCGTGTGTTCGACGGCGCTCTCGTCGTAGTCGACACAGGTCACCGTGGCCGCGACGGTGGCCAGCATGGCCGCGCCGTATCCCTCGCCCGAACCGGCTTCGAGCACGTCGAGACCGGCGCAGGAGCGCAGGATGTGGTCGTAGGCCACCTCGTGGCGGCGGAACCAGTAGTTCTCCTCCGGGATTCCGGGGACGGTTCGTTCGCCGGTCAGCATCAATTCGCTGGTCGGGGCCATCTCGTGTGAGTCGGTCATCCCCACGAGCCTAGGCCATGGCCCCGCGCGCACTCCTTACGATCACGATGAACCTATCGTTGCCCGGATTCCGTCCCGGGTGCTGACATGGATGGCGGAGTTTCGCCTGCGCATGCCGTGATCGCGGGCCGATCTCCATGATCATTGACGCACAACGTCATTGACCTTCGCAGCACTACATCGACAAGACAGAACGGACATCGCATCGGTCGTCGCGCGACGACCGGCGGGATGCCGCGAGGACGGGGCCTGATGACCACCGAAGCAGTATCCGACGAGATCAAGTTCGCCTACTGGGTTCCCAATGTGAGCGGCGGGCTGGTGACCAGCACCATCGAGCAGCGGACGAGTTGGGATTACGACTACAACGTGAAGCTCGCGCAGACCGCCGAGAACAACGGATTCGAGTACGCGCTCTCGCAGGTGCGCTACGAGGCCAGCTACGGAGCCGAATTCCAGCATGAGTCAACGAGTTTCAGCCTCGCGCTGCTCCTCGCGACGCAGCGTCTGAAGGTCATCGCGGCGGTCCACCCGGGCCTGTGGCAGCCTGCCGTCCTCGCCAAGCTGGGCGCCACCGCCGATCACCTCTCCAACGGCCGGTTCGCGGTGAACGTGGTGAGCGGCTGGTTCAAGGACGAGTTCACCCACCTGGGCGAGCCGTGGCTCGAACACGACGAGCGGTACCGGCGCAGCGCCGAGTTCCTGCAGGTGTTGCGGAAGATCTGGACCGAGGACGACGTCGATTTCCGGGGCGACTTCTATCGCATCCACGACTTCACGCTGAAGCCGAAGCCCCTCAACACCCCCGAGCGCCCGAATCCGGAGCTGTTCCAGGGCGGCAACTCGGTGGCCGCGCGACGCAACGGCGGCCGCTACGCCGACTGGTACTTCTCCAACGGCAAGGACTTCGACGGCGTCACCGAGCAGATCGTCGACGTGCGCGCCTCGGCGCGTGAGGTGGATCGTGAGGTGAAGTTCGGCCTCAACGGGTTCATCATCGCCCGCGACACGGAGAAAGAGGCCAAGGACACCCTGCGGGAGATCGTCGAGAAGGCCAATCGCCCGGCGGTCGAGGGTTTCCGCGACGCCGTGCAGCAGGCGGGCAACTCGACCGGCGACAAGAAGGGCATGTGGGCCGATTCGACCTTCGACGACCTGGTCCAGTACAACGACGGTTTCCGGACCGGCCTGATCGGTACGCCGGAGCAGATCGCCGAGCGGATCGCGGCCTACCGCAAGCGCGGCGTCGACCTGATCCTGGGCGGTTTCCTGCACTTCCAGGAGGAGATCGAGTACTTCGGTGAGCGTGTGCTGCCGCTTGTCCGGGAGATCGAGGCGAACGAGCGCTCGGCCAACCAGGAACTCATCGGCGTCTGACGCGTCGCCACGCAGTCACGACGGATCGGCCGACGGGCCCGCCACCGCAACCGGTGGCGGGCCCGTTGTGCTGTGCGGTGAGCGGCGGCACGCCGGGCGCGGATGAGCGCGTCACCGGTCCGTCATTTGGCCTTCTGTGAGGTAGGCGATGTTTTACGCCGAAGTGCGGAAGGCTAAAGTAGGGGAGACCGAGTCCAACTTACTGGGCAGTAAGGTGGAGAAACCGACGCAGGAGGTCGACGCAGACCCATGACAAACATTGTCGTATTGATCAAGCAGGTTCCCGACACCGGGTCGGAACGCAAGCTCAACGACTCGGACTTCACCCTGGATCGCTCCATCGATCCGGTGATCTGCGAGATCAACGAGAAGGCCGTCGAGGAGGCCTTGCAGATCAAGGAGGCCAACGGCGGTGAGGTGACCGTGCTGACCGCGGGTCCCGCCGGCGCGACCGACGCGATCCGCAAGGCGCTGTCGATGGGTGCCGACAAGGCCATCCACATCAGCGACGAACTCCTGCACGGTTCGGACGCGGTGCAGACCGCCTACGTGCTGGCCGCCGCGCTGGGCACGGTCGAGGGCGTCGAACTCGTCCTCGCCGGCAACGAGGCCTCCGACGGCCGCGTGGGCGCGGTGCCCGCGATGATCGCCGAGTACGTCGAGCTGCCGCACCTCACCTCGCTGCGCAAGGTCACCGTCGACGGCGAGAAGGTCACCGGTGAGCGCGAGACCGACGAGGGCATCACCACCGTCGAGGGCACCCTCCCGGCGATCGTGAGTGTGAACGAGAAGATCAACGAGCCGCGCTTCCCGTCCTTCAAGGGCATCATGGCCGCGAAGAAGAAGGAGATCCAGACCCTGACGCTGGCAGATCTGGGTGTCGAGCCGGACACGGTCGGACTGGCCAACGCGGGCAGCAAGGTCACCGCGGTGACCCCGAAGCCCCCGAAGGAAGCCGGCGAGCGCGTCGTCGACGAGGGCGACGGCGGCACCAAGGTGGCCGAGTACCTGGTCGGACAGAAGATCATCTAACTCCCACCCACATTCGTCACCCGGGCGGATGCGCCGCAGCGCCACAGGCCGCGGCCCGTCGTCCGCACCACAGATCCCAGGAGAGAAACCATGGCAGAAGTACTCGTGCTCGTCGAGCAAGATGCCGAAGGTGAGCTGAAGAAGGTCACCGCAGAACTCATCACCGCCGCCCGCGCACTGGGCGAGCCGTCGGCCGTCGTCGTCGGCAAGTCCGGTTCGGCCGATGCGGTCATCCCGGCTCTCACCGAGGCCGGCGCGGAGAAGATCTACGTCGCCGAGTCCGATCAGAACACCGGCTACCTGTTGAGCCCGCAGGTCGACGTCCTGTCGGCGATCGCCGAAACCGCCTCACCCGCAGGCATCCTGCTGGCCGCCAACGCGGACGGCAAGGAGATCGCGGGCCGCCTGGCCGTGCGTCTGGGCGGCGGCGTGCTCGCCGACGTCATCGAGGTCAAGCCGGGTGGCGGCGTCCACTCGATCTTCGGTGGCGCCTACACCGTCGACGCCGAGGTGAACGGCACCGTCATCGCGACCCTGCGTCCGGGCGCGGTCGACGCCGCACCGGCGGCCGGCGCGGGAACCCGCGTCGACGTCGAGGTGCCCGCACCCGCCGAGAACGCCGTGAAGGTGCTGTCGGTGGAGCCGAACGTCGGCGGCGATCGTCCCGAGCTCACCGAGGCGTCGATCGTCGTCTCCGGTGGCCGCGGCGTCGGATCGGCCGAGAAGTTCTCCGTCGTCGAGGAACTCGCCGACTCGCTCGGTGCGGCCGTGGGCGCCTCGCGCGCGGCAGTCGACTCGGGCTACTACCCGGGACAGTTCCAGGTCGGTCAGACCGGCAAGACCGTCTCGCCGCAGCTGTACGTCGCGCTGGGCATCTCCGGCGCCATCCAGCACCGTGCGGGCATGCAGACCTCGAAGACCATCGTGGCCGTCAACAAGGACGAAGAGGCCCCGATCTTCGAGATCAGCGACTACGGCGTGGTCGGCGACCTGTTCAACGTCGCACCGCAGCTGACCGAGGAGATCAAGAAGCGCAAGTGATGCCCGCGGGCATCCGCCGCTGATCCACACCGACAGACCCCCGAGCCGTTCGGCTCGGGGGTCTGTCGCCGTTTGCCCCGGACGTGTGGTGTCCGAACGGCGGACAGGGGAGTTCACCGACCGAGTACCGACACGACACGCGGCGGTCGCCGTGGCGTCGTCCGCCGTGGATTTCATTCGTGTCATGACGATCACCACGACATCGGGGACGAATCTCGCGGCCGGGCCCATCCTGGTCGCCGGTCCGGTCACGGTCGAGCTCACCGACGACCCGGAGGACATCGCGGAGGTGCAGCGTCTGCGCTACCGGGTCTTCGCCGACGAACCCGGTTTCGCCGACACCATCGGGGACGCCGCCACCGGCCGCGACGCCGACCGATTCGACGAGTTCTGTGAACATCTGGTCGTCCGTCACGCGGAAATCACCGCCGGCCGCGGGCTCATCGGGTGCGCCCGGCTGCTGCCGCCCCCGCGGGCCATCGCCGCGGGCGGGTGGTACACGAGCACCGAGTTCGACGTCGCCGAACTCGACGGCATCCGCGCGAGCACCGTTGAGATGGGGCGGGCCTGCGTGGACCGCGATCACCGGCAGGGCTCCACGACCGCGCTCATCTGGGCCGCATTGCTGCGGTACCTCGAGATGGGGGACTACCACCATCTCCTCGGCTGCGTGTCGGTGCCGCTCGACGGTGCGACCGATTCCGGGCGTGGTTCGGTGCTGCGCGGTGTGCGCGACGAGGTGCGGAACCGGCATGCAGCGCCGTGGCAGGTGTATCCGCACCGGCGCGCGCGCATCGACGGACGGCTCCTCGACGACATCGAAGCGCCCGAGTCGTTCCCGATGCCACCGCTGCTGCGTGCCTATCTGCGACTCGGTGCGCGCGTGTGCGGCGAGCCGGCGGTCGACGAGGTCTTCGGTGTCGGTGATTTCGTGACGGTCCTCGACCGCGACAACCTCAACGCGCGCTACCTCGGTCGTCTGAGAGCGGCGATCACGCGACTGCGTCCGGAGCCGGAAGCGGGGGTGCCCGCATGACCAGCGTGCTGGCCGGGCCCTTCGACGGAACGGTTCCGGTGGCGGGTTCGGCACCGGCGGTCCGCGTCGAACCGTCACCGGTCCGGCACGCCTGGTTTCCGACGAGCCCGTGCGGCGACCACTGCCTGGCTGCCGACCGGCATCTCGAGGCGGCGGGCTGGTGCCTTGTGGCTTTCCGGGTGGTGCGGCTGACGGTGATCGCCTGCTGGCTGGTGGTCGCGGGGACGATGGTCTCGGTGTTGCCACGGGTGGTGCGGCGACGGTTCCTGCAGCGCGCGGCCCGCAGCCTGCTCACGGCGATCGGGGTGAGCATCCGCATCGACGATCATCGGCCGTTCGCCGGGAACACCCGCGGGCTGGTCGTCGCGAACCACATCTCCTATCTCGACATCCTCGCGCTGGCCGTGATCAACCCCGCACACTTCGTGGCCAAGTCGGACGTGGGCCGGATGCCGGTGGTGTCCGGTCTGGCGCGGCGGCTCGGCGTCATCCTGGTCGACCGGGATTCGTTGCGCGCCTTGCCTTCCGTGATCGACACGGCGGTCGCCGGGTTGCACCGCGACTCCTCGGTGGCGGTGTTCCCGGAGGGCACCACCTGGTGCGGTCGCGAGGCAGGCCGCTTCCGGCCCGCGTTCTTCCAGGCGGCCATCGACGCGGGTGTGCCGGTGATCCCGGTGCGGTTGCGGTTCACCACTCCCGGCGACGAGACGACGGCCGTGCCCAGCTTCATCGGCGACGACGGTCCCGCTGACACACTCGCGCGCGTCCTGCGCATGCGTGGCCTCACGGTGCATATCCGCGTGCACGAGGTGCAGTTGCCGGGGACGGACCGGCGTGCGCTGGCGGGGCGGTGCGAGAGGCTCGTGGCAGCCTGACCCATATCTCATATATGTTGTCTCTGATCCGTTCAGGACAGGGGTGCCGCGCCGATCGGCCGACGACCCGGATGTCCGGAACCGAACCGACCAGGGAGGCACCCGATGTCCGCACCCACGTTGTCCCATGAGCAGGCGCAGCAGCGATTCTCCGAACTCCGGGAGGTGGACGGGCTCGTCGACGACGCGGAACTCGACGCCGTGTGGGCCGGGCTGGAGACCGTGCGACCGGAGGAGATCTTCGGTGCCTGGCAGGGCGGCGAGTTCACCACCGGTCACCCGGTGAACGGCATGCTGGAGAAGGCGGGGTGGTTCGGCAAGACCTTCACCTCGCGCACCGACGTCCAGCCGCTCATGTGTCGTGACGAGGACGGAAAGCTGTTCTCCAACAAGAAACTCGGCAAGGGTGAGGCCAGTCTGTGGTCCGTCGAGTTCCGCGGGGAGATCACGGCGTCGATGGTCTACGACGGCCAGCCCGTCATCGATCACTTCAAGCGGGTCGGCCCGACGACCCTGATGGGCATCATGAACGGCACCGGCGGCGTGGTCGACGGCCGCCACCTGTACTTCTACCTCGACCGCGTCTGACCGCGTGCGCATCGACGCCGCGATCGTCGCGGAACCGGGCGGCCCCTTCGAGATCGAAGCCGTCGACATCGACGAACCACGCGACGGTGAGGTGCGCGTCCGCATGCGAGCGGTGGGCATCTGCCACACCGACCTCGGTATGCGGGCGACGTGGCCGGCCGCTCGGTGTCCGCAGGTCTTCGGCCATGAGGGTGCGGGCATCGTGGAGTCGGTCGGTCCCGGGGTCACCCGGGTGCGGCCGGGCGACTCGGTGTGCCTGACGTTCCGCAGTTGTGGGCGCTGCGATCAGTGCGCATCAGGACACCCGGCGTACTGCGTCGCGGGCCTCAACACCGCGGGACGACCGGACGGATCGACGGAACTCAGCCGCGACGGCGCACCCGTGTACGGCGGCTTCTTCGGGCAGTCCAGCTTCGGAACCTACGCAATCGCCCACGAGGACAACACGATTCCTGTTCCCGCGGACCTACCGCCGACCGTCGCGGCGCCGCTCGGATGTGGAGTACAGACCGGCTACGGGACCGTCACGCGAGTGCTGCGTCCGGAGTCCGGTGAGACGCTCACGGTGTACGGGGCGGGCAGCGTCGGACTGTGCGCGGTGTACGCGGCCGCACGCCTCGGTGCTCGCGTGGTCGCCGTCGACCCCATCGGCGAGCGCCGTGCCATGGCGGAGAAGTTCGGGGCGATCGGCACCGTCGACCCGACGGCCGTCGACAAGGTCGCCGCGGCGGTGACCGCGGCGCACGGCGGCGCGGGCACCCGTCATGCCGTCGACACCACCGCACGGCAGGACATCCTCGATGCCGCGGTCGCCGCCGCCGAACCGCGCGGGCGCATCGCGCTGGTCGGCATCGGCCGACGGCTCGAGTTCGACGTCATGCGGGTGCTCTACAAGGGCCTCACCATCAGCGGCGTCATCGAGGGCGATGTGGTGCCGGACGAGGTGATCGGGGAATTGGCGGACCTCTACCTCGACGGCGACCTGCCGCTCGACGATCTCATCACGACCTATCCCTTCGTCGACATCGAACGTGCCGCCGCGGATTCGCTGGCGGGCCGGACGATCAAGCCGGTGCTGGTCGTCGACTGACGGCGGTCCAAGCGGATCGCAAGAAGGCGCCAAGCACGCGCCGCCATCGTGGGTCTCGTCTTCCCCGGTGCCGGCCGTCCGGTCGCACCTTTCGGCGATCTGCGAAGGACTGTTCCGTCATGCCACCAACCCTGCACTCGACACAGCTGTCACCGCCGCACGTGACGGCCGCGTCGCCCGGCCCGGCGGCGCGGCGCATCACCCTTGCCGTGGTCTGCCTGGCGACCGCGATGCTCATGCTCGACATCGCCGTCGTGAACACCGCGCTGCCGTCGATGGCGCGCGAATTCGGTGCGGGGATGTCCGAACTCAAATGGGTGGTCGACGGGTACACCGTCACGCTGGCGGCACTGGTGCTCGGCGCGGGGGTCTGGGCCGACCGCTATGGTCGGAAACTGGTGTTCATCTGTGGCGCAGCCATTTTCACGGCCTCGTCGGCGGTGTGTGCGATGGCCGGCAGCATGGATATCCTCATCGGCGGCCGTATCATCCAGGGGGTGGGCGGTGCGCTGCTGTTCGCGTCGTCGCTCGCGGTCCTGGCCGATGCCTTCCCCGCGCCCGCCGCACGGACCCGGGCGCTGGCGGCCTATGGCGCGACCATCGGCGCATCCTTCGCGATCGGCCCGCTCGTCGGCGGTGTGCTGACCCAGACCATCGACTGGCGCGCGATCTTCGCCCTGAATCTGCCGGTGGGCGCGGTGATGCTGCTCGGGACCCGATGGGTGCGCGAATCGGTCAGCACGTCCCCGCGCCGCGGTGATCGGGCCGGCCAGATCCTGGTGATCCTCGCACTCGGCGCCCTCACCTTCGGGCTCATCGGCGCCAACGACCGTGGCTGGACCGACCCCGTCACCCTCGGTGCCCTGATCCTCGCCGCCGCGGCATCGGGTGCCTTCGTCGTCGTCGAAGTCCGGGTGCCCGAGCCGATGCTCCCGCTCACCATGTTCGGCAATCCGCGGTTCGCGGGTGCCAACGTGGCGACCTTCGCGATCTCGGCGTCGATGTTCGCGCTGTTCGTCTACACCACGCTCTACCTGCAGGGTGTTCTGGGACTCTCCGCGATCGAGGCGGGGCTGATCTATCTGCCCGGGACGATGACCATGCTCGTCGTCGCAGGACTCACCGACCGGATCGTCGGACGCGTCCCCACCGGTGTGCTGCTCGCCGGTGCGATGACGGCGGTGGCGGGCGGACTCGCCTGGATGACGACCGGGGGCACAGAGGGTTCGGGCTGGGGCCTGACTCCCGGATTCCTGCTGGCCTGTGTCGGAGCCGGCGTGTTCAACCCGGTGGTCAGCGGTCTGGTGCTGCAGGAGAGTCCCGACGACGACGCAGGCCTCGCGGCAGGCATCAACGATGTGTTCCGGCAGTCGGGCATCGCGCTCGGGGTCGCTGCACTCGGCGCGGTCTTCCCGGCCCGGTCGGTACTGCACGGAGGCTCCGCCGCGGAGTTCGTTTCGGCCCTCCACATCGCCCTGTGGATCGGCGTGGCCGTGGCCCTCGCGGGGGCGATCGTGTGTGCCGTCGCCATGCGAAACCCGTCGGGCGGCCTACGGGAGGCGTAGTGCCACTACACTTCTGAAGATCCGGTGACCGCAGCCCCACGGGACTGCTGTCGGGGAACCGGTGAAGGAGCCACTCAGTGCGCGAATATGTCGTCCTCGGGACGATGGAAGTCCGTCGGGACGGCGTGCCGGTCGACCTCGGGTCGCCGAAACAGCGCGCCGTCCTCGCGGCGTTGATCCTGGCCCGGGGTGCGGTGGTGTCCACGGACCGGTTGATCGACGCGGTGTGGGGTGAGTCGCCACCCCAGGCCGCGACGACCAGCCTGCAGGCCTACATCTCGAACCTGCGGCGCGCGCTCCGGGGTGGCGGCACCGATCCGTCGCCGATCGAGCGGGTCAGCCCCGGCTACCGGCTCGATCTCGCCGGCGACCGGGTGGATGTCGCCGACTTCGCGGCTCGCGCCGAATCCGCCCGCCGAGCGGCCGCCGCGTCGGACTGGATGGCGGCGCTCTCCGAAAGCGAAGCGGCACTGTCGCTCTGGCGTGGTCCGCTGCTGGCGGAGTTCGCCGACGACGACTGGGTCGCAGTGGCCGCGGCCGCGATGGGCGAGGTGCGCGACTCCGTCCGGGACACCCATGTGTCCGCGCTGCTGGCTCACGGTGACACGGCCGGCGCCCTGGCCGAGATCGGGGTGTTGCGTGCCGACGATCCGCTGCGCGACCGGGGCGCCTGGCTGCACATGATGGCCCTGCATCGGGCGGGGAGGACCACCGAGGCGCTGGACATCCATGCCGCGCATGTGCGTTCGCTCGCCGACGAACTCGGGCTCGACCCCGGAGCCGAACTGCGGAATCTCCATGCCGCGATCCTTCGCCATGACCCGGCGATCGCCGCGTGGCCCCGCACACCCCGATGGACCGGGGCGGTCACCATGTCCGCGCCCGGGGTACCGGCGCCGGAATCGGTCCCGGAGCGGGCCGTCGAGTCATCGGCGCGGCCGATGGTCGGGCGGCACGCCGAGTATGCGGCTCTCGCAACACGATTCGACGCCGAGATGAACACCTCGGTCCGCTGGGTGATCCTCGAGGGGCCCGCCGGGATCGGGAAGACCCGGCTGGCCGAGGCGGCGGCGGAACTGGCGGCCGATGCGGGTAATCGTGTCGTCTGGGTGAGATGTCCCGATGCGGAGGGCATCCCCGCCTGGTGGCCGATGCGGCAACTCTGCCGGGAACTCGGCGCCCCGGCTCCCGACGTGCTGTCCGTCCCGCCCGGCACGGACGCCGACACCGCGCGGTTCGTCGTGTACGAGCGTCTGCAGCATCTGATCGAGGACGCGGCCGCGCGCGGTCCGCTGACGGTGATCGTCGACGACGTCCAGTGGGCGGATGCGATGTCCCTCGGCTTTCTCGCCTACCTCACCGGTGTGCTCCGGGAGGCGCCCGTGTGCGTGATCGCGACGATCCGGGACGACGAGCGTGTTGCCGAGACCGACCGGTTGCGGGCCGCCGTCGCCCGAGCGGACGGACTGGTGGTCGACGTGCCGCGTCTTGAGGCGCAGGAGGTGGCCGATCTGGTCCGGCAGATCGCCGGAGAGGACATCACCGACGCGGACGCCCGCACACTCGCAGAACGCACGGACGGCAATCCGCTCTTCGTCTCCGAATACGCGCGCCTGCCGCGAACCCAGCGATTCGGCCGGGTGGTGCCATCGGCGGTGCGTTCGGTTCTCGATCGCCGGCTCGCCGCGCTGGATCCGTCAGTTCTCGAGGTCGTCGCGCACGCCGCGGTCCTCGGCGGTGAGATCGACGTCCCGATGCTGGCCGAGGTGATGGGACGGGACGCGGACTCCATCGCCGACTGTCTGGACGAGGCGGCCGATGAGCGGATCGTGGTCACGACCCCGACCCAGGGGATCGGCTTCGTCCACGCTCTCGTACGTGACGAGGCGGTCGCGACGATCCGGCCCTTGCGGCGGGCGCGGATTCACGCCCGAGCCGCGGAGGTACTGGAGCGGATGGCGGTGCCCGATGTCGCGCCCCGCCGTGCCGGACATCTACTCGCCGCCGTCGCCGTCACCGAACCCCGCGACGTCGTGACGGCGTGCCGCAGGGCTGCGGATGAGGCCACCGCACAATGGGATTCGGAGAATGCTGCCTATTGGCTGGACGCCGCGTTGCGGACGTACGAGGCGATGCCGTCCGCCGAGCAGCAGGTGTCCGAACGCGATGCCCTCCTCATCGATCTGCTCGATGCCCGATCGCGTGCCGGCCGGGCCCAGTCGGTGCTCGAGACCGTCGAGGCCCGGCTGAACGAGGCGGTGCGCAGCGACTCGGCCGCCACCATCGGACGGCTGGCCAGCGCGCTGATCCGGTCCGGCGGAGGATGGCCGTGGATGGCTCCGTGGGGGGAGCCGGGGACGCTACACACCACACTGGAAACGGCCGAGCACGCGGTCATCGATGACGCGGCGGGTCGCGCCCGGGTCCTCGCCGCGCTGGCGATCGGCCACTGCTATCACCATGATGGCGGCATACCCGCCGAGTTCCTCCGGCGTGCCACCGATCTGGCAGCGGCCGTGGACGACCCCGACCTGACCGCCGATGTGCTTCTGGCGCACCTCATCACGTACTCGGGGGTGGCCGATCATGTTGACGAATCCTTCAGGGTCGCCGCCCGCCTCACCGAACTCGATCATCGTCAGTCGCCGGTGGACCGGGTCATCGCCGATTCGGTGCTCACCATGTCGCTGATGGCGGCGGGCGACGTCGCGGGCGCCGATCTGCGTCTGCGACGCGGCATCGTCGGCAGCGAGCGGCTGCGTCTGCCCATCCTGCGCGCGCAGTTGCGGTGGATGGAGGTGACCCTGGCGGTGTGGCGAGGCCGGTTCGATCTGGCCACCGACCATTACCGGACGGCCGTTGCCGTGCACCAGGAGACCGAACTGTACGTCGCGGGCAGCGGCGCGATCGCGATGATGGCGCTGGCCACCGAGCAGGGTCTGCTGGACGACGTCGTGGACAGCGGGGACCTCGATTCGGTCGGCTGGGCCCGGTCGATGGCCGCCGAGTTCTCCGAGAACCAGGTGGCGATGCTGCTCTCCTCGGGTGTGGCCGCCATCGCCGGGCGGGCCGGCGACGTCGACCTGGCGACGACGATGATCGAGGTGTGGCTCGCCGACGACCGGCCGATGGTGTGGACGTCCCTCGCCCAGGCCGTCCTTCTCGGCCACGTGGTCGCCGAGCTCGAACTCGAGGCCTACGCACAGCGATTCGTCGACTACCTGATGCCGTTCCGGCATATGGTCGCGACCGTCGGACAGGTGGGATGTGTGGGGCCGGTCGGGCTCGCGCTCGCCGATCTGCTGCTTCTCCTCGGCCGCGTCGACGAGGCCGGACGAATCGTCGACGAGGTCGCCGCCCACGCCGAGCGCACCGGCGGCGCGCCGGCGGTGGTGCGGTGCGATCTCCTGCGTGCGCTCGGTAAGCCTCGTGGGCCGGGACGTGACCAGGTGTTGCGCGATGTCGAACGGGCTGCGGTCGCGCTCGGCCTCGTCCAGGTGGCGGGGCGTGCCCGTGACGGTATGAGCGCGGTGCCAAGTGGCCGCCAAGGATTCGCCAAGCACCGGTCGTGATGGTGGGGATGCGGCTCGACCGGGTCGCCCCGTGTCCCGCTCCGAAGGAGACCGTCATGACCACCTCGATCGATCACGCCGACATCGCCGACCTGCGGGCCCGGGTGCGCGGCGCCGTGTCCCGGCCGCGTGACCCCGGCTATGCGACAACCGGTTTCAACCTCGCCGTATCCCGTCGCCCGTGGGCGGTGATCGACCCGGTGGACGCTGCGGACATCGCCGAGGTGATGCGCTTCGCGGCCGGGAACGCGTTCACGGTCGCGGTCCACAACACCGGCCACGGCGGCGCGGACATCGATGGCACGTCGTTGCTCATCCGGACCGGTGGATTCGATCGGTGTGAGATCGATCCGGCGAGCCGGACGGCGCGGATCGGCGCCGGAGTGCGGTGGCAGACGGTCCTCGACGCGGCCGCACCACACCGATTGGCTCCCCTCGCCGGTTCCGCGCCGGGCGTCGGAGTCGTCGGCTTTCTCACCGGTGGCGGTATCGGGCCGTTCGTCCGCGCGGTCGGCGCGTCGTCGGACCACGTCCGCTCCTTCGAGATCGTGACCGGGGACGGTCGTATCCACCGCGTGACCGCCGAATCGGATCCTGACCTGTTCTGGGGCCTGCGTGGCGGCCGGGCCACGCTGGGCATCGTCACCGAAGTGGTGATCGATCTGCTGCCCATCGACGAATTCTACGGGGGTGCACTGTATTTCGACGGCACTGATGCGCCGTCGGTCTGTGCCGCGTGGCTGGGGATGTGTGCAGATCTGCCACAGTCGGTGAGTACGTCCCTCGCGATCCTGCAACTGCCCGACGCACCGGGCGTCCCGCCGATGCTGGCCGGGCGATCGACCGTCGCCGTGCGGTTCACCGCACTCGGCGACGAAGCGTCGGCCGCGGCACTGCTCGATCCCGTGCGGTCGGCCGGCACGGTGCTGCTCGACGGGATCGGCACGATGCCGTACGCGGCGCTGGGGGTGGTGCATGCCGATCCGGTGGATCCCATGCTGGCCCATGAGCGGAGTCTGCTGCTCTCCGAACTGACACCCGACGCGCTGGGTGCACTACTGCGGGTCGCCGGCCCCGGTTCGGGTTCGCCGCAGGTCATCGTCGAGATCCGGCTGCTCGGAGGTGCGCTCTCCGACCGGCCTTCGGTGCCCAGCGCGTTCTGCCACCGCGACGCGGCCGCGAACGTGCTGGTGACAGGGCCGCTCGCCCCGCCGATCGCGGATGCGGTGACCGCGCACGCCGACGCCGTCATCACGGCGCTGCAACCGTGGGGTACCGGTGGTGAACTACCGAACTTCGGGGCGGCGTCCGCCGATCCGCGACGGCTGCGTCGTTGTTATGACGACGACACCTATGCCTGGCTGGCCGCCCTTGGCGCACAACATGATCCGGCTGGTGTGCTCAAGGTCGGCGCCGTCGCACGGTAGCCCGCGGCGTGGTGGGGTTCGACCGACATCTGGACCGAATCCGAATCCGATGTTAGTGTCAGGTTCACAGTGAACGTGACGGCCATCACAGGCTGCATCGATCGCTGATCCCGCCGTCACCGTCCGAGGAGTCACCGTGACCGACCCGACCGCCGCCGCCACCGTTCGAGATACGCAGTCGCCCACCGAGATCCGATCGGTGGTCGCCGCTCGGTACGGGTCGTTCGACGTGCTTGAGGAGGTGAGCCTGCCGGTGCCGACGCTGCAGCCCGAGGAGTACCTGGTCCGCGTCGAGGCCATCGGCGTCAACCCGGTGGACTACAAACGCTACGGCGGCTTCTTCGGTGAGGATGCCGCGGATCTTCCGCTGCACCTGGGGAGCGAGGCGGCCGGGACGATCGTGGCGACCGGTGCATCGGAGCCTGCGTTCGCGGTCGGCACCTCGGTGGTCGTGTACCCGACCTCGGAGATCCTCGAGACCAAGATCTCGAATCCGCACGGCACCTACTCGGACTACGTGGTGTGCTCGGAGTGGATGCTGACGCCGAAGCCCGAGCAGGTCGACTGGCGTGAGGCCGCCGTGGTGATGGCCGTCGGTTGCACGGCGTGGGATCTGCTGGCCAACCTTCCCGCGGACGGTGATATCCGCACGCTGCTGGTGCTGGGGGCGTCCGGTGGCGTCGGATCGATGGTCGCCCAGATCGCGCGGAGTCGGGGCCTGCGGGTCATCGGCACCGGGAGTGCGGCCAACCTCGACTATCTGACATCCATCGGCGTGGAACCGATCGATCGCAACGACGACGTGGCCGCGGCCGTACGGGCGCTCGCGCCGCAGGGTGTGGATGCCGTGGTGGACACCACCGGCGATACCGAACTCGTCCGCGCCGCGATCGCTCTGACACCCGGTGCGCACCGCGTCGTGACCTGTGCGGCAATGGAAACGGTGCAGAACGATGGTGTGGTGTGGGTGGGGCATGGCAACCCGAACACCATGGAATTGCGAAACTCGGCGCGCGGGCCGGTGATCGACCTGCTCGCTCAGGGCGTGATACGTCCACGGATCACGCAGGTGCGTTCCCTCGACGAGGCGGGCGACGCCCATCGTGTGCTGGACGAGGGCTTGTCCGGGAAGACCGTTCTCCTTCCCTGACGGCGGCTCGTCACTCCGTCCAGTAGATCGCCCGGTACCAGATGTCGGTGAGTGCGCGGACGGCCTCGTCGTCGTCGACCGGGTCCCCGGAGCGGCTGTTGGCGAACTGGTCGTAGCAGAACTGGTTGAGCATGGCGACGATGGCCGATGCGGTGACCTGGGGGGTCACGCCGGGGCAATAGCCCTCCCGCTGGGCGCGCACGATGGTGTCCGCGATGCTGTCGATCGCGTTCTGGCACAAGTCATGCCAGTACTGCGCGAAGTCGTCGTTGACCATCGCCATCTGCGTGACTGCGATCATCTCGGCCATGCGGTCCCGGTAGGTCTCCCAATGTGCCCGGGCGGACCGCTCGATCCGTTCGTGGTGGCTCAGCCCGCTCGAGAAGGCGGGCTGCACCCGGCGCGCGGCATCGTCCCGGAATTCGCTCGCCCAGCGTTTGAGCAGATCTTCCTTGGACGTGTAGTAGCCGTAGAAGGACGCGGGGGAGCGCCCCGACTCCTTGGCGATGTCCGCGACGGTGGCGCGCAGTGCGCCCTTCTCCGCGATGACCTTCCGGGCTGCGGCGTCGATGGCCGCGACGGTCTCGCGACCACGCACGGTCGGCCGGGGGCCGGCCGGCTCACGGTCGATCATCGCCACCTCCAGGACGGGAATTCGTCCCCGAATCTAACACTCGGGTCGGAAATGGGGCGCCACGCTATGGCTCAAATCCGAATCCGATGTTAGTGTCAGGTTAGACGAAAGGTATGACGATGGTCACAGAACCCAATTTCGAGATCCGCGGATTCAATCACGTCGCACTGGTCTGCTCCGATATGGAGCGAACCGTCGACTTCTACAGCAACGTGCTCGGCATGAAGCTCACCAAGACGGTGGAACTGCCCGACGGCATCGGGCAGCACTTCTTCTTCGACGCCGGAAACGGAAACTCGCTGGCCTTCTTCTGGTTCGCCGAGGCCGCCGACGGTGTCGAGGGCATCTCCGCCCCGCAGGAGAAGCCGGGCTTCGGCGAGTGGATCAGCGCGATCAGCTCGATGAATCACCTCGCCTTCGACGTCCCCGCCGAGAAATTCGCCGACTACCGCAAGCGCCTCAAGGAGGCCGGCGTCCGCGTGGGCCCGATCGTCAACCACGATGACAGCGAGACCCAGGTCGCGACCGAGATGCATCCCGGCGTGTACGTGCGCTCGTTCTACTTCCAGGATCCCGACGGAGTCCTTCTCGAATTCGCCTGCTGGCTCAGGGAATTCACCCCTGAGGACGTGGCGCACACCCCGCGTACCGCCGCTGAGCGGCGTCGGCCGGCAGCGCACCCGGTCGGGTAGCGGACGATGGAGGCACTGGCGCCGGTGGAGCGCGAGTTCGTCGGGTTGGCATCGCCAACGGCCCCGCGTGCGGGAGCGGGAGGGCATCCCTGCCAAGGGATCTACTACCGACCCGCCGGGCAGCGGCCCACGGTCGCGATGATCGCGACGCACTACGCGATCGACTTCTCCGAGCACTATCTCGGCAGCTACATGGCCGAGCGTGGCATCGGTTTCCTCGGGTGGAACACCCGATTCCGGGGTGCCGAGCACACCTTCCTGCTCGATCACGCACTCGTCGACATCGGACAGGGCGTGCGCTGGCTACGCGAGCAGGCCGGTGTGGACACGGTTGTGCTGCTGGGCAACTCCGGCGGTGGATCGCTGATGGCGGCCTACCAGTCCCAGGCCAAAGAACCGAACGTCACCCCGCTGGAAGGGATGCGGCCCGCTCATGGCCTCGACGATCTCCCGGCAGGTGATGCCTACGTGTCGACCGCGGCCCATCTCGGGCGCCCGGACGTGTTGACCAACTGGTTCGATCCGTCGGTCATCGACGAAACCGATCCGGCGTCGACCGATCCCGAGTTGAGCCTGTTCCGTCCCGAGCGCACCACGCCCTTCGATCCCGAATTCGTGGCCCGGTACCGGGCGGCCCAGGTCGACCGCAATCATCGGATCACCGCGTGGGTCAAGGAAGAACGCGAGCGTCTCCGAGCCGCCGACGTACCCGATCGACTGTTCAACCTGTATCGCGCGTGGGCGGACCCGCGGATGGTGGACCCGAGTATCGAACCGACGAATCGGGAACCGAATTCGTGTTACGCCGGTGTGCCCGCCCGGGCGAACTACTCGGTCTTCGGTATCGCCGGAACGAGCACATTGCGGACCTGGTTGTCGCTGTGGAGTCTGGAGGACTCCCAGACGCGCGCCACACCCCATCTGGCACGGATCACCGAACCGGCACTCGTGGTCAACGCCGACGGCGACACCGGAGTGTTCCCGAGCGATGCCGCGGCCATCGTGGAGGCGTTGGGCTCCACCGACATCGAAGATCACGTGATCGCGGGTGACCACTACTTCCGCCGCCCCGACGGCGACGGTGCCCGCGTCGAACTCGCCGATCTGGTCGCCGGGTGGATCGAGAGGAAAGTGCGATGACCGCGACGACGCACGAGCGTGGACCGCTCCAGCCGTATTGGGGATCGCTTGCGACGATGGCCGAGCACTGGGCCGAGGTGCAGGGGGACCGTCCCGCGCTGACCACGGCGGACGGACGAAGCCTGACCTTCGCAGAGCTCGACGAGCGTGGTGCGCGGGTGGCAGCGGCACTCGACGGCTCCGGGCCCGTCGCGTTCCTGGGGCACGATGTACTCACCTGGGCGACGCTGATGGTCGGTGCGAGCCGGCGGGGAGTGCCCGCACTGCCCTTGAACTGGCGGCTGTCGGCGCCGGAACTCGAGCGGCTGCTGGCACATTCGAAGCCGTCGGTCATCGTGTGCGACAACGAGTTCGGCTCGCTCATCACTGCGCGGACCGGCGACACGGGCGGCACGACGGTGGTTCGCGGCAGTGACCGGGAGGTCATCGCGGCATACGAGGACTGGGTCACCGCGCATCAACCGGCCCGGGAAACACTGGCTCCCGACCCGGAGGGGGTGGCGCTGCTGGTCTTCACGTCCGGCACGTCGGGGATGCCCAAGGCGGTGGCGCTGACCAATGCGAATATCGCGGCCAACCTCGCCACTCCGGCCCCCTGGGAGGTGGACACCGAGGCGACCGTCGGTGTTCCGGCGCCACTGTTCCACGTCTCGGGGACCGGGTGGGTGTTCTACTGCCTCGGTCGGGGCGCGCATTTCGTGGCGACGGCCAACGTGTCACCCGCGGAGGTCTTCGACGTCTTGCGCCGGGAACGGGCCACCCACATGCTCACCGTCCCGGCGATCCTGCAGACCCTGATCCGGATGCCGGGGGCCGCCGACGAGGGCCTACCGGATCTGCACACAGTGATCTACGGCGGTTCGCCCATGCCGCCGGCCCTGATCTCACAGGCACGGCAGGTGCTGGGATGCGATCTCGTCCAGAGCTATGGGATGACCGAGACCTGCGGACCGATCAGCTTCCTCACCCAGGAGGACCACCGGGCCGGGGGCGAACGACTGGCCTCCGCCGGGCGTAGCGCTCCCGGTGTCGAGCTCCAGGTGCGGCCGCCCGGGGGTGACGGGCTCGCGACGGAGGGGGAGACCGGTGAGGTGTGGACCCGCAGCGCACTGGTGACCCCGGGCTATCTGGACAACGACGAACAGAACCGGTCCGCCTTCGACTCCGAGAACTGGTTCCGCACCGGCGATCTGGGACATCTCGATGTCGACGGCTACCTGTATCTCACCGACCGGATGGCCGACATGATCATCACCGGCGGCGAGAACGTCTACCCCGTGGAAGTGGAGAACATCCTCGCCGAACATCCCCTCGTCGACGATGTCGCGGTGGTTGGTGCACCGGATGACCGATGGGGTGAAACCGTTGTGGCCGTGGTGGTCCCGAAGGCCGGAACACATCCGGAGACCGCCGATCTGATCGAGTACTGCCGGTCTCGGATAGCCCACTACAAGAGTCCGACCCGTGTGCTGCTGGTCGATGAACTGCCGCGCAACGCGGGCGGCAAGATCCTGAAGAAGACGCTCCGCGCCGAACTCGCCGGCGATCGGCGGTCAGCCGGATGAGGATCGTCGAGATCCGGGAGCGCACGGTGCCGCTCGACGGCCCGGTGGCGAATTCGGTGGTCAGTTTCGCCGGACATACCGTGTCGCTGGTCGCGGTGGTCAGCGATGTGATCCGCGGAGGGGTGCCGGTGACTGGTGTCGCCTTCGACTCCATCGGCCGATTCGCCCAGGGTGGCATCCTCCGGGATCGGATGATTCCGAGAGTGCTTGCCGCAGAGCCGGATCAGCTCCTCGATCCGGACACCGGGCGAATCGACCCGGCCGCTGTCCTGGCCGCGGCCTGTCGCGACGAGAAGCCGGGTGGTCACGGGGACCGTGCGGCGGCCGCCGCCGCGATCGAACTCGCGTGCTGGGATCTGCTCGCCAAGCTGGCCGATGAGCCGGCGCACGTCTCGATTGCGGGCGCCTTCGGCAGGCAGGCGAATCTGGCCGGCGTGCCCGCGTACGCGGCGGGAGGGTACTACCGGGCCGGTGGCACCGTCGAGATGCTCGTGGACGAGGTGCAGGGTTATCGGGATGCCGGGTACGAGGCGGTGAAGATCAAGATCGGCGGTGCGAGTCTGTCCGAGGATGTGGATCGCGTCGCCGGGGTGGTGGACGCTCTCGGTGACGGCGGCTTGCTGGCCGTCGACGCGAACGGCCGCTTCGACATCGGTGCGGCACTCGACTACGCCGAGGCGCTGGACCCGTTCGGCCTTCGGTGGTACGAGGAGCCGGTGGATCCGCTCGACTTCGCCGCGTATCGGCAACTGGCCGAGTCGTATTCGGGTGCACTCGCCACCGGGGAGAATCTCTTCTCGGCACCCGATGTGCGTAACCTGCTGAACTTCGCCGGGTTACGAGGCGGACTGGACATCCTGCAGATGGATCCGGGACTCGGTTACGGGCTCACCGAGTATGCCCGCATGCTCGAGCTCATGGCCGACCACGGATTCGACCGTGCCGACGCCCGACCCCACGGTGGCCACCTGATCAACCTCCATGTGGTGACCGGGCTCGGACTCGGCGGATGTGAGGCCTATCCGGGAGTCTTCGAACCCTTCGGCGGATATAGCCCGGACTGCGTCGTCGCCGACGGCCGGATCTTTGCCGGGGACGCACCGGGTTTCGGACTGGAACGCAAGCGCGGCCTGGACGCGGAGATCAAGGAGTTGCTGGCATGACCGAACCTCCACGCATCGAGCGGGTGGCGGTGGTCGGCTGCGGGGCAATGGGATCGGTCTATGCGGCGCGTCTGGCCGATGCGGGTCTCGACGTGCTGGCGATCGGACGCGGCGACCACGTCGGAGCGATGGCTCGTAACGGACTGCGGCTCGACGGCCCGGACGGTGAGCGGACCGTTCGTCTGAGGGCATTCGACAGGGTGCCCGCCGAGATCGTCGATCTGGTCATCCTGTCCGTGAAGGCGGCGTCGGTGCCCGAGGCCGCCCGGTCGCTCGCACCACTCCTGGGGCAGGAGACCGTGGTGGTGACGATTCAGAACGGCCTGGGTTCCGCGGACATCGTGGCCGACGAGGTCGGAGCCGACAGGTTGATGGTCGGGATCGCCAGCGGGTTCGGCGCCGCGGTCACCGCGCCGGGCCGGGTGCATCACAATGCCATGCGCGCCATACGTTTCGGCGCCTACCCCGGAGCCGGCCCGGCGGCGGATCGGTCGGATGGGCGTCTGGACGCCGTCGTCCGCGCCTGGCGTCGCGGCGGGTTCGACGCGGAAGCGGTGCCCGACATCGCGGCGATGCAGTGGGAGAAGCTGATCTGCAATGTGGCCTACAGTGCGCCGTGCGCGCTGACCGGTCTGACGGTCGGCGAGGTCATCGACGATCCGGATATCGGACCGGTGAGCCGCGCTGCCGCGACCGAGGCGTGGCAGATCGCGCGGGCCCGGGGGATCGCCATCGACGTCGACGACCCGGTCGCGCTGGTCACCGACTTCGGGAGCCGGATGCCCGACGCGAAACCGTCTGCGCTGCTGGATCATCTGGCACGCAGGCCGAGCGAGATCGGGGTCATCAACGGAGCGATCCCGCGTGAGGCCGCTGCCGTCGGTCGTGATGCGCCGGTGAATGCGACCCTGACGGCGCTCGTCCGGGTTGCCGAACGGGCCTTCGGGACGGCTGATTCCGCATAGACGCCCACAGAAACTTCACAGGAGAGGGGCGCCGACTGGATAATCCGGTCGGCGCCCCTGTGGCGTGAATTTTCTGTGGGCCTGTTGAGTTTCTCGATTATGGGTGCCACTCGCGTTCGAGGAGATCGGCGATCTCGTCGACGACCAGTACCGCCCCCGCTTCGGTGAGTTCGTCGGCCCCGAATCCCCCGGTGCGCACCGCGATACAGTCCGCGGGCAGGCGCCGGGCGGATTCGACATCCCAGGTGGTGTCACCGATCAGCACGGCGCGCGTCCCGCCGGCGCTCTCGAGTGCGATGGACAGAACGTCCGGGTGAGGTTTGGCCCGATCGACGTCGTCGGCGGTGGTCACCGCGCTGAAGTCGTCGCGGGTCATCATCAGGGCATCCAGAGCGGCGTCGGTGAACTCGGCGCTGCCCGACGAGGCGAGTGCGACCCGAAACCCTTGGGACAGAAGGTGGCCGGTGAAAGCATGTACGCCGTCGAACGGGCGGATGTGGGCGGCCAGGGGGCGATACTCTTCGGACCAGGCGGTGCGTAGGGCATCGCCGTGTTCGTCCTCTACTGCGGCGCCGCACAATTCGGACACCAGTTTGTCGCCGCCCATGCCGATAGTCCGGTGAACACGCCACCATTGCGGGTACAGGCCGAATCTGCCGAAGGCCCGCGTCCACGCCAACGCGTGCAGGTAGGTGGTGTCGACAAGCGTACCGTCGATGTCGAGGAGCACGGTGTCGACCGCGGAGGACGGATGCGTGACCGCCTTCATGAGTAGTACCTCCGAATTCGGTTGCCGAACATGCTCATTCCAGTGTCGCAGGAAATGCGATGTTGTCGAGTGCCGAGGAGGAGCGCCATGACCACCCAGTTCGGGTACACGTTGATGACGGAGCAGGCAGGACCCAAGGACCTCATTCGCTACGCGACCGGCGCCGAGGAGGCGGGGTTCGATTTCGAAGTGTGCAGCGATCACTACTCGCCGTGGCTGTCGTCGCAGGGCCACGCACCGTACGCCTGGTCGGTGCTGGGCGCGGTGGCCCATGCCACCGAGCGCATCGAGTTGATGACCTACGTGACCTGTCCGACGATGCGGTATCACCCGGTCGTGGTGGCGCAGAAGGCCGCAACGATCCAGATACTGGCCGATGGCAGGTTCACCCTGGGCCTCGGCAGCGGCGAGAACCTGAACGAGCACGTGGTGGGGGAGGGATGGCCCGCGGTGCCCGACCGGCAGGCGATGCTGGCGGAGGCCATCGAGATCATCCGTGCGCTGCACCGGGGCGGTCTGGTCGATCATCGCGGTGAGTACTTCCAGGTCGACGCCGCGCGGTTGTGGGATGTACCGGAAACGGCGATCCCGATCGGGGTCGCGGTCACCGGCGAGCGGGGCATCAACACCTTCGGCCCGGAGGCCGATCACCTCATCGCGGTCGAGCCGCGCCGGGACCTGATCGATATGTGGAACGACAATCCGGGGACAGGACGGATCGGTGAGTCGTCCCGCGCCATCGGGCAGATACCGATCTGCTGGGACCCCGATCGCGAAGCCGCCATCGACCGCGCGCATGACCAGTTCCGGTGGTTCGCCGGAGGATGGGACGTCAACGCCGACCTACGGACGACCGCCGGATTCGCTGCGGCGACACGGTTCGTGACGCGGGACGATGTGGCACAGGCGATTCCGTGTGGACCGGACCTCGACATGATCGCGGACTCGATCCTGACGTTCACCGAAGCGGGATTCACCGACGTCGCACTCGTCCAGATCGGCGGTGAGCAGCAGGATACCTTCCTGTCCGACGCTGCCGGCCCTCTCCTGGAAAAGCTCAGGGCGGCAGCATGATTCACGGTATGCGCATCGAAGCGTAGACTGAACGCCGTTACACGTTCATGCACCGCGAACGCGGGCCGTCACGGCCCGCCCGATGGGAGTGAGGTGTTACCGTGCCGAAACGTGATCCGGGTCCGTCGGTCAAGGACGACGAACTCTACGAACGACTTCGGGACGAGGGCAACTCCAAGGAGAAGTCCGCCCGAATCGCCAATGCCGCGGCCAACGAGGGCAGATCAGCCGTCGGCAAGAGTGGCGGATCGTCGCTGCCCTACGAGGAGTGGACCGTCGATGAACTGCGCACGCGCGCGAAAGAGCTGGGGATTTCCGGCTACTCGTCGCTCCGCAAGGCGCAGCTCATCGACGAGTTGCGTCATCACTGAGGTCGGACCGTCCGGCGACGATCAGAATCCGCGGTGTGCCTGTGCGGAGATCGTGAAACCGTGCCCGGTCCGTCCGTTACGGCAGGTCACCCCGGTGGTCCGCATCGTGCAGGTGACATTGCCTGCCTTGACCGAACGGCCATAGGGCAGAACCGGTTTGACCAGGCGTCCTCGCCGGTCCGTGGTCGCGTAGACGAAGACGCCCTGATTTTGGCAGACGAATCGTCCGACGGCGTTGTGCGCGCGATTTCGGTTGAGCACCATGGACATCCCGCTCGGCCCCCAGGTGGTGCGGCATGCCCGCTCGGTCCGGTTGGTCACGTTCGTGCCGCCCTGACAGCCGGCCTGATAGTCGAGCTGCGGCCACCCGACCCCGTCATAGACCGCGCAGGCGAAGCGGCCGGACGGGGAGTGGAAGTAGATCGTGCCGTGGGAATCCGGGCGTGGTGTGCTGGTGACGGGCGC
The DNA here is from genome assembly GCF_059427765.1 of Gordonia sp. B8661-1. Taxonomy (NCBI): domain Bacteria; kingdom Bacillati; phylum Actinomycetota; class Actinomycetes; order Mycobacteriales; family Gordoniaceae; genus Gordonia; species Gordonia sp. B8661-1. The sequence goes on from NZ_JCAHRL010000002.1 coordinate 477,072, forward strand.
GGCGGTGGCCGGGGCAGCGATCAGCGCGATCGGCAACAGGGTGCCGATGATGCCGAGGAGGACCGTGAGCAGGCGGGTGTTCGTTGATGTGGTTGTCATGCTGAGCAGTCGCGGGGCCGTACCCACGTGTTACCGGCGTCACCGAATTGAGACGACCTGGCCACCTCGTCGTCATTTGGTATCAGCGGGAATTGGTCGCCATCGTGCGCGCGTTTATCCTGGGGAACGTCATGACCATGCCCGATCGCGCCCCCATCTACCTCGATCACGCCGCTTCGACCACCATGCTGCCCGAAGCCATCGAGGCGATGACCGCTGTGTTCGCGCACCCCGGCAACGCCTCGTCCCTGCACGGTTCCGGTCGGTGGGCGCGTCGACATCTCGAGGAGGCCCGTGAATCGATCGCCGCATCGGTGGGGGCTCGCCCGTCGGAGGTGATCTTCACCGGTGGCGGAACCGAGGCCGACAACCTCGCGGTCAAGGGCATTTTCTGGGCCCGGAATCGAGCGAATCCGGCCCGTCGCCGGGTGATCGTCTCGGCCGTCGAACATCATGCCGTCCTGGACCCGGCGACCTGGCTGACCGAGGCCGATGACGCGGAGCTCGTGGTGCTTCCGGTCGACGAGACCGGGAGTGTTTCGCTCGCCGCGCTGCGCGCGGAGCTGACCGACCACGCCGAGGAGACCGCCCTCATCTCGGTCATGTGGGCCAACAACGAGGTCGGCACCATCCAGCCGATCGCCGAGGTCGCGTCTCTCGGCGCCGAGTTCGGCGTGCCCGTGCACTCGGACGCCATCCAGGCCGTCGGGCACATCCCGGTCGATTTCGCGGAATCCGGTCTGTCGGCCCTGAGCCTCGCGGCCCATAAGTTCGGCGGTCCGCAGGGTGTGGGTGCGCTGCTACTGCGCCGTGATGTCGACTGTGTGCCCCTGCTGCACGGCGGCGGTCACGAGCGCGATGTGCGTTCGGGCACCCAGGACGTCGCGGGGGCCGTGGGCATGGCGACCGCCCTGAGACTCTCCGTCGAACGACTGGCGGAGAGCACCGAACGATTGACGTCGCTACGTGAGCGGCTGTTCGACATTCTGCTGGCGATTCCCGGCACCACGCGCAACGGCGCGACCGGCGATCATCGGCTGCCCGGCAATGTGCACGTCTCCTTCTCGGGGTGCGAGGGGGACTCGCTGCTGATGCTTCTCGACGCGAACGGTGTCGAGTGCTCCACCGGCTCCGCGTGCACCGCCGGGGTCGCCCAGGCGAGCCATGTGTTGCTGGCAATGGGACTCGACATGCCGACCGCGCGCGGATCGCTGCGCTTCTCCCTGGCGCCGGTGTCCACCGAGGCCGATGTCGACGCGGTCGCCGAGGTGATCGGCGAGATCGTCGAACGGGCTCGCGTGGCAGGCCTGGTGTCGTCGCCGTCGGGAAAGGTGAGCTGATGCGAGTACTCGTCGCGATGAGCGGTGGTGTCGACTCGTCGGTGGCCGCCGCGCGAGCAGTGGATGCCGGACACGAGGTCGTCGGTGTGCACCTGGCGCTGTCGACCGCGCCCGGAGCGCTGCGGACCGGCTCCCGCGGCTGCTGCTCCCGGGAGGACGCATCGGATGCGCGTCGGGTCGCCGACATTCTCGGTATCCCGTTCTACGTGTGGGACTTCGCCGACCGGTTCAAGGACGACGTCATCGACGAATTCGTCGAGGCGTATGCGGCCGGACAGACCCCTAACCCGTGCCTGACCTGCAACGAGAAGATCAAGTTCGCCGCGCTCGCGGAGAAGGCGCTGGCACTGGGCTTCGACGCGCTGGCGACCGGACATTACGCGCGTCTGGCCGACGGCGAACTGCGCCGGGCCGTCGACGACGACAAGGATCAGTCCTACGTGCTGGCCGTCCTCACCCGCGACCAACTCGATCGGGCGATGTTCCCGATCGGCGACAGTCCGAAGAGCGAGATCCGTGCCGAAGCGGCCCGGCGCGGCCTGGCCGTCGCCGACAAGCCCGACTCCCACGACATCTGCTTCATCCCGACCGGCGACACACGCGCCTTCCTGGGCAGCCACATCGGTATCCGGCCCGGTGCGGTCGTCGATGCCGACTCCGGGGAGCGGCTGGCCGAGCACGACGGCGTGCACGGATTCACGATCGGCCAGCGCAAGGGCCTGGGCATCGAGGCTCCCGCAGAGGACGGGAAACCGCGGTACGTCACCGAGATCGATCCGGCATCGGGCACGGTCACCGTGGGCTCGGCCGATCATCTGAACGTGTGGTCCATCACCGCCCACCGGGCGGTGTGGACGTCCGGTGCGGCGCCGGACGGACCGATCGACGCAGTCGTCCAGGTGCGTGCCCACGGCGGACTCGCACCGGCGCGTGCGACCCCGGTCGTCGCCGACGACGGCAGCGCGCGTATCGAGATCGCGCTGAGGGAGCCTCTCACCGGAGTGGCAAAGGGGCAGGCCGCGGTGCTGTACCTGCCCGATGCCGAATATGGCGACCAGGTGATCGGCTCCGGGCGCATCCTCGACACCGACTCCGACCCGGCCACCGGCGTCCTGGAAGCGGGAGCGGTCCGCTGACCGAATCGACGCGATTGCCGACCGGCACCGGGACGGGTGTCGGGTCGATGCCGGGCACCGACCCGCGTGAGGCGGCCGCGATCGTCGGCGGCGAGGTCGACTTCTCGTTCCTGGCCGAACTTCCCGACCGCGGGCTCGGCGCCGACATGATCGGACGGATGGCGACGATTCTCGTCGACCTGCCGATGGACACCACCGCCACGGGCTACCGATTCGCGTCGGGTGGATCGTCACTCTCCCGGCGCGCTCGCGACTATCTGTCCGCCGATCTCGATGCCGTCGAAGAGCTGTGGGACACAGCAGGTTTCATCGGTCTCGGACGACCATTCAAGATCCAGGTCTGCGGCCCGTTCACGCTGGCGGCGTCGGTCGAACTGCGCAACGGGCACAAGGCACTCCGTGACCGGGGCGCCTGGCGGGACATCGTCGGGTCGACCGCGGAGGGGGTGCGCGACCTCGTCGGCGACGTCACCCGGCGCCTCGGTGCCGAGGTGGCCGTACAGCTCGACGAGCCGATGATCGGTCAGGTCATCGACGGTACGGTGAAGCCGCTGACACGTTATGACCCGATCGGTGCGATCCCGGTTCCCGACATCGCGGAGGCGTTGCAGGGGCTGGTCGAGGTCGTCGGTCGGCCCACCATCCTGCACTCGTGTGCCACGCCGCGATGGGACTTGGTCGAGCGCCTGCCCGGTCTGGGGTTCGCGCTGGACGTCACGGCGCCCACCCCGGCCGATCTCGACGGCATCGGCGCCCTCATCGACCGCGGCGGAGTCCTGATGGCCGGCGTGGTGCCGACCGCGGCCCCGCCCGTGCCGCTGACCGGTGAGCAGGTCGCGCAACGACTCGCAGCCGTCGTGGATCGAATCGGACTCGACCGGAAAGTGTTGTCCGACAATGTGATCGTCAGCCCGGCCTGTGGCCTGGCCGGTGCGACGGTGACGTGGGCGACCACTGCTCTCGGGATCTGCGCTCACGCCGGGGAACTGCTGGCGACCGATCCCGAGGCGCTCTGATCGTCGGCGGGGGATCTCGATACGCGTCCTCGCCTGGCGGCTCGGACGCTACTCGATCAGCGGTTGGCGCGAGCGCTCCTTTATCAGTGGTCCCATTGCTGATCGAGTAGTTCGAGGCGCCCCTCGTCGCTGATCGAGTAGTTGGAGGCGCCCCTCGTCGCTGATCGAGTAGTTGGAGGCGCCCCTCGTCGCTGATCGAGTAGTTCGAGGCGCCAGCCGAGAACGTATCGAGATCCGGCGCTCACCCGGCCCGGGAGTCGAGTTCGGCGATGCAGCGCTTCGGGGCGATCTGGCGGTAGCTGGCGTCGAGGAGCTCGGTCACCTCGGACCAGTCCGAGGCTGACGTCAGTCGCAGTCCGAGCCACCCGTACGCACCGACGTATGCGGGCAGGAAGAATCGCGAATCATCCAGCAGCGCCGGTCGTTCCGCCTCGTCGGGGATGAACAGGATGCACTGGTCGACGCGTTCGCCGCCCTTGATGCTGCCGCCGTAGTTGCCGAACATCTTGCCGCAGCGGAACGTGGGTCTGCCGTGCGCGACCTTCTCGGTGGCCTCGGGAAAGGACAGCGCGATCTCGCGGACACGTACGAGGACCGGATCGTCGTCGGTGAACATGATCGGATGCGGCATGTCATCAGAATAGGCGTGTCGGAGGGCTCCGATAGGCTCGTCACGTGGCAACAGAGTCAGCAGAGCCCGTAACTGCTACCGGTCCCGAACCGGAACTTCTCCACGAGTGGACGGCACTCGCGGAGCAGATCCGCGATCATCAGTTCCGGTATTACGTCAAGGACTCGCCGATCATCACCGATGGTGAGTTCGACACTTTGCTGCGTCAACTCCAGGATCTCGAGGAGGCGCATCCCGAGCTCGCCACCCCGGATTCGCCCACCAAACTCGTCGGTGGGGGATTCTCCACCGCGTTCACGCCGGTCGACCATCTGGAACGGATGATGTCGCTGGACAACGTGTTCGACGCCGACGAGATGCGTGAGTGGGTGGGCCGGGTCGAGACCGAAACCGGCACGGGCATCGACTTCCTGTGCGAACTGAAGATCGACGGTGTCGCGCTCTCGCTCGTCTACGAGGACGGGGTGCTCACCCGCGCGGTCACGCGCGGCGACGGACGCACCGGCGAGGACGTCACCCTCAACGCGCGCACCATCGAGGACATCCCGCAACGCCTCACGGCCACCGACGACTACCCGATCCCGCACGTCCTCGAGGTCCGCGGCGAGGTCTTCTTCCGCGGCGAGGATTTCGAGGCGCTCAACGCCTCCCTCGTCGCCGACGGCAAGGCGCCCTTCGCGAACCCCCGCAATTCGGCGGCCGGATCGCTGCGCCAGAAGAACCCGCAGGTCACCGCGCGGCGTCGGCTCCGGATGATCTGCCACGGCATCGGGCACACCGAGGGGTGGCGGCCCGGCTCCCTGCACGAGGCATACCTCGCGATCGGTGCATGGGGACTGCCCGTGTCGACGCACACCACCAAGGTCGACGGCGCCGACGCCATCCTGGCGAAGATCGACTACTGGGGCGAACACCGCCACGACGTGGAGCACGAGATCGACGGGATCGTCGTCAAGGTCGACGACGTGACCCTGCAGCGGCGTCTCGGCTCCACATCCCGGGCGCCACGATGGGCCATCGCCTACAAGTATCCGCCGGAGGAGGCCACCACCACGCTGCTCGACATCGCCGTCGGCGTCGGCCGCACCGGACGCGTGACCCCGTACGCCGTGCTGAGTCCGGTGCTGGTCGCCGGGTCGACGGTGTCGCGGGCGACCCTGCACAACGCGTCCGAAGTGGTGCGCAAAGGGGTGCTGATCGGCGACACCGTCACCATCCGCAAGGCCGGCGACGTGATCCCCGAGGTGCTCGGACCGGTCGTCGATGTCCGGGACGGGAGCGAGCGGGCCTTCGTGATGCCGGAGAAATGTCCGGAATGCGGTGCCGACCTTCGCCCCGAGAAGGACAGCGACGTCGACATCCGGTGCCCCAACGCCGAAACCTGCCCGGCGCAACTACGGGAGCGCCTGTTCCATCTCGCCGGCCGCGGTTCCTTCGACATCGAGGCCCTCGGGTACGAGGCGGCATCCGCGCTGCTGACGTCCGGGGTGATCCACAACGAGGGCGACCTCTTCGGCCTCACCTCCGACGACCTGGTGCGCACCGAGCTGTTCACCACCAAGGCGGGGGCGTTGTCCGCCAACGGGAAACGGCTGCTGGCCAATCTCGACCGCGCCAAGGACGTCGCGTTGTGGCGGGTGCTGGTCGGGCTGTCCATCCGACATGTGGGCCCCACCGCGGCCCGTGCCCTGGCCGGCCATTTCGGATCGCTGCAGGCCATCGAGGACGCCGACGCCGAGGCACTCGAGGCCGTGGAGGGTCTCGGCTCCACCCTCGCCCAGAGCATCCATGACTGGTTCACCGTCGACTGGCATCGCGAGATCGTCGAGAAGTGGCGCGCCGCAGGCGTTTCCATGGAGGACGAGCGCGATGAATCCATCGCGCGAACCCTGGAGGGCAAGACCGTGGTGGTCACCGGCTCGTTGCAGGATTTCTCCCGCGACGGCGCCAAGGAGGCGATCCTCGTCCGCGGCGGCAAGGCTTCCGGATCGGTGTCGAAGAAGACCGACTATGTGGTCGTCGGCGATTCGCCGGGCAGCAAAGCCGACAAGGCCGAACAGTTGGGCGTGCCCGTCCTCGACGAGGAGGCGTTCAAACTCCTTCTGGAGACGGGCGATCCGGGTCTCGACGATGCGGAGGACCCGGAAAGCTGACTACTCGTCCGAACGCAGCACCGTGCTGATGATGCCGGCGAGGTAGCCGAGTCGGGCGACCTCGGACGGGCGATAGTCGGGGCCGCCGACCCGGCCGAGAAGAATTGCCTTCTCGCCCTTGCCGATCGGCGCCGCGGCGAGCCGGATGTCCATCGCCTGCCAGGGTTCGGGCACCCATTCGGCGTCGGAATCGAGTTGTGCGGCATGGGCAATCGGTAACCAGTCGGCCCGGGTGAGTTGGGTTTCCGGGGCGCCCGAACTGCCGAAGAGTTGCAGCACCCCGCTGCCGCCCGAGGTGACGATCGTCGCCCAGGACACCCGCAAGACGCGGGGGGCGTTGTCGACGAGCACCTGCAGGCGTTCGCGTCGCTTGGCGGTCGCCACCTGGTCCACGAGTTCGAGTTCACGGTGGGTGTCGAGGAGACCGGCGTAGGGGCGGATGGAGTCGACCCGGACACCGTCGACGTTCTCGGCCGCCGTGATCAAGGTGTCCGGCAGGGCACCCGGTGCGACGTCGACCACCAGGTCGTCGACGGCATATCCCTCGCCGCGTTCGACGACTTCCAGGGACAGGATGTCGGCGCCGACGGAACCGAGCTGCACGGCGAGCAGGCCGAGACTACCGGGACGATCATTCAGGAAGACCCGCAGCAGGTAGGACACCCCGTCATTGTTCCACCGCCATGTCACCGGCAGATGACGTGGCTGGTGGCGGCCGCCCGTCGTTGCTCACATAGGCTGGTGGGCGACCCTGCACGACGGCGAGAAAGGATCTGCGCATGTCCAGCGGATCGGAGTCGGCGATCTCCCGCGAGGAGGTCGCACACCTGGCTCGATTGTCCCGGCTCGCGCTGACCGACGCGGAGCTCGATCAGTACGCACAGCAGCTCGACTCGATCCTGGCGCACGTCGCCCAGGTGTCGGAGGTCGCGGCCGACGACGTGCCGGGGACCGCGCATCCGGCGGACCTCGCCAACGTCCTGCGCGCCGACGAGGTGACGCCCGGACTGACGCCGGAGGAGGCGCTGTCCGGTGCACCCGCCGTGGAACAGGACCGTTTCTCGGTGCCGCAGATCCTGGGAGAGGAACAGTGAGCGATACCCGCGCGAGCAATGAGATCACCGGTCTCTCGGCGGCCGAACTCGCCGAGAAGATCGCCGCCCGCGAGGTGTCCTCGGTCGAGGTGACCCAGGCGCACCTGGACCGGATCTCCGAGATCGACAGCGAACTCGGCGCTTTTCTGCACGTCAGCGCCGCCGAGGCGCTGGTCGCCGCGAAGGCCGCCGACGACGCCATCGCGTCCGGTTCCGCAACGTCCGCCCTGGCGGGTGTGCCGATCGCGCTCAAGGACGTCTTCACCACCACCGACGCCCCGACGACCTGCGGGTCCAAGATCCTCGAGGGCTGGGTGCCCCCGTACGACGCCACGGTCACCGAGCGGCTGCGCGCCGCGGGTATCCCGATTCTCGGCAAGACCAACATGGACGAGTTCGCCATGGGCAGTTCCACGGAGAACTCGGCCTACCAGGTGACCCGCAATCCCTGGGACACGAACAAGATCCCCGGCGGCTCCGGTGGCGGTAGTGCCGCAGCCCTCGCCTCGTATCAGGCGCCGCTCGCCATCGGTACCGACACCGGCGGTTCGATCCGCCAGCCGGCCGCGGTCACCGCGACGGTCGGTGTGAAGCCGACCTACGGCACGGTATCGCGGTACGGGCTCGTCGCCTGCGCGTCGTCCCTCGATCAGGGCGGACCGTGCGCCCGCACCGTGCTCGACACCGCACTGCTCCACCAGGTGATCGCCGGACACGATCCGCGCGACTCGACGTCGATCGACGCCCCGGTGCCCGACGTGGTCGCGGCAGCCCGCGCGGGTGCGCAGCAGGATCTGGCCGGTGTGCGTATCGGCGTCGTCACCGAGTTGCAGGGTGAGGGCTACCAGGAAGGTGTCCTCGACTCCTTCCGTGCGGCGCTGAAGGTCCTCACCGATCGGGGTGCCGAGGTCGTCGAGGTGTCGTGCCCGCACTTCACCTATGCGCTTGGCGCCTACTATCTGATCCTCCCGTCGGAGGTGTCGTCGAACCTGGCGCGCTTCGACGCGATGCGGTACGGACTGCGCGTCGGCGACGACGGCACGCACAGTGCCGACGAGGTGATGGCACTGACGCGCGAGGCCGGATTCGGCCCGGAGGTCAAGCGCCGCATCATGATCGGGACCTACGCGTTGTCGTCGGGCTACTACGACGCCTACTACGGTCAGGCTCAGAAGGTGCGCACCCTGATCTCCCGGGACTTCGACTCGGCGTTCGAGAAGGTCGACGTGCTCGTCTCACCGACTACCCCGACGACCGCCTTCAACCTGGGCGAGAAGGTCGACGATCCGCTGGCGATGTACCTCTTCGACCTCTGCACCCTGCCGGTGAACCTCGCCGGTATCGGTGCGATGTCGGTGCCGTCCGGCCTGTCCACCGACGACGGTATGCCGGTGGGTCTGCAGATCATGGCACCCGCTCTCGCCGACGATCGGCTCTACCGTGTCGGTGCCGCCTACGAGGCGGCGCGCGGACCGATCGCTTAGCCACCGCTCTTCTCGCGACCTCATTTCGCCCCCGCGACCTCAGCCGAAGTCGCGGGAGCGAGGTGAGGTCGCGGCACGACTACGGCCAGGCCTGCTCGGGGCCGTAGCGATGGCCGACGCCCGCCGAGCCGTCGAGCGCGGACAGCAGGTCGACGGAGGTGGCGACGAAGGTGAGGACCGGAAGCCATGGCGCGCGATGTGTGTCGCGTCCCGTCGGCGAGGTGTCCGGGACGGTGTGCGCCGGACGCCACAGCAGCGATGGCGACCATCGGGTCACGGGGTCCGAAACGTTGCCGTGCACACTGCGTTTCGCGCCGGGGCGGATATCCGGCGCGATGCTGTCGGCCGGCACTCCGGAGAGGAGTGTCTCGGTCACCGCATTCGGATGATGGGTCTCGGCCCAGTCGCGGGCGGTATCCGCGCCGATCGCTCCGAGGCTCTGTCCGTACAGGTAGATCCGCGGCGGGGTGGGGTCCTGCCGAGTGCGGGTGACGACCGCGTCGAGCAGAGCGATCGCACTGCGACCTGCTGCGCTGCGGTCACCGACGAACGCCTGCCACGACGGTTGTTGCGCGTACTGCAGCGCGAGGACGTCGACGTCGCCCGCGAACCGGTCGCCGAATCCGTCGATCGCGGAGGAGTCAACCCATCCCGAACCCGTCGGCACGGCGATCACCACGGCCCTGCGGTCCAACCCGCCGGCGCGCACCCAGCGATCGGAAAGATGCTGTGCGCGAACCGATGACGAACTGTCACTCAACGGTTCGTAGAGAACCTTCGCGGGCACGGTCGGTGAGGTCTTCGGTGTATCGGCCTGTGCCGCAGGCAGATATCCCGCGAGCAGGGCGAAGATCATCGCCGACGTCACGGCTGTGGTGCGCGGGATGCGGGTGATGGCAGCGAATACTGCGGCGGCGGGGATCACCGCTGCCGCGGTCCACTCCCAGCCGACCTCCGGCGCGCCGAGTTCGGCCCGGATCGTGTTCTGCCAGGCGGTCGCGACAAGTCCGAGGATCACCAGCGCACCGGCCGCGACGATCAGTGTGATCGCAGCGGTGCGAGCAGCGGCGGGGCGCCGGTTCCGGGTGGCGAGCATTCCGCCGACGGTTGCGACGGCCACCGCCCCCAGCGTGAGGAGCATTGAGATCACCGTCGGTCGCGGTAATCCGGAGGGCCACAGGGCGACGACGGCGCCGGCCAGGGCGCAGACGGGTACGAGGGGATGGGGCAGGGGCGCGCGCCGTGGATGGCGCGGTGCGGCGTCCCCGTCCTGCGGGGCGCGGATCATCGGCGTGAACCGAAACGGAGTTCCGCGAGCTCGTCGATGCCGCGGGTGATACCTGACGTCAGCATCGTCGCATCCGACTCGGCGACCGGCGGTCCGTCGAACTGCCGCCAGGTGTTGACGCGCAGACCGATGTCCGCCATCGAGGCCGCTGCCGAACACCATGGCGTATCGCACGATTCGGACATCGCATTCACCAGCATCCGGTCCAGGCGTAGACGTGCCCAACCGCCCAGGGGATGTCCGGTGTGCTGGGCGTAGCGGAGTACGTCGTATCCGAAGTCATGGGTGCGGCAGGACGCAGTGAACTGCTGCGGCAACGGAATCGGGGATGAGCAGTCGCCTGTCGGGTTTGCCGGATGTCCGTGATCCATAATCGGCAGATAGCCCATGGTGGAGGCGAAATCGGCAGGCAATTCCCGTGGTACACGGTCGAAGTGGCCGTTGGTGAGATCCAGGACGACCCGGCCGGCCGGGGTGCGAAGATCTGCCGGATCCGCCCGGATGCCGATGGTGTCGCCGGGTGCGGGGGTCGCCGTCGCGGGCGGCATCAGTATGCCGCCGAGAATGACGGCGCTGACGGACAAGATCGCTATTGCCATGGCGCGCAAGAGAATCGGGTGACGCCGAAGGTGGTCCCGACTGTGTGGTGTGCTCATGGCTCCAACGTAGAAATGGGTGTCGCCGCACGTCATCGCGCCAGACGGCGAATTGCAGTCGACCGTACAGGGTGGCTAACGGCTGTGGGCCTCACCCCACGGGGTGAGGGGAAAATCGCTCGCCGGTATGACGACACCGTCACCGGTGCCGACCTACCGTGGATGACGAGGTGATGTGACATGTTCCGATTCGTCAGACGGTCGGCAGAGATAGCCGGCACCGCGGTGATGCGCGGGGTGCAGGAGTTGCCTGCCGCGCAGGATCCGGCGGTGCGGAGGTACTTCTCGTCGGGAGTGAACTGGTTCTTCCTGCTGTTCGCGCTGATCCTGTACGCGGTCGCGTGGCCGACGCTGACGCTCACCCACTCGATGCCCGCCTATGTCCTGCCGGTGTGTGCGGCCTTCGCCGCGCTCCCGATCGCGTTGGCCTGGTCGGCACCGCTGCTGGGCTGGGCGATCTCGGTGGTGTCCGCGCAACTCATCGGCATCGTGGTGCCCACCGCGCACGGCTGGATCTGGACAATTCAGGTCACGCACATCATCTCGCTGCTGGTCCTCACCTTCTTCGCCTATCTGCGATGCCACCTGCGGTGGCTCCCGCTCGTCTGGGCGTCGACATCGCTGGTGTTCTTCATCGCCGCCCCCTCCGATCAGCGCGGCGGCTGGGTCTTCGGACTGACCTTCCTGGCCGTCGTGATCGCCCTCGTGCGCTTTCTCGCCCAGTCGCGGCGCCAGCTCGCCGAACGCACCGAACAGACCGAGCTCGCCGAGTCGGCGAACGCGATCCTGTCCGAACGCGCCCGCATCGCACGGGATCTGCACGACGTGGTGGCACACCGGATGTCCGTCGTGGTGGTGATGGCGCAGACCGCCCGCTACCGCCTCGACGATGTAAGTGATGCGGCGGCCGCCGAATTCGACTCGATAGCGGTTGCCGCCCGTGCCTCTCTCGACGAGGTGCGGCAGATGCTCGGAGTCCTGCGTACCGACGGCGAAACCCTGGCGGCACCCAATCCGGGACTCGGCGATCTGGCGACGCTGGTCATGCAGACTCGCATGGCCGGTGCGGAGGTGACCCTGTCCAACCGCATCAACGACGTCGAAACTGTCGGTGACACATCAGGTTTGGTGATCTACCGGATCATCCAGGAGAGCCTGGCGAACGCCACCCGGCACGCGCCCGGCGGCACGATCGATGTACAACTCGCCCAGGTCTCCGACAATCTCATCGAGATCGAGGTGCGCAACGGCCCCGCCATCGGCGAGCCGGTCCGCATCCCGGGCGCGGGCGCAGGCATCCTCGGCATGTCCGAACGGGCCGCGACCGTGAACGGTGTGGTCACCACGGGCCCCGTCGACGGGGGAGGGTTCCGGGTGCACGCCCTGATTCCGGCGCAGACCGGTGTCGCGGTGGTGTCGGCCGTCGACACGGTGCCGCCCGGCGGCCTCGCCTAGGCTCGACCCCGTGCCCATTACCGTAGTGATCGTCGACGATCAGGCCATGGTGCGTCAGGGGTTCTCCGCATTGCTGGCGGCGCAGAGCGACATCTCGGTTCTCGGTGACGCCGCCGATGGCGTGCAGGCCGTCGAACTGTGTCAGCGCGTCCGGCCGGACGTGGTGCTGATGGACGTCCGCATGCCGCGCAAGGACGGGCTGCGTGCGGCCGAGGAGATCCTCGGCCGTCACAGCGGTGACAATCCGCCGAAAGTGTTGATGCTCACCACCTTCGACCTCGACGACTACGTCTACGAGGCCCTGCGCATCGGTGCGTCGGGATTTCTGCTGAAGGACGCGCCCGCCGACGAACTGGTGCGGGCGGTCCGCGTGGTCGCGGCCGGGGAGGCCTTGCTGGCGCCGTCGATCACCCGCAGGCTCATCGAGGAGGTCACGTCCCGCCGCGTGCGGTCACCGCGCTCCCGTGCCGTGGACATACTCACACCACGGGAGCGGGAGGTGCTCGATCTGGTGGCCGACGGCAAGTCCAACGGCGAGATCGCGGGCGAACTCCACGTCTCGGAACAAACGGTCAAGACGCACGTCAGCAGCGTGCTGGGCAAGCTGTCGCTGCGCGACCGGGCGCAGGCGGTGGTCTTCGCATACGAGAACGGGCTGAAATGATGAGCCGTACGAACGACATCCGGACCGTCGTACATCCGGCACGGACCGTGAGCGCCAACTAGATTGGGTCTGCAACCGATTCGCATCCGGTGATCGACGTAACGGAGGTCCGACGATCATGGCCAAGAGATTTGGCATTCTCACCGCGGGGGGCGACTGCCCCGGACTGAACGCGGTGATCCGCGGCGCGGTGCTGAAGGGTCAGACCGTCTACGGCCACGAGTACGTCGGTTTCCTCGACGGCTGGCACGGCCTGGTGTACGGCAACGTGATGGATCTTGACCGGACCGCGGTCCGAGGTCTGTCGAATCAGGGTGGAACGATTCTCGGCACCAGCCGGTTCGGCCCGTACAGCGAACCCGACGGCGGACCCGAGAACATCAAGAAAGTCCTTGAGCGCCTTGGGATCGACGGTGTCATCGCCATCGGCGGCGAGGGCACCGCATCCGCGTCGAAACGACTCTTCGGCGACGGCATCAACATCGTCGGTGTGCCGAAGACCATCGACAACGACATCGACGCCACCGACTACACCTTCGGTTTCAACACGGCGGTCGAGATCGCCACCGAGGCCATCGACCGGCTGCGGACCACCGGCAACTCACACCGGCGGTGCATGGTCCTCGAACTCATGGGCAGGCACGCCGGCTGGATCGCACTGCATTCGGGCATCGCGGGCGGAGCACACGCGATCCTCATCCCCGAACAGCCGGAAAGCCTCGACCAGATCTGCGCCTGGGTGACCAGTGTGAAGAAGCGCGGACGTTCGCCGATGGTGGTGGTCGCGGAGGGCTTCACGCTGCCCGACATGGACGAGGCCTACTCCGACAAAGGGCTCGACGGTTTTAACCGTCCGCGTCTCGGTGGCATCGGCGAGGTGCTGGCGCCGATGATCGAGGAGCGGACCGGTATCGAGACCAGATCCACCGTCCTCGGCCACATCCAGCGCGGCGGCGTGCCCAGTGCCTTCGACCGTGTCCTGGCCACCCGTTTCGGTATGGCGGTCAGTGATCTGGTGGCCGACAAGGCTTGGGGACAGATGGTCGCCCTGCGCGGCACCGACATCGTCCGCATCACCTTCGACGAGGCCCTCGCCAACCCGAAGCAGGTTCCTGCCGCGCAATATCAGGAGATCCGCGTCATCTTCGGCTGAGTGAGCGCCCCTGAACCCGATGAGCCCCTGCTGATCGAGGCGGGTCGAACGTTGTGCGTTGATCGAGTAGTCCGAGGCGCCCGCGGAACGTGGTGCGTTGATCGAGTAGTTCGAGGCGCCAGCCGAGAACGTATCGAGATCACACGCGAGAGATCTCGATACGCATGCTCGCTGCGCTCGCAGGCTACTCGATCAGGGGGCGGGTGCGCGCGGGCCATTCGATCAGCGGGCGGGTGCTCGCGGGCTACTCGACACCGGGTTCAGAAGCCGGCCGGTGTCGTCGGATTCGCGGGGCTGTAGGAGCCCGGCAGCGGTTCACGCGGGATGACGAGCCACAGCACGAGATAGAGGAGCACCTGCGGGCCGGGCAGCACGATCGACAGGACGAACAGCACCCGGACGAGCGTCGGATCCCAGCCGAAACGCTTCGCGATGCCGCCGCAGACACCACCCAGCCAGGCATTGTCGCGGGAGCGAGTCAGGCGTGCGGGAGTCGAGGTGGTCATGGTGGCGGCCCCTTTCACTGGGTGTTTGCTCTCTGACATCAACGCTACGGACGGCGACGATCGGCGGCATCGGGGTTCACCCTGAACTCGTCCCGGGATTCCGTGCGGGGAGTCCCGCCCCGTCACGGGCGGCGTGCCGTCGGGCACATAAGATGGGATGCATGACTGCCGCTGCTCCCGAATTGGTCGACTACGACGAGGTCATCGCGGAATTCGATCCGGTGATGGGCCTGGAGGTGCATGTCGAGCTGGGCACTGCCACCAAGATGTTCTGTGGCTGCCCGACGACCTTCGGCGCCGAACCCAACACGCAGGTGTGCCCGGTGTGCATCGGGCTGCCCGGTTCGCTGCCGGTGGCCAACGCGAAGGCCATCGAGTCGGCCATCCGCATCGGACTCGCTTTGAACTGCAGCATCCGGCCGTCGAGCGTCTTCGCGCGGAAGAACTACTTCTATCCCGATCAGCCGAAGAACTATCAGATCTCCCAGTACGACGAGCCGATCGCGTTCGACGGGTATCTCGACGTGGTGTTGCCCGACGGCACGCCGTGGCGCGTGGACATCGAGCGCGCCCATATGGAGGAGGACACCGGCAAGTCGCTGCACATCGGCGGCGAGACCGGACGCATCCACGGCGCGAGCCATTCGCTGCTCGACTACAACCGCGCCGGCGTGCCGCTGGTGGAGATCGTCACCAAGCCGATCGAGGGTGCAGGTGAGCGCGCACCCGAGGTGGCACGGGCCTATGTGACCGCGCTCCGTGATCTGCTCAAGGCGCTCGATGTCTCCGACGTCCGTATGGATCAGGGGTCGCTGCGGTGTGACGCCAACGTGTCGCTGAAGACCAAGGACGCAACGGAATTCGGTACGCGCACGGAGACGAAGAACGTCAACTCCCTCAAGAGCGTGGAGATCGCGGTCCGCTACGAGATGCGCCGCCAGGCCGCGGTGCTCCGCGACGGTGGCGAGATCGTCCAGGAGACCCGGCACTTCCACGAGAGCGACGGCACCACATCCGCGGGTCGTCGCAAGGAGACGGCCGAGGACTACCGCTACTTCCCGGAGCCGGATCTGCCTCCGGTGCAGCCGGATTCGGAGTGGATCACCGAACTGGGCTCGACTCTGCCGGAGATGCCGTGGGTGCGGCGCGCCCGCATCCAGGAGGAGTGGGGCGTGTCCGACGAGGTCATGCGCGACCTCGTGAACGTCGGTGCGGTGGACCTGATCATCGAGACCGTCGACGCCGGCGCGACGCCCGAGGCCGCCCGTGGCTGGTGGGTGTCCTTCCTTGCGCAGCAGGCGAATTCACGCGGTGTGGAGCTGGGCGAACTGTCCATCACGCCGGCGCAGGTGGCCGCCATCATCGGCATGGTCGACGAGGGCAAGCTGACCACCAAACTCGCGCAGCAGGTCGCCGTCGGCGTGCTCGACGGCGAGGGCGAACCCGCTCAGGTCGTTGCCGATCGTGGCCTCGAGGTGGTGCGCGACGATTCCGCACTGCAGAAGGCCGTCGACGAAGCACTCGCCGCCAACCCGGACATCGCCGACAAGATCCGTTCCGGCAAGGTCCAGGCCGCGGGCAAGATCGTCGGTGACGTCATGAAGGCCACTCGCGGACAGGCCGACCCTGCGCGCGTCAAGGAACTGGTGATCGCGGCCTGTAGCTGAGGGGCTCAGGCGCTGACGCGTTCGGACAGTTCGACGAGGCGGTTGGAGAATCCCCACTCGTTGTCGTACCAGGCGAAGATCTTCACCTGGTCGCCGACGACCTGGGTCAGCGGCGCGTCGAAGATCGCGGAGTGGGGATTGCCCACGACGTCGGCCGACACCAGCGGTGCCTCCGAGTACGCGAGATAGGGCGCGAGCTCCGGGGTTTCGGCGGCGTTCCGGAATGCCGTGTTCACCTCGTCGGCGGTCGCAGGGGTCGACAGCCGTGCGGTGAGGTCGGTGATGGATCCGACCGGCACCGGCACGCGGAGCGCCAGGCCGGTGAGTGTGCCGTCGAGTTCCGGAATGATCCGTCCGATGGTGCGCGCCGCTCCTGACGACGTCGGGATCGTGGACATGGCCGCGGCCCGGGCGCGACGAAGATCGCCGTGAGGTGCGTCCTGCAGCCGTTGGTCGCTGGTGTAGGCGTGAATCGTCGTCATCAGACCCGACTCGATGCCGAACGCGTCGTGCAACACCTTGGCCATCGGTGCGAGACAGTTGGTCGTACACGAGCCGTTGGAGACGACGTCGGTGGTGGTGTCGATGGCATCGTCGTTGACGCCCAACACGATTGCGGGGATGTCGTCGTCGGCGGGGGCGGAGATGATGACCTTGCGGGCCCCCGCCACGAGATGCCGACGGGCATCGGTCGAGTTCGTGAACAGTCCCGTCGACTCGACGACGACGTCGACGTTCTCCTCCGCCCAGGGAATCCGATCCGGTTCTCGTTCCTGGGTGACGCGAATTCGTTTGTCCCCGACGATGATTGCGTCGCCTTCTGCCCGCACGCCGTCGAGATGCCCGGAGATCGAGTCCCATTCCAGAAGTGCCGCAAGGGTGGTGGCGTCGGCGATGTCGTTGATGGCGACCACCACGACGTCTCGTTCGCTGCGCAGTGCCGCACGCAGGTAGCTGCGGCCGATCCGGCCGAAGCCGTTGATTCCGATTCGAGTGGGCATGATGTGCTCCTTGCGATGTGATCGAGAGAGGTCAGTGCGTTGCGTCGGCAGCGAGATGCGCGGCATCGAGTAGCGAGATGGCGCCGCGGACCGCGGCGTCCATCGGTGCCTGATCGCTCTGGGCGCGGGCAAGCACGTAGCCGCCCTGCAGAACTGCGGCCAGGGTTCGCGCGAGGTCGCCCGGCACGATGGACCGCGGCAGTTCGCCCGCTGCGATGGCGGCGGAAATCGTGTGCTCCCACAGGTTCAGGACCGTGCCGAACGCGGCGGCGACGATGGTGAGAAGTTCGGCATCCGCGACGACCTCGGGGTCCTGGGTCATGCGTCCGACGCGGCATCCGCGCGTCCCGGGCCGCGGCGAGGCGAGATAGCTCTTCATGCGTTCGAGAGGGGAACCATCGGTGCTCGCCAGGAGTGAGTTCTCCGTCATCTCGTCGACGACGGTCGACAATGCGGCCACTGCCAGCTCGTGTTTCCCGCTGAAGTGGTGATACATGCTGCCCTGACCGACGCCCGCGCGCGCCATGACATCGCGGGGACTCGTCGCCGCATATCCCCGCTCCCAGAGGAGGTCCGCCATTGCTTCGGTCAATTGATCTCGGGAACTCACAAGGGGACTGTAACAACTAGTATGTACAGATGCTAGAGGGCCAAACAGCAATGCCCGCGCCGATGGGCGGCGCGGGCATTGTCAGAAGGTGGAGGCTGCGGCTACGTGCGATCCTCGCTGGCCGACGGTGGCAGCCATTTGACGACGCGGTCGTCGCTGCTGACGGGCTTGCCGGACTCGCGATTCACCGTCGCGAACTGGAGAAGCCCGTTGTCCAGGGCGGCCATTCGGCCGAGCGCGCCGTATTTCTTCTCCAGCACGACCGTCGGTGGGGTGATGGCCGGCTTGTCCCGCGTCGGTTCGTTGATGGCCTCGATGTGGCGGGTGCGGGTCGTCGAGACGTAGATGCTGCCCGATGCCGCGGCGCAGCCGGCAATGCCGGGACGGTCCGGCCACGTCCACAACGGCTTGAGTCCGGACTTCTCGACGGCCTGAACGCGATCCTCGGTGGCCGTCTGATCGGCGACGTACAGCGCGCCGGATCCGACGCTCGGGCACAACGACACCGTGGACCCGAGTCCCGACGCGAGGACGCGTGGCCGGGCATTGCTGCCCGAGGTCAGGGAGGTGATCGCGAGGATCTTCCCGCCCAGGGAGGCGGGGTCGGCCGCGGCTCCCGGGTTGCCCGCGTTGCCGGTGGCGACGATGAGTTCGTTGGGGGACCGGAAGAGCATGGAGCCCATGTTGCCGTTGGCGCCCTTGGGGATTCCGACCAGAATCGGCTTGGGGACGTCGCCCGGCGCGATCCGCACGACCCGATTGTCGGTGGGCGTGGTGATGAGCGCGTAGATCAACTGATCCTGCGCGTACGACGGCGACATCGCGAAGTCGATCAGGCCGCCGTCACCCGAACCGTCGACCGGCAGTGTGGCCAGAACCCGGTGCGGGGCATAGCGTTTGGTGGTGATGACCTTGCCGGTCGTCCGCTCCGCGACCACCGTGACATCGCCCTTGTCGTCGCCGACCATGACCGAACCGGTGGATTGCAGGCACGTCGCGATGACGGCGGGATCGGGATCGACGCAGGGCCCGGGCGGTGGGGGCACGAGTGTCTCGGTGGGGGACTGCGGAGGTGGAGGTGCCTTCTGCGCCATCGATTCGTTGTTGGCACTGAACTGTCCCGCATTGGCGGACCGATCCTGATCGGAGAAGTTGACGCAGCCGGCCGTGGCCACCGCGATCGCCGTGGCCGCAGCCACCATCCCGATACGCGACAGTCCGCGTCGCGACACCCCCGGCGATCCCTTGAACATGCCCACCACAGTAGGGGATGGCCGGATATGTCCAGCGTGCGGCGACGGGATGCGACTCACCTCGTCGCGGTCGGGCGATCAGCGTCCGGCGCCGCATAGAGTCGGTTAGGTGAGCGAACGTGACATGACTGCGGGAGGCGGTTCGAGTCCGTACGACGACGAACCGACCGGCGTGATCCCCGACCCCGGCAAGGCCGGCGCGGACTACACCGCGGAGGCGCCACCGTCGATGCGCAGACGCGCCCGGCCGACCGACCCCGATCGCGACAGCTTCTTCGCACGGCACGCACGTGGCGACCGCGCATCCGACGACGATTCGCGTCTGACGCGTGTCGACGATCTGGACGACGATCTCGACGACCTCGGCGGTCCCGGTGATGCGACCGCGACGACCCGGTCACCGGTCGTCGACGGACCCGACGCGCGCCGTCCGAGCAGGGTGCCGCGAGGACGGGTGACCGCCGACGACGCCGCCGCGGTGGACAACCCGGACACGGTGCCGACGACCCGATTCGAAGCACCGGAAACGACGCGGCTCGAGGCCCGCGACGCCGACGTCGAGGCAGCGGACGAGGCCCCCACCGCGGCCACCACGGAGCTGCCCCGGAAGAAGCGGCGCTGGGGCCGCGATTCGGCGGACGACGACACCGATCTCGCCCGTGAATCGACCATCGACCGCGACGAACTCGTCGACGCCGAGCGCCGCGCCCGCCGCGGCACACTCGACATCGGATTGCTGGTGCTGCGCGTGGGTGTCGGCGTGATCATGGTGCTGCACGGATGCCAGAAGCTCTTCGGCTGGTGGAACGGACCCCGTCTGTCGGGGTTCGAGGACATGCTGGCCAACCCGCAGAACCCGGACATCGGTTTCAGCTCGGGCGTGGTGAAGCCGCTGGCGATCCTCGGCGCACTGTCGGAGACGCTGGGTGGCCTGATGCTGATCGTCGGGCTGTTCACACCGCTCGCCGCGGCCGCGGTCCTCGGCGTGATGCTGATCGCCGCCGCCTACAAGGCGACGCTCTCCGGTGGCGTGTGGTTCTTCGCGTCGGGCGGTGGCGGAGCCGGTATCGAGTACGAACTGCTCCTCGTGCTGTGCGCCGTTGCCATTCTGCTGGCCGGCCCGGGACGGCTGTCCCTGGATGCGACCCGAGGGTGGGCGCGCAGGCCGTCGTGGGGATCGCTCGGCCTGCTGATCGTCGGTGTCGCCGCGGCCGCCGCGATCTGGCTGCTCTTCAACGGCACCAACCCGTTCAGCCCGAATTCGTAGTGCGGTATCTCGATACGTTCTCGGCTGGCGCCTCGAACTACTCGATCAGCGGTTGGGCTGGCGCCTCGAACTACTCGAGCAGCGGCTGGGCCGCCGCCTCGAACTACTCGATCAGCGGTTGGGCCGCCGCCCCGAACTACTCGATCAGCGGTTGGGCCGCCGCCTCGAACTACTCGATCAGCGGGCGATCACCGCTGATCGAGTAGCGTGCGAGCGCAGCGAGCCCGCGTATCGAGATCGGGGAGTCAGTCGACGGTGCGGACAGCGCCCTTGTCGGCCGAGGTGGCCAGCTTCGCGTAGGCGCGCAAGGCCTTGGTGACCGGGCGCTGACGATTCGCCGGCTGCCACGGATGCTCGGACGCCTCCATCTTGGCGCGGCGCTCGGCCAGGGTCTCCGGGTCGACGAGCACCTTCAGTGTGCGCGTGGCGACGTCGATGAGCACCTCGTCACCGTTCTCGACGAGTCCGATCACGCCACCGGACGCGGCCTCGGGGGAGGCGTGACCGATGACCAGACCCGACGATCCACCGGAGAACCGGCCGTCGGTGACCAGGCCGCACTTCTTGCCCATGCCGGTGCCCTTCATGAACGCGGTCGGATGCAGCATCTCCTGCATTCCCGGACCGCCCGCGGGTCCCTCGTACCGGATCACCAGGACCTCACCGGCCTGCAGTTCCTTCGACAGGATGGCGTGCACGGCGTCCTCCTGGCTCTCGACGACGCGCGCCGGTCCCTGGAAGTGCCAGAGTGATTCGTCGACGCCCGCGGTCTTGAGGACCGCACCGTTCTCGGCGAGGTTGCCGTGCAGCACGCACAGACCACCCTCGACGGTGTAGGCGTGCTCCTTGTCGCGGATGCAGCCGTCGGCGGCGTCGGTGTCCAGCGACTCCCAGCGGTTCGATGTGGAGAACGGCTCGGTGGTCCGCACACCACCGGGCGCGGCGTGGAACAGTTCGATCGCCTCGTCGGTCGCGGTGCCGCTGCGGATGTCCCAGTCGGCCAGGTAACTCTCCAGCGACGGCGCGTGCACCGGGTGGACGTTCGTGTTCAGCAGCCCCGCCCGGTTCAGCTCACCGAGGATCGCCGGGATGCCGCCTGCGCGATGGACGTGCTCCATGTAGTACTTCGGCGAGTTGGGTGCGACCTTCGCCAGGCACGGGACGTTCCGCGAGATGCGGTCGATGTCGTGCAGGTCGAAGGTGATCTCACCTTCCTGCGCGGCGGCGAGGATGTGCAGAACGGTGTTGGTCGATCCGCCCATGGCGACGTCGAGCGCCATCGCGTTCTCGAAGGCCTCGCGGGTCGCGACGTTGCGCGGCAGGACCGACTCGTCGTCGTCCTGGTAGTAGCGCTTCGCGATGTCGACGACCAACTCACCGGCGCGCGTGAACAGGTCGCGACGCGCGACCTGGGTGGCCAGCGTCGAGCCGTTGCCGGGCAGCGACAGGC
This sequence comes from Gordonia sp. B8661-1, assembly GCF_059427765.1. Taxonomy (NCBI): domain Bacteria; kingdom Bacillati; phylum Actinomycetota; class Actinomycetes; order Mycobacteriales; family Gordoniaceae; genus Gordonia; species Gordonia sp. B8661-1. The sequence goes on from NZ_JCAHRL010000002.1 coordinate 498,995, forward strand.
CCAGCGCCTCGGTCAGGCAGTTCATCGAGTTGGCGGTGAACATTCCCGAGCACGATCCGCACGTCGGGCAGGCGGATCGCTCGACCTCGAGGAGTTCCTTGTCGTTCACGTTGCTGTCGGCGGACGCCGAGATCGCGTCGATCAGGTCGGTACCGGGCCGGACGACGCCGTTGATGACGACCGACGTACCCGCTTCCATCGGGCCGCCGGAGACGAAGACCGTGGGGATGTTCAGGCGCATCGCGGCATTGAGCATGCCGGGAGTGATCTTGTCGCAGTTGGAGATACAGACCAGGGCGTCGGCGGTGTGTGCGTTCACCATGTACTCGACGGAGTCGGCGATGATCTCGCGGCTGGGCAGCGAATAGAGCATGCCGCCGTGCCCCATCGCGATGCCGTCGTCGACGGCGATGGTGTGGAATTCCTTGGCGACGCCGCCCGCCTCGCGGACCGCGTCGGCGACGATCTCGCCGACATCCTTGAGATGCACGTGGCCGGGAACGAACTGGGTGTACGAGTTGGCGATCGCGACGATCGGCTTGCCGAAGTCGTCGTCGGTCATGCCGGTGGCGCGCCAGAGCGCGCGTGCTCCGGCGGCCTCGCGGCCGACGGTGGTGGTACGGGACCTCAGAGCTGGCATCGCATTACCTCGATACTGGTTCGTCACTCCGCCGGGCCGGGCGGAGGTTGGTGTGCACGGTGTGTCCGATCAACGTGTCCGATCAACGCGGAACGACGGTCGGTTATTCGATGTGATCGTCACCGAGGTCGTCCGGGAGGCGGGACGCGCTGTGGCGCATCAGGCGTTCTTCGAGGCTACTCCGGTGCGTGTGGATCAGAGAGCGTCGGCCGCGGCGGCCGCCGCATAGGGGTCGGGAATGCGCCCGCCACTGGCCGCGGCCAGGCGGGGCAGGTCACCGAAGGAGATGGCGGGCAGGCGAACCCGTGAACCGTCGGTGAGGACCGCACGTACCGAACCCCAGCGCGGGAACTGGAGGCCGTCGATGTCCGCCCAGGGGATGTCGCGACTGGAGAAGGTGTGTACGGCCCGCAGTCCGGGCTCGTCGGCGATGGTGCGGATATGTGTCATCCACCACGCCAGCACCACGGGCAGCAGCAGTGTCCAGCCCAGCCAGACCAGTGAGGCGCCGGCCAGGATGACCGTCGCGACGAACATCATTCCGACGGCGATGTAGCCGACCTTCGAGATGCGGAAGACCTGGGGCAGCGGCACCGAAGGTGCTGCTGAGGCGGCGTCGTCGGCGGTTACGGCCTGCGGATCGCTGCCGGTGTTCGGGTCGTCGGGTCCGTCGGATGGGGTAGACACCCCACCATTCTGTCATCCGGGTCATCCCGCTGGATAATCCAGGGTTTCTCAGAATGTGGGACGACGCTAGAGGTGGTTTGACTCTTGACCTGCGACGGTCCTACCGTTAGGGCGTGATCCAGCACGAGATTCTCGTAGTACTCGGTCGGCGCGTCATCGCCTGACCGGTCACTTCGTAGACCCTCCAGCAACGACGCGCCACCCTCGAGCAGCCCAGCTGTCGGGGGTTTTTTCTTGTCAGCAGCCAGATCAAGCCAGAAGTTGAGGTACGTGCAGTGAGCGCACCATCTCGCACAGACCCGTCGGGCCAGCCGCGACAGCCGTCCCCGGCAGGTGGGGGACTGCGGTCCGTCGGACAGAACACGGTCGCACCGGAACGCGTCAGCGGTGCCCAGTCCGTGGTCCGATCGCTCGAGGAACTCGGTGTCGAGGTGGTCTTCGGCATTCCGGGCGGCGCCGTGCTGCCCGTCTACGATCCGTTGCTCGACTCGCAGAAGGTCCGGCACGTCCTGGTCCGCCACGAGCAGGGCGCGGGCCATGCCGCCACCGGCTACGCGCAGGTCGCGGGTCGCGCAGGCGTCTGCATGGCCACCTCCGGTCCGGGCGCGACCAACCTGGTCACCCCGCTGGCCGACGCCCAGATGGACTCCGTTCCGGTCGTCGCCATCACCGGCCAGGTCGGTCGGTCCCTCATCGGCACCGACGCCTTCCAGGAGGCCGACATCTCCGGCATCACCATGCCGGTCACCAAGCACAACTTCCTCGTGGCGAACGCGATCGACATCCCGCGCGTGATCGCCGAGGCCTTCCACATCGCGGAGAGCGGCCGTCCCGGTGCGGTTCTCGTCGACATCCCGAAGGACATCCTGCAGGCCCAGACCACCTTCTCGTGGCCTCCGCAGATCGATCTGCCCGGATACCGTCCGGTCACCAAGCCGCACGGCAAGCAGGTGCGCGAAGCGGCGCGGATGATCGATGCCGCGAAGTCGCCGGTCCTGTACGTCGGCGGCGGCGTCATCAAGGCGAACGCCTCCGAGGAACTGCGGGAGCTCGCCGAACTCACCGGCATCCCGGTGGTCACCACGCTGATGGCGCGCGGGGCCTTCCCCGACAGTCATCCGCTGCACTGTGGCATGCCGGGTATGCACGGCGCGGTCTCGGCGGTCGCCGCACTGCAGAAGAGCGATCTGCTGATCACGCTCGGTGCGCGTTTCGACGACCGCGTCACCGGTCAGCTCGACACCTTCGCGCCCAATGCCAAGGTGATCCATGCCGACATCGATCCCGCCGAGATCGGCAAGAACCGGCACGCCGACGTCCCGATCGTCGGTGACTGCAAGGCCGTCATCGCCGACCTGACCGAGACCATCCGCAATGAGCGGGCCACCACCTCGGCCACGCCGGACCTCACCGCGTGGTGGAGCTACCTGAACGGTCTTCGTGAGACCTACCCGCTGAGCTACGACCGTTCGCCCGAGGGCCCGATGTCGCCCGAGTTCGTCATCGAGGCCGTCGGCAAGGCCGCCGGACCCGACGCGGTGTACTGCGCCGGCGTCGGTCAGCACCAGATGTGGGCGGCGCAGTTCATCTCCTACGAGAAGCCGCGCACCTGGCTCAACTCCGGTGGGCTGGGCACCATGGGCTACGCGGTGCCCGCCGCGATGGGCGCCAAGATGGCCGACCCGGGCAAAGAGGTGTGGGCCATCGACGGCGACGGCTGCTTCCAGATGACCAATCAGGAACTCGCCACCTGCGCCATCGAGGGCATCCCGATCAAGGTCGCACTCATCAACAACGGCAACCTCGGCATGGTGCGCCAGTGGCAGACGCTCTTCTACGAGGAGCGCTACTCCAACACCGACCTGTCCACCCATTCGCGGATGATCCCGGACTTCGTGAAGCTCGCAGAAGCGCTGGGCTGCGCGGCATTCCGTGTCGAGCGGGAAGAGGACGTGGAGGGCGTGATCGCGCAGGCCCGGGAGATCGACGACCGCCCGGTCGTCATCGACTTCATCGTCGGCGCCGACGCCCAGGTGTGGCCGATGGTCGCCGCCGGTACCGGCAACGACCAGATCATGGCCGCCCGCGATATCCGTCCGCTCTTCGACGAGGACGAGGCGGCGGGTGACCCGGTCGAGATCCACGACGTGATGGCCAAGCCCGACCATGCCGCGCCCGATGCAGAGGAAGACAAGTGAGCACCACCCATACGCTGAGCGTTCTCGTCGAAGACCGTCCGGGCGTGCTCGCCCGCGTCTCCGGTCTGTTCTCGCGCCGCGGCTTCAACATCGAGTCACTCGCGGTGGGCGCCACCGAGATCAAGGGCGTCTCGCGCATGACCATCATGGTCAGCGTCGAGGACTTCCCCCTCGAACAGGTGACCAAGCAGCTCAACAAGCTGATCAACGTCATCAAGATCGTCGAGCAGGAGCCGGCCACCTCGGTGTCGCGCGAACTCATGCTCATCAAGGTGCGGGCCGACTCAACGGTCCGCTCCGAGGTGATCGAAGTGGTGAACCTGTTCCGCGCCAAGGTTATCGACGTCTCACCGGAATCGGTGACCGTCGAGGCCACCGGCACCGGTGAGAAGCTGGAAGCACTGCTGCGGATGCTCGACCCGTACGGTATCCGCGAGATCGCGCAGTCCGGTGCGGTGGCGCTGGGCCGCGGACCCAAGAGCATGTCGGCCAACCGCTGACGTAGGTACGTAAGAACACAGACTCTCAAGCGTCATCGAAGGCCTTGGGAGACAAAAGAAATCGAAGGGAAACCAACTGTGGCGATCGAACTGTTCTACGACGACGACGCCGATCTGTCGATCATCCAGGGTCGCAAGGTCGCGGTGATCGGCTACGGCAGCCAGGGACACGCGCACTCGCTGTCGCTGCGTGACTCGGGCGTCGACGTGGTCATCGGCCTGCGCGAGGGCAGCAAGTCGCGGGCGAAGGCGGAGGAGCAGGGCCTCAAGGTCATGACCGCTGCCGAGGCCGCCGCATGGGCCGACGTCATCATGATCCTGGCACCGGACACCAGCCAGGCACAGATCTTCAAGGAGGAGATCGAGCCGAACCTGAAGGACGGCGACGCCATCTTCTTCGGCCACGGCCTGAACATCCACTTCGATCTCATCCAGCCGGCGGAGAACATCACCGTCGCGATGGTCGCCCCGAAGGGCCCCGGCCACCTCGTGCGCCGTCAGTTCGTCGACGGCAAGGGCGTGCCCGCCCTGATCGCCGTCGACCAGGACCCGAAGGGTGAGGGCCAGGCCCTCGCGCTGTCCTACGCCTCCGCCATCGGCGGCGGCCGCGCAGGCATCATCAAGACCACCTTCAAGGAAGAGACCGAGACCGACCTCTTCGGTGAGCAGGCCGTCCTCTGCGGTGGCACCGAAGAACTCGTCAAGACCGGCTTCGAGGTCATGGTCGAGGCGGGCTACGCCCCGGAGATGGCGTACTTCGAGGTGCTGCACGAGCTCAAGCTGATCGTCGACCTGATGTACGAGGGCGGCATCGCCCGCATGAACTACTCGGTCTCCGACACCGCTGAGTTCGGTGGCTACCTGTCCGGACCGCGCGTCATCGACGCCGACACCAAGGAGCGCATGCGCGCCATCCTCAAGGACATCCAGGACGGCACCTTCGTCAAGCGTCTCGTCGCGAATGTCGAGGGCGGCAACAAGGAACTCGAGGGTCTTCGTAAGCAGAACGCCGAGCACCCCATCGAGGTCACCGGCAAGAAGCTGCGCGACCTGATGAGCTGGGTCGACCGGCCCATCACCGAAACCGCCTGAGTTTCAGCACTTTACGATCGGCCCCCGGGATTCGTCCCGGGGGCCGATCGTCGTACGGGCGCTGGCTCGACTTCGCGACGGGACACTGATCGACGATGCCGCACGGTTCGGGGCGCGGCCCGCTGACTGATCGTCGGAACAGCGACCGCTCGTGGCAGAAGGTGGCGGCCCGATGCCTTATCGGTTCCGGCCGCCACAGTCCACAAATTCTTCACCGCTCAGAGGCGCCGACTGGATAATCCAGTTCGCTTGTCTGTCACGTGAAATCCGTGTGGGGCATCAGCCGGAACAGGCGTCGCGGCAACGAAATACGGCCCCGAGGCGAGTGCCTCGGGGCCGTATCCGTGGAGGATCGGTTACGCGACCTTGAAGCCGCCGTACTGGCCGAGCGACGAGATGCGCTTGAGGATCGGGCCGATGTTGGTGCCGGTCTCCGGGCCGATGCAGGCCGCGAAGTAGTAGGCATTCACCATGCCGACGAGGCGGTCACCGACGACCACCGGGCTGCCCGAGTCACCCTCGACGACGCACATCTGGCTGAAGTGGACGTCTCCGTCGGAGAACCAGTTCACGCCGCAGGTCTTGTCGGTGGTGCGACCGACCTTGCACGAGACGGTGGGGAAGCTCACCGGGCGGGTGTCCACGCTGCGGATCGTCAGACCGCGCACGGAGCGCAGCGGCACGACCTTGGCGGCGTTGAACTCGATGATCGCGATGTCGAGGTCGCTCGCCGAGTAGCTGATGGTGCCGGCGAGACCGCGATTCTGCTGGGTCTCGGAGAAGACGCGCTGTCCCGGCTTGCCGCAGTGGCCCGCGGTGACGCCGATGAGCTTGCCGGTCTTCGAACGGCCGATGGTGGTCAGTGTGCAGGCGGACGCGGTGGTCCCACCCTTCGCGACCAGGATGCCCGAGCCACCGCCCAGGTAGATCTTCGCCGGTGCGGCAACCGCGGAGCCTGCCCCCCAGCCGGCAAGCAATGTCGCAGCCAGAACCGCCAACATTGCCGTCAGCTTCCTCATCATCCACAACTCCAAGTCCTTGTCGTACCGGCGCCGGAGAAGGCGCAGGTACGCAATCGGTTATCGCCGACCCCGATACGGCTCGACGGTGACACGCTACATGCCGTCACACTCACCTTGGAGTATGCGGAATGGTCCCGGGTTCCGTTTGCAAGCAAACCGTGACCATGTGGACGTAAGCCACACGGTACGGACAGCAACATATCTGTAATGCCCGCCACAATCCACCTGGCCCCGGCGGATGGGACGCCCAGACGGCCCCTACCTGCTGTAAGCGTGCACACGCCCGACCACTAAGCTGGTCGCGGAAGTCGACTCTCCTCCGCGTCGGAGCGGGTCGACTTTTGCATCACCCAGATGACTGCACCCACCCCCGAGCTTGGAGATAACTGTGACCTCAGCAGGCCGTCCGGTCGTCCTGATCGCCGACAAACTGGCCCCCTCGACCGTCGAAGCCCTGGGCGACGATGTCGAGGTGCGGTGGGTCGATGGCCCGGATCGCCCGAAGCTGCTGGAAGCGGTGGCCGATGCCGACGCGATCCTGGTGCGTTCGGCGACCACCGTCGACGAGGAAGTGCTCGCCGCGGGCCCGAAGCTGAAGATCATCGCCCGTGCGGGTGTCGGCCTCGACAATGTCGACGTCCCGGCGGCCACCGCCCGCGGCGTGATGGTCGTCAATGCCCCCACCTCGAACATCCACACCGCAGCCGAGCACGCCATCGCGTTGCTGATGTCGGCGTCGCGCCAGATCCCGGCCGCCGACGCGACCCTGCGCGAGCACACCTGGAAGCGTTCCTCCTTCAACGGTGTGGAGATCTTCGACAAGACCGTCGGTGTCGTCGGCCTCGGTCGCATCGGTCAGCTCGTTGCCGCGCGTCTCGCCGCCTTCGAAACCCACATCGTCGCCTACGACCCCTACGTCTCGCCGGCCCGCGCCGCACAGCTCGGCATCGAGCTGCTCTCGCTCGACGAACTGCTCGAGCGTGCCGACTTCATCACCGTGCACCTGCCGAAGACCCCGGAGACCCTGGGCCTCATCGGCGCCGAGCAGCTGGCCCGCACCAAGAAGGGTGTCGTCATCGTGAACGCCGCCCGTGGCGGCCTGATCGACGAGCAGGCGCTCGCCGACGCGATCAACTCGGGCCAGGTGCGCGCTGCGGGTCTCGACGTGTTCAACACCGAACCCTGCACCGATTCGCCGCTGTTCGAACTGCCGCAGGTCGTGGTGACCCCGCACCTCGGTGCATCGACCAGCGAGGCGCAGGACCGTGCGGGCACCGACGTCGCGAAGAGCGTCCGTCTGGCACTGGCCGGTCACTTCGTCCCGGACGCCGTGAACATCACCGGCGGTGCGGTCGACGAGGAGGTCGCCCCGTGGCTGGAGCTGTCGCGGAAGCTGGGTGTCCTGGTCGGTGCGATCAGCAACGAGCCGCCGACCTCGCTGGCCGTTGATGTTCGTGGTGAGCTGGCCGCGAAGAACGTCGAGGTGCTGGGTCTGTCAGCACTGCGTGGGCTGTTCTCCGCCGTCCTCGACGAGCCGGTCACCTTCGTGAACGCGCCGTCGGTCGCTGCCGATCGCGGCGTCACCAGCGAGGTGACCACCGCGCCGGAGAGCCCTAATCACCGCAGCGTCGTGGACGTCCGTGCGGTGTTCGCCGACGGCACCGTGCACAACGTGTCCGGCACCCTGACCGAACCGCGTCTGGTCGAGAAGATCGTGAACATCAACGGTCGCAACTTCGACCTGCGCGCCGAAGGCCACAACGTGCTCGTCAGCTACACCGATCAGCCGGGTTCGCTGGGCAAGATCGGCACCGTGCTGGGCAATGCAGGCATCGACATCCTCGCTGCCGGTCTGTCGCAGGACGCCGAGGGCTCGGGCGCGACCGTCATGCTGCGCGTCAGCAAGGAACTCGACGACGAGCTCGTCGCGGCCATCGGCGAGTCGGTCGACGCCACCCTGATCGAACAGGTGGACCTCTCGTGAAGCTAGCGGTCATCGCCGGAGACGGCATCGGTCCCGAGGTCGTCGACGAGGCGCTGGATGTACTGCGCGCCGTTGTCCCGGACGTGGAGACCACCGACTACGACCTCGGTGCACGCCGTTACCTGCGCAACGGGGAACTGCTGACCGACGCCGATCTCGACTCGCTGCGTGAACACGACGCGATCCTGTTGGGCGCCATCGGCGATCCGCGTTCGGTGCCCGCAGGGGTGCTGGAGCGTGGGCTGCTGCTGAAGATGCGTTTCGCGCTCGACCATCACGTCAATCTGCGGCCCGCGAAGCGCTACGACGGTGCGACCTCGCCGCTGGCGGGCAACCCGGAGATCGACTTCGTGGTGGTTCGCGAGGGCACCGAGGGTCCGTACACCGGTAACGGCGGAGCTCTTCGTGTGGGCACCCCGCACGAGGTGGCGACCGAGGTCAGCGTGAACACCCGATTCGGTGTGGAACGAGTGGTGCGCAACGCCTTTGAGCGAGCCCAGTCGCGCCGCAAGAAGCTGACGCTGGTGCACAAGACCAACGTGCTGACCTTCGCCGGCTCACTGTGGCAGCGGACCGTCGACGAGATCGCACCCGAATTCCCGGATGTGGCAACGGATTACTGCCACATCGACGCGGCGACCATCTATCTGGTCACCGATCCCGGACGCTTCGACGTGATCGTCACCGACAATCTGTTCGGCGACATCATCACCGACATCGCGGCCGCGGTGGCCGGCGGTATCGGCCTGGCGGCGTCGGGCAACATCGACGCCACCGGAACCAATCCGTCGATGTTCGAGCCGGTGCACGGCAGCGCGCCCGACATCGCGGGCCAGGGCAAGGCCGATCCGACCGCTGCGATCCTGTCGGTGGCGTTGCTGCTCGATCATCTGGGGCAGACCGAGGCCGCGCAGCGTGTCGAGCAGGCGGTGGCCGCCGATCTCGCCGCGCGGGGTTCGGAAACCCTGGGCACCAAGGAGATCGGCGCGAGTATCCGCGCCCGTCTCTAGCGGCGCGGATGGGGCGGACCGGCAGAAGGTCCGCCCAGAGCCGCACCCATGAGTTCGGCCAGGGTGATCAGACCCGACATCGGGCGGATCATCACGAACAACTCGTCCACGAGTCCGTCGGCGTCGGTGTGGATGAAGTCGCATCCCTCGATCTCCCGGTTGCCGACCCGCGCCGTGAACACGAGGGCGGCGTCGGCGCCGTCGGAGATGACCCGGCGGTAGCGGAAGTCGGTGATCACATCGACGATCGCGTCCAGGATCGGTCCGACCTGCTCGGCGCCGTGATAGGGCCGAAAGACCACGGGGCTGCGGAACTCGACGTCGGGTGCGAGTAGAGCGGTTGCGGCCTGGGCATCGTGCGCCGCGAGGGCTTCGCCGAATGGGTGCATCGTGAACTCCTTCTTGGGTGTGGTCGTGTCGACGGTGGGTGCGAACTCCCGGACGTGGCGGCGTGATTCGCGTGGATCGGTCGTCAGGAACGCATGTGTCGTTGGCGGGCCATCAGCTCCCGCGGGTCGGCCAGCGGGCCCAGGTGCCGCAGTTTGTCGGCACTGAGTACCGACCGGATCGTCTGGACGGCGCCGTCGACGATGTCGAGGGCCAGCACGTTCAGGAGCAGGCCGTCGGATGTGCGGACCAGAGCGCCCGGCTGACCGTTGACCGTGGTCGGAATCAGGCGCAGGTCCAGATCCCGGCGCATCTGCGCGAGAGTCTCGAGCAATCGGAGTACCTTGTCCCGGCCGTTGATCGGTCGAGGCAGTGACGGTCCGGCGCCGCCTCCGTCGCCGACCAGGACGACGTCATCGGCCAGCAGTTCGACGAGAGGACCGAGGTCACCGTCGGTGATGGCGGCAAAGAACCGCGACGACAGTTCGGCGCGCAGGGCCGCGTCGGCGTCGAATCGCGGCCGACGTGCCTCGACCTGTTGTTTGGCACGGCGCAGTAGTTGCCGGCAATTGCTCGTGGATTTGTCGAGTATTCCGGCCACCTGCTCGTAGTCGAATTCGAACACCTCGCGGAGCAGGAAGACCGCGCGTTCGGCCGGAGTCAGGGTTTCCAGCAGGACGAGGAACGCCATCGAGATGGTGTCGGCCAGCTCGGCCCGCTCGAACGCCGCCGGACTGCCCCGATCCACGAGCGGCTCCGGAAGCCAGGGGCCGATGTAGGTTTCCCGGCGCTGGTGCTCCTTGCGTAGGTGATCGATGCTGAGCCGGGTCACGGTGGTGGCCAGGTACGGCTTGAGGTTGCGCACCTCACGCCCGTCGTCAACGGATCTCCGCAAACGCAGGTACGAGTCGGAGACGATGTCCTCGGCGGTCGCCACACTTCCCGTCATCTGGTACGAGATCGACATCAGCAGCGGGCGGAGATCCTGAAAGGCCTCGCCGACGTCACGTCCGGGCGTTCGTTGATCGGTCATCGTCTTCTCCTTTGCGCCGAGGCCACCGGGGTTCGCCGTCTGCGACGCCCGGGTATCGGCCTTCCGTATAGGAGACGGTTGACGGGCCCGATCTGTGACTCGGTGCCCCCATGCGGTGCCCGAGCCGATCGACGTCGTCACATCCGACGTTTCTCGCGCGTCCCAGATGGTGTCAAGTGCCGGAAAGCGGCACCTGGGATGGGAGGAAGAGAAATGACACACCGGATCGTCATCGTGGGGGCCGGTTATGCCGGTATTCCCGCCGCCCGGCGACTCGCGCGGCAGATCAGGCCGGACGAGGTCACCGTGACGCTGATCAATGCCTCGGCGAATTTCGTCGAGCGGCCCCGGCTTCATCAGATCGCGGTCGGCCAGTCGGTCGAGCAGGTGCCGCTCGCCGACTTTCTGCGGGGCAGTGGAGTGGAACTCGTCATCGCGACCGTCACGGGGATCGATGTGGAGTCGCGGGAGGTGACGGTGACCGGCCCCGGGGCCGGTCACCGGATCATCCGGTACGACACGCTCGTCTACGCATTGGGCAGCAATACCGACGTCGAATCCGTGCCGGGTGTCGCGGAGAACTGTGCGGCGCTCACCGGAGTAGCTGCGGCGCAACGGCTTCGGGGGCCACTTGCGGACTGTGATCGCGAGGGTGCGACGGTCGCCGTCTGTGGCGGCGGCCTCACCGGAATCGAGGTCGCCGCCGAGATCGCCGAGGCGTTTCCACGTATTCGTACCCGGCTGGTCTCCGATGCCGCACCGGGAAGCCGACTCTCGGACCGCGGCCAGAAGTATCTGGCACGTACATTCGACACCCTGGGCGTCGACGTCCGGAGCGGTGCGCGCGTGCAGCGGGCCGAACCGGGATCGCTCGTGCTCGACGGTGGCGACCGGGTTCCGTTCGATATGTGTGTCTGGGCGGCCGGATTCGGTGTTCCCCGACTCTCCCGGACGAGCGGCCTGGCCGTCGATGAGTCGGGCCGAGCGCTGGTGACTGCGACGCTCGAATCGGTCTCGCACCCGGACGTGTACGTCATCGGTGATGCCGCCGCCGTTCCGGGCGCATGGGGAGACGCACTCGCCATGGGCTGTCGTTCCGGGGGTTTCACCGGTCCGGTCGTCGCCGACATCATCGCGGCCAGGCTGTGCGGTCGAGACGTGAAGCCGTTCTCCTACCGGTACTTTCACGAATGCATCAGCATGGGACGACGGCGAGGACTCATTCAGTTCCTCAACGCCGACCAATCGCCGAAGCCCTTCGTGCTGACGGGCCGTTCGGCCATCGGTTACAAGAATGTCGTCCTCGGGGGAGCGAAGACGCTGTTCCGTCATTCCGGTCCGGCGTTCGCAGTCCGCCGTTCGGTGGCCGCGGACACGGTGACGGCCTAACGTCACACTTGTTCTAGTTGAAATAGAACTATACGATGAGGAGGTGTTGATCCGGATCGACCCGACCTCCACGGCGCCGCTCTTCGAGCAGGTGGCCGCGTCGGTGCGGGCCGCCATCGTCGATCGTCAGGTGGCATCGGGGGACCGTTTGCCGCCTGCGCGTGAGCTCGCGGCATCGCTGGACATCAACGTGCACACCGTGCTGCGCGCCTACCAGCTGCTTCGCGACGAAGGACTCGTCGAGCTGCGGCGTGGCCGTGGGGCGGTGGTCACGGGCCAGGCGCCCGATCGTGCGGAGCTCGTGGAGGCGATCGACCGGATGGTCGGTCTCGCACGACGATTGGGGCTTTCCTCGGAGGCGGTGGCCGCCGAGATGACCGAAAGGTGGACGCGATGAGTGGACGGCCCGACGATGGCCGGCAACCCTATGGTCCGGCGGTGGGTGTGCGATGGTGGGTCCGTGCGCTCGCCGTCATCCCGCCGGCGATCGCCGGCGTGGTGGGCAGTGGGTTACTGGCGTCATCGCGAGACGATCTGCCGGATCCCGTTGCCACGCATTGGACCACGGACTCCGCCGACGGTTTCAGCTCGCTGCACACGGTGCTGTGGATACCCGCGATCATCGGGCTCGTCGGCGTGGTGGCCGGTGCGGCCCTGACGTTCCGGATACTCGATCGGACGCTGACCCGTAGCATCGTGGGAACCCTTGCCGGACTGTCTGTTTCGGTGGTCGCGATCGCGGTGTCGACCACCTGGGTGCAGCGCGGGATCGACGATGCGGAGTCGGTGCGTGTTCCCAGCACGCAGATCGTCGGCTCGCTGATCGCCGGCCTGATCGTCGCGGCGCTGGTGGCGGCGGCGGTTCCGGCGTACCGGACGGCACCGGCACCGGATACCGGTGAGCGCCCCGAGCCGATGCGGATGGGCGACGACGAACGCTTCTACTGGGTGCGGTCGGTGTCGCTGCCGGTACCGATGCTCGTCGTGTTCGCGGTGGTCGTGATCGTCGGTGTGACACTGGCATTGGTGAGCGGTGCGTGGCCGGTCCTGCTGATCGTCGCACTGGTGGGCCTCCCGATCGCGATGCTGTCGACCGTGCGGGTCACGGTGGATCGTTCGGCGGTCACCGTCCGCGGCGCGCTCGGATGGCCGCGTATCCGGATACCGACGGCGGACATCGACCATGCGTCGGTCGTTCCGGTACGTGCCATCCGCGACTTCGGTGGATTCGGCTACCGGCTCGCGGTCTTCGGTGATCTGAAGGGGGCCAAGGGGTTTGTTCTTCGTTCCGGCAAGGGGCTACTGCTGCAGCGGAACGACGGGCGTCGCGAGATCGTCGTCGTCGACGACTCCGAGACGGCGGCGGCACTGGTCAATCGCGTTCGGGGTCACCGGGAATCAACGGGATCGCGACGAACGGAGTGAGAGCGGTGACCGCAAACGCGGCGGGGAAGCTCGTCGCGCTGATCAGCGCACCGATCACCGGTGTCGATCCGGCCGTCATGAGGAACTGTGCGGTGTTCTGCACGGCGAGCCCGCGGCCGCTCCAGGACTGACCGGCGAACTCGGCGATGGCGGTGAACGCCAAACCGTTGTCGGCCACCGACATCACCGACGCGACCACCATCACCGCGGGTGCGATCGGGCTGTCCAGCCAGTCCGTGATCGCCAGGACTACCATCGCCACACCGGCCGCGAGCGCGATGACGCGGACGGGGCGCATGCGTGATCCCCAGACATCCGACCACCGTCCCGCGGCGATCCGGCCCAGGGCGCCAAGGATTTGCGTGACGGTGATCAGGGCACCCGCGGCGAACGGCGACCAGTGATGCGCGACGATCAGCCACGTGGGCACGAAGGTCCACAGCATCGACTGCGGAATCACCAGCAGGGCACTCACCGTATGGACCCGGGCGAGGAATGATCCTCGGCGGTACGGATTCTCGTGTCGGAGCTCGGCGGTGGCGGTCCGTACCGCCGTCCGGGGCGGGTCGACGATCCCGACGACGCATACGAGTAGACCGAGGGCCGTCACCGTCGCGGGCACGGCCAGTGCCGCGGTGATCCCGTAGACGTGAGCGATGGCCGGCATGGTCAAGGCGCAGAATCCGATGCCCAGGGGCTGGGCCATCTGCCGGATCCCCATCGCGGTGCCGCGGAGGTCGGCGGGGAACCAGCCGACGACGATTCGTCCGCTCGCGCCGTTGGCCGCACCCGCGCCCAGGCCGCCGACGAACAGGGCGACGCCCAGAGCCCAATACGGCGCATCCCATGCGGCCGCAAGGACCGACGCGACCGTACCGGCCAGCGTGATGCTCAGCGACAAGATCAGGATCCGTCGCTCGCCGAAGCGGTCGAGCGCGATTCCCCAGGGGATGATCAGGATCATCAGCCCGACGGTCGGCACCGTGGCGAGTACCGATGCCTGGGTGAGCGACAGCCCGCGCTCGGTGTGCAGGGCCGGGATCAGATAGGCGAAGCCGCTGACCGCGCAGGTCGCCGTCATCGCGGCGATCAGTGCGCACACCAGCATCGCCCAGCGTTGCCGCGGTGTCGGATTCGCTGTGGTCAACGGTCCTCCTCGCGGTGCGGGACTCGATCCGCGATCGAATCTCAAATAGTGGTATGCGCGTTCCATATGTTAGAACCGCGATGGCCGTCGCACCAAAGCGGCGTCTCGCGGGTTGGGATCGTCGGTGCGATAGTGTCGTGCCATGCGTTTAGGACGAGTTGCCAGCCCCGACGGCGTGGCTTTCGTGGCCATCGAAGACTCCGACGACGGGACCCGCGCGCGGGAGATCGCCGAGCATCCCTTCGGAGAACCCACCTTCACCGGACGCTCCTGGGCACTTGCCGATGTGCGGCTTCTCGCGCCCATCCTGGCGTCCAAGGTGATCTGCATCGGCAAGAACTACGCCGCCCACGCCGCCGAGATGGGAGGGGAGGCGCCGGCGGATCCGGTCATCTTCCTCAAGCCCAATACCTCGATCATCGGCCCCGAGGTCCCGATCGTGCGGCCGCCGTCGTCGGAGCAGGTTGACTTCGAGGGTGAACTCGCGGTGGTGATCGGTCGTCCCTGCAAGGACGTGTCCGCCGCGCAGGCCAAGAGTGCGATCCTCGGCTACACCATCGCCAACGATGTCACCGCACGCGATCAGCAGAAGATCGACGGTCAGTGGACGCGTGCCAAGGGGTACGACACCTTCTGCCCGCTCGGACCGTGGATCGTCACCGACTTCGATCCGTCGGACGCCGAGATCACCACGGAACTCGACGGTGTGGTCAAGCAGCGGTCGAGGACCTCGCTGATGCTGCACGATGTCGGTGCCATCGTCGAATGGGTGTCCCGGGTGATGACTCTGCTGCCCGGTGACGTCATCCTGACCGGCACCCCGGAAGGGGTCGGTCCGATGGTCGCGGGTCAGCGTGTCTCGGTCTCCATCGAGGGCATCGGCACGCTGACCAACCCGATCGTGGACAAACCGTGACGGGCCCGCAAACCGCCCGGCTCAACGGCATCGAGATCTCCTACGAGGAATCCGGCTCCGGCCCGCTGGTCGTCATGGTGATGGGTACCGGCAGTCCCGGTCGCGTGTGGAAGGCGCATCAGCAACCGGCGCTGGTGAAGGCCGGCTATCGCGTCGTCACCTTCGACAATCGGGGCATTGCGCCGACGTCGGAGTGTGCCGAGGGTTTCTCGCTCGACGACATGGTCGCCGACACGGCAGCCCTCATCGAACACGTCGGCGGCGGACCGGCATTCGTCGTCGGCACATCGCTGGGCGCGCGTATCACGCAGGAATTGACGCTGGCGCGGCCGGATCTGGTGCGCGCCGCCGTCATGATCGCCACCTACGGGCGCAACACCCCTCTGCAACAAGCCATTTCCGAGGGCGAGCGAGCACTCTACGACCAGGGCATCACGTTGCCGCCCGAGTATCAGGCCGCGATCACCGCGCACCTGAACCTGTCGGTGCACACCCTCGACGACGACCGCGCCGTCCGCGATTGGCTCGACGTCATCGGGTTCTCGCCCCAGACGGTCACGCCGGGTGTCCGCGCACAGCTCGAGCTGCACAACGGGGAGAGCGATCGGCTGTCGGCCTACCGCGGTATCACCCGGCCGGCCATGGTGATCGGATTCGCCGACGACCGGACGCTGCCGGTGAAGCTGGCCCGCGAGGTCGCCGACGCGATCCCGGGGTCGACGTACGCCGAGGTCGCCCGAGCGGGGCACTTCGGCTATCTGGAGCAACCCGAGGAAGTGAACCGGCTGCTGCTGGAGTTCCTGGCCGCGCGGCAGTAGGAGACCGCGGCGGCTGCCGCGAGGTGTCGCGATATCCTCGGAGTCATGAGTGCGTCCGACATCCGCGTCCGTTTCTGCCCGTCGCCCACCGGCACCCCGCATGTCGGGATGGTGCGCACCGCGCTGTTCAACTTCGCGCAGGCGCGCCACGACAAGGGCACCTTCGTCTTCCGGATCGAGGACACCGACGCCGCCCGTGACAGCGAGGAGTCGTACTCGGCGATCCTGGACGCGCTGCGCTGGCTCGGACTGGACTGGGACGAGGGGCCCGAGGTGGGCGGACCCTACGGCCCCTACCGTCAGTCGGAGCGCAAGGACATCCACCTCGACGTGGTGTCGCGGCTGCTCGCGGCGGGGGAGGCCTACGAGGCATTCTCCACGCCCGAGGAGGTGGAGGCGCGCCATCGTGCAGCGGGACGCGATCCGAAACTCGGCTACGACAACTTCGATCGCGACCTCACCGACGAACAGCGCGAGGCATATAAGGCCGAGGGGCGCAAACCCGTTGTGCGGCTACGGATGCCGGACCATGACCTGTCCTGGGACGACCTGGTGCGCGGCACCACGACCATCAAGGCGGGGACGGTGCCGGACTTCGCGCTGACCCGCGCGAACGGCGATCCGCTGTACACCCTGGTCAATCCCGTCGACGACGCGATGATGAAGATCACCCATGTACTGCGCGGGGAGGACCTGCTGTCCTCGACGCCGCGGCAGCTCGCTCTCTACGACGCGCTGATCCGGATCGGCGTCACCGACTTCGTGCCGGTCTTCGGGCACCTGCCATTCGTGATGGGGGAGGGCAACAAGAAGCTCTCCAAGCGCGACCCGGAGTCGAATCTGTTCCACCATCGCGACCGCGGCTTCATCCCCGAGGGCCTGATCAACTATCTCGCCCTGCTCGGCTGGGGCTACTCGGCCAAGGAGGACGTCTTCTCCCTCGACGAGATGGTCGCCGCTTTCGATGTGCGCGAGGTGAATTCGAATCCGGCGCGATTCGATCAGAAGAAGGCCGATGCGATCAACGCCGAGCACATCCGGTTGCTCGAGCCCGCCGATTTCGCCGGCCGCCTCAAGGCTTATCTGGTCGAGCACGGCTCGATCACCGACTCCGTCGACGAGGCAGCATTCGCCGAACTGGCCGGACTCGTACAGACCCGGATCCAGGTACTCGGCGACGCGTGGCCACTCATGTCCTTCCTGTACGTCACCGACGACCAGTTCGTCATCGACGAGAAGTCCGCGTCGAAGAACCTCGGTGCCGACTCCGGGGCGACCCTGGACGCCGCCATCGACGCGCTCAACGCACTTCCGCAGTGGCGGGCCGCCGACATCGAGGAGGCGCTCAAAGCCGCTCTCGTCGACAATCTGGGGCTCAAGCCGCGCAAGGCCTTCGGGCCGGTGCGAGTGGCGGTCACGGGCTCGCAGGTGAGCCCGCCGTTGTTCGAGTCGATGGAGCTGCTGGGCCGCGAGAAGAGCCTGTCGAGAATGGTCGCCGCACGCGCGACCGTGCCGGAAATGGAGTCCTGACCAGGCGATTTGTAGTTGCCGGGTATCTCCCTGGTACTCTTCTCCTCGGTCCTTTTCGAAGCGACCACCGCGAGCCCGGCGAGCGGTGAGCGACCAGAAGAGGGTACCCATTGGGGTATGGTGTAATTGGCAACACAGCGGTTTCTGGTACCGCCATTCTAGGTTCGAGTCCTGGTACCCCAGCGAGCTGTCGAGGATCACCACCTCGTAAGTTCTAACCGAATACGGTTCTAGGGCCCCGTCGTCTAGCGGCCTAGGACGCCGCCCTCTCAAGGCGGTAGCGCGGGTTCGAATCCCGTCGGGGCTACGTAACGCGAGCGTCCCCTCCGCATCACGCGGAGGGGACGCTTTCGTTGGTGAGCGGGAAGCTTAGACCGGGTCGGCTGTGGAACCGGCGACGGGCATGGGGTCGAGTCCGAGTTTGCGGTGATCCCACGACCGGACACGGTCGGCGACCATCCGTACGGCCACGCGCTTGTGCATCATCTGATCGACGAACGGCTTCATCTCCTCGGAGTAGGGGCCGGTGTAGCGCTCCCACACCGAGATGCCCACCCGGAGGCAGGATTCCGGATCGTCGAGGATCTCCGCGGTGCCCTCGAAGGCCACGCCGCGCAAGGTGTCGTAGGTGTCGCCGTCCTCGATGAGCACCGAACACCGGGCGTTGCGGCGGAGATTCACCGCCTTCTGCGATTTGGCCTTGGTCTCGAACCAGATCTCTCCGTCGATGACCCCGTACCACATCGCGACGAGGTGGATGCCGCCGTCGGGGCCGGTGGTGGCCAGCGTCGCGGTACGGCTGCGATCGACGAAATCGGTGATCTCGTTCTCGGACATGACGATCTGACTTCGCTGATTCGTTCCCATGTCTCGACGCTAGCCGACCCGGCAGGTCATCCGCGGCCGGTCTGCAAACGCTTGTGGATGGCGTCGGCGGCCGCCAGGAGATCCGCCGCCCAGCGTGCGCCCGGACGCCTCCCCATGCGGTCGATGGGGCCCGACACGGAGATGGCGGCGACGACCTCGCCGCCGGAGTCGCGGACGGGAGCCGACACGCTCGCCACTCCTGCCGCACGTTCCCCGGCGCTCTGCGCCCATCCGCGGCGCCGGATCTCGTGGAGTGTGCGTTCGCTGAAGACGCTGTCCTGCAACAGCGCACGCTGGGTTGCCGGGCCGGACCAGGCGAGCAGGACCTTCGCCGCGGAACCGGCCGTCATCGGCAGTCGCGTGCCGACCGGAACGGTGTCCCGCAGTCCCGTCGGAGGTTCCAGGGCAGCGATACAGACGCGTTCGGCGCCCTCGCGCCGATACACCTGGACCGACTCCCCGGTGATCTCCCGGAGGCGGGGCAGCACCATGAGCGCGGCCTCGCGAACCGGATCGTGGGCCGATGTCGCCAACTCGCCCAGCGCGGGCCCGGGATGCCAACGGCCCGAGCTGTTCCGGGCCAGCAGGCGATGGGTTTCCAGGCCGACCGCGAGGCGGTGTGCCGTTGCACGGGGCAGCCCCGTGCGTTCGCAGAGTTCGGTCAGATTCGCGGGGGCTTCGGCGACCGCTCGCAGAACCACCACGGATTTGTCCAGAACACCGATTCCGCTACTGATGGCCGGTGCGCTATCCTGTCCCATAGGACGATATTAGCGTCCTACATGTTGAGATGCACATGAAGCGCCGTGCGTGTGGCCCAGCCCAGAGCCGCACCACCGAGAAATGCGAGGCACGCCCATGAGTTCCAGCCACAGCACACCGCGGACTCTTGCCGAGAAGGTGTGGGACGACCACGTCGTCGTGTCCGGCGACATCGACGCCGACGGCAACAAGAATCCCGATCTCATCTACATCGACCTCCATCTCGTCCACGAGGTGACCAGTCCGCAGGCCTTCGACGGCCTCCGGATGGCCGGGCGGCCGGTGCGGCGTACCGATCTGACCATCGCCACCGAGGACCACAACGTCCCCACGATCGACATCGACAAGCCGATCGCCGACGAGGTCTCGCGGACGCAGGTGGAGACGCTGCGTCGCAACTGCGAGGAATTCGGCGTCCGCCTGTACCCGATGGGCGATCTGGAGCAGGGGATCGTGCACGTGGTCGGCCCGCAGCTCGGACTCACCCAGCCGGGGATGACCGTGGTGTGCGGTGATTCGCACACCTCGACGCACGGCGCATTCGGCGCACTGGCCATGGGGATCGGCACCTCCGAGGTCGAGCATGTGCTCGCCACGCAGACATTGTCGTTGCGGCCCTTCAAGACCATGGCCATCACCGTGGACGGCGAATTGCCGCCGGGTGTCACGTCCAAGGATCTGATTCTCGCGGTCATCGCGAAGATCGGTACCGGCGGGGGACAGGGCTACGTGCTGGAATATCGAGGCCCGGCCATCGAGAAACTGTCGATGGAAGCCCGAATGACCATCTGCAACATGTCGATCGAGGCGGGCGCCCGTGCCGGGATGATCGCACCCGACGAGGTGACCTACGAGTTCCTGAAGGGCCGGCCGCATGCGCCGGAGGGGGCGGAGTGGGATGCGGCAGTGGCGTATTGGGACAGTCTGCGCACCGATCCGGGCGCGGAATTCGACGCCGAGGTGCACATCGACGCGAGCGCGCTGACGCCGTTCGTCACCTGGGGCACCAACCCGGGACAGGGTGCACCGCTGGGCGATCGGGTGCCCGATCCGGCCGAGATCGTCGACGAGAACGAATCACTGGCGGCCACCCGGGCCCTGGAGTACATGGATCTCGAGCCGGGCATGGCACTGCGGGATGTGAAGGTGGACACCGTGTTCGTCGGATCGTGCACCAACGGGCGCATCGAGGACCTGCGCGCGGTCGCCGATGTCCTCAAGGGGCGCAAGGTGGCCGATGGCATGCGGATGCTCGTGGTGCCCGGCTCCATGCGGGTGCGTGCGCAGGCCGACGCCGAGGGCCTGGGTGAGATCTTCGAGGCCGCGGGCGCGGAATGGCGGCAGGCCGGATGCTCGATGTGCCTGGGCATGAACCCGGATCAGCTCGCTCCCGGTGAGCGATGCGCCTCGACGTCGAACCGCAATTTCGAGGGCAGGCAGGGCAAGGGTGGGCGTACCCACCTGGTGTCGCCGGCTGTGGCGGCTGCCACTGCGGTGCGCGGCACCCTCTCGGCCCCCGCGGATCTCGCCTGAGCGCCCCGCAACCCCCTATCCACCACCGCAATTCGATCGGACATCCCATGGAACCCTTCATCAACCACACCGGAATCGGCGTGCCGTTCCGCCGCAGCAACGTCGACACCGACCAGATCATCCCGGCCGTCTACCTCAAGCGCGTGACCCGCACCGGCTTCGAGGACGGGTTGTTCGCGAGCTGGCGGACCGATCCGGACTTCATTCTCAACAACGAACCGTGGAGCCGTGGTTCGGTGCTCGTCGCGGGCCCCGACTTCGGTACCGGGTCGTCCCGGGAGCATGCCGTCTGGGCCCTGTCGGACTTCGGTTTTCGGGTCGTCATCTCGTCCCGGTTCGCGGATATCTTCCGGGGCAATGCCGGAAAAGCGGGTTTGGTTGCCGCTCAGGTCGAGCAGTCCGACGTCGAGTTGCTGTGGAAGCGCTTGGAGGAACAACCCGGTCTGGAACTGACGGTGAGCCTTGAAGATCGGACGGTGACGGCGGGAGACCTCGTGGTGCCGTTGGCAATTGATGACTACACACGGTGGCGGCTGATGGAGGGTCTCGACGATATCGGGCTGACATTGCGCCAGGTAGAAGCGATTTCCGAGTTCGAGAAGACCCGGCCGGCCTTCAAGCCGGTGACCCTCGACAGCTGAATCGCCGAAGTTCAGCTCACCGGGATTTCGCGATAGCTCGCAGAAGCTGATTGCCGCTGTCGATTTCGCGACATGCCCGGCTAATTGGCGTGGAAGATGGACGTTTTCGCGTTCGGCGTTTACCGTGTCTGATAGCTGGCCCAACCGATAGGCCAGATTCAGCTTGCGGAGGTAATCAATGAACAAGGCAGAGCTCATCGATGAGCTGACCAAGAAGCTCGATGCGGATCGCAAGACTGCGACCGCCGCCGTTGAGCACATCGTCGACACGATCGTTCGCGCGGTGAACAAGGGCGAGAGCGTCACCATCACCGGCTTCGGTGTCTTCGAGAAGCGTCGTCGCGCTCCGCGCGTCGCCCGCAACCCGCGCACCGGCGAGACCGTGAAGGTCCGTGCCACTTCGGTTCCGGCGTTCCGCCCGGGTGCTCAGTTCAAGGCTGTCGTGGCCGGCAAGCAGAAGCTGGCCTCCAGTGGTCCCGCCGTGAAGCGCGGCAGCACCGGCACCGCCGCACCGGCCAAGAAGGCCGCCAAGAAGACCGCTGCCAAGAAGGCGGCACCGGCCAAGAAGACCGCGGCGAAGAAGGCGGCTCCGGCCAAGAAGGCGGCTCCGGCGAAGAAGACCGTGGCCAAGAAGACCGCGGCCAAGAAGGCGGCTCCGGCCAAGAAGACCGCGGCCAAGAAGGCTCCGGCCAAGAAGGCGGCACCGGCCAAGAAGACCGCGGCCAAGAAGGCTCCGGCCAAGAAGACCGCGGCGAAGCGCACCGCGCGCCGCTGAAAGTCCTTATCAATCCTCACAAATCAGCCCCGGCGTTCTTCCCCCGCCGGGGCTGATTCATGTCCGGACAATGTCGTCAGGTGTCGCTGAGTTCGTGACCCGGTAGCGGGCTGTCGATGTGGTCGGCCGTCACGAGCCGGCCGTCGCGGGTGCCGAGTACCCACACGCTGGCCTTGCGATTCCGTTTGGACGGCAACGCGATCTCGTCCTCATCGGCCCACCAGCGCATCAACGGGGGAATCACCTTGCCCTGACTGCACACCGCGTGCACGGCCGACGTATCGGCGGCCACCGCCCGCATCCGGGCATGTGCCGCTTGGGGATCCGCCCGGTAGGCCTCCTCCGACAGTGTCGGCTCGCCGATGATCGGCACGGCGAGCGCCTCGGCCAGCGGTACCACCGTCTGCACGCAGCGCACACGGTCGGCGGAGTGCACCCGTTGTGCACCGAACACCTGCAGCAGATCGCCGAGTGCATCGGCCTGCTCACGTCCGAGTCGGTCGAGCGGCCGGTCGCGATCGTCGCCGTGGTACCGCGAACGCCTGCCGGCCCGAGCGTGCCGCACGAGCAGGAGGGTGTGCAGATCTGCGGGCAGGCGAACGAATTCCGCCAGGATTCGTCTGTCCAGCCGGAAGCTCAGGGTGTCGGCGGCAGCAACGGGATCCATCCACCGCAACTCGTCGACCTCATGATTGGCCGCGAAATCGCCGCCGACGGCGCGAGCCGACCAGTACCGCACGCGTTTTCGGTTCCCATTGGGCAACGTGTACGCGACGTCTCCGAGTTGCCGACCCAGTACCGTGCGCTGGCCGGTTTCCTCCTCGAGCTCACGAGCAGCGGTGACGGCCAGTGTTTCGCCCGGCTCGGCCTTGCCTTTCGGCAGTGTCCAGTCATCGTATTCGGGCCGGTGCACCAGCCCGATCTCGATTCGGTCGTCGGCGGTGGGGCGCCAGAGCACGCCTCCGGCGGCCCACACGGTCTTCACGGACTTGGGCATCGGGTGATCCTACGATCCTTGTCGGGCCTGCTGGTTACGACGAGGAGTCCGGATGGCGACGGTTGCGCCGCAACATCTGTCGCTGATGATCGCGCACCTCTTCGCCGGCCGCGGGGGACGCCCGCCAGCTGCCGTCCGACTGGAGACTCCAGCACCTGGTCCGCGGGTCCAGTGACGACGCGAAGATATCGGCGAGTTCGGCGGTCAATCGATCATCGCGCACCTGCACCATCACCTCGATCCGCCGGTCCAGATTGCGGTGCATCATGTCGGCGCTGCCGATCCAGTATTCATTCTGTGCGCCGAAGTGGAAGATTCGTGAATGCTCCAGGAACTGACCGAGAATCGAACGCACGACGATGTTCTCGCTCATGCCGGGCACCCCCGGACGCAGTGCGCAGATGCCGCGCACCACGATTTCCACCGGCACACCGTTCTGGGACGCCCGGTACAGCGCGTCGATGACCTGTTCATCCACCAGCGCATTGGCTTTCAGCTGGACTCGGGCACGTTCATCGCCCTGCCGGTGACGCTCGATCTCGGCGTCGATGCGGGCGATGATCCCGGAACGGATACCCGTCGGCGCCACCAACAGGTTGCGGTACTCGGTCTTCCGCGAATAACCGGTCAGCGTGTTGAACAGGTCCGTCAGGTCGGCGCCGACATCGGGTGCGGCGGTGAACAGGCCCACGTCCTCGTACAGTCGTGCGGTCTTCGGGTTGTAGTTGCCGGTGCCGATGTGGCAGTAGCGGCGGATGCGCGAACCCTCGCGACGGACCACGAGACACGTCTTGCAGTGCGTCTTCAGTCCGACGAGTCCGTAGACCACGTGGACGCCGGCCTGTTCGAGTTGCCTGGCCCACTTGATGTTCGCCTGCTCGTCGAAGCGGGCCTTGATCTCCACGAGCGCCACCACCTGCTTGCCGGCCTCGGCGGCGGCGATGAGGGCGTTGACGATCGGTGAGTCACCGGAGGTGCGGTAGAGCGTCTGCTTGATGGCGAGCACCTGGGGATCGGCCGCGGCCTGTTCGATGAACCGCTGCACGCTCGTGGAGAACGAGTCGTAGGGGTGATGCACCAGGACGTCGCCCTCGCGGAGCGTCGAGAAGACGCTCTTCGGTGTCTCCCGCTCGCCGAAGGCCGGGTGCGTCGCGGGCACGAACGGACGCTCTTTGAGGCTGGGGCGATCGAGCCCGTAGGCCTCGAAAAGGCAGGAGAGGTCGAGCAGTCCGGGCACCTGGATGACGTCGGCGGGGTCGACGTCGAGTTCGCGGAGCAGCAGTTCGAGCATGTGCTCGGTCATGTCGTCGGCCACCTCGAGGCGGACCGGCGAACCGAAACGGCGGCGGGCGAGCTCGCGTTCGAGCGCCTGCAGGAGGTCCTCGTCGCGGTCCTCCTCGACCTCGAAGTCGGCGTTGCGGGTGATCCGGAAGACATGGTGCTCAACGATTTCCATGCCGGGGAACAACTGCCCGAGGTTGGCTGCGATGAGATTCTCCAAGGGCAGCAGGATGACCTGCCGACTCGGCTCGGCGGACGGATCGCGCGGCAGCAACTTGTCCACGCGGACAAAGCGATTCACATTGTCGGGCACCTTGACGCGGGCGAAGTGTTCGCCGCCCTCGGTGGTGTCCTTCACCGTGACGGCGAGATTCATGCTCAGGCCGCTGATGTACGGAAAGGGGTGCGCCGGGTCGACGGCGAGCGGGGTGAGGACCGGGAACACGTCCTCATGGAAGTAGTCGACGAGGCGTGCGCGCTGATCGTCGGTCAGATCGGACCACGTGACGACATGAATGTCATTCTCCGCGAGCGCCGGTCGGACCGAGTCCAGGAAGACGTGGGCGTGACGGTCGGCCAGCGTCTGGGTGCGGCCCGCGATGCGGAGCAGTTGTTCGCGGGGGGACAGTCCGTCGGCGGAGCGAACCGACAATCCGGTCTCGTCGCGCCGTTTGAGACCGGCCACGCGCACCATGAAGAACTCGTCGAGGTTCGAGGCGAAGATCGCCAGGAACTTCGCCCGCTCGAGCAGAGGCATCGAGGTGTCCTCGGCAAGCGCGAGAACCCGGGCGTTGAAGTCGAGCCAGCTCAGTTCGCGGTTGAGGTAGCGATCATCGGGCAGGTCGGGAGCGGAATCCTCGGGCAGCACGGTCGCCGCGGGTGGCGCCCCGGGGATCGCGGTGACGGGTTGGCTGGCGGTGTCGCTGGAGTCGGCAGGGCTCACGTCTCAATAATGACGCATTCACGACGACTTGCAGACATCCGGTCGCGGACTATCGGCCAACGCGGCCGCGGTGTGTGCGCCGAGCCCCAGTCGGGTGGCCGCGACGAGGTCGGCCATGGTGTCCACGTCGGTCCGCAGATCCGGCCAGCGCAGGCCGTCCGGGTCGAGATCAACGGCACCCGCCATCCGGTGTGCGGCAGCGGATTCCGGCCCGAAGCGTGGCTCGTCGACAATGTCGGCGGACCTCGCGAGCACCGTGGTGCCGCGGCCGTCCCGGTCGGTCACCAGTGTCT
This sequence comes from Gordonia sp. B8661-1, assembly GCF_059427765.1. Lineage (NCBI taxonomy): Bacteria > Bacillati > Actinomycetota > Actinomycetes > Mycobacteriales > Gordoniaceae > Gordonia > Gordonia sp. B8661-1. Next base: position 524,865 of record NZ_JCAHRL010000002.1, read on the forward strand.
GCCGGTGCGGTGCGGTCGCGGCGATCACCTGACGGATGCTCTCGGGCGTCGCGGCCGGTAGATCGGCCTGCACCAGCAGGATCGTCCGGATCGAGGGCCACTGTTCGCGGGCCGTCGCGCTCGCCTGCGTGAAGGCGGCGTTCAGGCGCCCGTGCGGCCCCCGCGCCGCGACGAACTCCTCGTCGACGGCGAGCGCCCCCGCACCCGTCGCCGCCGAGCGCACCGCGTCATCGGGACTGATGACCACGATGTGGCCGACGCCGGCCCGCGACACCGCCGCCATCGTGTCGAGCAGCATCGACAGCACCAGCGACCGGTGCGGCGTCCCGGTGGTGCGCGTGGCGGCCAGCCGGGTCTTGGCATCGTCGAGGCGTTTGACCGCCAGCACCGCGGCGACCGTGTCCGCCGGATGCGAGGTCGGGTCCATGGGTTCCATGATGCCGACCGTCGGGGCCCGCGCACACACTAGGGTGAGAGGACTGACGGACTTCGGGTGGAGGAGGCGCCGTGCGCGCGGTGGTGATGGGGGCGGGTTCCTGGGGGACGGCGACGGCCAAGGTGCTCGTCGATGCGGGCACCGAGACGACGATCTGGGCGCGACGTCCCGACCTCGCGGACCGGATCAACGCGACACACGAGAACTCCGACTATCTGTCGGGTATCGCACTGCCCGAGGGGCTGCGGGCGACGAGCGACGTCGCCGAGGCCCTCGCCACCGCCGAGGTGGTGGTGTGCGCGGTGCCGTCACAGTCGTTGCGGGCCAACCTGAACGACTGGATGCCGCACGTCGCGCCGGATGCCACCTTCGTGTCCCTGGCGAAGGGGATCGAGACGAGCACCCTCATGCGCATGAGCGAGGTGATCGCCGAGGTGTCCGGCGCGCCCGCGGACCGCGTGGCGGTTCTGTCCGGCCCCAATCTCGCTCGGGAGATCGCCGAGGGGCAGCCCGCCGCCACCGTCATCGCCTGCGCCGACGAGGACCGTGCCCGGGAACTGCAGGCCGGATTCAATACCGGCTACTTCCGGCCGTACACCAACACCGACGTCGTCGGATGCGAGATCGGTGGTGCCGTGAAGAACGTCATCGCGCTGGCCTGCGGCATGGCCAGCGGGGTCGGCTTCGGACAGAACACCCTCGCGACGATCATCACGCGTGGTCTGGCGGAGACGATCCGTCTCGGCGCGGCCGTCGGTGCGCAGATCGAGACCATCGCCGGGCTCGCGGGCATCGGCGACCTGGTCGCCACGTGCTCGTCGCCGCTGTCGAGGAACCGGACCTTCGGTGCGCGCCTGGGCGAGGGGGCGACCATGGCGCAGGCGCAGGAGGCCACCAACGGTCAGGTGGCCGAAGGGGTCAAGTCGTGTACCTCCGTGCGGGCTCTCGCCGAGCGATCCGGGGTGGAGATGCCACTCACCGATGCCGTGCATCAGGTGTGTCACCAGGGATTGTCGGTGGACGACGCGATCGCGTCGCTCCTGGGCCGCAGCACGAAACCGGAGATCTACGACTGAGCCGCCCGTACGGGTCAGCCGAAGTCCAGCGGCCCCCGCGGCAGCGTGCGTTCGATGATCGCGGACACGTCGGAGATGGGTGCGTTGCCCGCGTTGGACGGTATCCACATCGCCACATAGGGACGATGGTCGACGCACACGTAGGCCTGTCCCGCGCCCTCGACGGTGTCGGTGATGAACCACTGCACCGGATTGATCACCTGGAGGTACGACGACGCGGAGAGCTCACTCGGCCGTGACACCCCGCACCGGAGGGTGACCGCGTCGCCGTCGCCTGCAGCGGGCCATTTGACCGTGTTGCCCGAGACCTCCTTGGTGCCGAACCCGTCGAATCCGTCCGGTAGCGCCGCGATGAGCTGGGCGCAGTCCTTCGTCGTCACCGATTCCGCCGCATACGACTCGATCGGGGTGGTGGTCTCGGGCCGCAGCGCGGCGTACGCGATGAATCCTGCGATCACCATCACCGGGATGGTGACCAGCGTCGCGATCAGTGCCGGACTGAGCGTCGGGCCCCTGCCGTATCGGGTCTCCACCGAGGACCCGTCGGTGTCCTTCGTGTTCGCATCGTCAGTGGTCGCCTCGTCATCGCTCACGCATCCCAGCCTAGTGATCGCTCCGCGCGGTCCGGCGCGGCGTGCGGGCGGACATAGACTGTCGCTCGATGGTCCGGTCATCGGGCCGCGAGACGGGTATCCGAGGAGCGACGTGGGTCAGGGCAGCGCTGGGGAGCGGGATCGCGACCGCACGGTCGGCGAGATCGGTGAACGGCGACTCATCGCGGAACTCACCAGGGCGGCGGCCGAATACGGCCCGGCTGCCGGCGGCCCCGACGTCGTCATCGGCTCCGGCGACGACGCCGCGGTCCTCGACACCGGCGGACCCGCGGTGATCAGCACCGACACGGCGGTCGAGGGCAGGCACTTCCGGTTCGACTGGTCGGAACCACGGACGATCGGTGCCCGTGCGGTGGTGCAGAGCGCCGCCGACGTCGCCGCGATGGGCGGCCGCATCTCCGGTGTCGTCGTCTCCATCGCGTGCCCGCTCAGCACGGCGGTCGGGGTCCTTCTCGACGTGAACGACGGAATCATCAGTGCCACACATGGTTTGGGCGGGCGAGTGCTCGGGGGTGACCTCGTCGCCGCGACCCAGATGGTGATCGGGGTGACCGTGATCGGCGCACTCGACGGGCAGCGGCCGGTGGAGATCCGCGGCGCCCGCCCCGGCGACGTGCTCGCCGTGACCGGGACCGCGCTGGGTGCCGCGGCCGCCGGATACGCCCTGCTCGCCGACGAACAGGCCCGGGACACCGACGAACTGGTGCGGCGTCTCCCGGGCCCGGTGAGCGCATTCCGGTTGCCCGCACCCGATCTGGGGCGGGGGCCGGATGCGGCCAGGTCCGGTGTGCACGCGATGACCGACATCTCCGACGGGCTCATCGAAGAACTCATCACCATGTCCGCCGCGGCGGGCGTGAGGCTGGAGGTCAGGTCGTCGGCGATACCGGTGAGTGATGACATGCGTTCTGCCGCAGACGCACTCGGGGCCGACTGCCGGCACTGGGCGCTCACCGGCGGCGAGGACCACGAGCTGCTCGCGGCCTTCGCGCCCGATGGGGTCCCGCGGGGATGGACGGTCATCGGCGAGGTCGTCGCGGGAGAGGGCGTGTGGATCGACGGGGAGCCCGCGGGCGATCTGCACGGTTGGCAGTCGTTCGGGTAGCGAACCGGGGCGTATAGATTCGTGTGCCATGGCCATCTATGCACTCGGTGACAGGGAACCGACCCTCGGACAGGACGTGTACATCCACCCCGATGCGACGGTGATCGGTGCCGTCACGCTGGGCGACGGCGTCTCGGTGTGGCCCGGGGCGGTCCTGCGTGGCGACTACGGAACCATCACCGTCGGCGCCCACACGAACATCCAGGACGGAACCGTCATCCACTGCACGCCGGTGGACCCCACCGTGATCGGCGCGCGCTGCGTGATCGGCCACAACGCCCACGTCGAGGGAGCGACCATCGGTGACGGGTGTCTGATCGCCTCCGGTTCGGTGGTGCTCAACGGTGCGACGGTGGCCGACGGCGCGATCGTCGGTGCGGGCGCGGTGGTGCCCTTCCGGTTCGCCGTGCCCGCCCGCGCCATGGCGCTCGGCGTGCCGGCGAAGATCCGCGAGGGATACGAGGTCCCCGAAGGTCACGTCGAACTGAATGTCGAGATGTATCACCAGAACGGCAAGTACTACCGGGAGGCGCTGCGGCGCATCGATGTCGACGGTGGAGGAGAGCGCGGATGAGCGCCAAACCGTTGTCCGAGCTGATCGATCCGGGATGGGCGCAGGCCCTGGCGCCGGTCGAGGACGTGATCTCGTCGATGGGGGTGTTCCTGCGCGAGGAGAACTCGGCCGGCCGCGGTTATCTGCCGTCGGGGGCCAACGTGCTGCGCGCCTTCACCCAGCCGTTCGACGACGTCCGGGTGCTGATCGTCGGCCAGGATCCGTATCCGACGCCCGGTCACGCCGTCGGCCTGAGCTTCTCGGTGGCGCCGGAGGTCTCGCCGATTCCCCGGTCGCTGTCGAACATCTACCGCGAGTACTGCGAGGACCTCGGGTATCCGATGCCGCGCACCGGTGACCTGACACCGTGGGCCGACGCCGGTGTCCTGCTGCTCAATCGCGTCCTGACGGTATCGCCGGGAACACCCGGCTCGCACCGCGGCAAGGGCTGGGAGGAGGTGACCGAGTGCGCCATCAAGGCACTCGTCGCCCGCGAGGCGGCACCTCTCGTGGCCATCCTCTGGGGCCGCGACGCGGCCGGTGTGCAGCAGTGGCTCACCGATGTCCCGGCCATCCTCTCCGTGCACCCCTCACCGCTGTCGGCCAGCCGCGGATTCTTCGGCTCCAAACCGTTCAGTCGCGCCAACGAGGCTCTCGAGGATCTCGGCGCCGACCCGGTGGATTGGCGTCTGCCCTAGCGGGGATCGCTCCGGCGCGCCGCCGCGAAATCGGGTGTGCGCTTGGCGATGAACGCGTCGACGCCCTCGATCCCCTCCGGGGTGCCGGACAGCGACGAGATGGAGGCGGCCTCGGCGGCGAGGTGTTCGGCCAGTGAGTTCGTCGCGGACCGGGCCAACAGGCCGCGCGTCGCGCTGTCGGAACCGCGTGGGCCGGCCGCGAGTGCGACGGCGGCGTCCCGGGCGGTGGCGTCCACGGCGTCGTCGGCGACGATCTCGGACACGAGGCCCAGGTCGAGTGCCTGCTGTGCGTCGATGACCTGGTCGGTGAGGATGATCCGGCGGGCACGGGCGGGCCCGACGATCCGGGGGAGAGTCCAGGTCAGACCGCCGTCGGGGGAGAGTCCGATGCCACGGTATGCCGGTCGCATTTTCGTGCCGGTACCGGCGACCGCGACGTCGGCGTGCAAGACGAGACTCATTCCCGCACCCGCCGCCCAGCCCTTCACCGCGGCGACGACCGGGCGGTCGGCCTCGTACAGGGCGTTGACGAAGGCGTGGAAGTCGTCGGCGAGGCCACGCAGGTATTCGGGACGATCGTCGGCGGCGGCGAAGGCGCGCACATTGCCGCCCGCGCAGAAGTTGGCGCCGGTGCCCACCAGCAGGACTGCTCCTACCTCCCGGTCGCCGCGCGCGACGGCGCGGAGCACCGCGGCTCCCTCGATGAGTGCGGTGTCGTCGAGGGACGTCCCGGCGGCGGGAGAGGAGACGGCGATGGTCAGGACGTCGCCGTCCTGGGTGACGCGCGACGGGGTGGAGGCTGCTTCGGGGCTCATGACGCGAACTCTAGAGCGGCCCCGGACAACACAAAAACCCGACCCCCTCGGCGACAGAGTGATCGCTCGGGGATCGGGTGTTGTGCGTGGTCGGTCAGACCAGTGCGGTCTTACCGGCCTTCAGGCAGGAGGTGCACACGTTCTTACGCTTGCGGTTCCCGGGTGCGACCTCGACGCGCACCGACTGAATGTTCGGGTTCCACCGGCGGTTCGTGCGCCGGTGCGAGTGCGAAACCGTCTTGCCGAAGCCCGGTCCCTTGCCGCAGATATCGCAGACGGCAGCCATCTCGAACTCCTTGGTTTGATCTAGTGGTCAGGTCGTGCCTGCGGGAGAGGACGTCGACAGATGCCGCGTCACCCACAAGGCAACCCTGCAAGAGTAGCCGGACGGGGCCGAGGTGGCCAAATCGGTGTCCGTGCAGCCGGGTAATCTCTCGGGGTATGGAGTCGGCATTCGGCGCGGCGCGCGCCCGGACGTTGAATCCGCAGCTGCTCCGGGATTGGGTCGACGCCTCGGTCGAGGGCCTGGACGTGCTGCGCGGGGAGATCAACGATCTCAACGTGTTCCCCATTCCGGACTCCGATACGGGCAGCAACATGCTGTTCACCATGCGTGCGGCGGCCACGGCTGCCGAGCAGGTGCCGGAGGGTTCGGCGGTGAGCGTGGTGGCGCGGGCCATGGCCGACGGGGCGGTCGCGCAGGCGCGCGGCAACTCGGGTGTGATCCTTTCCCAGATCCTCGTCGGGCTGGCCGATGCCGCGGAGCTCATCGCGGGTGACGACGACGGGGCAGGGGCCGAGGACGCCCCGACGGCCGATCCCGGGACGTTCAACCAGCTGTGGAACACCGGCCTACGGCTCGGGTCACTGGCGGCGGTGCGCGCGGTGAGCGAGCCGCGGGAGGGCACGGTGCTCACGGTTCTGCGCATGGCGGCGAAATCGGCGGCCGAACATGTCGGGGAGACTCCCGGTGATCTGGTCCGGGCCGTCGCCGATGACTGCGCCGAGGCGCTCGAGCACACCCCCGAACAGTTGCCGGAATTGGCGTCCGCCGGAGTGGTGGATGCCGGCGGACGTGGCTTCCTGGTCCTGGCCGACGCCATGGTCGCGGTGATCACCGGAGTGAGTCATCGACGGCGCCGCTACCGCGGGATTCTGAGCGGCGGGGGGCAACCCGGTCATCAGGAGAGCGGAACCTGCGGTGGCAGTGACATGGACTTCGAGGTGATGTACCTGCTCCAGGGTGCCGCGGGCGACCAGATCTCGTCCCTGCGGTCCGCCCTCGACGACCTCGGGGACGCCGTCGTCATCGTCGGCGACAGCTCGGGTGGCGACGGCGAACGATTCTCGGTACACGTGCACACCGACGATCCGGGCAAGGCCGTCGAGGCGGGTGTGGAGCGCGGTGCGTTGTCCGACATCCGGATCAGCTGCTTCACGCTGGATGCCATTCGTGCACAGTCCGATCCGACCGAGCCGCCGCCCCGGAACAAGCGCGCGGTGGTGGCCGTGGTCAGTGGTGACGGCGCCGAAGAACTCTTCGCGGAGGCGGGCGCGGCGGTGTTGCGGGCCGAGGACGGATTGTCGCCGGAGGCACTCGCGGCCGCGATCCGGGCCACCGACAGCGCGCATGTGGTGGTGATGGCCAACGGCAAATTGGCATCCCAGGACCTGGTCGCGGTCACCAGTCAGGTGAGATCGAGCGGCCGGACCGTGGTCTATCTGCCCACATCGTCGATGGTGCAATGCCTTTCGGCTCTCGCGGTGCATGATCCCGCCGAGGAGCCCGACACCGACGCCTACGCGATGGCCGAGGCGGCGGCGGGCGCGCGCTGGGGCTCGCTGGTGCGGGCCGACACACGGATGATGACGCTCGCCGGCACCTGCGAGGTCGGCGACGTCCTGGGACTCATCGGTTCCGACGTGCTGGTGATCTCGCCCGAGCAGACCGGTGCGATCACGGCACTGACCGATCTGATGCTGGCGACCGGTGGCGAATTGGTGACCGTGATGGCCGGGCAGGGCGTGGACGAGGAGGCCCTGGACGCCCTGTCCGAACAGATGCGCCGGAGCTACCCGGGCGTCGAACTCGCGATCTACCGCACCGGTCAGTCGGATCAATTGCTGCAAGTGGGGGTCGAGTAGTGGTCCGGATGGCGGATTCGCTGGACGAGGTACTCGAACCCAAGGTCGCAGAGCGGTTGTCCGGCATCGGATTGTCGACTGTCGGCGAACTGGTCCGTTACGCGCCGCGCCGCTACGTCCAGCACGGGCAGCTGTCGAATGACGAACTGCCGCAGGACGGCGAATGGGCGACGATCGTCGGGCGCATCACCGCCTCGAAGATGATTCCGATGCGCAAACGCAGCGGCAGTTTCCTCAAGGTGACCGTCACCGACGGCAACCACGGGTACGAGGCGAATTTCTTCAACGCGCGCTTCATTCAGCACCGGCTGAAACCCGGTGCGCGCGTGATGATGGCGGGCACGGTCAAGGTCTTCCGCGGCACCGTGCAGCTGTCGCACCCGGAATGGATGGTCCTGCCCGACGGCGATCCCGAGGTGGATGCCGTCGTCGGATCGGCGATGCTGACCGAGATGTATGCGGTGGAGCGTGAACTCACCGACCAGGGGGACGACGCCCCGACCGGTCCGCTGATGGACTTCGACCGGCCGATCGTGCCGATGTACCCGGCGAGCAAGGACATTCAGACCTGGGACATCTGGGGTGCGGTGCGGCGTGTCCTGGCGGCGCTGGAGGAATCCGGTCCGATTCCGGATGCGCTCACCGAAGAACAGCGGGCCGACCGCGGCCTCATCGGCACCGACGACGCACTGCACCGCATTCACCTGCCGGACACCGAGGACGACATCGCCGAAGCGAGACGCCGCCTGAAATTCGATGAGGCGCTGGCGATCCAGACGGTGCTCGCACAGCGACGGATCGCCGGGCGCGGGGACACCGCGCCGGTGTGCCCGCATGTGCCCGGCGGGCTCGAGGACAAACTCCTCGACCGGCTGCCCTTCGAACTCACCGAGGGACAGCGACTGGTGGTCGCCGAGATCGCCGACGATCTCGGCAGGGTGAGCCCGATGAGCCGTCTGCTGCAGGGCGAGGTGGGCTCCGGTAAGACTCTGGTATCGCTGCTCGCCATGTTGCGCGTCGTCGACAACGGCCATCAGTGCGCGATTCTGGCTCCGACGGAAGTCCTAGCTGCGCAGCATTACCGGACCATGCGCACCATGCTCGGGGATCTCGGTGAGGCCGGGGAGCTGACCGCCGCCGAAGGCGCGGCCAAGGTCGTGTTGCTCACCGGTTCGATGAAGACCGCGGGCAAACGCCAGACGCTGCTCGACGTTGTGACCGGTACCGCGAACATCGTCGTCGGCACCCATGCGCTGCTGGAGGAGAACGTGACGTTCTTCGACCTGGGCATGGTGGTCGTCGACGAACAACACCGCTTCGGCGTGGAGCAACGAGATATCCTGCGCGCCAGGGGACGTGACGGACTCATGCCACATTTCCTGGTCATGACCGCGACCCCGATCCCGCGAACGGTGGCGATGACGGTCTTCGGCGACCTCGACACCTCGGTCCTCACCGAGCTGCCGCGCGGTCGGCAGCCGATCACCACATCCGTGGTGCCCATGGGCAACGAGGCGTGGGTGGACAGGGCGTGGGCACGCGCGGGGGAGGAGATCGCATCCGGCCGCCAGGTCTACGTCGTCTGCTCCCGTATCGGCGACGAGCCCGAGAAGAAATCGGCGACAAAGGCTGCGGCGGAGGCGAATCAGGCGCCGAAGACCACCTCGGTGATCGACCAGTACGCGGCGTTGCTCGCCGGACCACTCGGTGATCGCCGTATCGAGATGCTGCACGGCCGGCTGCCCGCCGAGGAGAAGAACGCCGTCATGGATGCATTCGGTCGCGGTGAGATCGACCTGATCGTGTCGACCACTGTCATCGAGGTCGGCGTGGACGTCCCGAACGCGACGATGATGGTGATCGTCGATGCGGAACGGTTCGGCGTCAGCCAGTTGCATCAGTTGCGGGGCCGTGTCGGGCGCGGTGGTCACCCGGGGTTGTGCCTGCTGATGACGGCGTCCCCGCCGGTGTCGCAGGCGATGCAGCGCCTGCGTGCGGTGGAGGCCTCCAACGACGGTTTCGAACTCGCTCGCGTCGACCTGGAGCAGCGTCGCGAGGGAGATGTGCTCGGTTCCCTCCAGTCCGGCGGGACGTCGTCGCTCCGGTTCCTGTCCCTGCTCGACGACGCGGACGTCATCGGTGACGCACGGGAGTTCGCCGAAGAGATCGTGTCCGTTGACCTGCCGCTGGCGGAGCATCGCGCGCTGGCTGATCTCGTGGACGCCATTCTGGTGCCCAACAAGGTGAAGTACCTCGACAAGTCGTAGGACTGTGCCGGTGATTCGCCGGTTTTCGGGCATTGATCGGTGGTCAACCAAACGTGCGGCGATGAATCGTCGTCTCGGATTCGGGTCACGTGGCACAGCCGGATGATTGCCCGAATCGGGTTGCGGATATTCCGAGTTCGACGGTGATTGACGCCGATAACTTAGTCGGCAACCACCTTGACGGCCTGTCGTAAAAGGGCGGTCCCACGAAAGTATGCACTTGATGGGAGGCAGTGGTTCACTGCCGAAATGAGGGTTAAATGAGACGCGGATCTCATTTATTCATTTCTCTGATGGTGCTGCGATTGACGTGGAGGGGGACGTTTCGTATGTCTTCGGCCGTGGAGGTATCCCGATCCGGAACGGATGGCGCCGGTTGATGGTCAGCTATCCGAATATGTTGTCCGACAAGGACAATGCTCCGTCCGATGCCGGCTTTCCGCGAGGTGTGCCGGGCCCCTACGTGTGTCCGGACGTCGAACTGCCCGACGGGCGGCCAACCCGTATCGAGGACTACCGTCCGCTGATCGCCGAACGCATGAATGCGATTCTTGTGTCCGGTGGTGCCTTTGACCCGGTTTACTCGCACATTCTGTCGAGTCCCGGAAAACGGATTCGATCGGCGATGGCAATCGCCTGCGCGCGGCTGGTGCCGTCCTCCGAGTCGGTTTCCCTGCTGGGGGTCGTCGACGTCGCCTGCGGGATGGAGATGCTCCACGAGGCGTCATTGATTCACGACGACGTCTGTGATGGATCCCTTCGTCGCCGTAGTCGACCGTCGGTCCCCGCGGTCTTCGGTGTGCGCAATGCCGTCCATGCCGGTTTCCACATGGCCGGCACCGCACTCGGTGTCGTCGCGACGGTGATGGCCGATCATCCGTCGGTGTTCGTCCGGCTCGGGGACGTCGCCGGTGTCACGTACCTGAACACCCTGTCCGAACTGTCGCTCGGCCAGTTGGTCGAGACGATGCCACCGATTCTCGACGACGAGGCGCTCCGTAGGCATTACGACGTCGTCGCCCGCGCCAAGACCGGCACCCTGTTCCGGCTCGCGTGTTCCTATGGCGGTACCGCGGGCTCCGTCGACGACCGCGGGTTGCTTTCGCTGATGTACTACGCCGACCAACTGGCACTCGCCTTCCAGATCATGGACGACGTCCGTGACGTCGAGGGCGGTCCGGCGCTGGGGAAGGACGCCTGCGGTGATCTGGACCGGCGGGTGGTGACCTGGCCGGTCATCGAATGGCTGGACATGGATGCGGGCGCGCATGCGAAATGGCGTAGTCCGAGCACTCAGAGTTCCGACCTGCAGGCGGATCTGGTGCGCAGCGGTGCGACCGCGCGAGCACGGGAAGCGGCGATCCACGCATCCGAACAGGCGTGCGTGGCAGTGGCCGGATTCCCGGATTCATCCGCCCGGGACTACCTGTCCCGCTTGGCGATGCGGGTGGTCGGCCGGTGAGCCGGTTCGTCGCGGTGGTGCGAGCCCTCCGGGAGTTGCGCCGGCCTGCGGACCTGGCTGCCCTGCGGTCCGCGGGATCGCCGACGGAACTGGCGCGGCGTGCGCTGATCCCGGCGGGCCGCAACCTCGGGGTGGCGATCTGCCTGCTCCGTCCGGCGCTGCACGCGGAGGCGACCGCCGCGCTCCTGGCCTGTCGGGTACTCGACGCATACGAGGATCTGGCGGCTCGCGAGATCGCCGTCGAGGCCGTGCGAGCTGCGGCCGGGTACATGACCGGAGGGAGATCCGCTCCTCCGCCGACGATCGACGCCGTCGCCGCCCGGGACAGCGAGGCGGTCGACCTCCTGCTCGCGGACCGTATCGACGACATCCGCACGCTGGTCGCGTCGCTGCCCTCCGACGGCCGGGACCGAGTGGGCCGCATGCTCGTCGATGTCGGCGACGTGATGGCGGCCAACCTGATCGAACCGCTGTCGCGGATCGACTACAGCGAGGGCGTGCTGGGGCGGGTCACCCTGTATGCGTCGATGCTCGTCGCCGACTGCTCCGCGACCGCCGAGCATGTGCGGGAGCAGGCCGGATGTGTCGGTATCGCAGCGCAATTGGCCAACGATCTCCGGGACGGTGAATTCGCGGCGCACGGCGTGGGTGACGGCGAGGAACTCACCCGGGTGGTGATGCTCCGGCTGCTGGCCCCGACCCTCGGAGCCCTGGCGCTGCTCGAACATCTCGGTGCTCATGTCGGCGATCGTGGTGCGCGAGCGGCCATCTCGTACATGTCGATCACGACCACCGCATTCCTCTGCGGTGCGGTGGACGAACCCGGGCCGTACCCGCGACGCCGTCAGCTCGGCGCCGCACTCCTCGCGACGCGATCGTCGACCGCCTGGGCCGTCATGTTGCGGCGGCTGGGAGATGCCGCCGACCGTGCCATCCATCGCATGCTCGACACGCAGACTCGCGTCGGTGCGGGCTTCGCTCCGCCCCCGGTACTACGCGGCAACACGGTCGGGGGCAGCAGCGGGGTCGGGGCGCTGATCGTCGACACCACCTTTCATCTGGTCCGGGAACTGCCGTCGGAACGGCTGGCAGGCGAACTCTCCGACGCCGACGTGCGCCGCATGATGATCGCCGACCATCTGGTCTTCGGCGCGCTGGACCGGCTACCTCTCCGGGATCCCCTCGCCATCGGCGAATTCGCCACGAAACTCTCGAACACCGCGCTCGACAACATCACCGAAGGAGTGCCGCTATGACGTCGACGTCATCACGTGTGGACGGCCACCATGCCGTTCCGGAACGGGAGCCGTTCTCCCGGCGGGTGCTGAAACTGGAGAACCCCGCGAATGTCGGTCCGCTGATGCACATCGTGCTGTGGCTCGGATTTCTGGTCGCCGCGCTCACCGTGCCTATCGCGAGGACCTGGTATGTGGCGATCCCTCTCATCGTCATACTGTCCCTGCTGAACTTCTCACTCACCATCGGGGTGCTGCACATGCACACCCATCGCCCGCTGTTCGTGTCCCGGCGGATGAACCGGCTGGTGGACTTCCTGTGCTGTATGCCGTCGACGTTGACGGCCGCCGAGATGCGGGAGGTCCACGTACTGAATCACCATCGGTTCAACGACGGCCCGGGGGATGTCACCTCCACCGAAGGACGCGACCGTGGGCTGGGGGCCGTCTGGTACTGGATGACCTACTGGTACATCGTGAAAGGCCACACCATCCGGATGCTCTTCGCGGCCGATGTGTCACCGGGGCGGCGTAAGCGCAGGCGCCAGTTCGTCATCGACCTCGGTCTGGTCGTCGTGCTTGCGGCCGTGACGTGGTTCTTCGTCGGCCTGCCGTTCCTGTTGTTCTACTTCGTTCCGCTGGTGATCATCTCGGTGAACTCCGGCTACTTCGCCTGGCTCACACACGCTCCGGCGCGCGGCTTCACCGACGACCCGAGCAAGTCGCTCAACACAGCGGGCAACGTGCTGAACTTCTTCATCTTCAATCAGGGCTACCACAGCGTTCACCACCGCTATCCCGGCGTCCACTGGAGCGAGATCCCGGACAAGATGGACTTCATGAGGCAGGTCGACCCCGGTGTGGTCGTGCCCTATTGGATGACCATCAACTCGGCCTGGCGTGTGGCCGCTCCGCGGACCTTCCTGAACGAGAAGTACGGTGAGAAGTGGAAAGCAAAGCTGGACAACAAGATCGAGCAGGGGACCGTCCGCTCACGCTTGCTTCCGTGGTTCGCATGGATCTGACCCGGTCGGCAGGCCTCAGGGAGGTGGCCACCGATCCCCGGCGTTTCGTGCCGTTCCTGCTGGCGCTCGCCGTCTACGCGCTCGCCGGTGTCACGGTCCCGCTCATGCTGCTCTTCGCCGGCGGTTGGTGGCTGCCCAAGACGATCGACGACGGTCCGCATATGGCGACCGCGCCCGCCGTGATCATCGACCTCATGCTGATCGCCCTGTTCGGTCTGCAGCACTCGGCGATGGCGCGCCCGGGGTTCAAGGTGTGGATCACCCGACGCGTCCCCGAGCCGCTCGAACGCAGTGTGTACGTGCTCATGACGTGCATCGTCGTGTGGGCGGTCTGCCTGGCATGGCAGCCTCTGCCGCACCAGATCTGGCAGGTGCACGGCGCCGTCGGCATTGTTCTCGCCACCGGTTTCTGGGTGGGATTCGTGGTGGTCTATGCCGCGACTCTGCTGCTCGACCACTTCTATCTGCTCGGGATCAGCCAGGCCTTCCGACACTACGTGACCCGCGTACCGAACGCTGTCGCCGACCGTCTCCAGGTCCACGGCCCGTACCGCTTCGTCCGGCATCCGCTGATGACCGGTCTGCTCCTGTGCTTCTGGTTCACGAGCACGATGACCGCCGGGCATCTGTTGTTCGCGGTCGGCATGACCGGATACATCGTGGTGGGCACGGTCCTCGAGGAGCGCGACCTGATCGCGAGATTCGGTGCGGCCTACCGGGCATACGCGCAGCGCGTGCCCGCCTTCTTCCCCTCACCACTGGGAGCCGCGGCCCGTGCGCGGCTGCGTGCCGTGCGCGCGCCGAGTGAATCCGGGTAGTCGGTGAGCGGGGAGCAGGGGATGGGCGCCGCACATGGCAAGGCCGTGCTGTTCGGCGAGCACGCGGTCCTCTACGGTGCGCCGGCACTGGTGTTGCCGGTCCCGGATGTCACGGTGACGGCGCGCGTGGCGCCGATGAGGTTCGGCGGAATCGACCTGTGCCTCAACGGCCGTCGACTCGATCGGCGGGCCATCGGGGACGAGTCCGACGGTCCCTGGAGTGCACCCGCCATGGCCGCGGTCGCGGCACTCGGTCACCTGGGCGCGACCGAGGGTGTTCATGTCGACGTGCGGAACTCGATCCCGGCGGGACGCGGCCTCGGTTCGAGTGCGGCGGTGGCGCTGGCGATCGTCGACGCGGTCTGCGATCTGTACGACCGGGTGCTGAGCGCAAATGATCGTTTCGATCTGGTGCAGATCGCGGAGACCACCGCACACGGCCGGTCGAGTGGCATCGACATCCACGGGGTCGCCAACGAACATCCGGTTCTGGTGACCCGGGGGCGGGCCACCGAGGCCGTGGTCGCCATGGAATGTGATGTGGTGGTTGCCGATACCGGAACTCCGGGCCGTACCCATGTCGCCGTCGAGGCGGTAGCGGACGGTATCGCCCGCTCGCCCGAGTTGACCGATCGGATGACCGAACTGATCCGGGTGTCCGACGACGGCGTGATCGCCGCGGAACGTGATGACCCGATCATGGTGGGCCGGTTGATGAGTGCCGCCCATCGCTGCCTCGCCGAGCTGGGGGTCAGCAGTGTGGCCACCGATCGCGCGGTGATGGCTGCGCAGAGTGCCGGAGCATATGGGGCCAAACTCACCGGGGGAGGGCTCGGCGGATGTGTGATCGCCGCCGTCGAACCCGGGCGGACCGGATCGGTCGTCGAGGCCTTACACACGGCCGGTGCGGTGCAGTGCTGGCAGCTGACACGGGACCGGTGGTGCGATCGTGTGTGAGAACGTCACGGCCGTCGCCTATCCGAACATCGCGCTGATCAAGTACTGGGGCAAAGCCGATGCGGTGTACAACCTGCCGGCGACCGCGAGCCTCTCGCTCACCGTCGACGTCTTCCCGACCACGACGACCGTCGGCCCCGCGCAGGGGGATCGTGACGTGATCCTGTTCAACGGCCGCGCTGCCACCGGCGACACCGCCGGCCGTATCGCGGATTTCCTGGACCTGGTGCGGGCTACGGCCGGTGTCCACCGGCCGTTGCGCGTCGAGACCGCCAATGCGGGTCCGACCGGGGCGGGGCTGGCGTCCTCGTCCTCCGGCTTCGCCGCGCTGGCGGCGGCCGCCTCTGCCGCATGCGGATTGTCCACGGAATCACGTGACCTCTCCCGTCTGGCGCGTCGGGGATCGGGTTCGGCCGCGCGATCGGTGTTCGGCGGTCTCGCGATGTGGCCGACGGGCACCGACGAGACGTCGGTCGCGGCGCCGCTCGACGACGGCGGGCTGGAACTCGGCATCGTGATCACGATGATCGACAGCGGTCCCAAGAAGACGTCGAGCCGGCGGGGCATGGCGACCACCGCTGCGACGTCTCCCTATCATCCGGCCTGGGTGGAATCGAGCGCACGCGACCTCGAAATGGCCCTCGATGCTCTGTCGCGCAACGACTTCGGAGACCTTGGAGAGATCGCCGAACACAATGCCCTGGCGATGCACGCGTCGATGATGGCGACCCGGCCGCCGATTCTCTATTTCCGTCCCCGCACGCTCGAGGTCCTCGAACAGGTCCGTGAGATGCGCCGCGACGGCCTGCCCGCGTACGCCACCGTCGACGCAGGCCCGAACGTGAAAGTGCTGTGCCCCGCGGACCACGCTGATCGGATCGCCGACCGTCTGCGATATCGGGTCCCGGGACTGTCCGTCGTCGTGGCCCATGCGGGTCCGCCGGTGGAGATCCGGCGCGGCCCCGCGTCATTGCCGAGGGACCAGCGGCAGGAAGCCACACGATGACGTCGACCGCCACCGCATCGGGTTTCGGGAAACTGATGATCGCAGGCGAATACGCGGTCACCAGACCCGGACGCCGGGCGATCGTCATGGCCGTCGACCGCACCATCGACGTCAGGGCGCGCCGCACCGACGATCCCGCGTCGGTCGTGGTGCTGAGCTCCCGTGTCGAGTTCACGGCCCGGCATGCCATCGCCGATCTGATGCTTCCGCACGCCACGACGGGCTCACGGCGTGACTACGTCGGCGCGGCGGTGTCGAAGGTTCTGGCCATCGGTGGGACCGCATGCGGTGTCGGCGAATCGACGGGTGTGGAGATCGTCATCTCGGGTGACCTCGACGATCCGGTGACCGGGGCGAAATACGGTCTGGGAGGTTCGGCCGCGGTGACGGTTGCGGTGATCGGCGCCCTGGACGACCTTCTGGGTCTCGGACTCACGGCCGCTGAACAGTGGAAACTCGCGTATCTCGCGACCGTGCAGGTGAATCCACGTGCTTCGGGCGCGGACCTCGCCGCGGCATCGTTCGGAGGCTGGGTCGACTACCGGTCTCCCGACCGCGTCTGGCTCGACGAGCGTGCGCGTGACACCGATGTCGCAGCGCTGATCGCGCAGAGATGGCCGTGCCTGAGGATCGAACGGATCAGCACACCGCCGGACGACGCCGGACTCGTCGTCGGCTGGTCCGGACGACCGGCCTCGACACCGCGACTCGCCGCCGTGGCGTCCGGGCGGCTGTCCGATGGGCTTCTCGCACAGAGTGATCGGATGGTGTCCGGGTTCCGAGGGGCTCTGGACCGTGATGACCGCCGGGCGATCGCCGGCATGGTGAACCGGGCACAGTGTCTGCTGGAGGCCGTGGACCGCGGCGACGACGGACATCGTGCGGGGATCGTCACCCCGGAGCTGTGCGCATTGATCGACAGCGCGAGCCGGTGTGGTGTCGCGGCGAAGGTGTCCGGCGCGGGTGGCGGCGACTGTTGTATCGCCCTGGCGGACAATGCCGAGGCGCGCGCGACGGTCGCCGATGTATGGCGGGACCTGGGCTATACGGTGCTGCCTCTCCGGTCGTCGGGCGGACGGGCGATGTCATGACCGTGACATCGGGCTCCCGGAAGGACGACCACGTCCGGCTCGCGGACGCGCAACACACCGTCGACCGGATCGATCGTCCGTTCGATGACGTCGGATTTGTTCATCATGCCTGTGCCGCAGTCGATCTCGACAGCGTCGATCTCGCAACCGACGTGCTGGGAGCCGGCTGGGGGCAGCCGTTCTACATCAACGCCATGACCGGCGGATCACCCCGAACGGGCTGGATCAACGCGGCGCTGGCCGAGGTCGCCGCCGCCACCGGGCTGTCGATCGCCGGCGGCTCCATGAGCGCGTATCTCAAGGACCCCTCGACCGCGCCGACATTCCGTACCCTCCGCGATCACCATCCCTCCGGCTTCCTGTTCGCCAACCTGAGTGCCAATTACGGTCCCACGGACGCTCGTCGCGTCGTCGATCTGATCGAGGCCGATGCCCTGCAGATTCATCTCAACGCGGTGCAGGAGATCGTGATGGCCGAGGGGGACACCAGGTTCGGGCACTGGCTGTCGAGTATCGAATCCATCACCGGAACACTGGACGTCCCGGTGATCGTCAAAGAGGTCGGATTCGGGATCAGTGCGAAGACCGCACGGCTCCTGCGGGATGTGGGCGTCTCCGCCGTCGATGCCGGCGGGTCCGGAGGCACGAATTTCGCGGCGATCGAAGATGCGCGCCGCGAGGCCGGAGGGATGTTCGGCTACCTGCACTCCTGGGGGCAGAGCACGCCCGTCGCGCTGATCGAACTCGATCAGGCCGATCCGGGCGTACCGATCATCGCCTCGGGGGGAGTGACCAACCCGCTCGATGTGATCCGGTCGCTTGCCCTCGGCGCGAAAGCCGTTGGTGTGTCCGGACATTTCTTGCACACCCTGATCAGCCGCGGCGTCGACGAACTGCACGACGAGATCATCCGATGGCAGACCCAGTTGCGCGCGCTGTACGGATTGCTCGGCGCGACCAGGACTTCCGGACTTCTCCACACCGATCTGGTGATCACCGGAAGGGTGCGGGAGGAATGTCTGGCCCGCGGCTTCGACCTCAGTGGATATGTCGCACGTGATGTCACCGATCACAAAGGAGAGAGCCGATGACGATGACTGAGCCGGTGGCCGAGCAGGACCGCGATCTGGTTGCCCCGGTGCCCATGCGCTGGATCGGGCCGGTGCGGATCTCGGGTGCCGAGGGTGTCGACGAGGTTCTGGTGCCGCTCGCGACCTTCGAGTCGCCGCTCTGGCCGTCCGTCGGGCGCGGTGCCCGGATCTCGCGGCAGGTCGACGGCGGCATCGCGGTCACCGTGGCCCGCGACTGCATGACCCGGTCGGTGTCGATGCGGACAGCCGACGGGCGCACCGCCGTGGAGGTGGCCGAGGCCATCAGATCCGATCTCACTCCGTGGCAGGCCGTGGTCAACGCCTGCAGCGCATATGCCGAACTCGAGTCCGTCCACACCGAGGTCGTGGGAAGTCTTCTCTACCTGCGCTTCTCCTTCCTGACGGGCGACGCGTCGGGGCACAACATGGTGACACTGGCGGCGGAGAAACTGATCGACCGGATGGTGGCGACCTACCCCGTGTCCTACAGTTCGATCTCGGGAAATCTCTGTGTGGACAAGAAGAATTCGTCGATCAACGGCATTCTCGGCCGGGGCAAATCGGTGGTCGCCGACATCCTGGTGCCGCGATCGATCATCGAGTCGCAGCTGCGCACTACGGCTGCCCGGGTGGCGGCCCTGAATACCGAGAAGAACCTCGTCGGATCGGTGCTGTCGGGAGGCGTGCGTACCGCGAATGCCCACTACGCCAACATGTTGCTGGCCTTCTACCTGGCCACCGGGCAGGATGCCGCGAACATCGTCGAGGGCTCTCAGGGCATCACCTACGCGGAGGATCGGGACGGCGACCTGTACTTCTCCTGCAGCCTGCCCAACCTCATCGTCGGCACGGTCGGCAATGGCAAGACGTCCGGTTTCGTCCGCGCGAACCTGGCCGCGATGGGATGCGCGCCGGATTCCGGCTCTGCGGGCGAGAGCGCCCGCCGTCTGGCGCGATTGTGCGCGGCGACGGTGCTCTGCGGGGAGCTGTCTCTGCTTGCCGCACAAACGAATCCGGGTGAACTCATGCAATCGCATCTTTCGATGGAAAGGAAGTCGGCCACATGATCGAGCACATAGGAATCGAGGACATCACACTCGCGACCACCGGTCTCGCTCTGGACCTCGGGGTTCTCGCAGCGGCACACTCGGTGGATCCGGAGAAGTACTACGCGGGTATCGGACAGTCCGAGATGAGTATCGCGGGCGAGGACGAGGACATCGTGTCGCTGGCCGCAGCTGCCGTCGGCGCCATCGCCGAGCGCAGCGACATCACCGCCGTGCGAACGTTGTTGCTGGCCACCGAGACCGGCGTCGACCAGTCGAAGGCGGCCGGCGTCTTCGTGCACGGTGTGCTGGGTCTTCCCGCGAACATCCGGGTCGTCGAGCTGAAGCAGGCCTGCTATGCCGGTACCGCGGCGGTGATGATGGCGGGTGCGATGGTGCGGGCCGACCCGGACGAGAAGGTCCTGGTGGTGGCCGGCGACGTCGCGAAGTACGAGGAGGGTTCCGGAGGGGAACCCACACAGGGGGCGGGGGCCGTCGCCATGCTGATCTCGGCGGACCCATCGATCCTCCGGTTCGACCGGCCGTCGGGGGTGCACACCGAGGACGTCATGGACTTTTGGCGGCCGAACCATCGGACGACGGCACTCGTCGACGGGAAGTTCTCCATCGAGGCGTACATGACGTCGCTGGAAGGCGCCTGGTCGGACTACCGCGCGCACGGCGGATTCGCCTACGACGACATCGACCGGTTCTGTTACCACCAGCCATTCACCAAGATGGCGAACAAGGCGCATCACCACCTGGCGGAACTCAACGGCGACGTGACATCGAAGGACCGGATCGCCGATCTGATGGCGCCCACCCAGGTCTACAACCGGCGGATCGGCAACACCTACACCGCGTCGATCTATGTGGCGCTGTTGAGTCTCCTCGAGACGACGGAGGACGACCTCGCCGATGCCCGTGTCGGAATGTTCAGCTACGGCTCCGGCAGCGTCGGCGAATTCTGGTCGGGCACAGTCGTTGCCGGGTATCGGTCACGACTGTCGAAGGAGGCGACCCTGCGCATGCTCGACGGGCGTCGTGCCATCGATCACGACGAGTACCGGCGTCTGCATCGATTCGCGCTGCCGGTCGACGGTTCGTCGGTGAAGATCGACGAGCGAACGGCGCGGCTGGGTTATCGGTTGGCCGGGGTCGACGCCGACCGCCGCCAGTACGAACGCGTCGCGGTGGAAGCGGACGTCTGATGATGACGCGCACATCGGCTGCGGCCCCACAGACCACCGAGGACGCCGACCCCATCAAACGGCGATGGCGGGTGGTGATCGTTGGTTCGGGGTTTTCCGGGCTGGGTCTCGCCATTCGTTTGAAACAGCAGGGCCACGACGACTTCGTCATCATCGAACGTAACCACGACATCGGTGGCACCTGGCTCGACAACACCTATCCGGGCGCCGGATGTGATGTTCCGTCGAATCTGTATTCCTTTGCTGCCGAGCCGAACCCGGACTGGTCGCGGGCCTTCGCCACCCAGCCGGAGATCCTGCGGTACATCTTCGACGTGGCCGACCGGCACGGCGTCCGGGAGAATCACATCTTCGGCTGCGAACTGACCGACGCGCGCTGGAACGAGTCGGAGTCCCAGTGGGAACTGATGACCTCCAAGGGGTCGTTCACCGCCGATCTCGTGGTGTGCGCCACCGGCGGTCTCTGCGAACCGAAGTACCCGGACATCCCGGGACTCGGAGACTTTGACGGCCCGCAATTTCACTCCGCCCGTTGGGATCACGATACGGACCTGACGAACAAACGAGTGGCCGTCATCGGAACCGGGGCGTCGGCGGTGCAGATAGTGCCGGGTATCGCGCCGGATGTCGCACGGCTCGACGTCTATCAGCGCTCGGCCCCGTGGGTGATGCCGAAACTCGACCGGCCACATACCCGTCCGGAGCGGCTGGCCTACCGATACGTGCCGTGGCTGCAACGAGTTCTGCGAGCCGTGGTCTACCTCGCACGCGAAGGGTGGATCGTCGGGCACACCAAGTTCCACCCCGCCATGGCGCTCTTCACCATCTCGGGGCGCGTGAAACTCTGGTGGGAGGTGCGGGACCGGGAACTGCGTGACAAGGTCAGGCCGCGCGACAAGGCAGGCTGCAAACGAATGTTGCCCTCGAACACCTATTACCCGGCGCTCGGCCGCGACAACGTCGAGGTCATCACCGACGGTATCGCGGAGGTCCGGAAGAACTCGATCGTCACGACCGACGGCACCGAGCGTGACGTCGATGCCATCATCCTGTGCACCGGTTTCCTTTTCGAGACCTCACGCCGGAACGATATCTTTCGCGGGCGCGGCGGCACGACGATCCGGGAGGACATGATCGCGAATAAAGGGGCGTTCGGATACAAAGGGTCGGTACTCCCCAACTTCCCGAACCTCTTCATATTCCTCGGCCCGAATTCGGCATTGGGATCCTCCTCGGCGTTGTACATGATCGAGTCCCAGGTCAATTACATCGCCGACGGCATTGCGACCTTCGAGAAACTCGAGTTGGCGACCGTGGAGGTCCGGACGCAGGTGGTCGAGGAATACAACCGGGAGATCGAGCGCATGACCGCGGGAAGCGTGTGGGTCAGCGGTTGCCGCAGTTGGTTTCTCGACAGCTTTGGCCGGAACATAGCGCTGTGGCCCGACTTCAGTTTCCGGTATCGCAGGCGCCTCCGGAGATTCGACGTGGCGGCCTACGACGTGACCTACCGCTCAGCCGAGACCGTCACGGACGAGGAGACCGTCGCCTGATCGACGGTGCGGCCATCAGCGTGTGACGGTCCGGCGGACAGCCCGGACATAATGCGCGGGATTCCACCAGAACCATCGGCCCAGTAGTTGTGCGATGCTCGGCACCACGAGCGCCCGGATGATCACTGTGTCGATCATCAGACCGATGCCGATGGTGCAGCCGACCTGTGCGACGCTGAGCACGCTGCTGCTGAGCATCGCGAACATGGTGATACCGAAGACGATTCCGGCGGTGGTCACCACTCCACCGGTGCCGGCGAAGGTCCGGATGAGTGCGGTGTTGGGGCCCGGCGACACTGCACGTTCTTCCCGGAGCCGGAGGGTGAACAGCAGGTTGTAGTCGGCGCCGACCGCGACCAGGGCGATCAGCGAGATCGAGGGGACCGCCCAGTGCAGGTCGATGCCGAGCAGATGCTGCCAGATCAGTGTGCTGACGCCGATCGCGGACACGTACGAGACGATGACCGTGCCGACGACGACGATCGCCGCGATCGGACTGCGCACCATGATGTGGACGATGAGGAAGACCATCGTCAAGGCCAGCGACACGAGCAGGATGAAGTCGTCGCGGACATAATCGCGCAATTCGGCGGTGCCGGTGCCGAACCCGGCCACGAGAATGTTCCGGGGCGTGAGCGTGCCCTCCTTGGTGGCCTCGGTGACGGCGGACCGGAGGGCGGCGGAACGGTCCGCGCCGTCGGAGCCGAACGCACTGCCGGTCCCGTACACGATGAGCCGGGTGGCGCGCCCGTCGCGGGAGAAGTAGTTGTCGGTGGCGCGCTGGAAGTCCGGGTTTTCCCAGGCCTGCAGCGGCATGTAGAAGCCACCGGAACCGCTGCCGCGGAAGTCGGTGCGGATGCCGCGCAGATATTCGGTCAGCCCCGCGAACATGGTTCGGGTCTCCGAGATGGCACCACCGAGGGTGCCCGTCACCGTGCGCAGTTGTGTCAGGGCCCCGTTCATCAACGAGATCGACTGTTGCGCACCGGCAAAAGTGGCCGCTGCGTCAGTGGTCGCCGGACCCAGGCCACTGGCCCCCGCGGTCAGCGATTGTGTTGCGGCGACGATGGAGTCGACGGGATCGACGATCTGTTTGATCACCGAGCAGGCCGGGTTCTGCGCGCACCCGGGGGTCGTCCGGGCAATGGTCCGAAGAGGGTCGACGTAACCGGCGACCTGCTGGGCCTGCGCCGAGAGTTGCTGCATGCCCGCCCGCATCTGTTCGGCGGAACCACCGAGCCGATCGAAGCCCCGGGCACCGCGGGCGAGCCCGGACTGGAGTTCGGCGATGGCTGTGGCGAACTGGTCGATGGTGGGCGAGAGGCGGTCGACCGCGCCGAGACGATCGGTGAGGGTGGCGATGCCGGCATCGAGTTGATCGCCGATCGTGCCGGACTGCCCCGCGAGGGTGGCCTGCTCGGGCACCGTACCCGCCGGACGCGAGACCGATTGCACCATGCGGACTCCCGGAATCGTCATGAGCTGCTGCGTGACCCGTTCGATGGCGATGACGCCTGCCGGATTCCGCATGTCGTGATCGGCCTCCACCACCACGGTCTCGGGCAGCAATTGGTTGGGCGGGAAATGCCGGTCGGCCGCCGCGAAACCCTGGACCGCCTGCGTGGATTCGGGTTGCGCGGCCAGCTCGTCGAAACCGATCCGGGTGGTCGCCGCAGGTAGTGCACAGACCAGCAGAACGCAGATGCTCGCCGCCAGCACGATACCCGGCCAGCGGGTCACGGTGAGGCCGATGGTCCGCCATCCGCGAGGATGTCTGCGCCGGGGACGCGGCTGTGCCAGCCCCCGGCTGCCCGCGAGATGGATCAGGGAGGGCAGCAGGGTCAGCGATGCCACCATTCCGGTGAGGATGCCGATGGCACACGGCAATCCGGCGCTGCGGAAGAGTCCGACCTCGGCGAACGACAGGCAGGCCAGCGCCACCGCGATGGTCAGCGCGGATGCGACGATGACCGGCGCCACGGATCGGTAGGCGGCTCGGAGTGCCGCACGATGATCGACACCTGCTCGGCGTTGCTCGTGATAGCGGCCGAGCATGAAGATGGCGTAGTCGGTGACCGCGCCGAGGATCATGGCAGCCAGCAGGGTGACCTAGAACAGGGACACCTCGAACAACTCGTCGCGGCCGCCGACGGCGACCAGCGCGCGAGCGACGGCAAGGGTGAGGCCGACGGTCATGAGGGTGATCGCGACCGTGGCGAGTCGCCGGTAGACGAGGAACAGCAGTGCCGCGATCAAGGCGACCGTGATGCCGGTGATGACGAGCATCTGCCGGTCGATGGCGGTGAATTCGTCGGCGATGATCGCCCCGGGGCCGGTGACGTAGACGTGCAGGCCGTCCGGGCGCGGCTGCCCGTCGACGATCGACCGGACCGAGGTGAGTGCGGAATTGGCCGTCGCCGCGCCGAGTTCGCCGTTCAGACGGAGCATGGTGTGCGCGGCCTTGCCGTCGGCGCTGATGGCGCCGGGGGCGGTCAGCGGATCGGCCCAGAGATCGACGACCGACTCGACATGTGCGCGGTCGTCGCGGATCTTGGTGACCAGGTTCTCGTGGTAGGCCTTGTCCGCGGGGCCGAGAGGACGATCGCTCTCGAGGACGAGGTAGTTCAGATTGGCGCCGTTGCCGTCGCCGAAGAGCCGGCCGATTTGTTTGCTCGCGTCATTTACCGACGCGCGCGCCGGGAGGAAACCCTGTGAGTGGTCGTGGGCGACGGTTTCGAGCTGAGGAACCATCAGTGTGCCTGCGGCCGCGGCAATGAGCCACAACAGGACAATGACCGGAGAGGTCCGGAGTATCAGCCGAAAAACCGAACTCACATTCGTATCCCCCCGGGTATTACGTCATAGTGGCAGACGCCGCCGGCTAAACGTAACAGATGGGTTCCGGTGGTGAGGGTATCCAACGGTTGCCAGGTGTGTGCGCCGGATATTACATCAGCCACATCCGTCATTTGTGTCCGCAATTCGGACGACATTTGTCGTCGCTATTCACCGAGGTGCACATCGGTTGTCGGGGGAACCGGCGGTGCTCGTCGGGCGTCGAATCATTGATCCGATGGATATCCGACGGGGACGGGGGTGATCCGGATGCTGGGCGATTGGCCGCTGCGGTGGTGGCTGGTGACGATGCTGTGTGTGGGCAGCGCGGTGATCGTCGCCGTCGGAGTTGTGATCGTTCCGCGGGGGCGAGACGGGCCAGTCCCGACCCGGGTGCGCGTCGCGATGTCCACCCTGCCGACAATTCACACGGTGCCGCAACGACTTTCGCGGCAGGACTACGAGCGTTCGGCATTCGGTTCGCCGTGGACGGACGGCGTGTCCGTGCACGGCGGCGGAAACGGCTGTGACACCCGGAACGACATCCTCACTCGTGATCTCGTCGATGTCCGTCCGGCGGCGATCGCGTCATGTCCGCACGCCGTCATGTCGGGCGAACTCCACAGTCCCTATACCGGGCGATTCATCGTCTTCCGGCGGGATCGCCGCGCGGCGTCCGTGCAGATCGATCACATTGTTCCGCTGGCGTATGCCTGGGACATGGGGGCGTGGCACTGGTCGCCGACGACCCGCACACAATTCGCGAACGACCCGGCCAATCTGGTCGCCGTGGACGGCGGTTCCAACCAGGACAAAGGAGACAAAGAACCCGCACGGTGGATGCCTCCGGACCGTGGTTTCCACTGTCAATATGCCGCGCAATTCGTGATCGTGGTCCGCACCTACCGTCTCGACATCGACAGGGCATCCCGAGACGTGCTGCGCCGGGCGTTGACGCGCTGCTGACCGAATGGCCACCGACCTCGGAGACCGTCTCCTGCCCACCGTTACCCTGGGATCATCAGCACCGAGGTGAAGCGAGGATCCATGAGTGCACCCACCGCCGAGATCGAGCAGGTAGTCGCCGGTCTCGCCACGTCGGCACGCGTCGCGTCGAGAGCGCTCGCCCAAATGACGACGGCCACCAAGAACGAGACGTTGCTGGCCGCCGCCGATGCCGTCGAGGCCGCCGCGGACTCGATCCTCGCGGCCAATGCCGAGGATGTGCAGCGCGCCGATGCCGACGGGACGGAGGCGAGTCTGATCGACCGTCTGCGTCTGACGCCCGAGCGGGTGGCCGGGATCGCGGGAGGGCTTCGTCAGGTGGCCGCCCTACCGGATCCGATCGGTGAGGTGGTCTCGGGCAAGACGCTTCCGAACGGGCTGGAACTGCGGCAGTTGCGGGTACCGCTCGGCGTGATCGGCATGGTCTACGAGGCCAGGCCCAACGTCACGGTCGACGCCTTCGGCATCGCCTTCAAGTCGGGCAACGCGGTCCTGCTGCGTGGATCGTCGTCGGCAGCGAGTTCCAATGCCGAACTCGTCCGCGTGCTGCGCGAGGTCCTCGAGGACAAGAAGGTCAACCCCGATGCCGTCGCACTCCTGCCGAGTGACGACCGGTCCAGCGTGACCGCACTCATCCGTGCCCGCGGGCTCGTCGATGTCGTCATTCCGCGCGGCGGCGCGGGCCTGATCAACGCCGTGGTGGCAGATGCGACGGTGCCGACCATCGAGACCGGCACGGGCAACTGCCACGTCTACGTCCACGCGCTCGCCGATGTCGACATCGCGACCCGGGTCATCCTCAATTCGAAGACGCGCAGGCCGAGTGTCTGCAACACCGTCGAGACGGTGCTCATCGATCGTGCGGTCGCTGCCGATGCGATGCCGAAGATCATGCAGGCCCTGCAGGCGCAGGGCGTGGTGATCCACGGCGACGAGTCCGGCATGGAGCCGGCCACCGAGGCCGACTGGTCGGACGAATATCTGTCCCTGGACATCGCGATGAAGATCGTCGACGACCTCGATGCCGCGGTCGCCCATATCGATACATACGGCACCGGTCATACCGAGGCCATCGTCACTACGGACCTCGCAGCCGCGCGGGAGTTCACGACGCGAGTCGACGCGGCCGCGGTCATGGTGAACGCCTCGACCGCCTTCACCGACGGGGAACAGTTCGGCTTCGGAGCCGAGATCGGTATTTCCACCCAGAAACTGCACGCGCGCGGGCCGATGGGACTGCCCGAACTCACGTCCACCAAGTGGACCGTGTGGGGCGACGGCCACATCCGGCCTGCCTGACACCACCGACGACACGACGAGAACGAGATGACCACACCGAACACCGAAACGCGCGGACCCGCGACCGTGCCGTCCTTCGAGAGCGTGCCGGATGTCGTTGCGCGCCTGCGCGATACCGGCTACCTCGCCGACGATGCCACCGCGACGTCCACCTACCTGGCGGACCGGCTCGGCAAGCCGCTTCTCGTGGAGGGCCCCGCGGGTGTCGGCAAGACCGAGCTGTCGCGATCCATCGCAACCGCCACCGGAGCCGAACTGATCCGGCTGCAGTGCTACGAGGGCATCGACGAGGCACGCGCTCTGTACGAGTGGAATCACGCGAAGCAGATCCTGCACATCCAGTCCACCGGCACCCGGGACTGGGCCGAGGCCAAGAGCGACATCTTCTCCGACGAATTCCTGCTTCCGCGTCCGCTTCTCAAGGCGATCTCGCGGTCCGAGCCGACGGTGCTGCTGATCGACGAGGTGGACAAGGCCGACGTCGACATCGAAGGTCTGCTCCTGGAGGTCCTGAGCGACTTCGCGATCACCATCCCCGAGATGGGCACCGTGGTCGCCCCGCGGCGTCCGATCGTGATCCTGACCTCCAACGCCACCCGGGAGCTGTCGGAGGCGCTCAAGCGGCGCTGCCTCTACCTCTACATCGATTTCCCGGATGCCGTGCGCGAGCGGGAGATCCTGGAATCGCGCGTGCCCGAGCTGCCGGATGCCCTTGCCGCCGAACTGGTTCGGGTCGTCGGTGTGCTGCGTACGCTCGACATCCGCAAGAAGCCGTCGGTCGCCGAGACCATCGACTGGGCCAATACCCTTCTGGCGCTCGGCGCGGGGGAGGAGTCGGGCGGCAAGAAGGGCACTCTCGACGACGGTCTGATCGCCCGCACGCTCGGTGTGGTGCTCAAACACCGCCCCGACGTGAAGACCGCACTCAAAGAACTCAAACTGGGCTGATGGCGGCGCGCCCGAGTGCCGGGTCGGTCGACCGGATGCCGTTCGTCGATCACCTGACGAGCTTCGTCGACGAGCTCCGGCGCCGAGGTATCGTCGTCGGCCCGTCGGAGTTGATCGACGCGGCGCGCGCCGTCGAAGTACTCGATCTGCTCGATCGCCGGAGTCTCCGAGAAGGGTTGGCCGCCACCCTGATCGACGATCAGCTCCACCGCGGGGTGTTCGATTCCGTCTTCGATCTGTGGTTCCCGCTCGGTGACGGCGCGCGCAGTTCGGTGACCGAACTGCCGCGCGATCCCGACGGCGAGGTCGACGTGGAGGCGCTCCGTGAGTTGACGGCCGAACTGCTGGCCGACGATTCGGCGGCGACCGACGGACGGCTCGACCAACTGATCGCGATGATCGTCGATCAGCTGGGCCGATACGAATCCACCAGGGGCGAGGCCTTTTCCGCGTATCAGGCGATGAGTTCGGTGAATCCGCAAACCCTGATCGCGAGTATCGCGGCGGCCATGGCCGGTGCGGGCGCCGGTGGTGACGGCGCGGGTGGTCTGGGCAATCGTCCGGGCACCGAACCGCTCTACCGCCAGGCCGCGCGGGCGCGTGCCGCGGACCTACGCGCGGGGATCGAGGCGGAAACCCAGCGTCGGATGGCCGCTCGCAACGGCCGGGAGCGGGTGGCGGAGTACGCGGTTCCCACGTTGCCGGAGAACATCAACTTCCTCACCGCGGGTGCGAGTGAGCTGGCCGAGATCCGCCGCACCGTCGAGCCTTTGGCGCGTCTGCTCGCCTCCAAGCTCGAGACCCGGCGGCGCCGTGCGCATCACGGTGCGGTGGACGTGCGGCAGACGTTGCGCACCTCGATGTCCACGGGCGGGGTGCCCATCGAACTGAAGCGTCGCAAACCGCGGCCGGGTCGTCCGGAACTGATCATCATCTGCGATGTCTCCGGATCGGTCGCGGGGTTCTCACAGTTCACCCTGCGATTGGTGTACGCGCTGCGCCAACAGTTCTCGAAGGTCCGGGTGTTCGCGTTCGTCGACACCGTGGACGAGGTCACCGACTACTTCGACACCGGTTCCGACGAGGAGGACTTCGGGGCCGCGATGCACCGGATGATCATGGAGGCCCGCGTTATCACCCGGGACGGACATTCGGATTACGGTCACATGCTGAAAGGGTTCGTGGAGGAGTACTCCGACACCCTGACTCATCGCGGCGCACTGCTGATTCTCGGTGACGGCCGCACGAATTATCACGATCCCCGTGTCGATGCGTTGCGGGAACTGGTCGATCGCGCGCGGCACGCCTACTGGCTGAATCCGGAGGCCGAACAGGTGTGGGGGACCGGCGACTCCGCGGCCACCTCGTATGCCGAGGCCATCGAGATGTTCGAGTGCCGCAACGCGACCCAGCTGGCGAAGGCCATCGCCGATCTGCTGCCCGTGTGACCAGGCGTACACTGACCCGTCATGGCCACCGACCCCACGCCGACCTCCGAGCGCCCCGCACGGGAACCCCGTGCGCGCCGAATCGGCATCATGGGCGGCACATTCGACCCGATCCACAACGGGCACCTGGTGGCCGCGAGCGAGGTGGCCCATCGATTCGGCCTCGACGAGGTGATCTTCGTGCCGACGGGCCGGCCCTGGCAGAAGGTCGAGGACGACGAGCACAAACCCGGTGCGGCCGCGAAACCGTCGGTGAGCCCGGCCGAGGACCGCTATCTGATGACCGTCATCGCGACGGCATCCAATCCGCGGTTCTCGGTGAGTCGGGTCGACATCGAGCGCGAGGGCAACACCTACACCGTGGACACCCTGCGTGACCTGCGAAAGATCCTGCCCGACGCCGAGCTGTACTTCATCACCGGCGCCGACGCCCTCGATTCCATCCTGTCCTGGCAGGATTGGGAGGAATTGTTCGAACTCGCCAATTTCGTCGGCGTGAGCAGGCCGGGATACGAACTCGACGCCACCCATCTGGCCAAGAGGCTGGAAACGCTGCCGCCGGATACCCTGCAGATGTTGGAGATCCCGGCCCTGGCCATATCCTCCACGGAATGCCGAACGCGAGCGGCGCGCGGCCGGCCGGTCTGGTACCTGGTACCCGACGGCGTCGTGCAGTACATCGCCAAACGCAAGCTGTATCGCGCGCCCCGCGCATCCTCGCCCGGTGTCTCGGCCCCGGTGGTCGAGGCGACCTCCTGACGGAAGGACTTTCCTGTGACTGCCTCAGCCGAAGCGCTGCAGATGGCCACCATCGCGGCCCAGGCCGCCGCCGACAAGCTCGCCCATGACGTCACGGTCATCGACGTGTCCGAGCAGTTGGTGATCACCGATGTGTTCGTGATCGCGTCCGCGGACAACGAGCGGCAGGTCAACTCGATCGTCGACGAGGTGGAGGACAAGCTGCGCGACGCCGGATACAAGCCGGTGCGGCGGGAGGGCACGCGTGAGGGACGCTGGGCGCTCCTCGACTACGCGGACATCGTGGTGCACATCCTGCACGGCGAGGAGCGGGAGTACTACGCACTCGAGCGTCTGTGGAAGGACTGCCCGATCGTCGAGGTGGACGGACTCACGTGACCGCACCGTCCGACCAGCGCGACAATGCTTTTCCGCATGACACCCCGGACGATCACGACACGAGCGTCGAACGTCTCACCCCTGTGGTGCGCCGCCTGATCCTGTTGCGGCACGGCCAGACCGAGTACAACGCGGCCAGTCGCATGCAGGGTCAGCTCGACACCGATCTGTCGCCGGTGGGTGAACGTCAGGCGGTCACCGCGGCGTCCGCGCTCGCACGCCGGGTGCCGATGTATTTGCGGTCGTCGGACCTCCGGCGCGCTTTCGACACCGCACAGGCCCTGGCCGACCGCACCGGCTTGACGGTCGACACCGATCCGCGCCTGCGGGAGACCCATCTCGGGGACTGGCAGGGACTCACGCACCACGAGGTCGACGACCTGATGCCGGATGCACGCCGGATCTGGCGGGACGACCCGTCGTGGGCGCCGCCGAACGGCGAGAGCCGGATCGATGTGGCACGGCGTGCGCTGCCGGTCGTCGACGACCTGGTCGCGGGCCTGGACGAGTGGGGCAGCGGTGACCGTCCGGAGGCGCCCGTGGTGCTCGTCGCGCACGGCGGGGTGATCGCGGCGCTGACGGCCGCGCTGCTCGGCCTGCCCGAGCAGTCGTGGACGGTCTTCGGTGGCCTGGCGAACACCAGCTGGGTGCAGTTGTCCGGGCACGGCATGCCCGGCGATGCGCCGCGCTGGCGGCTCGATGTGTGGAACGCGTCGGCGGAGAGCGCCGACGCGGGTGTCCAATGACGATCCTGATCCTGTCGGATTCGCTCGCATACTACGGGCCGGCCGGTGGGCTGGCCGCCGACGATCCGCGGATCTGGCCCAATCAGCTCGGCGAACTCGTCGACCGGGACGTCCGGCTGTTCGGTCGCATCGGCTGGACGAGCCGCGACGTCTGGTGGGCGCTCACCCAGGATCCGAACATCTGGGCGGCCGTACCCGACGCGGAGGTCGTGGTGCTGGCGTTCGGCGGCATGGACAGCCTGCCGTCGCCGCTGCCCACCGCCCTGCGCGAACAGATCCGGTACCTCCGTCCCAACCGCCTCCGGCAGGTCGTCCGGGATTCGTACTCGTGGCTGCAGCCGCGGCTGTCGAGGACCGGCTGGCCGATGGCTCTGCCGCCGTCGGTGACGGTCGAGTACCTGGACAAGATCCGGGATGCGCTGGTGCAGCTGCGTCCGGACCTCCCGATCGTGCTGTGCCTGCCGCCGACGCATGCCAGCCCGTACTACGGCTACGTGCACGCCGGACGCATACCGACGACCGCCGCGATGGCGCGATGGGCGCGTGCGCACGACGTCCCCACCGTCGACTTCTATCCGGCGACCGCGCATGCCTTCACCGAGACACCGGGCGAGATGAATCCCGACGGCATCCACTGGGGGTTCGACTGTCACACCGCGATCGCCACGGTTACCGCACCCGTCGTCGACAGTGTGTTGCCGGGCGCGTCGGCCCGTCAACGGTGACCCGCTAACGTAGACGCCGTGCCTGTCGTCGTCGTCACAGATTCGTCGTCGCGGTTGCCGGGGTCGATTGCCGATCACTACGGCATCCGCCAGATCCCGTTGCATCTCAACCTGGACGGCACGGACTATCGCGAGGGCGTCGACGACATCCCCGAGGACGTCGTCTCCCGGCCCGGAGTCACCACCTCGGGTGCGAACCCGCACGAGCTGAGTGCGGCCTTCGAGGAGGCGGTGGCCGCCAGCGACGGCGACGGGGTCGTCGCGGTACTGATGTCGCGCAGGCTGTCCGGAACGTGGGGTGCCGCGCGCCTGGCCGCCGAGAACTTTCCGGGGCAGGTTCGCATCGTCGATTCCCGCTCGGTCGGGCTGGCCGTCGGCTTCACCGCCATCGGTGCCGCGCAGGCCGCCGCCTCCGGGGCCGACCGCGATCGTGTCTACGAGTCCGCGATACGACAGGCCGCCACCGTCGACTCCATGATCTGCGTGCAAAATCTGGAGAACCTGCGGAACAGCGGTCGTATCAGCGCGACAGGAAAACTGCTCGGCTCGGCGCTGTCGATCAAGCCGATCCTGCACATGTCCGACGGTTTACTCACCCTCAAGGAACGCCACCGGACCTTCTCGAAGGCTGTTGCCAAGATGGTGGACGCCGCCGTCGACAGCGCCGCCGGACGCCCCGTGACCGTCGGCATACAGCACTGTGCCGCACCGGATCTGGCGCGCGAACTGGCCGATCAACTGACGAGCCGACTGCGAGTGGTGACGTCGGAACTGATCGTCGACCTCGGCCCGATCCTCGGCTCACATGTCGGCCCCGGAGCGATCGGCACGGTCATCGCCACACATCTGGAACCGATCGAGGGAGCCGAACCTTCGGAGTGATGCCTGGGTTGTACACAACCCGATGTCCATCCACAGATTCGCGCTCCGGCGAGCGCTGACGACTGATCGGGTCGTTTCGCGTTCGTAGGGTCTGCGGACATGAGGAGTCGTCCCGCCGCCGCCACATCGCTGGATCGCCTTGCCGCGCCACCGGAACCACAACCGCCGGATCGTCCCCGGGTGCCGCCGGACCCTGTCGGTAACGACATATCCGATGGCTGGGGCGTCACCGGTGTGCCGACGTGGATCAGCGAACGTTTCGGGGAGGAGGAACCCGAGGACGAACCTGAGCCGCGGCGTCGGATCGCGGTGGCACCGCCGGCCGCCATCGCGCTGATTCTCGTCGGGGTGATCGCGGTCGTCATCGCGGGAATCTCGGTGCTGCACGGCAACTCGGAGCCGACCACGCCGGTGGCGTTTCCGGAGTCCGCGGGGCCGACGACAGCTGGAGAAGCAACGGCCGGGGAATCCGGAACGACCGGCGCGTCGTCGCAGGCGGCTCCGAAGGGCGCATCGGAGTTGGTCGTGAGTGTGGTCGGCCTGGTGCGCAAACCGGGACTGGTGCGGCTGCCGGAGCAGTCACGTGTCGCCGATGCCCTGGATCGCGCCGGCGGTGCCCGCGAGGGCGCGGACCTGTTGTCGCTCAACATGGCACAGAGACTCAACGACGGCGATCAGATACTCGTCGGCTACGCCGGTGGTGGCGGCAGGCCGGCGCTGCGCAGCGCGATCGTCGGTGCGAGTGGTGCACCCGCAGGCGATCCGGGCTCCGGTAGGCAGGCGCCCGGTGGTCCGACGAGCGCGGCTGGCGGTGCGTCGTCGACGGTCAATCTCAACACGGCGACCGAGGCGCAACTCGACGAACTTCCGGGCGTCGGACCGGTCACCGCGAAAGCCATCATCGCGTGGCGGGACCAGCACGGAAGGTTCGCCTCGGTCGACCAGCTCGGTGAGGTGGACGGTATCGGGCCGGCACGCCTGGCACGGCTGCGGCCACTCGTCTCGGTGTAGTCGCATGCGGACGAAACGGATTGTCGGTGCACTGATTCCGGCCGGTGACTATCGGCTGGTGGTTCCGGCGATCTCGGTGTGGCTGGTGACGGCGCTCGGCCTGTGGCATCCGGTCGTGGTCGGCATACCGGTAATCGTCGGGGCCGCGCTCGTGGGCGCCGTCGCGTTCGGGGCGAAACGAAAGCTGGGGGAGGGTGCCGTGGCCACCAGGGCGATGACCGTTGCCGTCGCGATGTCGGTGGCGGTGCCCGCTGTTGCCGCATTGGCGTTCCGGATGGAGGCTCGTGACGCCCATCCGCTGGCGCAACGGAGCGGCAAGACACGAATCGTCGTGTCGGTGCGCGACGATCCCGTGCGGCTCGGACCCGCCGAACGCGGCCAGGTGCGTGTTCGGGTGGGAGTGTCCGGTGGCGTGGCGGAACTCGTCGGTACCGCGGCGGACTGGTCGGAACTGCTTCCCGGACAGAAGGTTTCCACCCTGGTGCGGGTGCGCGCACCGCGTGGAGGGGATCTGGCCGTCGCGCGCCTCACCTCGGTCGGCGACCCGACGCTCCTCGGGCGTCCGCCGCCGCATCAGCGGTTTGCTGGTGTGGTGCGAGCGCGCCTACGGGAGTCGGCGGCGCGGGCACTCGGGCCCCGGGCGGCAGGATTGTTGCCCGGCCTCGTGCTCGGTGACACCAGCATGCTCGATGACGAGGTGCGTGACGACTTCACGGCCGCCGGGCTGACACACCTCACCGCAGTGTCCGGCGCCAACATCGCGCTGGTGTGCGGTGCCGGAATTCTGTTGGTGCAGTTGCTCGGTGGCTCCCCACGGGTGACCGTGGCCGTCGGGATGGTCCTGCTCGCGGTGTTCGTGGTGCTGGTCCGGCCGTCGCCGAGCGTGGTGCGTGCGGCGATGATGGGCGCGGTCGGGTTGTTGGCGCTGGCGACGTCGCGGCGTTCGCAGGCGATGCCCGCGCTGGGTGCGGCAACGATGATCGGTGTGCTGGTGTGGCCGGAGCTGTCGGTGTCACCGGGGTTCGCGCTGTCTGTTATTGCGACTGCCGGGCTGGTGCTCTGGTCCGGTGGGTTGCGGGACTGGCTTCGGGCACATCGTGTTCCGGCCGGGCTCGCGGAGGTGCTGGCGATGGCGATCGCGGCACAGTTGGTGACGGCGCCGTTGATCGCGGTGCTGAGTGGGCGGTTCAGTCTGATCGCGGTGCTCGCGAATGTGCTCGTGGCGCCGGTTGTCGGCGTGATCGCGGTGGCGGGCACGGTCGCGGCGTTGGTCGGGGGCTGGGGCGGCGATGACGGCCCTGGCGTCGCGTGTGCGGAGTTGATCCTGCGCGCTCTCGGGCCGGAACTGTGGTGGATGCTGACGTGTGCCGATCACCTCGGCGGGCTGACATGGGCCGCGTTGCCCGTGCCGTCCGGGTTGTGGGGTGCGGTTGTGGTCGCAGTACCGACCGTCGCGCTCGCCGTCGTCCTTGCCGGGAGGGAGCGGCCCGGCGGCGGACCCGTTCCGCGCCGATCACCCGCCGAACCGCTCAGTTGAGGCGGCGGTCGAGGTGCACTTCGACATCGTCGCCGTCGGTCTTGCCGATGGCCTTGCGGGTGGCTGCGGCGACGGGCAGCTTGTGGGTGCCGTCGCCGAGCGCCATGAACGCGCCGGTGAACGGATGCCCGTCGACGGTTCCCGAGACCTTCACCAGCCCTTTGGTGCCGAAGATGCCGGCCGAGTCCGGCAACTGCACACAGGTCCAGGTGTCGCCGGGGCGGACTTTCCCCAGCCGGGCAGTGAAGGTGATGTCCAGTGGTGTTGGCTCGGTCATGATCGTCGCTCCTTCGTCGGGTTCTGCGTCGGGTGGTCGAGGCAGGCGGCTCGATGCCGTCGTACCTAGTAGTGGTCGTACCTGGTACGACCACTCTCGGGCCGAAGATTCACCGGTGGCGGGACAGGAGGTTCGCTGACCATTCTCCGCACGCCGAGTCGTCGTGTGCCTCGCACCGGGCGGTCGGCGAGTCGCCGTCGGTGCCGTCTGGCAGCATGGTCGCCGTGAGCGAACGCCTGCATCTGCTACTCGGGGACGATGACTTCCTGACCGGGCGGGTGATCTCCGCGGTGGTGGCCGAGCAATCGGCGGCGTCCGGCACCGACGTCCCGGTCACCCGTGTGCGCGCCGGTGACGTCACCGGACCCGAACTCGCCGAACTCCTCAGCCCGTCGCTGTTCGCCGAAGACCGGATCGTCGTCGTCGAGTCGGCGGCCGATGCCGGCAAGGATCCCGTGGCACTGATCGGCGAGGCCGCGAAGTCACTGCCCGACGGCATCACGCTCATGGTGGTGCACACCGGCGGCGGTCGCGCGAAGTCGTTGGTGCCTGCCCTCAAGAAGGCCGGCGCGATCGAACACGATTGTGCCGCACCGAAGTGGCCCTCGGAGCGAATCGACTTCGTGCGCAAGGAGTTCCGTCGCCTCAAGGTCAAGGTGGGCAACGATGTGGTGGAGCAGGTCGTCGAATCGGTCGGCTCCGAACTGCGCGAGCTCGCCGCGGCGTGCCATCAATTGGTCGCCGACACGGGCGGCACCATCACGCGTGACGCGGTGGCGATGTACTACCAGGGACGCCCGGAGGTCACCGGATTCGAGGTCGCCGACAAGGCGGTCACCGGTGATCGTGCCGGGGCACTCGAGTCGCTGGCATGGGCCGAGCACCACGGCGTGCCCCGCGTCCTGCTGGCCGATGCGCTCGCCGAGGCAGTGCACGCCATCGCGCGGGTGCGGGCCATGGGTGGAGCTGATCAGTACGCGGCAGCCTCCGAACTCGGGATGCCGCCGCGCCGCGTCAAGAAGGTGCAGGCGCAGGCCCGGGCATGGGATTCGGATTCCATCGCGCGCGCGGTACAGATCGTCGCGCAGCTGAACGGGGATGTGAAAGGGCAGGCGGCCGACGCCGACTTCAGTCTCGAATACGCCGTGGGCCGGGTGGCGGACCTGCGTCCGTCGCGCGGCTGAACGCACGTCACCCCGGTGACCGCGTGGTCGTCACCGGGGTGAAGCGGAAAGAATCAGATCAGAGCTTGTTGACCGCGATGGAGATGGCCGACTTCTTGTTGGCGGCCTGATTGCGGTGGATGACACCCTTGCTGGCAGCCTTGTCGAGCTTCTGGCTCGCGGCCTTGCCCAGCTCGGCAGCCTTGTCCTTGTCGCCGGCGTCGACGGCCTCACGGAAGCTGCGGATGGAGGTACGCAGAGCCGACTTCACCGACTGGTTACGACGACGGGCCGCCTCGTTGGTGCGAATCCGCTTGATCTGCGACTTGATGTTTGCCACGCGTGTCTACCTCTTGCTCGTGATCTCGGCTGGTCTGGAATATCCAGTGGTCTGGGGCGATCGGCTCCGACAGGATCGAGCCGACTGCAACAGCGGTCCACTTTACCAGTGGGCCCGCGTGCGTCCCAAATCGCGCAATGAGCCGGAAGCCGCTGAGAACGGACAACTAGGCTCGATCCCATCATGTCTGTCGTTTACGTGCATATCGGCCTGCCCAAATCCGGGACCACCCACCTGCAGGATCGCCTCTGGCGTAACCGTGACCTGGCCTTACGGTCGTCGGGTCTGCTGTACCCGGGCAACGTGATCTCCGACCATTTCCACGCCGCCGTGCATCTGCAGCCCGAGCGGTACCTGGACTGGGTGGATCCGGCCTTCGCCGCGACGTGGCCGACGATGGTCGCGCAGATGAGGGCCTGGCCGCAGAAGTCACTGGTCTCGCACGAGCTGTTCAGCACCGCGACTCCCGAGCACATCTCCCGGTTGATGGCCGATCTGTCCTTCGCCGACGAGGTGCATGTGGTCGCCACCGTGCGGGACCTTGCCCGCCAGCTGCCGTCGGTGTGGCAGGAGAACGTGAAGAACCAGCGCCGCGCCAGCCTCGACGAGTTCGTCGACTCGGTGCATGCGCACAGCACTCCGGGAGCCGAGCCGGCGATGGAGGAGGAGCCGTTCTGGGAATTCCAGGACTACGTCCGGATCCTCGACAACTGGGCGCAGGTCGTGGGCCCCGACCGCGTCCACGTGGTGCCGGTGCCCCGACGGCACGACACCGTGGACGGCGACTCGTTGTGGGAGCGATTCCTGCGGGTGCTCGAGGTCGATGCATCGCGGCTCACCGTTCCGGTCCCCAGTCTCAACTCGTCGCTCTCGGCGGCCCAGACCGAATTCCTGCGGCGCCTCAACACCCGTCTGCAGCCGGATGACATCGAATGGCGACGATACGAACGCATCATCAAGGGACAGATCATCGGCGAGATCCTCTTCGAGGCGCCGTCGGGTGTTCCGCAGGGACTGTCCACAGCACATCGTGAGTGGGCTGCGGACAAGGCCGCCGAGATGGTGGAGGCCGTGCGACACGCCGGATATCGGGTCTCCGGCGACCTCGACGATCTGGCCGTGATCCGTACCGCGAGCAGCGACGCGCAGCCGCCGACGGAGAGCGACGTGCTCGACGTCGCGCTCGACACGATGGCGGCGATGGTGCAGGCAGCGCCGCTGCCGAAGGTCGGCCCGCGATGGCGTACCCGCGGCATGAACTATGTGCGCCGCGCTCGTCGCCGGCTTCTCGGTTTGCGACTCTCGCGATGACATTCCATCTGCCGACTTCCTCTTTTTGTAGCACCATGTTCACTTATGACACCCGCGTCGACATCCTCCGCAGCCGGTAAACGAAGTCCCACCAAACAGGGGGCGGCGAAGAAGTCTGCGGCGAGCAAGAACCCGGCGAAGGGCGCCGCCAAGACGACCAGGCAGACGCAGTCGCAGCGGCAGACACGGTCGCGCAAGCCCGCTGCGCGCGGCCCGTCGATCGACGACACGATCTTCGGTGGGTACTCGAAGGGCCGCTACCGCAACGCCTTCGACGAGATGTTCGACACCGACGGTGAGGTGCGGCCCGCGTACCGGGGCATCTTCAAGGCGATGTCCACCTACGATCGCGCCGATCTCGATGTGCGCGTGGACGCGCTCGGCCGTGCGTTCATCGATCAGGGTGTGACATTCTCCCTGTCCGGCACCGAACGCCCGTTCCCGCTCGATGTCGTGCCCCGCGTGATCTCCGCGAGCGAGTGGAGCAAGCTCGAAGCCGGTATCACACAACGTGTTCAGGCCCTCGAGATGTTTCTCGACGACATCTACGGCGAACAGGAGATCCTCCGCGACGGTGTGCTGCCGAAGCGACTTGTCCACTCCTGCGAGCATTTTCATCGTCAGGCCGCACATATCCGGCCGCCCAACGGTGTCCGGATCCATGTCGCGGGCATCGACCTGATCCGCGACGAGAAGGGCGACTTCCGGGTCCTCGAGGACAACCTCAGGTCGCCCTCCGGTGTGTCGTACGTCATGGAGAACCGTCGGACGATGGCCCGGGTGTTCCCGGATCTGTTCTCCTCGCACCGCGTTCGCGCCGTCGGCGACTATCCGAGCCATCTGTTGCGCGCACTGCGGGCCTCGGCCGCCTTCAACGAGGCCGACCCGACGATCGTCGTGCTCACCCCGGGTGTGGCGAACTCCGCGTACTTCGAGCATTCGTTGCTGGCCCGACAGATGGGTGTCGAGCTTGTCGAGGGACGCGACCTGTTCTGTCGTGACAACGTGGTCTACATGCGCACCACGGAGGGTGAGCAACGCGTCG
Source organism: Gordonia sp. B8661-1 (assembly GCF_059427765.1). Taxonomy (NCBI): domain Bacteria; kingdom Bacillati; phylum Actinomycetota; class Actinomycetes; order Mycobacteriales; family Gordoniaceae; genus Gordonia; species Gordonia sp. B8661-1. The sequence goes on from NZ_JCAHRL010000002.1 coordinate 564,778, forward strand.
ACGTGATCTACCGGCGCATCGACGACGACTACCTGGATCCCATGCAGTTCCGGCCGGATTCGATGCTCGGCGTCGCCGGGCTGCTGAACGCCGCACGTGCGGGCAACGTGGTGATCTCCAGTGCCGTGGGCAACGGCGTCGGCGACGACAAGCTGATCTACACCTACGTTCCGGAGATCATCAAGTACTACCTCGGTGAGAAGCCGACCCTGCAGAATGTGGACACCCTGCGCTGCTGGCTCGACGACGAGTGCGAAGAGGTGCTCGACCGCATCGACGAGCTGGTGGTGAAACCCGTTGAGGGATCGGGTGGTTACGGCATCGTGTTCGGTCCGGAGGCCACCAAGGCCGAACTCGACACGCTGATGCGCAAGGTGCGCCACGATCCGCGCGGATGGATTGCGCAGCCCGTGGTTCAGCTCTCCACGGTGCCCACGAAGATCGGTGAGGCGGTGCGTCCGCGACATGTCGATCTCCGGCCGTTCGCGGTCAATGACGGTGAGTCGGTGTGGGTGCTGCCCGGCGGACTGACCCGCGTCGCGCTGCCGGAGGGTTCGCTGGTGGTGAACTCCAGCCAGGGCGGCGGCTCCAAGGACACCTGGGTGCTGGCCTCCCGGGCGTCGGAGGAGGATCGTGAGCTCGCTGGCGACGAGGTCGTCGATGCATCGGGGGTCGCGGCGGCGCGGCCCGCGGAGAATGCGCCGGACACGTTGTTGCACAGTCAGACCCAACAACAGGAGCAGCAACAGCAGAGTGGGGGTGACGCGCGATGATGCTCGCCCGTAACGCGGAATCGCTGTATTGGATCGGTCGCTACGTCGAGCGCGCCGACGACATGGCACGCATCCTGGATGTCGCGATCCACCAATTGCTGGAGGACGCGACCGTCGACGTCGACCGTCAGGCACGGCTCGTCATCCAGGTCCTCGGGCTCGAGGCGCCGGATCCCGACGAGGAGATGGATGTCTGGTCGCTCACCGAACGTGTTGCCTACGACAAGGATTCGGTCGGATCGATCGTCGACCTGGTCCGCTCGGCGCGGGAGAACGCCCGCGGTGCGCGCGAGGTCACGTCCAGTGAGATGTGGGAGTGTCTCAACGCCACCTACAACGGGCTCGCCGATGCCGAACGCCGCGCCCGGCGGCTCGGACCCCACGAGTTCCTGTCCTTCGTGAAGAATCGTGCGGCGATGTTCGCCGGCCTCGCCGACGCCACGTTGAGTCACGATGACGGATACCGGTATCTGCTCGTGGGCCGCTCGGTGGAGCGGGTGGACATGACCATCCGGATGCTGTTGTCCCGCGCGGGAGATCGCGTCTCCTCGCCCGCCTGGGTGAATGTCCTGGTGTCGGCGGGTGCGCACGACACGTTCCTGCGTACCTACCGCGGCGTCCTGAACGCGGAGAACATCGTCGAGTTCATGCTGCTCGACCGGCTGTTCCCGCGATCGGTCTTCCATGCGTTGAGTGTCGCGGAGGCGAATCTCGCCGACCTGGAGAACCGGCCGAGCCGCGTCGGTCTGCGTGCGGAGGCGCCACTGTTGCTGGGCCGGGCACGATCCTCGCTGGAGTTCCTGGAGCCGGGCACCCTGCTCGACGGCCTGCAGGACCGTCTGCTCGATCTGCAGGACACCTGCCGGGCCGTGAACGAGGCCGTCACAGCTCAGTATTTCCATGTGTCGCCGTATGTTTCGTGGGCGGACGCCCGGGTGAGCGATGCCGAAGACCACGTGATCGAGGAGAGTGAACTGTGAGCTGGCGATTGCGGGTCGTGCATTCCACGGGCTTCGCCTACAAGAGTCCGGTCACCTCCTCCTACAACGAGGCCCGGCTGACGCCGCGCAGCGATGCACGGCAGAACGTCATCGTGAATCGTGTGGAGACCATCCCGGCGACCCGTTCGTATCGGTACACCGACTACTGGGGCACGGCGGTGACCGCCTTCGATCTACATGCGCCGCATGAAGAACTCGAGGTGACCGGTATGTCGGTGGTGGAGACCGAGGCCGGTGCGCGCCCCGAGCCCGAGGAACAGCTGAGCTGGGACGAATTGCGGAGCGAGTACGTCGAGGACCGCTACGACGAGATGCTGTCGCGGACCGAGTACGTGCCGAGGAATCGTCAGCTCGCCGCCACCGCACGACGGCTGTCGAAGGATCTGTCGCCGGTCGAGGCGGTGGACGCGGTGTGCAGCTATGTGCACGACGAGATGCACTACGTGCCCGGCACGACCGGCGTGCACACGACGGCCGTGGACGCCTGGAATGAGCGCAAGGGCGTCTGTCAGGACTACGCGCATCTGTCGTTGCTCATGTTGCGCAGCTTGGGGATTCCGGCCCGGTACGTGTCCGGCTATCTTCATCCGCGACCGGATGCCGAGGTCGATGCAGTGGTCGAGGGGCAGAGCCACGCGTGGATCGAGGTCTGGACGGGCAGTTGGTGGGGATATGACCCGACGAACGCCACCGACATCACCGAACAACATGTGTCCGTGGGTGTGGGGCGTGACTACTCGGACGTGTCGCCGCTGAAGGGCATCTATACCGGCGGTGGCGCAACGGATCTCGACGTCGTCGTGGAGATCACCCGCCTCGCCTGATCAGGGTCTCTGCGAGATGACGGAGTCCAGCCATCGTTCGATGGTCCGCCGAAGGTCGGCTTCCCGCACCGCGGGATCTTCGGTCAGCGACCGGTGTCCGTAGGTGTGATCGAACACCAGCCCTTCCAGGAGACTGATCAGATCGGCTGCGGCCGTGGCGGGTTCGTCGGCACCGAGCGATGTCATCAGATCGCCTGCCAGCGGCAGTGAGAAGAGGCAGGTGGCGAGACCTTTGCGGAGTTCATCGTCGTCCCCGGTGTCCGCTATGAGTGCGTAGCGTGCTCGCACGTCGGCGCGACGGGCGCCAAGGAGCAGTTCCACCTGACCCGCAATGATGTCTGCGGCATCGGCCACCGTGGCGGGCGGCGCTTCGGGATCGGGTAGGGCGCCCATGAGGGCTGCGCGAGATCTCTCGGTCAGTCGCCGAATCGCGGCCGACAGCAACGCCCGGCGGGTTCGGTAGTAGTACGAGGTGGACCCACGGGCCAGTCCGAGACGCGCATCGATGGCCTGATGGGTGATCGCATGATTGCCTCCCTCCGACGCCAACTCGATGGCGGCGTCGCAGATCACCTCGCGTCGCGATGTTCGTCCGGTCACACCGGCAATCATCATCCCTCTACGATGTTAGAGTCAAGTCATGTTGAGGAGGCGACGCGCAAGCTGCCGGGTCGAACGCCCGGTCTTCGACGACGCCGCGGCGTCTGACGGTTTCGTGCTGGACGACGCCCAGGCCGCCGCGGCGGACCTTCTCGCCCACGGTGTCGATCACCTCTACCTGTGGGGACCGGTCGGCCGCGGCAAGAGTTGGCTCATGGCAACGTATTTCGACGCGGTGCCGACCCGCCGGAAGGTCCGGACGCATTTCCACGAATTCTTCCGTGACCTCCATGACGCGATCATCGTCCACCGGGCCGATCTGCACGCTGCGCTCGACGATCTGCTCGGGGACGCCGAGGTCATCTGCTTCGACGAGTTCCACGTGCACGATCCGGCCGACGGGATCTTCATCGACCGCGTGCTCACGACATTGTTCGCGCGCCCGTGCCGACTGATCGTGACATCGAATCATCCGCCGTCGGAGCTCATGCCGAATCCGTTGTTCCACAGTGGTTTCCTGCCGACCATCGCGAAGATCGAGGCATCGATGCGGGTGGTCGCCGTGAACGGCCCACGGGATTACCGCCAGTCCTCCGACCCGCGTCGGACGGAACCCGGATTCACCGCAGGCGCCTGGATCGCGCCCGGTACGTGTACTCAGTTGGCGCATCTGGGTATACCGCGCCCGAGTGCGTCGGACCGGGTGTCATTGCGACCGTCCACGCACGAGGTCGTGGCGTGGCACCGTGACGGTCGCCTCTGGATCGACTTCGCCGACCTGTGCACGGCCGCGACCGCGCCGAGCGACTATCTGTGGCTGACCGACCGTTACCCGACGTGGGTGGTCACGGGTATCCCCGCATTCTCGGACATGGATACCGAAGCGGCACAACGATTCGCCAATGTGGTCGACATCCGGTACGACCGTGACGCGCCGACCTACTTCGTCTCCGCGCTCGCACCGGACCTCGTATGCGCAGGGAGCGCCATGCCGCGGGAGAGCGAGCGCATGCTGAGCAGGCTACGGTCCTTGTCAGCCCGCTCCGAAGAAGGATGCGAGTGCTCCGGCCGGTGCGACGGCGGTGCTGACGTTGGCGATGGTGACGACGAGTAGGCAGCCGATCATCACCACGGCCGCCGCGAGACCGATGAGCCGGTCACGCCGTCGAAGGCCTTCGGTGCCGGGGCCCAGGATGCGCCACCACACGATCGTGATGACGACCATCGCGACGGTGAGTATGCCGGCGATCACCGCCATCGCCAGGTGATAGCGGGCGAAGTCGTCGACGATTGCATCGAGGGGTGGATGCGATGCGAGGGAGTCGGGATCGTCGAGTACATCGAGATCGGCCGGTGCGTGAACGCTCGGTACGAGGGACAGGAGTGAGGACAGGGGAGCGACGCTGCCCTGAATGTTGGCCGCCAGCGCGATGACCGCCCCGATTCCCATCAGTCCGGTGACTCCTGCACCTACCGCCCACTGGCGCCGTCGAGACGGGCTCGCCGTCTCGTCGGCTGACCGAAGACGACGAATCAGACTGCGTCCCAGGAGGACAAGGGTCACGAGGAGTGCGGCCGCGACGATCGCCTTGACGAGGTGATAGCGGAACCAGTAGTCCACGACGGCTTGCAGTGCGGCCGGCGGCTCCCGTCGACCGGATGGCCAGAACCCATCGAAGCCGCTTGTCGCCGCAGTGATGAGCGGTTGATTGTCGAAGGCCGTTCCGTAGCCGTCTCCGGCGAGGGCCGGCGGGGCGATGATGAATGCGGTGATGAGTGCCAGTGCGGTCGCGGCCCATGCGACCGTCGACTTCATCGCCACCCGAATCGCCGCCGGAGTTGTTCGGCCACCAGGGTGAAACGGTTCTCGTCGAGGATGGCGCCCTCGCGGCGTATGGCGTCCTCGACGACCAGGAGGACACGGTCGAGCCGGACGAAACTCTCCCGGTGATCGTTGTCCCAGGCGCCGGCTCCGACCGAGATCCAGTTGTCGTCGTCGCGGTGATAATCCTTGCTGGACAACATGAGTCCGAGGAGATGTGTCGGATCGTGGTCGGATCGGTCGCGGCCGACGACCAGCACGGGACGGTCCTTGCCCTGTGTCGCGTCGTCCTCGAACACCACCCAGGTCCAGACGATCTCACCGGGATCGGCATCACCGTCGAGATCCGGGGAGTAGACGATCTCCCGCGCGAACTGTGCGGTCGGATGACCCGGGCCCCGAGTGCTCACCGGATCGCCCCCGACAGGATCAGTTCCTCGAGTGCGTCGGCGGTCATGGCGGCGACGGGTGTGCGATCCGGCTTCAGGTCGTGTCCCGTTTTCTCGACCTCGACGACGCGCGTGGGCGCCGGGATGAGTGCGACGGCCTCGGCGAGTTCCGCGGACGTGGCGAACGGATCCGAGCTGCCGTGGACCACGAGCGTCGGCGTGGTGATCGACGGCAGATGTTCGGTGCGCAGTCGATCCGGCTTGCCCGGTGGATGCAGGGGATAGGAGGACAGCAGCAGGCCGTCGGCCCATCCGGCGTCCTCTTCGGCCACGACCATCGACGCCTGCCTGCCCCCGTAGGAGTGGCCGCCGACGACCAGCGGGCCGTCGGCTTCGCTCCGGAACGCCTCGACGGCGGCACGCACGCCGTCACGGTCGGCGGCCGCAGTCGACGGGCTCGGTGGTCCTTTCGGTCGGCGCTGCCGGTAGGGCAGGTCGATGCGGGCCACCACAAGTCCGCGATCGCATAGCTCAGTGGCGTACGCGCGCAGGATCGCGGCGTCGCGGTTTCCTCCGGCCCCGTGTGCCAGCACAACCACACCGAGCGGTGTCCGGGCCGGACGGTGAATGCTCGCGACGATCCCGTCGCCGATGTGGTCCTCGATGTCCGGTGTCTCGCTCGCTGCTGGCGGCATGGGTCAACCGTAGTGGTGAGTCCGGCTTCGCGGATCTCGGGACCGGTAAGTGCGGAGTCACATAAAGTGCGGTGAGGCATCTGCCTCGGGCCCGTTCGGGCTGCTGCTTCTACTCGTGAGGAAGACCATGGACAAGCGGGGCTCTGTTCGACGGATCGTGGTGGCGGGGATGCTGGGCTTCGGCCTGCTGGTGGCATCCGGTTGTAGTGCCGAGGTCAGCGTCGGTGAGAAATCGGTCAGCAAGTCCGACCTGGAGAAGCAGGCGAATGCGGAGTTGTCGAAGACCGTGGGGCAGACCCCGGATCGCTTCATCTGCAAGGGCGGACTGACGGCGAAGGTGGGCGCCAAGCAGGAGTGCGCGCTGCTGGCGGACGGCAAGTGGCTGCCGGTGACCGTTACCGCGACCGCGGTCGACGGCGACAACGTCCGGTTCGACGTCGAGGCGGGGACCGAGCCGATCGACGAACCGGCCTGGTGACCTGACACGTCGGTCGGCACGCAGAGGGGCGGCGGCGCCTCGGTGTGCGGAGGCATGAGAAACTGGTCTTGACCTCTTATCTCAGCAATCTCGTCTCTGCACGCCGTTCAAGGAGCCGTAGCGATTTCCACGTTCGCCGACACGACGTTCACCGATCCCGCACGGATCCGGAACTTCTGCATCATCGCCCACATCGACCATGGCAAATCCACCCTGGCCGATCGGATGCTGCAGCTCACGGGCGTGGTCGAGGAGCGGGCGATGCGGGCCCAGTACCTCGACCGGATGGACATCGAGCGTGAGCGCGGCATCACCATCAAGGCGCAGAACGTGCGCCTGCCCTGGCAGGTCACCGAAGACGGCGAGACCACCGACTACGTCATGCACCTCATCGACACACCGGGCCACGTCGACTTCACCTACGAGGTCTCGCGTGCCCTGGAGGCCTGCGAGGGTGCGGTGCTCCTCGTCGACGCGGCGCAGGGCATCGAGGCCCAGACGCTGGCGAACCTCTACCTGGCGATGGACAACGATCTGACCATCATTCCGGTGCTCAACAAGATCGACCTGCCGGCCGCCGACCCGGACCGCTACGCAGCGGAGATCGCGCACATCATCGGATGTGAACCCGACGACGTCCTGCGGGTGTCCGGCAAGACCGGTGAGGGCGTGAAGGAACTCCTCGACGAGGTCGTCCGGCTCATCCCGCCTCCCGAGGGTGATGCCGATGCGCCGGCCCGCGCGATGATCTTCGACTCGGTCTACGACACCTACCGAGGCGTCGTCACCTACGTCCGCGTGGTGGACGGCAAGATCGTGCCCCGCGAGAAGATCGCGATGATGTCGACCGGTGCGACGCACGAACTGCTCGAGGTCGGCATCGTGTCGCCGGAGCCGAAGGCGTCGCAGGGACTCGGTGTCGGCGAGGTCGGCTATCTCATCACCGGTGTGAAGGACGTGCGGCAGTCGAAGGTGGGTGACACCGTGACGACCGCACGCCACGGTGCGTCCGAACCGCTGACCGGGTATCGCGAACCGCGACCGATGGTCTACTCCGGTCTGTATCCGGTCGACGGTTCCGACTATCCCGTATTGCGTGAGGCCCTCGACAAACTGCAGCTCAACGACGCGGCGCTGACCTACGAACCGGAAACCTCCGTCGCGCTGGGCTTCGGTTTCCGGTGTGGCTTCCTCGGTCTGCTGCACATGGAGATCACGCGCGAACGTCTCGAACGTGAATTCAATCTGGACCTGATCTCCACCGCACCCAACGTGGTGTACCGCGTCATCATGGAGGATGGCACCGAACACATCGTGACCAACCCGTCGGATTGGCCGGATGGCAAGGCGCGAAGCATCTTCGAGCCGATCGTGAAGACCACGGTGATCGCGCCCAGCGAGTTCATCGGCGCCATCATGGAGCTCTGTCAGTCACGGCGCGGCGAGCTCGGCGGCATGGACTATCTGTCCGAGACGCGAGTGGAACTGCGGTACACACTTCCGTTGGCGGAGATCATCTTCGACTTCTTCGATGCCCTCAAGTCGCGGACACGGGGATACGCGAGCCTCGACTACGAGGAGGCGGGCGAGCAGGAGGCCGATCTGGTGAAGGTCGACATTCTGTTGCAGGGTGAGGCGGTCGACGCGTTCAGTGCCATCGTGCACAAGGATGCCGCCTACGCGTACGGCAACAAGATGGCGCTCAAACTCAAGGAGTTGATCCCGCGCCAGCAGTTCGAGGTGCCGATCCAGGCCGCCATCGGCTCGAAGATCATTGCCCGAGAGAACATCCGGGCGATCCGCAAGGACGTGCTCGCGAAGTGCTACGGCGGCGACATCAGCCGTAAGCGCAAGCTGTTGGAGAAGCAGAAGGAGGGCAAGAAGCGGATGAAGACCATCGGGCGCGTCGACGTTCCGCAGGAGGCCTTCGTCGCCGCACTCTCCACCGATGCCGTCGGAGACAAACCCAAGGGCAAGTAGCAGTCCTGTCCGCTCACGTGTGAAGGAGTTCCATGGTCAACCCGGTTCTCGCCGAATCCACTCTGCCGCACGGGCTGCCGGATTTCGCGTCGATCTCCGACGACGATTTCCTGCCCGCCTTCACCTCGGCGATGGCCGCGCACCTCGCCGAGGTCGAGGCCATCGCCACCGACACGGAACCCGCGACGTTCGCCAATACCGTGGAGGCACTGGAACTCTCCGGACGTGATCTGGCCCGCGCGGCCGGGATCTTCTTCAATCTCGTCGGCTCCGATGCGAACCCGCGTCGCAACGAGATCTCCCAGGAACTCTCCACGCTGCTCACCGCCCACGGCAACACCATCGCCATGGATCCCCGGATCTTCGGGCGTATCTCGGATCTGTACGGCCGCCGTGACGAACTGGGTCTCTCCGAAGCGCAGGATCGCCTGCTGGCCAAGCGATACCGGGAGTCGGTGCGCGCCGGTGCCGGTCTGGATCCGCAGCAGCAGGAGCGGATGCGGGAGATCTCGTCGCGCCTCGCCTACCTGACGACGACCTTCTCGCAGAAACTCCTCGACGACACCAATGCCTCCGCGGTGCTGGTGGACACTGCTGCCGAACTCGACGGCCTGCCGGCGAGTGAGATCGCGGCGGCGCGCAGGGCCGCAGCCGATGCCGGTCACGACGACGGGTATCTGCTGTCGCTGGAGTTGCCCACGAGTCAGTCGGTGCTGACATCTCTCACCGACGCGAGCACGCGGCAACGGGTCTTCGACGCGTCGGTCCAGCGCGGCGCCCGCGACAACGAATTCGACACGCGTGGAATCATTCTCGAGATCGTCGCGCTGCGGGCCGAGCGTGCCCGGCTGCTCGGCTACGAGAACCATGCCGAATTCGTGATCGCCGAGGAGACGGCGCCGGGGCCGGCCGCCGTGATGGAGTTGCTCGGCGAACTGACCGCGTCGGCGAACCGCGCGGGGGAGCGGGAGCGGGTGCGGTTGACCGGTCTGAGTGATGGTGCCGAGATCGGTCCCGCCGACCTGACGTACTGGCTGGCGCAGGAACGCCGATCCACGGCGGCGGTGCCGCTCGGCGACTTCGCGCTGTACTGCGAACTCGACTCGGTGCTGGAACGCGGGGTGTTCTTCGCCGCCGAACAGCTCTACGGTCTGACCTTCACGCGCCGTCCGGATCTCGCCGGATATCACCCCGACGTCCGTGTGTGGGAGGTGTTCGACGACACCGGCCGCAGCATCGGCCTGTATCTCGGCGACTATTACGCCCGACCGTCCAAACGGGGCGGCGCCTGGATGAACAACATCGTCGATCAGTCACGAGTGTTGGCAACACAGCCCGTGGTGGTGAATGTGCTCAACGTGACGAAACCCGATGCCGGACAACCCACTTTGCTGACCATGGATCAGCTGACGACGCTGTTCCACGAGTTCGGGCACGCACTGCACGGATTGTTGTCCGCGGTCGACTACCCCTCACAGTCAGGCACCTCCGTGCCGCGGGATTTCGTCGAGTTCCCGTCGCAGGTGAACGAGATGTGGGCACTGCACCCGGACGTGCTCGCGAACTACGCGCGTCACCATGAGACCGGAGAGGCCATCCCCGCCGAACTCGCCGAGGCCGCGCGCGCATCGGCGAATGCCGAGAGCGCCCACGGCACCATCGAATACCTGGCCGCGGCCGTCCTCGATCTCGCCTGGCATCGCATCACCGCCGACCAGCAGATCACCGATGTGCTGACCTTCGAACGAGAAGCCCTGTCCGAGGCCGGATTCGGAACGCTCATCCCGCCGCGCTACCGAAGCACCTATTTCAACCACATCTTCGGCGGCGGATATTCGGCGGGCTACTACAGCTACATCTGGTCCGAGGTGCTCGACGCCGAGACCGAACAGTGGTTCCTCGCCGAGGGCGGGTTGGTTCGGGACAGCGGCCGCAAGTTCGCCGATACCACGCTGTCCCGCGGTGACAGCGTGGATCCGCTTGTCGCGCATGAGACGTTGATCGGCCGGAAAGCCGAGATCGGACCGCTGCTGAAGCGACGCGGTCTCGATGCCGCCTAGCCGGCGGCACCCCGTGATGAGGAGGCGGACATGACGACATTCCGTGAGGCGGTCGAAGCCCGGGATCTCGACGCGGTCGAGGAGTGCCTGGCCGACGACGTGGTGTTCCGCAGCCCGGTGGCGTTCACGCCGTACCCGGGTAAGGCGATCACCGCGGCCATTCTTCGCGCCGTGATCGAGGTGTTCGAGAACTTCCGGTACGTCCGCGAGATCCACGACGCGGCAAGCGGCGACCACGCACTGGTCTTCGAGGCGGAGATCGACGGCAAGCACGTCACGGGCTGCGATTTTCTCGTCTACGACGAGGACGGGAAGATCAACGACTTCATGGTGATGGTCCGTCCGTTGTCGGCGGCCCAGGCACTCGCGCAGCAGATGGGGGAGCGGTACCCGGCCATCGAGGCGGCCGCCCGCGCAGCCCTCGAAAGTCGATGATCACCGCGACCACCCCCGCGCGCCGCGATCTGACGCGGTTCGCACTCCTGAGCATTGCGGCCGCGATCGTCACGATCGTGATGAAAGTCCTTGCCTGGCAACTGACCGGGTCGGTGGGGCTGTTGTCGGATGCGGCGGAGTCATTGGTGAATCTGGTCGCCGCCATCGGCGCGTTCGCCGCGCTGCGCGTGGCAGCTCGGCCCGCGGATGCCGGTCACAACTTCGGGCACAGCAAGGCCGAATATTTCTCGGCGGTGGCCGAGGGGGTGATGATCGTCGTCGCGGCCGCGGTGATCATGGTGGCCGCCGTCGACCGGTTGCTGAACCCTCAGGAACTCGAGGCCGTGGGCCTCGGACTGGTGGTGTCGGTGGCCGCGACCGTGGTCAACGGTGTGGTGGGTGTCGTGCTCGTCCGGGCGGGCAGCCGGTATCGATCGCTGCCCCTGGAGGCCGACGGCAAGCATCTCCTCACCGATGTGTGGACCACCGCCGGAGTCATCGTCGGCGTACTGCTCGTGGCGCTGACCGGGTGGCTACCGCTGGACCCGATCATCGCGATCGCGGTGGCGGTGAACATCATCGTGGTGGGGGCACGCCTCATCTGGCGCTCCGGGGCCGGCCTGATGGATGCCGCGGTGGCCGACGACGATCGCGCGGTGATCGACGGTGTGCTCGACCGTTACCGGGCACGCCATATCGAGTTCCACGACATCCGGACACGCGAGTCCGGCCATGAACGTTTTGTGCAATTGCACATGCTGGTTCCGGGGGACTGGTCGGTGCAGGAGGCGCACGATCTCGGCGAGGAGATCGAAGGTGAGATGATGGGTGTGCTCGATCACCTGTCGGTGACCATTCACATGGAGCCGATCGAGGACCCGCGGAGCTATGAGGACTGGCGACTATGATTGCGAAGGGCTCCGGCACCGAGTTTTGTTCAGCGTGAGCGAAACTCCTCCGGTGCCCGTGCTCGGGGCGTCGACGAGATCGAGAACAGCGAGGTAGAACGTGAGTGGCTTGGCGAACTGGTGGGACGGCGTCGAGGAGTGGCTGACCGGCCTGTCCTTCGTGCCGCAACTCCTGGTCACTCTCGCCGTGGTCATTCCGCTCGCCGTGGCGATCGCAGTGCTGCTGAATCTGCTGGTGGACGGCGTGAGCACGTTGTTCGACCGTCGGCGCTTCGCCGACGAGGACGGGACGGGACTGTAGACAATGATTCGCTCACGTGTCACTTGGGCTTTGCTCGCACTCATCATCCTGGTGGTGCTCGCGTGGGTATTGACGCGCTAGCACACCGACCGAGACGGCAACCAATCGCCGGGATCGGCGCATGGATCGGCCCCCGGAGCCGTTGCTAACGTCATCTGGCTCATCGAGGCCGGTGAGCGCGACACCGACGAGCTAGGGGACAGGCGTGGTGAGATCCGCGAACAGGCGCTGCAGGTCGGCGCTGTTGACCGCCATCGTTGCGGTCATGGCGATCGTGGGTGTGACCGCATGCGGCGGGGGTTCGACCGACGAACCCGGCGGAATCGACATCTCCAGCGGCAGTCGCCACCTGAATCTGGTCGCCTACGCCGTCCCGAAGCCGGGCTTCGACGCCATCATTCCCGCCTTCCGTGACACCGAGCAGGGCCACGACGTCGGTTTCTCCCAGTCGTACGGCGCATCCGGCGATCAGTCCCGCAAAGTCGCGCGGCGCGTGCCCGCCGACGTCGTCAACTTCTCGGTCGAGCCCGATGTCACTCGACTGGTGAAAGCCGGGATCGTCGACGAGGACTGGAAGAAGCAGGCCCCCAACAACAGCACGCCGTTCGGCTCGGTGGTCGCACTCGTGGTCCGCAAGGGCAACCCGAAGAACATCCGTGACTGGGACGATCTGCTCAAACCGGGCGTCCAGGTGGTCACTCCCAACCCGGGCAGTTCCGGATCGGCGAAGTGGAATCTGCTCGCGCCGTATGCGGTGAAGAGCAACGGCGGCCGCGACAACAAGGCGGGCCTCGACTTCGTCGCGAAGCTCGTCCGCGATCATATCCATGTGATCCCGAAGTCGGGTCGGGAGGCGACCACGGCGTTCGAGCAGGGCCAGGGCGACGTGCTCATCAGTTATGAGAACGAGGCGATCATGCTGGATCGCGCCAATGCCACCGCCGGGGCGAACAGCCAGGTGGAGTATGTGGTGCCGCCGCAAACGTTCAAGATCGAGAACCCGGTCGCCGTCGTCAACACCAGTGAGGACAAGGCCGCGGCCAAGTCGTTCGTGGATTTCCTGTTCACCGAGGAGGCTCAACGTCTGTGGGCGGAACAGGGATTCCGCCCGGTCGTGCCGTCGGTGATCGAGGAGACCGCCGCCAAGTTCCCGGGCCGCATCGACAAGCTGTGGACGATCAAGGATCTCGGCAAGGTTCTGGGCGAGGGTACCGCCGCCGACAACGACGGCAAGGACCTGACCGGCTGGAAGGCCGTGGACAAGAAGCTGTTCGGCACCAAGGGAGCCGTCACGAAGATCTATAACTCGGGAGGCCGGCAATGAGTTCGGGAACCGATACCCCGAATCCGGTCGTCGACGAGGTGCGCTCCGGTTTCCTGGGGCGCGGGAAGACCTTCAGCGGGGTCAGTCCACTCGGTATCGGCGTTGCGGGACTGTGGCTCTCGATCATCGTGCTGCTGCCGCTCGCCGCGATCACCGTCGCCTCTTTCGACGAGGGGTGGAGCGGATTCTGGTCGGCGGCAACCGACTCGACCGCCCTCGACGCGCTGGGCATCACGGTGCTGGTGTCGGTTGTGGTGGCCGCTATCAACATGGTCTTCGGCACCATCATCGCGTGGGTTCTGGTGCGGGATGACTTCTGGGGCAAGGGATTCGTGAACGCGATCATCGACTTGCCATTCGCCTTGCCGACCATCGTCGCCAGCCTGGTGCTGCTCTCGCTGTACGGGCCGAACTCGCCGATCGATCTTCAGTTGAACGCCACCAAACCGGCACTGATCATCGCGCTCACCTTCGTGACGCTGCCGTTCGTGGTGCGGCAGGTGCAGCCCGTTCTACTGGAACTCGACCGCGACGTCGAGGAGGCCGCCTCGGTGCTCGGGGCCAACAACTGGACGACCTTCACCAAGATCGTTCTGCCCTCCCTGCTGCCGGCGATCCTCACCGGCACCGGCCTCGCATTCACCCGCGCTATCGGCGAATTCGGTTCGGTGGTGCTCATCGGCGGCAACATCCCCGGCAAGACCCAGGTTGCGTCCCAATACATTCAGCAGCAGATCGAGGTCGACGATCAGGTCTCCGCGGCCACCGTCTCGGTGCTGCTGCTACTCATCGCGTTCGTGGCGTTGCTGATCCTGCGGCTGGTGGGACGCCGGCAGCGTGTCCGAGAGGAGCAGGACCAGTGAGGCTTTCGCCCCTGACCCGGTACGGTCTGCGCGCGATCGCGCTGATCTACCTCTTCGTGCTGCTGGTGGTCCCGGTCGCGCTCATCTTCTGGCGGTCCTTCGAACACGGCTTCGGCCAGTTCTGGGAGTGGATCACCACACCGGCCGCGATCTCGGCATTGCAGCTCAGCCTGATCATCGTCGTGATCGTGGTGCCGCTCAATGTGGTGTTCGGCGTTGTCACCGCACTCGCCCTGGCCCGCGGCAAGTTCCCCGGCAAGGGTCTGCTGCAAGCCGTCGTCGACCTGCCGTTCGCGGTGTCGCCGGTGGTGGTCGGCGTGGCTCTGATCCTGTTGTGGGGCTACGGCGGCTGGTTCGGTGGCGTCGAAAGCCTGGGATTCCGAGTGATATTCGGTTTCCCGGGGCTGGTGCTCGCGACGCTGTTCGTCACCCTGCCGTTCGTGGTGCGTGAGGTGGAGCCCGTGCTCCGTGAGATCGGCACCGAGCAGGAACAGGCCGCCGCCACGCTCGGCGCCAACGCCTGGCAGACGTTCTGGCGTATCACGCTGCCCGCGATCCGCTGGGGCCTCACCTACGGTGTGGTGCTCACCATCGCGCGTGCGCTCGGTGAATACGGTGCGGTGACGATGGTGTCGTCGAACTTTCCCGGGATATCGCAGACACTCACCCTGCTGGTGCATTCGCGCTATACCGACGATTACAACGAGTACGGCGCCTACGCGGCGGCGACGTTGCTGATGTTCGTCGCGATCGTGGTCCTCATCGCGATGACGCTTATCGAGCGCCGGGTCAAGAACCGGTATGCCACCGCGAGTGCGTCGGTCACCTCGACCGACACAACCCCCGAGCCCGCCGCCACGAAGGAAGGCATCTGACATGTCGATCACGGTCATCGGTGCGAACAAGCGCTACGGAGACTTCGCCGCCCTCGACGATGTGTCGATCGAGATTCCGGAGGGGTCGCTGACGTCGCTGCTCGGCCCGTCGGGTTCCGGCAAATCGACTCTGCTGCGGGCCATCGCAGGTCTGGACACGCTCGACTCGGGCACCGTTGTCATCGGCGGTAGCGACGTGTCGAAGGCGTCGCCGCAGCAGCGCGACATCGGATTCGTGTTCCAGCACTATGCGGCGTTCAAGCACATGACGGTGCGTGACAACATCGCTTTCGGTCTGAAGATCCGTAAGCGCACCAAGGCCGAGATCGATGCGAAGGTCGACGAACTGCTTGATGTCGTCGGACTCACCGTGTTCCAGAAGCGTTTTCCGGCACAGCTGTCCGGTGGTCAGCGACAGCGTATGGCGCTCGCCCGGGCTCTGGCCGTCGATCCGCGGGTGTTGCTGCTCGACGAGCCGTTCGGCGCGCTCGATGCCAAGGTCCGTGAGGATCTGCGAAAGTGGTTGCGCCGCTTGCACGACGAGGTGCATGTGACGACCGTGCTGGTCACCCACGACCAGCAGGAGGCGCTCGACGTGAGTGACCGGATCGCGGTCCTCAACAAGGGACGTATCGAGCAGGTCGGTGCACCGGATGAGCTGTACGACCGGCCGGTCAATCCGTTCGTCGCGTCCTTCCTGGGGTCGACCGTGCGGCTGAACGGTGAACTCGTACGTCCGCATGACATTCGGATCGGGCGCAATCCCGAACTCGCTCTGCCCGCCGCCGATGCCGCCCTCGATACGGGGGTCATCAAGGCGATCGTCCAGCGTGTCGTGAATCTCGGGTTCGAGACCCGCGTGGAACTGACCGCGGTGGCGTCCGGTGAGGAGTTCCAGGCGCAGATCACCCGTGGCGACGCGAACGCACTCCACCTCCAGCAGGGTGAGGCGATCTACGCCCGCGCCACCAAGGTGCCTGCGCTCAGCGACATCTGAGCGTGGGCCATCACGCGGCCTCTGTGAGGAGCGCGCGTAGCCGCGTCTCGGTGGCGCTCACGGTTTCGGGTGTGAACCCGACCGATGGTGGGGCTATCGAGAGGTGCAGTGTGCCGGAGGGTGTTTCGATCTCCATACGATGCCGGCCGTCGGTGTCGATGACGGAGTAGTGCCATCCGTCGGCTTCTTTGGCGCGGTTGTGTGTGGTGCAGATGCCGTCGGCATTATGTGCGCTGGTACGGCCACCGCTGTGGTGGGGGCGGGCATGGTCGATCTCGGCGATCGGTGCGTCGCAATAGGCTGTGCGGCACCGTTTGTCGCGGTGTCTGACATAGGTTGCCAGTGCTTTAGGGAATGTTCTGGACCGTGCATCCATCGACACCAGTGTGCCGTCAGACGGGCGTGCATAGAGCCGGCGGATTGTCGATGCGGTGGGGTCGTCGGAGTCGATACCGTCGGCGACCAGCGATCTGGCGACGTCTGCGGGGATCGGACCGTAGCCGGGGATCTCGGCCACATCATTGCCGGTTCCGAGGAGTACGCGATCCGACATGACGACGGTCACCGCGACCGGAACCTCGGTGGCGGTGGACTGTCCGGTGACACGCTCGACCAGAGTGTCGGCCATGATCTGGGCGTGAGTGCGGTCGTCGGTGCCGACACACGAGTCGGCATGCTTCTTCAATGACGCGTAGACCGCGATGCCCTGCGTCATCGGCAACAGAGCGGACAGCTGGGCCATCAGATCCGGTGCGGGCCGCACGGTCACTCGGCGGTCTTTGTCGGCCTTGGCCTTTCGTGCCACCACTGCGGAGGGCTCGAGTTCGTAGGCAGCCGCTTTGACTCTCGCGTCGAGTTCTCGGTCTCCCACGCCGACCAGGGATTCGGGATCGGCGCACAGACGGCGGTCGATCTCTTCTCGTGATTCGCGTGTGAGGAACGCGGTCTCGCGGACCAGAATGGTCGCCCGCCATTCTGTGAGCACGCCGGACGTCAGGGCGGCGAGGGCGCAGGGCATTTCCCGTACAAGTGCCCGCGCGAACCCGAGGTACTGACTTCCTTTGCGAGGGGAGGCTTTACGCGCCAGTCCCACCTCTGACGTCAATCCACGGCCACGCCGCGCCTTGGGCACGTGCCGCATCTCTTCGTCGATGGCGCGCAACTCATCCAGTCGGGCAGTCTCTCTGGCTTGTGCTGCGGTGCAAGCAGACTTGATCTCCTCCAGAGTCGTCAGACGCGCGACGGCATCGGCTTCCGAGTCGGCGCAACGTAACTCGGCCAGGTCCGGCATCAACCGGTGAAGATCGGCCGTCGAGTCAATCATGTTCATCCCCCAATGAACGATACGAACGTATGTTCGATACTAGCGTGAAACCGGCAGCCTCGCAACCTCTTTGTCGCAGCCGACGCCCATGTCAAGTCATTTCGGTCGACGCCGAGGGCCGTAGACGTGACAGTCCGGCGATCGCGTACGTGGCGGTCACGGCGAGCATGGCGACAGCCGCTCGGCGTGGGGTATCGCCGCGTACGAGGCGGATAGTGCCGACCGCGGTGTCGGACAGATCGATGGCGAGGGACAGGTGACTCCATCGGCGACGTTCGACATCGCCGGCGGTGAGGTAGGCCGAACCCATGGCGATGGCGCGTGCTCCGTAAACCTGTGTGAGATAGCGCAATTCCGGTGTTGCGTCGGTGACCCCTACGCTCGATGCGAATCGTGTGGGTGCTGTCAGTGCGGCAACGCCCAGGAGTATGCGGCCTGCGGCCAGTGTCTCGTGGATCATGCCGTGGCCCAGCCCAGTCCGTAGCGGTGTCCGCGCTGGACGGTTCGTTCGGAGGAGCGGTCGGGGATCAGATGGCGGCTGCCGTCGGTGGCGATGAGGTCGACCGAGGCCGGCAGGTGCCGGGCGAGGTGACGAATCTGGCCACTGGGCCGATCGCGCCGCATCCCGACGACAATTCCCGTTGCGGTGTATCGATTCACCGCACGGAGGAGCACGTCTCGCGGGAATCCGGGTTCGACGACGGTCCGGGGTGCGTGTGCGCCCGCCGCCATGGCGCGCTCACGTGCGTGTCGCATCATCTCGTCGATGATGGCGGCGTCGGTGACTTGATAGGCGTCGTCCCCGAGTGCGTCCGCGCGTCCCGATCCGAAGGTGGCCGAGGGGTGTGATCGTCGGATTCCGCTTTGGCGAGTCGATCACAACCGGTCGTCAGGTGACGGTGGCGCATCGTCGAAGTCAGCGTCGCGGCGTTCCCGAAAGGCCGCGACGGCCTCCAGTTGGTTTGCGGAGTTCTGAAGGTCGGCCAGCGCCCGGCCCTCGGCGACGAACGATTCCGCTGTGGGGCCGGGGCTGTGGAGACGGATGAGGCGTTTGGCATGGCGGATGGCATCTGGACTGCGTCGCGCGATGTCGTGCGCCATGGCCAGTGCCTCGGATCTAGGGTCGCCCGCGACACGTGACACAAGACCGATACGGTGTGCTTCGGTGCCCGAAATGGTTCGGCCGGTATAGACCAGATCAGCCGTGCGTTCGCGCCCGATGAGATCGATCAGCATCGGAATGCCACCGAGGTCGGGCACGAGGCCCCATCGGATTTCGAGTACGCCGAGCGAGGTGTCAGGGCCGGCGACGCGCAGATCGGCCGCGGCCGCCAATTGCAGTCCGGCGCCCAGCGCATGACCGTGCACGGCAGCGAGTACGGGTACGGCCAGGGTCGCCCATACGTGAACCGCGTGCTGTCCCAAATTGCCCGCGTGGCCCGGGTCGGGAACGTACGGGGGTTCGGTGAGCAGTTGCGCGAGACGTGGACTCGACGGTGACGCGGAATCGCCGCCGTCGGGGCCGAAATGTCCGGTGTCGAGGCCGGAGCAGAATGATGGGCCCGCGCCGCTGAGCACCACGGCACGTATTGCGGTGGTGCGCGCCAGACTCTCCGCCGCCTCGGCCAACTGCTCGAACATCGGCATCGTGATGCTGTTGTGTTTCTCCGGGCGGTTGATCATGACTTCGGCCACGTGGCCGTCGACCGCCGTAGTTATCTCGCTCATTTCTCTGCTCCTGCGACCTCTGAACGAACCTGTCGCCGCAGCACTTTGCCCGCAGCGTTACGGGGCAGTTCGGCCACGAACCGGACTGACGTCGGGCACTTGTAGTGTGCGAGTCGACTTCTGGCGCCGGAGATGACCGTGGCTTCGTCGACGAGGAGGTGTTCGTCGCGGACGACTACCGCGCACACGGTCTCGCCCCACTTCGGGTGTGCGAGGCCCACCACACACGCGTCGGTGACCCCCGCGATTTCCATGATGGCCCGCTCCACCTCGCCCGCATAGATGTTCTCCCCGCCCGAGTTGATCATGTCCTTGATCCGATCTGTCACATAGAGATATCCGGACTGCAGGAAGCCTGCATCGCCGGTGCGGAGCCAGTCGTCGGCATAAAGAAGTTCGGTGGCATCCGGCCGGTGCCAGTACCCGGCGCAGTTCTGCCCGCTCCGGGTCCAGATCTCACCGACGACCCCGTCGGCACACGACTGTTGGGTAGCAGGATCGACGATCCGCACCTCGACCCCGGGCAACGGCGAACCGGCAGAAGCGAGAGTCACGCCGTGATCCCGATGCTCCTCCGGATACAGGCACGTGATCGGACCGACGGTTTCGCTCATCCCGTAACCCTGCACAAAATCGCATTCCGGCAGTTCGCGTAACGCGCGGGTGAGGACGCCGGCACCTATGGGCGACGCGCCGTAGACCACAGTGCGCAGGGTGGCGCGCGCTGCCTCGACGAAGTCGGGCTCGTCGAGGCACATGTGGAGCAGTGTCGGCACCAGTAGTGCGTCGGTGACCTTGTGTCGCGCAATGTATTCGGCGATGAGCTTCGGTGCGGCCTCGGGCAGGAACACGATATGCGCGCCGTGGAAATTGCCGAGAAAGGCCCAACCGACTCCGGCAGCATGGAAAACAGGCGACAACACCAGCAGCGTCGAGCCGCCGCGGATGCGCCACGGCGTATCGATCGTGCAATGAAACTCGATCTGGCGGTACGACACCATGACCCCCTTGGGGCGGCCGGTCGTGCCCGATGTGTATGTCAGGAGCGCGATGTCGTCCGGTCGGACCACATGCTCCTCCGTCATCACCCGGTCGGACGACAATGAATCCGCAAAAGCCGCCAGTGAATCCACGGCCGGACCATCGTTGATGGGCACGAGTTGCGTGGTGCCGTCACCGAAATCCGGTAGCCCTGGCAGGAATTCGCCGGCGACGAACATCACGGTCGGGTCGGCATCCGCGATCACCCCGCTCAATTCGTCGGATGCGAGCCGCCAGTTCAGTGCGGTCACTATCGCCCCGACCCTTGAGACGCTGACCATGATCACCGCGAACGCCACGTGATTACGGCCCAGGTAGCCGACCCGATCGCCGGGACGAACCCCCGCGGTCCGCAGTGCGGAGGCCAGGCGGGTGGCTGCGTGATCGAGCTGTGCATGCGTCAAGGTCGTGCCTTCGCTCGATACCGACGGTGCATTGGGGCGTACGGTCGCCCACTGTCGTGATCGACTCGCGAAAGAGTAGGGAAGCATTTACACGCCTTCGTCACAGTGAATGGTTCGGTACCAAATCTCGGCGAGCGTGTCGATCGCGAGCTCATCGTCGATCGGTTCCTGTCCCGGATCGAATCCGGTGAGCTGATTGAAGCAGAAGAGTTCGAACATCGCGCCCAACGCCAATGCGGTTGCCGGGGCATCGATTTCGGTGGCGATTCCGCGCGCCTGGGCATCGCGGATCGTGCGCTCGATGACGTCGATGCCGGCTCGTCTGATTCGACTCCAGTGCCGTGCGAACACTTCGTCGACCTGGGCCTGCTGGGACACGCCGATGAGGACACCGAGATTGGTCCGGAACGCCGTCCAATACGCCGCGGTGGCCTGCCGAAGAAGCTCGCGATCGGACGACTCGGGCAATGGTTGTGGTGCCCTGGCAAAGACATCGTGCGGAAACTCTTCGGCCAACGAGGCGAGGAGATGTTCTTTGCTGTCGAAGTGCCGGTAGAAGGCGGCCGTCGACTTGCCCGCGCGTGTCGCGATGTCGGCGATCGTGATTCTGAGGTAACCACGCTCGGCGATCAATTGCTTTGCAGCGTCAGCGAATTGGGCGCGGGTGGCCCGCCCTCGTGCGGTCGGTGCCGGTGCCGATGCGGACGGCAGTTTCATCGCAACCTCCATGACTTGAGCGCCGGGGGAGGCGCCCTTGCCTCTTTGTGAATGTGACGTTACATTCACAATAGCCTATCGGAGGAGTGCCATGAAGACCAGCGACGAGTATCGGGCGAGCTTGCGGGACGGACGACGGGTGTTTGTGAACGGCAGGCCGGTGAAGGATCTGGAGGCGGAGCCGTTGATCAGTGACGGTGTCGATCTCGTGGCGGCCGGATATGACCGCTTCTATCAGCCGGGAGATACGGAGGGGCCCTACTACCGGTTCCCGAGGACGAAAGATGAACTGAGTGAACAGCTTATCGATCTGCTGACCTGGGACATGACCACCGTCACGACAGCTCAGGGGTTGCAGGCGCTGCTGACCGCTGCTGTCCGTATGCGCGACGACCTGCCCGATCGCGCCAGGCGCATTCAGGAGTACTACGACTGGTGCAAGAGCGAGGACATCCGCGCCGTGCAGGCGATCACCGACGCCAAAGGCAACCGCTCGTTGGCCCCGGGAAAGCAGGATGATCCTGATCTGTACACGCGAATCATCGAGCGGCGTGCGGATGGCATCGTTATCCGCGGCGCAAAGTTGCACATCACGGCGGCGGCGACCTGCCACGAGTTGGTGGTGATGCCGACCAAGCGGATGAAGCCCGGCGAGGAGGACTGGGCAGTCGCGTGTGCGGTGCCCGCCAACGCCGACGGGGTGTCGATCATCAACACGACCTATGCTCCACGCGGCAAATTCGTCGGCGAACACGAGGACTACTGGCCGCATTCGAGCCACGAGAACATGCCTGAGGGCATGATTGTCTTCGATGACGTCTTCGTTCCGAACGAGCGGGTGTTCCTCGCCGGTGAGACCGAGCATTCGGCCACCTTCGCCCACGCACTCGGTCTGTGGGAACGCCTCGGCGGCACCGCGCATCTCGCCGAGATCGGTGACATTCTCACGGGGTTCGCCCAGCTGATCGCCGAGGCCAACGGTTTGAGTCGGGTGTCGCACATCAGCGAGAAGATCTCCGAGATGGTCATCTACGCGACCTTGGTACGAGCCGGATTGGAGGCCGCGATCGCGAAGGCTGAACCGAGTGACGAAGGGTGGATGTTTCCCAACGAACTCTATACAAACGCGGCAAAGCATTACGCTGCAGCCGAATTCAGCCATATGGTGCGTAATCTCCACGACATCGCGGGTGGGTCCGTGGTCACCGCGCCGACACCGGAGGACTTCGCCGGCGATGAAACCGGACCGTACGTTCGCAAGTACCTCCGGACTATGGAGGGTGTCGACGGACAATATCGGGCTCGTCTGTTCCACGCGATTCGCGACTACACCGCCGATACCTTCGGTGGCTGGCAGCACGTGACCCTGATGCAGTCCGGCGGCGGTTTGTACGCGCAGCGTCTCGTGGCGAAGAAGCATTACGACATGGAGACGGCCAAAGCCGAGGCTCTACGGATCGCCGGGATCGCACCGCATGTCTGACGGACGGACAATCGGCGAGGCGGCTTTCGATGCGCGGGTACGGAACTTCCTGGATGGCGAGGCGCTACGTCGTGACCGCGGTGGCTACGCCTCGATCCGGATCCTGGACGAGTACGACGTTGATACCGCCGCGGACATTGTGCGGACCGCGCGTAGATGGCAAGCGGCACTGGACGATGCGGGTCTCACGGAATTGTCCGAGCACGAGCGCATACGATTCGAGGCCATTGCCGCCGACTACGACGTGCCGGACCGGTCGCCACTACTGGTGGCGCTCCACATCCTGGCACCGGCGATCACCCAGCATGGTGACGATCAGTTACGGGAGCGTTATCTGCCGAGAATTCGGCGGGGAGAGTTGCTCGCCTGTCAATTGTTCTCCGAGCCGGACGCGGGCTCCGACCTCGCGTCCGTCCGCACACGGGCGACCTATGATGACGGCGCGCGTGCGTGGATTCTCAACGGGCAGAAGGTCTGGAGCTCATTCGCTCACCAGGCCGACATCGGGGAAGCCCTGGTCCGTACGGATCCGGATGCCCGCAAACATGAAGGATTGACACTGTTCATCGTCGACATGTCCGCTCCGGGAGTCGAGGTGCGCCCGCTGCGGCAGATCACCGGCGGGGCATCGTTCAATGAGGTGTTTCTCACCGATGTCATCGTTCCCGACGCGGACCGCGTGGGGCCGGTGGGAGGGGGATGGCGTGCGGCGATCTCCAGTTTGTCGGGGGAGAGATCGGCGCTCGGTGGCAGTGCGGCGCTGCCGGATTCGCTGGTGCCCGAGGTCATTCGGCGTGCCAAACTGGCGGGAGCCGACCGCGATACCGCAATCATGGAGAAGATCGCGCGATTGACCGCGGCACACCGGGCGGCACGCCATTTCGCGGCTCGGGTTGCGGTGGGGGATACCGTGACCGCCGCGGCGGGGCCCGTGGGCAAGCTCTTGGTGATTCGCGCACTCGAACTCGCCGTCGAGACGATGTATGCGATCGACGGATCGGGCATGGTGCTCCGTGACGGACCCGAATCCTCGGAGTGGGCCCACTTCGCCTTGAGTACACCGGCATTCCGGATCGCGGGGGGCACCGACGAAATCCAGCGTTCGCTGCTGGGCGAACGGGTACTGGACCTACCGAAGGACGGCCGATGAGATGGTCCGACTCAGATGACGACGCCGCGCTCGGCGCCGTCGTCGACGAATTCTGTTCGGCGCGGCTGTCGACGAGCGATCTGCGGGAGCGGGAAGGGCAGTCGCTCGCACATGAGCCCACACACTGGCGAGAGTTCGCGGTTGATCTGGGGATGGCCGGTGTTGCGGTTCCGGAAGCGCTCGGTGGTGCAGGAGCAGATCTGTCCCAGACGCTGGTCATCGCCGCACGACTGGGCTCGGTGACGTCCCCTCTGCCCTTCGTGTCGACCGCGTTGTGCGCGGTCTCTGCGCTGTGTGCGTGTCCGGCGGGAGCGGACCGCGATGCGCTCCTGCACGACATCGCGACCGAAGGGGCAGTCGTTGGTGTGTGTCGCTCATCCGATGGTGCGGCTCACGCCGTACCGGACGGAGCCGCATGTGATTTCGTGATCGCCATCGGCGCTGACGACGTGCGGCTCTTCGGCCGCGCTGATATTCGGGTCGGTCACCTGGACTCCATCGACATCTCACGACGGTGGGCGAACCTCACATTCGAGGCCGACGGTAGCGTGATCGCGCGGGATACCGAAACCGTACGTACGGCGTGGCTCGCGGCCGAAGCTGCGGGCACGGTGTGGGACACCGCGGGAGGTGTCGGTGCGGCGGTGAAGCGTACCCTCGCCTACGTGCGCACACGTGAGCAGTTCGGTGTGCCGATCGCCAAATTCCAAGCGGTGAAACATGGGTGCGCCGAACGGTGGGTGGACTTCGAGTCGGTGGCATCGTTCGCGGCCGCGGTTCGGGATGTGCTGGCCGGCTCTCGGGTGCCGAAACCGGCCGACGATCTCGCGATTGCGCGGACGTACTGTACGGACACCTATGTCCGCGTCGCACGTGAATGCCTGCACCTACACGGTGGTCTGGGCTTCACCTGGGAGGACGACTCGCATCTCTTTCTCAAACGGGCGCTTGCGTCGCGGGAGCTCGGAGGTACCCCGTGGCATCGATTGACGAGTTGTATGAATTGACCACGGCGGCAATGAGATCCGGGTGCGTGCCGATCGGCCCCGCGACGAGGGAGTCGGGGGCCACGTCGTCGAGTGCGTCCTCGACGCGATCCGTGAGTAGACCTGCGGACAGGAAGTAGGGGCTCACCACGATCCGGCATGCACCAGCGGCACGCAATCGGCGAACCGCGGTGCGCAGGGCCAGATTGTCGCGACCGAGCCGGGTGGCGAAGACCACCTGTACCGGACGGTGCAGGAGCGTGCTCAATTCCATCGCACGCAGGCGGACGACGCGTTCGGCCTCCGGATTCGTCGATCCGACGGCGGTGAGCACGATCCCGTCGTCAGCCGCCAGGCCGGCCTCATCGAGCCGATCGGCCAGGGCGGCGGTCAGCGGCCGGCGTCCGACCACATCGGTGGTGACGACTTGTCCGACGGCATGCTCACCCACGATCCCCGGGAGGTCGATCTCGCTGTGATAGCCGGGAGCCAACAGCAGCGGCACCAGCACAGCGTCACCGGAAACCTGGTGCAGAGCAGCACCGACCGTGGGCACGTCCAGATCCAGGAAGGACATCCGTACATCGACATCCGGCAGCCGCATCTGCACGGCATCGCGCACACGGCGGGCGGTGTCCCCGAATCGGGGATCCCGGCTGCCGTGTGCGGCCAGGACGAGCGTATTCGGTTCGGTCACACCAGCTCTTTGAGGTGAAGCGATTCGAGAGCATCGCCGACCAGTCCGGCCGCCAGGGTGTTGCCGCCCTGCGGGTCGATGAGCAGGAAGCTGCCCGACTCGCGGTTGGTCTGGTAGTCGTCGGCGACAATCGGTTCCGCGGTCTGCACCGAAATCCGGCCGATCTGGTTGAGCTCCACGGTGTCCGGGGCGTCGACCAGCGACAGGTTCTGCTCGTCGAACAGCACCTCGAGTCCGCCGACGATGGCCTGAGTGGTCTTCGTGCCGTGCTTGAGGAGCAGGCGGGCGCCGGGCCGCAGGGGCTTCTCGGCGAGCCAGCACACGGTTGCGGAGAACTGCTGCAACGGTTCCGGGGCGTCGGCAACGGCGGCGATCACATCGCCGCGTGAGGCGTCCACATCGTCGGCGAGTAGGAGAGTGACACTGCGGCCTGCGTGAGCCGTGGTGAGCTGACCGTCGGCGGTGTCGATCTGGCTGATCGTGGTGCGGGTACCCGACGGGAGGATGACGACCTCGTCGCCGACCGACACGCGACCGGCGGCGATCTGTCCGGCGTAGCCGCGATAATCCGGGAATTCTGCTGTGCGCGGGCGGATCACGTACTGGATGGGGAACCGCAATCCGACCGGTGCGCGGTCGGCGATGTTGGGTACCGTCTCCAGATGCTCGATGAGTGTCGGGCCGTCGTAATACGGCGTGTTCTCCGAGCGGGAGGCGACGTTGTCGCCGTGCAGTGCCGACACCGGGATCGCGGTGACACGGTCCGGTGTCCAGCCGAGTGAGCGGGTCAGCTCGGCGAACTCGGCGGAGATCTCGGCGAACACGGTCGCGGGATCGTCGACGAGGTCGATCTTGTTGACCGCGAGCACCAGCTGAGGCACACCGAGCAACGCCATCACCGCGGCATGCCGACGGGTCTGTGCCACCACGCCGTTGCGGGCGTCGACCAGCAGCATGACGAGCTGTGCCGTAGAGGCGCCGGACACCGTGTTGCGGGTGTACTGCACATGGCCGGGGGTGTCGGCGAGCACGAAAGACCGTGCGGGCGTGGCGAAGTAGCGATACGCGACGTCGATGGTGATGCCCTGCTCACGTTCGGCGCGCAGACCGTCGACGAGCAGCGACAGGTCGGGACCCTCGAGCCCGCGATCCACCGATGCCTTGGTGACGGCGTCGATCTGGTCGGCGAGAACGGACTTGGTGTCGTACAACAGCCGGCCCACGAGCGTGGACTTGCCGTCGTCGACGCTGCCCGCGGTGGCGATGCGGAGCAGGTCGGGGGCGTGGGAGAGGGTTGCCATCAGAAATATCCTTCGCGCTTGCGGTCTTCCATCGCGGCCTCGGACACGCGGTCGTCGCCGCGGGTGGCGCCACGTTCGGTCAGCCGCGATGCGGCGACCTCGGCCAGGACGGCGTCGTTATCGGCGGCCTCGGAGAGTACGGCGCCGGTGGTCGAGCCGTCGCCGACGGTGCGGTAGCGAACCGAGAGTCGTTGCAGTTCTTCGCCATCGGCGGGCTGGCCCCAGACACCCGGGGTCATCCACATGCCGTCACGCAGGAACACGTCGCGCTGGTGTGCGTAGTAGATGGACGGCAGCAGCACCTGCTCGCGCGCGATGTAGCGCCATACGTCGAGCTCGGTCCAGTTGGACAGCGGGAACACTCGGACGTGCTCACCCGGGGCGTGCCTGCCGTTGTACAGATTCCACAGTTCGGGACGCTGACGTTTCGGATCCCACTGGCCGAAGGCGTTGCGCAGCGAGAAGATCCGCTCCTTGGCGCGCGACCGCTCCTCGTCACGACGGCCACCGCCGAAGACCGCGTCGAAACGATTCTCGGTGATGGCGTCGAGCAGTGGGATGGTCTGCAGGGGATTGCGCACACCGTCGGGACGCTCGGTCAGGCGGCCGTCGGTGAGGTATTCCTCGACGCTCGCGACATGTAGTCGCAGATTGTGGCGCTCGACGACCTGATCGCGGAATGCGAGTACCTCGGGCAGGTTGTGTCCGGTGTCGACGTGCAGCAGCGCGAAGGGGAGCGGCGCGGGCCAGAACGCCTTCAGGGCGAGGTGCAGCAGGACCGTGGAGTCCTTGCCGCCGGAGAACAGGATCACGGGCCGCTCGAACTCGCCTGCCACCTCACGGAAGATGTGGATCGCCTCGGACTCGAGCGCGTCGAGGGTGCTGAACTCGTCGGTGTCGCCCGCGGTGCCGGCGGACGAGGTTGCGGCCGTTTGGGAATCGGTGGTGATGGTCATGCGTGCAGCCCACATTCTGTCTTGGCGCGACCGGCCCATCGGCCACTGCGCGGATCGGATCCGGGTTCGGGTTTGGCGGTGCAGGGAGCGCAGCCGATGGAGGGGTAGCCCTCGTCGACGAGCGGGTTGACCAGCACTCCGTTGGAGTCGATGTAGTCCTGCATGGTCTCGTCCGACCAGGCGGCGATCGGGTTGATCTTCACCAGCCCGAAGCCCTCGTCGAAGGAGATCAGCGGCGCATTGGCGCGGGTGGGTGCCTCGACGCGGCGGATGCCGGTGACCCAGGCGTCGTAACCGCTCAGCGAGAACTTCAGGGGAACCACCTTGCGCAGGCGGCAGCATTCCGCGGGATCGCTGGCAAAGAGGTTGCGGCCCAGCAACTCGTCCTGTTCGGCGACGGTGTGCTCGGGGGTCACATTGACGAGATCGACTCCGTAGACCTGTTCGACGGCATCGCGGGTGCCGAGTGTCTCGGCGAAGTGGTAGCCGGTGTCGAGGAACAGCACCTTGAGGGCCGCGCCGCCGAGCAGTTCACGGTCGACATGTTTGCTCGCCAGGTCGACCAGTGCGGCGTCCTGCATGTTCGAGGCGACGATGAAGTTGTCGCCGAAGGTGCGTGCGGTCCAGGCCAGCAGCGCCTCGGGGGTGGCGTCATCGCCGAGTTCGCGTGCGCCCGATGCGGCGATCTCCCGGAGTTCCTCCTCGGAGAAGCGTCGGCCGGTGGTGCTGACGTCGGTGTCGGTACTCATCGCAAGGCCTCCTCATCTGCTCGAACGGCCCACTGCGCGAACCGTTCTCCCTCAGTTCGCTGGGCCACGAAGTTGCGGACCACGCGCTCGATGTAGTCGCCGAGTTCGGTGGAGGCGACCTTGTGCTGGCGCAGTTTGCGCCCGAATCCGGAGTCCAGTCCGAGGCTGCCGCCCAGATGCACCTGGAAGCCCTCGATCTGGTTGCCGTTGTCGTCGTCGATCAGCTGTCCCTTGAAGCCGATGTCGGCGATCTGGGAGCGGCCGCACGAGTTGGGGCAGCCGTTGACGTTCACCACGATCGGGACGTCGAGTTGCGCGTTGATGTCCGCGAGTCGCTCGTCGAGTTCCGGTGCCAGCACCTGAGAACGCTTGCGGGTCTCGGTGAACGACAGCTTGCAGAACTCGATCCCGCTGCACGCCAGAAGGTTTCGCCGCCACTGCGATGGGCGGCCGTCCAGTCCGAGTGGTTTGAGCTCGTCGATGAGCCACTCCACCTTGTCGTCCGGGACGTCGAGGACGATCAGTTTCTGATACGGCGTGAAGCTGACGCGATCGGATCCCACGGCGGCCACGGCATCGGCGGTCTTGCTCAGGATCGTGCCCGACACACGACCGGCGATGGGGGAGAAGCCGATGGCGTTGAGTCCGTTGCGGAGCTTCTGGACGCCGATGTGATCGATCGGGCGTTCCGGCTGCTGCGGCGCCGGACCGTCGATCAGCTTGCGGCCCAGATATTCGTCCTCGAGCACCTGGCGGAACTTCTCGATGCCCCAGTCCTTGATGAGGAACTTCAGCCGAGCCTTGGCGCGCAACCTGCGGTAGCCGTAATCACGGAAGATCGCGACCACGGCCTCCCACACCTCGGGCACCTCGTCGAGCGGCACCCAGGCGCCGACACGTTGCGCGAGCATGGGATTCGTCGACAGACCGCCGCCGACCCAGAGGTCGAGGCCCGGGCCGTGTTCGGGATGGACGACGCCGACGAACGCGACATCGTTGATCTCGTGCACCACGTCCTGCTGCCCGGAGATGGCGGTCTTGAACTTGCGGGGCAGGTTCGAGTACTGCGGGTCGCCGATGTAGCGGCGGACGATTTCGTCGATGGCCGGGGTCGGATCGAGCACCTCGTCGAGGGACTCGCCGGCGAGCGGCGAGCCGAGGATGACGCGCGGGCAGTCGCCGCAGGCCTCGGTCGTGTACAGCCCGACCGCTTCCAGACGCTCCCAGATGGTCGGGACGTCCTCGATGCGGATCCAGTGGTACTGGACGTTCTCGCGGTCGGAGAGGTCGGCGGTGTCGCGGGCGAACTCGGTGGATATCTCACCGAGGGTGCGCAGCTGCGCGACATTGAGGGCGCCGGAGTCGCACCGCACCCGCATCATGAAGTGGTTGTCCTCAAGGAGGTCGATGTTCTCGTCACCGGTGTAGGTGCCGTCGTACCCCTGGGCGCGCTGCGTGTACAGGCCCCACCAGCGCATACGGCCGCGCAGGTCCTGCTTGTCGATCGAGTCGAAACCCTGCTTGGAGTAGATGTTCTCGATGCGGGCCCGCACGTTGAGCGGGTTGTCGTCCTTCTTGACCTGCTCATTGGGATTGAGCGGCTCACGGTAGCCGAGTTTCCACTGGCCTTCGGAACGGCGCTTCGTCGGACGCGGCTTGCGCGCCGGACGCTCGGGCTTCGCCGCCGGGGTGGCGGCACCGTCCGGGACCGGAGTGGTCGGCACGGACAGATCGTCGGTGGTGGACGTCATGGAGTCTCCTGGCGCCGGCGCAGAACACGCCGGCAATCACGTGGACAGGGCTGGAACGTGCCGGCGTACCCGCAGCGCGGGAATCCTCAGGGCCTTTCAAGCCGTGGCTGAACGGCTCGAGCACGTCGTCTAGAGACGACAGAATGCGCTGTTGACGCGCTTGAGATCGATATGGCGTCGCGCGGCGAGCCACACGCCTGAGGAAGTCACGAGACCCATAGTGCCACGCGCGGTTGCGCCGCGTCTACTTGGGCATACTTTTCCTCACCCTGAGGCAAAGCCCGCGAGCGGAGCATTCCCGGCGAACGCGCATCATGGACGGGTGAGTGACATGGCGGTCGGTGCCGAGGCGGAGGCCGTGCAGCGGGCCTGTGGTGCGGTCGACGAGACGACACCGTTCGGGCTGTACATCCACGTGCCGTTCTGCGCCACGCGCTGCGGTTACTGCGACTTCAACACGTACACGGCCGGCGAACTCGGTTCGTCGTCGTCGCCGGACTCCTGGCAGGACGCGGTGGCGTCGGAACTGAAGGCCGCGGCACGACTCCTGACACCGACACGGCCGGTGTCGACGATCTTCGTCGGAGGCGGCACGCCGTCGCTGCTGGGCGCGGACGGCCTGACCCGGCTCCTCGACACCGTGCGCGAACATTTCCGGCTCGCCGAGGACGCCGAGGTGACCACCGAGTCGAATCCGGAGTCCACGTCGCCGGAGTTCTTCGACGGATTGCGCCGGGCCGGTTTCACCCGGATCTCCCTGGGTATGCAGTCGGCGGCCCCGCATGTGCTCGCCACACTCGACCGGACGCATACGCCCGGCCGCGCGGTGGCGGCGGCACGCGAGGCGTCGGCCGCCGGATTCGAGCACGTCAATCTCGATCTCATCTACGGCACACCGGGGGAGAGC
The DNA here is from genome assembly GCF_059427765.1 of Gordonia sp. B8661-1. Classification (NCBI taxonomy): domain Bacteria; kingdom Bacillati; phylum Actinomycetota; class Actinomycetes; order Mycobacteriales; family Gordoniaceae; genus Gordonia; species Gordonia sp. B8661-1. The sequence continues at coordinate 596,297 of NZ_JCAHRL010000002.1, forward strand.
GACGCGGATCTGCACGCCAGCCTCGACGCGGCGCTGTCGGCGCCCATCGATCATGTGTCCGCGTACGCCCTGATCGTCGAGGACGGCACGGCTCTGGCGCGGCGCATCCGGCGCGGCGAGATGCCCTCGCCGGACGACGATGTCCTGGCCGACCGGTATCGCATTCTCGACGATCGGCTCTCCGAGGCGGGATTCGGCTGGTACGAGGTCTCGAACTGGGCCCGGGGCGACGCGACGGCGGAGTGCAGGCACAACCTCGCCTACTGGCACGGACACGACTGGTGGGGCGTCGGTCCGGGCGCGCATTCGCATGTCAACGGAGTCCGCTGGTGGAACCGCAAACATCCGGCGCGCTACGCCGACGTACTCGCGTCCGGAGACCTTCCGGTCGACGGTGCGGAGGCGCTCGACGCCGCCGACCGCCACACGGAGTCGGTGATGCTGCGGATGCGCTGCCGGGACGGCCTACCGAAAGCTCTTCTCGGACAAGCGGAATTGTCGGTGGCCGAGCGGATCGTCGCCGACGGTCTGCTCATCGACGACGGCAGCACCCTGGTCCTCACCGATCGCGGACGTCTACTCGCCGATGGCGTCGTCCGCGACATCCTGCTCGCCAACGACTGACGTGACGCGCGTTCCCTGGTGCGTCACCACCCGCGGGGCGCCTTCGGGGTGGACCAGCCGGTGGACCGGGGGATGGCCCGTCGATGAGCGCCGGGTGCCGTCGGCCCGGGCAGCGGCGCGTCGGGAAATGACGCGGGGCGCACCGGGCCGGTCTCGGCGGCAGCCGCCAACTGGTCGTCGAGCGACGGGGCGTCGGCGCCGAGGTCGAACGAGTCCAGGTCGAGCATGCGGGCGTGGATGACGTGCCGGTTGCGCAGGGCGGATCGCACCGCCCGGTGCAGGCCGTCCTCCAGATAGAGGTTGCCCTCCCACCGGACGACGTGAGAGAAGAGATCCCCGTAAAAGGTCGAGTCCTCACTCAGCAGACGGTCCAGTGCCAGGACCGTCGTGATGGTGATCAACTCGTCGAGGCGGAACTGCCGGGGCGGGATCTTCGCCCAGGACCGACCGGACAGGTCATGGTCGGGATACGGCTTGCCCTCCCGCACGCCCTTGAAGATCATCCGCGTTTCCTGACACTTCGTAAGATGGATGTCACCTACTGTCGACGTTTGTCGACGACATCGATGTAACGGCCCGCCATCACTCTATGGCAGCCCCGGACCGGGAGGAGCGTGTCGCGTGACGACGACCGACGATCGCCGTTTCGAGATCCTGCGCGCGATCGTGACCGACTACGTCGACACGCAGGAGCCGGTGGGATCCAAGTCGCTCGTCGAACGCCATCAGCTCGGGGTGTCGAGTGCGACGGTGCGCAACGACATGGCGGTCCTCGAGGCCGAGGGCTACATCACGCAGCCGCACACCAGTTCGGGGCGCGTGCCCACGGACAAGGGCTACCGGATGTTCGTCGACCGCATCAGCGAGATCAAGCCGTTGTCCGCGGCGGAACGACGAGCGATCCTGTCGGTCCTCGACTCCGGCGTGGACCTCGACGACGTCCTGCGGCGCTCGGTGAAACTGCTGGCCCAGCTGACCCGGCAGGTCGCGGTCATCCAGTATCCGGTGCTGTCGCTGGCGACGGTGCGTCATCTCGAAGTCGTGTCACTGTCGCCGTCGAGGCTGTTGCTCGTGGTGATCACCGACAACGGGCGCGTCGAACAACGCATGGCCGCACTCGCCGACGACCTGGCCGAGGACGACCACATCAGGCTGCGTGACATGTTCTCGGGAGCCTTGCACGGCAAGCGCCTCGAGGATGCGTCGGCCGCGGTGGCCGATCTCGCCAACAACGCTCCCAAGGACATCCGTGACGCCGTCATCGCGGTCGCCACGGTCCTGGTCGAAACGCTGGTCGAACGCGGTGACGATCGTCTGGTGCTCGGCGGGACACCGAACCTGGCGCGCTCCGCCGCCGACTTCACGCCGGTCGTCGGCGGCATGGACTCCGTGCTCGATGCCCTCGAGGAGCAGGTCGTCGTCCTCAAGCTGCTCACCAGCTCGCAGCGGATGGGCGGGGTCACCGTCCAGATCGGCGAGGAGACCCAGACCGAGAACCTGCGTGGCACGTCGGTGGTGTCGACCGGGTACGGTGCATCGGGCACCGTCTTCGGTGGCCTCGGTGTGCTCGGGCCCACCCGGATGGACTATCCGGGAACAATCGCCTCGGTCGCAGCCGTTGCCAAGTATGTCGGCGAAGTCCTGGCCGAGCGTTGATCGCTGTCCGCTCCCGGATGTCCGCCGCGTGACGCCCTGCCCATGAAGGCTCTGCCCGGCGGGGCGGAGCCGTCAACGAGAACAACGCGACCAGCGTGAGACGAAGGATCAGACACCGTGGCACGTGACTACTACGGAATCCTGGGTGTGTCCAAGGATGCGAGCGACCAGGAGATCAAGCGCGCCTACCGCAAAAAGGCCCGTGAGCTGCATCCCGACGTCAATCCCGGCGAGGAGGAGCGTTTCAAGGAGGTGAGCACCGCGTATGAGGTGCTCACCGATCCGGAGAAGCGCCGCATCGTCGATGCCGGCGGCGACCCACTCGCCGGTGCGGGAGCCGGTGGCGGTTTCGGAGGTTTTGCCGGCGGTGGCCTCGGCGACGTTTTCGAGGCGTTCTTCGGCTCCGGTGGCGGTGGTTTCGGAGGCGGGTTCGGCTCCGGCCGCGGCCCCCGCAGCAGGGTGCAGCCCGGTGAACCCGCCCTCGTCGGCGTCGAACTCGATCTCGAGGAGTGCGCGGCCGGTGTGAACCGGGAGATCACCGTCGACACCGCGATCCTCTGCGACATCTGCCACGGCGCGGGCACCAATGGCACGTCGAAGCCGGTCACCTGCGACACCTGCCACGGCGCGGGCGAGATCCAGGCGGTGCAGCGTTCGTTCCTCGGGCAGGTCATGACCGTCCGCGAATGTCCGACCTGTCACGGCGTCGGCGAGGTCATCCCGGACCCGTGCCACAAATGCGGCGGCGACGGCCGCGTGCGTTCGCGTCGCACGCTCACCGTGAAGATCCCGGCCGGCGTCGAGAGCGGAATGCGCGTCCGGCTGGCCGGTCAGGGCGAGGTCGGTCCGGGCGGTGGTCCCGCCGGTGACCTGTACGTCGAGGTCGGTGAGCGCCCCGATGACGTGTTCGTGCGGGACAAGGACGACCTGCACTGCACCATCCGGGTGCCGATCGCCGATGCGGCTCTGGGCACCGAACTCGAGATCGACACGATCCTGAACGGGTCGGCGCGCATCGTCGTCGACCCCGGCACGCAGCCGGGCCACGTGGTGAAGGTCAAGGGGCAGGGCATGCCCCACCTCAACACCGGTGTTCGCGGCAACCTGCATGCACACCTCGACGTGGTGGTGCCGACGAAACTCGATGCCGCACAAGCAGATGCGCTCCGGCAGTACCGCGAGGTGGCCGGTGACGAGGCCGAGGTGGTCAGCGCCGCGCACAACGGCGCCGCCACCGGTGGCCTGTTCTCCCGCCTGCGCAACGCCTTCGCCGGACGCTGAGCGGGTTCGCGTGAGTCCACCGCTCTTCTGGGTCGACGAGATTCCGCCGGCCGGTTCCGACATCACCGTCGACGGGCCGGAGGGTCGCCATGCGGTGACCGTGACCCGACTGCGTGTCGGTGAGCCGATCATCGTCGGAGACGGGCGGGGGACACTGGCCCACTGCGAGGTCGGGGAGATCCGCGGCAAGGACACACTCGTCGCCCGGGCGCACACGGTGTCCGTGGCCGAGCCGGCCCGTCCGCTGGTGACCGTGGTGCAGGCGCTGCCGAAGTCCGAGCGCTCCGAGCTGGCCGTGGATCTGGCGACCGAGGCGGGCGCCGACCGCATCATTCCGTGGCAGGCCGCCCGCTGCGTCGCGCGCTGGACGGGCAAGGGCGACAAGACCGAGAAGGGCATCGCGAAGTGGAAGGCGGCCGCAGCCGCCGCCGCGAAGCAGAGCCGACGTGCGTGGATTCCCGAGATCGGGCCACTCGCGAGCACCACCGACGTCCGGGCACGATGCGCCGACGTCCTCGAACGCGGCGGAGTCGTCGTCGTCCTGCATGAGCACGGAGCGACACCCATCCGCGACCTCAACCTGGCCGACGCCGTCGAGATCCTGCTGGTGATCGGGCCCGAGGGCGGTCTCGACGACACGGAGGTCGCCGACCTGGCGGCGCTCGGCGCGACGTCGGTGATCCTGGGTCCCGAGGTCCTGCGCACCTCGACGGCGGCCGCCGTGGCGCTGGGCGCCATCGGGGTGCTCACCCGCCGGTGGGAGCGATGACCGCCGGGACGAAGCGGTGTGCGGTGCATCGGGACAAGGTCGAGTACGGCTCGGAACCCTCCCAGTTCGGCCACGTCTACTGCGCGCGGGAACTCACACCGGACGGCGGACCGGTGCCCGTCGTGGTGCTGATCCATGGCGGCTACTGGACGACGGAATTCGGTCTGACCATCGAGACCGCCATCGCCCGCCTGCTCGCTGAGCGGGGCGCCATCGTGTGGAACGTGGAATACCGGCGCGTCGGTGAGCCCGGCGGCGGATGGCCGGACACCGGACGGGACGTGGTGGCCGCGCTCCGCGCCCTCGACGGGCCCGTCCGTGACGTGATCCCGCCCGAGCTGTCCGGTCGCGTCGACTGGAATTCGGTTGCCGTGGTGGGACATTCGGCCGGCGGTCAGCTTGCGATCTGGTCGGTGGCGCAACTCGCAGCGCGTACGGGGAAGACGAGAATCCGGACGGTGATCGCACAGTCGGCGGCACTCGATCTGGAGTCCGGTGCGGATCGTCCTTCTATCCAGGGGCTCATGGGGCGGCCCATCGAGGAGATTCCGCACCGTTACCGAGAAGCGTCGCCGATACGGCAGGAGCCGTTCGACGCACATGTCGTCGCCCTGCACACCGAACTCGACGACGCGATACCACTCGCCGCCAGCCGTCGTTACGTCGAGGAGGTGACGGCGCGCGGACAGTCCGCCGAACTCGTCGTCGTGCCCGGCGAGGGCCACGACGCATTCGTCGACCCGCGCAGCGCCGCCACCCGGCAGACGGTACGGCTGCTGGGCCTGTGATCCGACCCGTGCCCGTTCGCCGTGCCGGCGCCGCCGGAATATTGGCTGCTGGTCACGGGTTCAACCGCGATAGACTGAGCGCAGTCGGCGCATGGGGCGCCGGAACGACCTGAAGGAGTGATCTCATACGTGAGTGACGACATACCCGACGTGAGCGCGCAGCCGAGCGACACTCCAGCGGGCCGATCGGTCACCTCGAATGTGGAAATCTCTCCGGGGGTCGTGTTCGGGCTGCTCGGTGCCAGCGACGTGAATCTGCGTACCCTCGAACAACTTCTGCCCGCCGATATCCATGTCCGCGGCAATCAGGTGACGCTGACCGGTGAGCCTGCCGATGTCGCCGCATCCGAGCGGGTTCTCGCCGAACTCGTCGACCTGGTCGGCCGGGGTACACCGTTGTCGCCGGATCTGGTGCGGCACAGCGTCTCCATGCTGTCCGAAGGCGTCAGCGAATCACCGGCCGAGGTGCTGTCGCTGGACATCCTGTCGCGACGCGGTAAGACGATCCGGCCGAAGACCCTGAATCAGAAGCGCTACGTGGACGCAATCGACGACAACACCATCGTCTTCGGTCTCGGCCCCGCGGGCACCGGCAAGACCTACCTCGCGATGGCGAAGGCCGTCCAGGCGCTGCAGGCGAAGACCGTGAACCGGATCATCCTCACACGTCCCGCCGTGGAGGCCGGTGAGCGTCTCGGCTTCCTGCCCGGCACCCTGAGCGAGAAGATCGATCCCTACCTGCGTCCCCTGTACGACGCCCTGCACGACATGATGGATCCGGAGTCGATCCCCAAGCTGATGGCCGCGGGCGTGATCGAGGTCGCGCCGCTGGCCTATATGCGCGGCCGCACCCTGAACGACGCGTTCATCATCCTCGACGAGGCGCAGAACACGACCAGCGAGCAGATGAAGATGTTCCTCACCCGCCTCGGTTTCGGCTCCAAGGTGGTCGTGACCGGCGACGTGACGCAGGTCGATCTGCCGGGCGGCGCACAGAGCGGTCTGAACGCCGCGACCCGCATCCTCGAAGGCATCGACGACATCCATTTCGCCGAGCTGACCAGTGCCGACGTGGTGCGCCACCGGCTCGTCGCCGACATCGTCGACGCATACGGCCGCGCCGAGGAGGCCGGCCGGACCGCGGGCAATCGCACCGCGCGTCGTGCCGCCGGTCAGGGCCGCCGCTCATGAGTATCGAGCTGGCCAACGAATCGGGCGTCGAGGTTCCGGCGGAGCTGATCATCGATGCGGCACGGTTCGCCATCGCCGAGATGGATGTGCATCCGGGCGCCGAGCTGTCGGTGGTGTGCGTCGACGAGGACGTGATGGCCGACATGCACGTGCAGTGGATGGATCTGCCCGGCCCGACGGACGTCATGAGCTTCCCGATGGACGAATTGGTTCCCGGTGGTCGCCCGGACTCCGCCGAACCAGGTCCGGCCATCCTGGGTGACATCGTGCTGTGCCCGGAATTCGCTGCGCGACAGGCGAAGACCGCCAAGCGATCCTTCGAGCACGAGCTCGCCATGCTCACCATTCACGGTGTCCTGCATCTTCTCGGCTACGACCACGCCGAGGCCGAGGAGGAGAAGGAGATGTTCGGGTTGCAGAACCGCATCCTCGAGGAGTTCTACGCGTTGCGGCACCGGCAGGCACAGGCCCGCAGGCAATCCGACCGGGACAGCAAGTTGCTCAGCGACATCGGGTTCGCCGATCGGGGACAGGCACCCGTGCGGCCGGCGCCCGAGGACAGCTGATCGTGTCGACCGATATCGCCTTCATCGTCGCCGCGGCGATCCTGCTGCCTCTCGGCGGTCTGTTCGCCGCCATCGACGCGGCCCTCACCACGGTGTCGATGGCTCGTGTCGAGGACATGGTCAAGGAAGGCCGCACCGGAGCGGCCCGGCTCGCCGCCGTCCTGCACGGCCGGGCCACCTACGTCGGCCTCGCCGTGCTGTTGCGTATGGCGTGCGAGACCGCGGCGGTCGCCCTGGTCACCCTGACCGTCACGGACTGGCTCGGCATCGGCTGGGGACTGTTCGTCACCATCGTCGGCATGGCCGTCATCGCGTATGTCGCGGTCGGCGTCGGACCACGGACTCTCGGACGCCAGGACGCCTACAGCATCGCGCTGTCCTCGGCGATCCTGTTGCAGGGCATCGGCATCCTGTTCAAACCGATCACCCGGCTGCTGATCCTGATCGGTAACGCGGTCACCCCCGGCAAGGGATATCGCAACGGGCCCTTCGCCACCGAGGTCGAGCTGCGGGAGGTCGTGGACCTGGCCGAGGCGCGTGGAGTGGTGGCCGAGGGCGAGCGGCGGATGATCCAGTCGGTCTTCGACCTCGGTGACACGAACGCACGCGAGGTGATGGTTCCGCGCACCGAGATGATCTGGATCGAGCAGGACAAGACCGCCGCGCAGGCCGTCAATCTGGCTGTGCGGTCCGGTCATTCGCGGATCCCGGTGATCGGGGAGAACCCGGACGACATCGTGGGCGTCGTCTACCTCAAGGATCTGGTCGCCGGTGGCCGTGCGATGGATGCGCCGGTGCGGGACTTCATGCGGCCCGCCGAGTTCATCCCGGACTCCAAGCCCCTCGACAAGGTTCTCGCCGACATGCAGCGCACGCGGAATCACATGGCGATGCTGGTCGACGAGTACGGCGGCATCGCAGGCCTGGTCACCATCGAGGACGTCCTGGAGGAGATCGTCGGCGAGATCACCGACGAATACGACACCGATGAGGTCGCGCCCGTGGAAGAACTCGACAACGGTGACTACCGGGTGTCGGCGCGACTGCCCGTCGAGGATCTCGGCGAACTGTTCCATCTCGACATCGATGACGACGACGTCGAGACGGTCGGCGGGCTGGTCGGCCTGGCGCTGGGCCGGGTACCGCTGCCCGGTGCCCGCGTCGAGTCCCACGGCCTGCTGCTGGTCGCCGAAGGGGGGCCGAATCGGCAAGGGCGGCAGCGCATCACGACGGTACTGGTCAGCCGGGTCCCGGAGCCGGAGGACGACGAGGAGGCGGATGCGTCCGCCGACGAGGAAGTGAGGACCGGACGTGACTGAGGTGACCGGCGAACAGATCCCGGACGAGGACCAGAAACTGGTGGTGCTCGCACGCGGGGCGCTGGCACGGGCCGGTGCACCGTCGGGAGCGGCGGTCCGCGATGGCGACGGCCGAACCTACGCGGGCGCACAGGTCCGCAGGGAAACCCTGGCTCTGTCCGGCCTGCAGGTCGCGGTGGCGAGTGCGCTGTCGAGCGGCGCGGAGACCTTCGAGGCGGCAGTGGTCGTCAACGGTTCCGACGACGACCCGGGACTGGCAACGCTCGCCGAGGTCAGTCCGTCCGCGTACGTGATCTTCACCGATCGCACGGGCACCCCGACGAATCGCCTGGACGGTGATCGATGAGTGAATTCCGCTCCGGTTTCATCTGTTTCGTCGGCAGACCGAATACCGGCAAGTCGACGCTGATCAACGCTCTCGTCGGCGAGAAGATCGCGATCACCTCGAATCGCCCGCAGACCACCCGGCACACCATCCGCGGCATCGTGAACCGCCCGGATGCCCAGCTCATCCTCGTTGACACCCCCGGTCTGCACCGCCCGCGCACGCTCCTCGGGCAGCGTCTGAACGATCTCGTGCGCGACACCTACGCCGAGGTCGACGTGATCGGCGTGTGCGTCCCCGCGGACGAGGCGATCGGTCCCGGTGATCGGCGGATCGTCGCGCAGGTGCGTGAGGCGGCGCCCAATGCCACCATCCTCGGCATCGTCACCAAGATCGACCGGGTGACGCCCGACAAGGTCGCGGCACAATTGATGGCGCTCTCCGAACTGCTGGGGCCGTCGTCGGAGGTCGTCCCGGTGTCGGCGAAGTCCGGCAAGCAACTCGACGTCCTCGCCGACGTCCTCGTCTCGCTGATGGAGCCGGGGCCGGCGTTCTACCCGGACGGAGAGATCACCGACGAGCCCGACGAGGTGCTGATGGCGGAGTACATCCGCGAGGCGGCCCTCGAAGGTGTGCGCGACGAACTGCCGCACTCGCTCGCGGTGGTGATCGAGGAGATCATCCCTCGTGAGGACAGCGACATCCTGGACGTTCACGCGATTCTCTACGTGGAGCGGGACAGCCAGAAGGGCATTGTCATCGGGCACCGTGGAGCCCGCCTGAAGGAGGTGGGTAGCGTCGCTCGTAAGCAGATCGAGAAACTGCTGGACAGCAAGGTGTACCTGGATCTGCATGTGAAGGTTGCCAAGGACTGGCAGCGGGATCCGAAACAGCTGGGACGAATGGGTTTCTGACCGGGCGGGGCCGGACGACGAACAGGGAGACAGCAGTGGCGCGTCACGAGTCCGACGACACCGTCGAGCAGGGGGAGCACGGTCAGCACGAGCGGCCCGAGGAGGATCAGAGAGCGGGCCAAACCATCGCAGGCGTTCTCCGGTCCCCACGATTCTGGCTGGCGCCGCTGCTGCTCGTCGTGGTCGTGATGTCGTTGATGGGCGCCATGTACATGGGTGCCGTCGCCGATCCCGAGAAGAATCTGCATGACTTCCCGATCGGGATCGTCAACGAGGATCAGGGCGGCGAGGTCGAGAACGCCGACGGGTCGAAGTCCGAGCAGAACTTCGGTGAGCAGATCACCAAGGGAGTGATCGAGTCGGCGGCGAAGAGCGGTATCGACGTCCGTCGTGCCGACCGCGTGTCGGCGCTGAACGACCTGAATTCCGGCAAGGTGTACGGCGTCGTCATCATCGAGTCGAACTTCACCAACCGTGCCGTCAGCCTCGGGCGTTCGGCGGTTCTGCAGGCTCAGCCGGAGCGGCTGTCGGTCAATGTCTTCATCAACCGCGGATCGGGCACCTTCGCCTCCGCGGTGACCACCACGTTCGCCGAGCGGGTGTCCGACGAGGTCAACAAGCAGGTCGGCGATCAACTCGTGGCCACCGTGCGTGAGCAGCTGGCCAAGGCGGATGTGCCGTTCTCCGGCGCGGCGCAGCTCGCGCTCTCGAGTCCGGTGGACGTCAAGGTCGTGGAGCCCACCCCGTTGCCGGACGGCTCGGGTAACGGCCTGTCTGCGTTCTATTTCACGATCCTGCTCGTCCTCGCCGGCTTCACCGGGGCCATGATGGTCAGCGTCGTGGTCGACGGCATGCTGGGGCAGGCGCCGATCGAGTACGGACCGTTCTATCACCTGCGCAACAGGCTGGCCATTTCGCGCTGGGGCACCCTCACCGCCAAGTGGACGATCATGGTGCTCGTCGCGGTCGTGCAGTCGGCGATGTTCATCGGGGTGTGTGCCGCGGTCGGCACCCCCTTACCGAACGCCTTCATACTGTGGATATTCTCCGCGCTGGCGATCGCCGCGATCGGTATCTCGGCGAGTTCGATGATGGCGGTGTTCGGCAACGTCGGCCTGATCCTGAACCTGATCTTCTTCGTGATCCTCGGTCTGCCGTCGTCGGGCGGAACCCTGCCGCTGGAGGCCAGCCCGAAGATCTTCACCTGGTTCGCGGCCATCGAGCCGATGCACATCGTCTACCTCGGTGTGCGGGCGATCCTGTACTTCGACGCCGATCTCGGTGCCGGACTGGGCAGGTCGATCATCCAGGGCGTCATCGGTTTGATCCTGGGTGCGTTGCTCGGACTGATCGGGACGAAGGTCTACGACCGGAAGGGCTGGCACCGCTATCCCGGAGGCATGACGCTGCCGCCGCGCCTGGCGCGCATCGTCGAGTCGTAGGAAGCCCTCAGGCCTGTAGGTCGACGACGACCTTCACGTCGTCCTGAGGTTCGAAGGCCTCGAGTGCGCGTGACAGCGGGACCTTGCGGGTTATCAAGGAGCGCAACCACTCCGGGTCGCTGCGGCCGAGCGCCTCGGCCGCGGCTCGCCAGTGATCGACGCTCGCGTTGACGCTGCCCACGAGCACGACGTTGTCGAGGACGATCTGCTTGCCGACGGCGGCCAGGTCGATCGTGGTGTCGTCGGGACCGTCGTGCATACCGAGGAGACAGACGATCTCGTACGGGGTGACGTGACCGAGAACCGCGGCGATGATGTCCGGCACCCCGGTGGTCTCGATGACGACATCGGGCCGAACCCGGTCGAGGACGTCGGCCAGCGGATCCGGGTGATAGTGCGCGCCGAGCTCCGCGACGAGTTCCGGTTTGCGTCCGTCCCGCACGATGTCGACGACGTGCACGTCGAGGCCGCGCTGATGTCCCAGGAGGCTTGCCAGCAGACCGATCGGTCCCGCACCGACGATGACCACCGTCCGCGGCTCGAACCACGCGCGCCCGCCGACGGCATCGACCTGTGCCCAGGCCTTGGCGACCACCGAGGCCGGCTCCAGCAATACGCCCGCATCACCGAGGGCCTCGTCGAGGGCGACCGTGTAGTCCGGTTCGCTCACCCAGCGCTGCGCGCCGAAACCGTCGAGTTCCTTGATGCCGCGCTCGGTGTACTCGCCGTTGCGGCACATATCGGCTTCACCGTGTGCGCAGGCGCCGCACGGAACCGGGTCGGGACGACGGACCACACCGGCGACGAGATCCCCCGGGACGAACCCGGAATCAGGTGGCGCGCTCACGACCCGGCCCAGCGATTCGTGTCCGATGATCAGTCGATCGTCGCCGGGCGGCGCCCACCCGTACGAACCGCTCGCCAGTTCGCGGTCGGTGCCGCAGATGCCCAGCAGCAGACCCTCGACGAGGATCTGGCCATCCGGTGCCTCCGCGTCGTCGACTTCGGTGACGGCCAGCGAATCAGCCTGTCCCGGTTGCACGGTCAGCGCGCGCATCATGATCCTCTCCGACGAGTTTCCGAACGATCGCCTTGTTGTACTTCTCCGTGTAGTGCTCGATGAGCGGTCCGTTGAAGAATGCGGTCGTCACCGTGCCGATGCCCACCTGACCGCCGAGCAGCCACGCGGCGAGCACGCAGAGAATGTCCTGGACGGCCCGGACATTCCGGTACTGCAGTCCGCTGCGCTTCACGATGATCGGTGCGATGGCATCGTAGGGCGAGGTGCCGACGCCGGCCGACATGTACGCGCTGGCCCCGAAGTCGAAGATCACGATGCCGATGACGAAGAACACCGCCTGACCCAGCATCGTCGGGTCGTCCGGAACGATTGGCCGGAGCAGATCGGCGAACCACCCGATGAAATAACCGGTCAGGATCATGTTGATCGCGGTGCCGATGCCGATCTGCTCGCGCCCGAAGGCGAGCACGACCGCGAAGAGCACGGCGTTGGTGATCAGCTGCATGGTGCCCAGGGTCAGCCCCAGCGTCTCGGTGAGACCGGTGTTCAGGGCCGTGAAGGGATCGACTCCGACGCCGCCGACGAGCATGACGGCGGCGCCGAAGCCCAGAACCGCGACCCCGAACAGCGCGTAGACGGACCGGATCGCCGTCTCGCGTGCGGGCATCGACGACATCAGCGGGCGCCCGGAAGTACCTTCCGCAATTGGAAGGCGTGCACGATCTCGGTGATGCCGAGAACCACCAGAAGGATTCCGGTCACCCAGATCAACGTGGTCAGGGATTCGATCGGGGTGGCGATGAGGATCGCGCCGCCCAAAAGGAAGAGCAGACCTTCGAGAATGGCGAGGAAGGTGGGAACCTGCGGCAGACCGGCCGAAAAGAGACGGCCCACGCCGGCGAAGACCCAGCCGATGCCGATCCAGACGGCGAGCAGGATGATCGCCTGGAAATCATCACGGAAGCAGAACAGGCCGAGAATGACCGCCAACGCGCCCGAGATCAGGGTGAGTGCCCGGACGCCGCCGGACATGTGGGCGGAGAAGCCCATGAACAGCTGTGTGAAACCGAGTATGAGGAGGTAGATGCCGAAGAGCACTCCGGCGACCAGGGTCGTCTGACCCGGCCACGCGAGAACGATGATGCCGACGACGACGGCCCCGACACCCAGACCGAGCAGAACCTTCCACGGAAGTCCCAGTATGTTGCGGAATGGCTCGTAATCCGATTCGGGCGTCCGTTCCGAATGAATACTCATGACGACTCCTTCTATGCGTTCCGGCGCAGACTATTTGATTGCGGGACTATCTGGGGGTGTCGCAGAATCATTAGTCGGCGTTAGCGGGAAATATGCAACTGCTATTCCGGGCGGTAAGTGCACCGTCCGTCGAGAATATTTTCTGGCGCGCTGACCTCACCGTAACAGTGCTCCAGACAATCCGCGACAGCGATGGCCGCGACGGTTGGTCCGAAAGAACACGCGAAAAGTATGTGCCCGTGGATGGGACGCCTGCTGCTACACGAGCAGACAGCGGTGCGGGGGGATTCCGGCATGTTGGTGCGGTGTTGTCGCCCCGCGGTGGAACAATGTGACGGTGAGGTTCTATCGGGATGAGGCAGTGGTGCTCCGCCAGCACAAGCTGGGCGAGGCCGATCGCATCATCACGCTCCTCACCCAGGAACACGGTCTGGTGCGCGCCGTCGCCAAGGGCGTCCGGCGAACGCGATCGAAATTCGGTGCACGGCTCGAGCCGTTCGCACACGTCGACATCCATCTGTACCCCGGTCGCAACCTCGACGTGGTCACCCAGGTGGAGACCCTGAACGCGTTCGCCGACGCCATCGTCGCCGACTACGGCCGCTATACGACGGCCTGTGCGGTACTGGAAACCGCCGAGCGGCTGGCGGGCGAGGAACGTGCACCCGCGCCCGAACTGCACCGGTTGACCGTCGGTGCGCTGGGTGCACTGGCCGTACACCGCCGCGAGAATCAGCTGATCCTCGACGCCTACCTGCTGCGTGCGATGCATTGTGCGGGGTGGATGCCCACGCTCGACGAATGTGCGCGCTGCGCGACCCGCGGTCCGCACCGGGCCTTCCACGTCGCGGCCGGTGGTGCGGTGTGTATCCACTGCCGTCCGCCCGGTTCGGCGACACCGTCACCGGGCGTCCTGGATCTGATGGACGCGATGTTCCGCGGTCAGTGGGATCACGTCGACGGTGCGAGTACCTCGATGCAGCGGCAGGCAAGTGGGCTGACCGCGGCACATCTGCAGTGGCATCTGGAACGTCAGCTCCGAACCCTGCCGCTCATCGAGCGGGAAGCACCTCATAGGCTGGTGAGCACCGCGTGAGAGGAGAGGGTTGATGGCGTTACGAGCCGGAAAACGACAGCCGGCGGCGGCGCCGGCGACCGCCGTCCGGCCGCCCGACCCCCACCCGAGCGGTGCAACCGCCCCGGCGATCCCGCCCGAATTCGTGCCCAACCATGTCGCACTGGTCATGGACGGCAACGGGCGGTGGGCTCAGGAGCGTGGTCTTCCGCGTACCGAAGGTCACAAGCGTGGCGAGGCCGTGCTGATGGACAGCGTGTGCGGTTGCATCGAACTCGGTGTGAAATGGCTGTCGGCCTATGCCTTTTCAACCGAGAACTGGTCGCGCAGTCCCGAGGAAGTGCGCTTCCTGATGGGATTCAACCGGGATGTGATCCGGCGGCGCCGCGACGAAATGCATGAGATGGGTGTCCGAGTGCGCTGGGCAGGCCGCAGGCCCAAGCTGTGGCGCAGCGTGATCCGCGAACTCGAGATCGCCGAAGAACTGACCAAGGACAACACGGTCATGACACTGACCATGTGCGTGAACTATGGTGGCCGTGCCGAGATCGCCGATGCGGCAAAGGAAATCGCGAGGCGCGCGGCGGCCGGGGAGATCGACCCGGAGCGGATCACCGAGGCGTCCTTCGCCCGCTACCTCGACGAACCGGATATGCCCGACGTCGATCTGTTCCTCCGTCCGTCGGGGGAGCAGCGGATCTCCAACTTCCTGCTGTGGCAGTCGGCGTATGCGGAGATGGTGTATCAGGAGAAGCTGTTTCCCGATTTCGATCGCCGGGACCTCTGGGACGCCTGCCTCGAATACGCGTCGCGGGATCGACGATTCGGTGGGGTGGCCCCGAAGTGACCGATGCCTCGCAGCAGGAGGAACTGCTGGCCCGGACGGTACGGCTGCTCGGCGAGCTGGGGGATGTCGGCGATGTCGATGCCGACTCCGTGGTCGTGCAGATCGGCACCACGCGGGCATCGGTGCGGGTGGTGCCGCTCGGGCCGGGGCTGGATGTCCTGTCGGTCACCCAGTTGGTCGCGCTGAATCTACCCAACACCGACGGTCTGCGGCATGACGTCGAAACTGCCGACGCCGCACTGAGTTTCGGTGCGTTGCGTCGCTCCGATCCGACCGGTGTCACCACCGACGTCCTGCAGTACTACACATTTCCGGCCGGGGCGCTCGACGATGTGCCGCTTCTGACCGTGCTGCACATCGTGCTGACGGCCGGCGCCGAAGTCGCGCGGTCATTGACCGGCGGCTGATCCGATCAGTGTCCGGCCTGGCAGTCGGCGCACCGACCGAAGACCTCGACCGTGTGATTGATGTCCGAGAACCCGTGCTGCGCGGCGACCTTCGCCGCCCACCGTTCCACCGGCTCGGCCTGCACCTCGACCGTCGTCCCGCACTGGCGGCACACCAGGTGGTGGTGATGGCCCGACGAGCAGTGCCGGTAGCGGGTTTCGCCGGAGCCGTCCCACAGCACGTCGATCTGCCCGGACTGGCTGAGCGCCTGCAGATTCCGGTACACGGTGGTCAGTCCGATCGACTGTCCCCGTGCCTTGAGCTGGTCGTGTAATTCCTGAGCCGACACGAAGTCGTCGGAGTCGGACAGTGCGTCGGCGATGGCGGCGCGCTGTTTCGTCGACCGGATGCCGGTGACGGGGCCGGTCGTGCTCATTCGTCGGCCGCCCGCGGCAGTGGTTCGGATTCGGCCGTGTGTGACTCCATCGAATGCTCCATCGCATCGCTGACAATGTGCGCGAGGTGGTCGTCGACGAGACGGTAGATGATCTCGCGGCCACTGCGCTCACCGTGGACCACACCGGCATCCTTGAGGACACGCAGATGCTGGCTCACCAGCGGCTGGCTGAGGCCGAGGGCGCCGACGAGTTCGTGCACACACTGGTTGTCGTCGCGTAGTGACAGGACGATGGCGATCCGGGTCGGCGAGGCCAGTGCGCGCAACAGGTCGGCGGCTGCCTCGGTCTGGACCGATGTGCGTCCCGAACTCCGGGCGTGACCGCCGGGCGGAGTCGTCCGCGTCATCGTGTCGCCTCATTCCGAACGTCGTGCCGCCGCCGGTACCTCCGAGGCGCTGACCTTCCATACTAAGGGAAATGATTGTCAGTCGCGTCTAGGGATCGCCGGAGCCGACGGACGAGGCACCGCCCGCCCGGCAAAGACCCCGCACCGACGGTGAGCCCGGATGCGACGGCTACCCTGTAGAGGTCCGATCCCTACCATTCACCTGGAGATCAGTTAGCCGTGGCCGCCCAGACCAACCGCGTCGAATCCGTCGTCAACCTCGCCAAACGCCGGGGACTGGTCTACCAGTGCGGTGAGATCTACGGCGGCACGAAGTCCGCCTGGGATTACGGCCCGCTCGGCGTGGAACTCAAGGACAACATCAAGCGACAGTGGTGGCGCACGATGGTCACGAGCCGCGACGACGTCGTCGGCCTCGATTCGTCGGTTATCCTGCCGCGGCAGGTGTGGGAGGCCTCCGGCCACGTCGAGGTGTTCACCGACCCGCTCGTCGAGTCCCTGCACACCCACAAGCGTTATCGCGCAGATCATCTGATCGAGGCGTACGAGGCCAAGCACGGCCACCCGCCGGCCAACGGCCTCGCCGACATCAATGATCCGGAGACCGGTCAGCCCGGCAATTGGACCGAGCCGCGCGCGTTCAGTGGTCTGCTGAAGACCTTCCTCGGTCCGGTCGACGACGAAGAGGGGCTGCACTACCTGCGTCCGGAGACCGCCCAGGGCATTTTCATCAACTTCAAGAACGTGATGACCACTGCGCGTAAGAAGCCGCCGTTCGGCATCGCGCAGATCGGCAAGAGTTTCCGCAACGAGATCACGCCCGGCAATTTCATCTTCCGCACGCGTGAGTTCGAGCAGATGGAGATGGAGTTCTTCGTCAAGCCGGGCGAGGACGAGGAGTGGCAGAAGTACTGGATCGACCAGCGCTTCAACTGGTACACCGATCTCGGTATCGACCCGGAGAACCTGCGGCTCTACGACCATCCCAAGGAGAAGCTCTCCCACTATTCGAAGTCCACTGTCGACGTCGAGTACAAATTCGGTTTCGCCGGGAATCCCTGGGGCGAGCTGGAAGGCATCGCGAACCGCACCGATTACGACCTCAGCACGCACAGCAAGGCGTCGGGTGAGGATTTGTCGTTCTTCGATCAGGCCACCGGCGAGCGCTATACGCCGTACGTCATCGAACCGGCCGCCGGTCTGACACGGTCCCTGATGGCGTTCCTGTGCGATGCGTATACCGAGGAGGAGGTGCCGAATGCCAAGGGCGGCACCGACACCCGCACGGTGTTGCGTCTCGATCGTCGCCTCGCGCCGGTGAAGGCCGCGGTACTGCCGTTGTCGCGCAACGAGAAACTCTCGCCCAAGGCGAAGGCGCTGGCCGACGAACTGCGCAAGCACTGGAGCGTCGAATTCGACGACGCCCAGGGCATCGGCAAGCGTTATCGGCGTCAGGACGAGATCGGTACGCCGTTCTGCGTCACGGTCGACTTCGACACCCTCGACGATCAGGCCGTCACCGTGCGCGAGCGCGACACCATGAGCCAGGAGCGAGTGGCGCTCGACAAGGTCGTCGAATACCTCGGTGCGCGCCTCGTCGGCGCCTGAGGGCTGGGCATTCGCTGTTCTCCTCTGTCATAGTTGAGAGAGCAGCCGGGTCCATGGGTGGACCGTTTTCGGCACCGGACAAGGGGTTCGGTGCGGGCTGTGGAGAGAGCGGGTTTTCGCGATGGCCGAGAGTGGCAAAGTAGTTCATTACGACACGAACCGTGGGTTCGGATTCCTGGCACCCGATAGCGGTGGTGCCGACGTGTTTCTTCACATCAATGACATCGATATCGACGAGAATCTCCTGAAGCCGGGGGCGAAGGTCGAATTCGACATCGAGGAGACCGACCGCGGTACCAAGGCGATCAATCTCGCGGTAACCGAAGAGGCCGCCGACGATCATTCGCATGCGCCCCGCGGAGACCGTCGCGATCGTCACGATCACGGACGCGGTGGCGATCGGCATGATCGCGGTTCCCGTGGCCCGCGCGCACGTGGCGGACGCGGCGGCTCGGGTCCACTGGATTCGTCGGCCTTCACCGAAGAGGTGACCGAGCTGTTGCTCGACTCGGCCGACGACCTGACCGCGGCACAGATCGTCGCGATCCGGCAGAACATCACCGACTTCGCCGTGGCGCGGGGCTGGGTGCTTGACTGACGCACACGCTCCGGAGGCTGCGGTCGGTGGACCGCCGACCGCAGGCTACGGGGCCGAAGCCCTCGAGCGACGGGTGCCCGAGGGCGACAAGACCGCGAGTCTGCCGGGTACGCGCACCGATCATCGCAGTGATTTCGCGCGGGACCGGGCGCGAGTGCTGCATTCGGCCGCGCTGCGGCGCCTGGCCGACAAGACGCAGGTCGTCGGTCCCCGGGAGGGCGACACGCCTCGCACCCGGCTGACCCACTCGCTGGAGGTCGGTCAGATCGGGCGCGGTATCGCGGTCGGGCTCGGTTGTGACCCGGACCTGGTGGAGCTCGCGGGCCTCGCCCACGACATCGGGCATCCGCCCTACGGACACAACGGTGAACGTGCGCTCGATGAGGTCGCCGCCGAGCACGGCGGCTTCGAGGGCAACGCGCAGAATCTGCGCATCCTGACCCGACTCGAACCGAAGATCCTGGACGCCGACGGTGCGAGCGCCGGGCTGAACCTGACCAGGGCTTCGCTCGACGCGGCCCTGAAGTATCCGTGGACCCGTTCGACTCCGGGGTCGAAATTCGGGGCCTACGACGACGACGCGGACATCCTGGCGTGGGTGCGCCGCGGCGCCCCCGAGGGCCGCCAGTGCATCGAGTCCCAGGTGATGGACTGGTCCGACGACGTGGCCTACTCGGTGCACGACCTCGAGGACGGCGTCATCTCCCATCGCATCGACCTGCGGTCACTGGCCGATCCGTCCGATCGCCGTGCACTCGCCGAGATCGGCACCAGTCAGTTCCGTGGACTGGACGAGAACGCGTTGATCGACGCCGCCGAACGGTTGTCGCGGATGGACATCGTGCGGGCCGTCGGCGCGTACGACGGCACACTCGATTCGTCGGTGGCGCTCAAACGGCTCACCAGTGAGCTCATCGGCCGCTTCGCCTCGGCCGCGGTGATGGGAACGCGCGCCGCGGCGGGCGACGCGCCGCTGTCCCGATTCGATGCCGACGTGACCGCGTCGCCACTCGTCGCAGCGGAGGTGGCCGTGCTCAAGACCATGGCCCTGCGGTTCATCTTCTCCAACGATCGGCATCGGGCCGTGCAGGACCGGCAGCGCGAACGTATCCACCGGGTCGCGACCTGGTTGCAGGCGGCGGCGCCGGGCGGCCTCGATCCGATCTTCGTGCCCATGTGGGAAGCGGCAGCCGACGACGGTGCGCGTATGCGTGTGATCGTGGATCAGATCGCGTCGATGACCGAGGGACGGCTGGAACGGACCGACCGGCAGAACTCGGGCGCTCAGGCACATCTCGGTTAGCACTACACTGGTCGTCGTGCCAGGCAGGATTCCCGATCGCGACATCACGGCCATCCGTGAGCAGACCCGCATCGAGGACATCGTCGGCGATTACGTGGCGTTGCGCCGCGCCGGTGCGGACAGCATGAAGGGCCTGTGCCCGTTCCACGACGAGAAGACCCCGTCCTTCCATGTGCGGCCCAATCACGGACATTTCCACTGCTTCGGCTGTGGCGAGGGTGGCGACGTGTATTCGTTCCTGCAGAAGCAGGAGCACATCAGTTTCGTCGAGGCAGTCGAGCAACTCGCCGACCGCCTGGGCTATCAGATCCACTATGAGGGTGGCGGCACCGCGATCCAGCGGGATCGTGGCACCCGCGCCCGGCTCGTCGCGGCCAATGCGGCCGCGCAGAAGTTCTATGCCGAGCAGTTGCGGTCGCCGGAGGCGCAGATCGCCCGCGATTACCTGACCGAGCGGGACTTCGACGCCGCGACCGCGACGCAGTTCGGCTGCGGCTACGCGCCGGCCGGCTGGGACGTGTTGACGAAATACCTTCTGTCCCAGGGCTTCGAGTTCAGTGAACTGGAGGCCGCGGGCCTGTCGAAGCAGGGACGCAAGGGCCCGATCGACCGCTTCCACCGGCGGCTGCTGTGGCCCATCCGCAATCTGGGTGGCGACGTCATCGGCTTCGGCGCCCGCAAACTGTTCGACGACGACAACCTCGGCAAGTACATGAACACGCCGGAGACCATGCTGTACAAGAAGTCTCAGGTGCTGTTCGGGCTCGATCACGCCAAGAAGAACATCGCCAAAGGACATCAGGTGGTGGTCGTGGAGGGCTACACCGACGTGATGGCGATGCACCTGGCCGGCGTCACGACCGCGGTCGCCTCGTGTGGCACCGCCTTCGGTGAGGATCACCTGGCGCTCATCCGTCGCCTGATGATGGACGACTCGTATTTCCGTGGCGAGGTCATCTACACCTTCGACGGCGACGAGGCGGGAAAAGCGGCGGCGCTCAAGGCTTTCGAGGGCGAGCAGAGCGTGGCCGGGCAGACCTTCGTGGCCATCGCGCCGGACGGCATGGACCCGTGCGAGTTGCGCCAGGAGAAGGGCGACGCGGCGGTTCGTGATCTCATCGCGCGCCGCGTCCCGATGTTCGAGTTCGCCATCAAGACATTGCTGGCCGCTCACGATCTCGACACCGCCGAGGGTCGCGTGCACGCCCTGCGGGACACCGTGCCGGTCGTCGGCCGGATCAAGGACATCGCATTACGCGACGAGTACGCCCGGCAACTGGCCGGCTGGGTGGGCTGGGAAGAAGTGGGACAGGTGCTGTCGCGGGTGCGCGAGGAGGGCGCCCGCCATGCGCGCACCAACGGATCGGCGAGACAACGGGGGAGTGCGGCGTCTGCGCGGCGCCAGCGTCCCGAGGCCGCGTCGGCTCCGACTGCCCGCCCACTGACCGCCGACCCGCGACTCTGGCCGCAGCGCGAGGCGCTGAAGGCCGCGCTCCAGTATCCCGGCATCGCCGGCACCGTCTTCGATTCGCTTCCGCTGCAGTGCTTCACCGAACCCGCCTACGCGAAGATCCGCGCGGCGATGTCGGAGATCGGCGGCACCACGAGCGGTATGGGCGGTGCGCAGTGGGTCGACGCGGTGCACAACGCCGTCGACGATCCGGTTCTCGGACAGTTGGTCACCGAACTCGCTGTCGAGTCGATGCCGGTGTCGGAGGCCAACACCCCGCGGTACATCTCCAGCGTCCTCGCTCGCCTGCAGGAGGTGTGGGTGGGCGCCCAGATCGCCGACATCAAGTCGAAACTGCGTCGCATGGCGCCGGGGGAGGACCCCGACGGCTACAACGCGGTGTTCGGCGACCTGGTGGCGTTGGAGTCCTACCGCCGCAGCCTTCTCGAGCAGGCGGTAGACCCCGCGTCGTAGTGGATCAGACGCTGCCGAGGTCCGCGGACACCCACTGCTCCGGATCGAGTGTCACCTTGGTCTGGGCGCCGTGGTCGGCGGTGGCGAACTCGACGTAGCCCGCGACCTTGTCCGCGGGCAGATAGCGCGACGCCATCTCGGTGAGGTCGTCACGCGTGCCGTCGGCGTAGCCGTCCACTGGTCCGGACACCGCGACGTAGCGGATCGACGGGTCCACGGTCTCCACCATCAGGGAGAACCGCCCGGCCTCGCGGATGAGTTTCAGTTTGCGGGAGTCGGTCCCGGTGAGAATCCATGGCTTGCCGCCCGGCTCGTACTGGTACCAGATGGGCACCACGAGAGGTGCCCGGTCGGGGCCGGCCTCCACTGCCAGTGCGGCGATGTGCGGACCGGAGAGGAATCGCTGCCGTTCGTCGTTGTTGAGTGCCATGCCTTCGACGGTAGGCCGGGGGTGTGACATCTGCAGGAACCGAACATGGCGTCATGGGACACCGAGGCTCCGGGCCGATCGTCCCGGAAACAGGAAAGGCGCCCCGAAGGGCGCCTCACCTGGATCTCTTGCTCCCCCAACTGGACTCGAACCAGTCGGTGCTACCCTGGTCAGAGTCATTTATCGCAGGTCAGCGCGGTATGGTGTGCCAGGATATAGCTGAAATATGCCAACTTCCCGCATCCAATGGCCCACGCGGGGCCCACGGGGCCCACGACGACAAGGAGCAGCCCATGGCCAAGCGACGCGAGTTCGGACGGATCGACCCACTGCCCAGCAAGCGCTTCCGCGCCCGGTACCCCGACCCGACCCCGGGCAGCACCGATCGCATCCCGGCGCCGAAGACGTTCACCACCAAGACCGCGGCGCAGGACTGGCTCAACGCCCGGCGCGCAGAGATCCAGAACGGCACCTGGGTCCACCCCGACGAGGCGAAGAAGCGGGCCAAGGCCGAGGCCGAAGCCGAGGCCGCCAAAGCCGCCGAAGCCGCCCGACGGCAGATCACCGTCGGCGAGTACGCCGAGCAGTACGTCCAGCGGCGCGTCAGCGCCGGCAAGCTCGGCGGCAAGACCGCTTACGACTACCGGCTGTACTGGCACGGACCGAGGCCGAAGGCCCCCGGCCAGCGCGCGACCGCTGGCGGCCGGCTGCACCACTTCGCCGACTGGCCCATCGGCGAGGTCACCTACGACGACGTGTGCTCGTGGCACGACGAGCAATTGGAGAGCGGCAAGCTGACCCAGGTGACCCGGTGCTACGAGCACCTCAAGACCATCATGCTCGACGCCGAGGACCGGGGCGTGATCGCGCGCAACCCCTGTCGGATCAAGGACGCCAAGGCGAGCACCGGCGTCAAGCGCGATCCGCCCACCGACGCCGAGCTGCCCGTCGTCATCTCGGCGATGCCGTTGCAGCTCCAGCCGCTGGTGATCCTCGCGGCCGCCGTCGGCGGCCGCTTCGGCGAGCTGACCGCGTTCCGCAAGCGCGACTTCGTGATCGAGCACGACGACCACGGCGCGGTCGAGTGCGTACGGGTCACCGTGGACAAGGCGATCACCTACGTGCCCGGCGAGGGCCGCAGCGAGAAGGGCCCCAAGACCGAGGCCGGTCGCCGGACCGTGCCGTTCTACGGCGACGACGCCCTGATCTTCGCCTCGCACCTGACCACCGTCACCGCGCCCGACCAACTGCTGTTCACCGACGCCACCGGCGACCACCCGCTCCCGCACGGCTCGTGGACCCACCACTGGATCAAGGCGCGCAACGATGCCGGGCGTCCGGACCTCCAGCTGCACTCGCTGCGGCACTACCACGGCACCCGCTACGCGCAGCTGTCCGACGCGTCATTGGCCGAGGTGATGGCTCGGCTCGGACACACGAGCGTCGCCGCAGCCATGCGCTATCAGCACGCCGGCTCGCGGGCCGACAAGTTGGCTCGCCAAGCAGCTGGCCAAGCCTGAGCACCACAACAACCGTGCTGGGCAGTGCATCCGGACGCCCGATGGCCGTACCCGCGTGCGATCACTTCACCCTGTCCCTCGCAGCCGACGGGAGCACCCGATGACCACGCCGCCGCCCAAGTTCCGTCGCCGGTTCCGCTGCGCGACGGCGCACTTCCACGATCTACTGGGGGGTGGACGAAGACGAGACGATGACCGAGGCCGAGATCGACGCGGAGTTCGAGCGCACTTAGCCCTAGGCAACGCGATCAACGCGCTGGCCCAGGCCGAGCTGGCGGTGGCGGCTGCCGACGGGCTGCGGCCGGACTATCAGGCCGTCTGGATCAGACTGTCGCGAATGTGTTTGACTGGAACTGAACTGCGGCAGCTGACCATGCTGCTATCTCACGTGGCACTCAGGTTTAACTGTCGCTGAGTATCTGCTGAATCCGGCTGCGACTCACTCCGAAGGCCTCCTGAAGCTCCTTGATGGCCACTCCGGCGGCTCTCAGCTCCCGGCACTGGTCATCCCGCTGCTTGATCAACGAGGCGTGTTCGGCCTCAACGATACGAAGACGTTCGACGAGTCCCACAGTCTGCCTCAGGAGCGCGGTTTTCCTCTCGGCTCGTTCGACCACAGTCATGCCAGTCATGGTATAGGCTGCTAGCTCTGAATGTGTAGCCAACTACACACTTACGTTCACTTGCATATACAATGAGACTATTCATCCAACCGCCAGGAGCATGCATTGACAGTTTTCGATACGAAGGCCGTCCCGACGGACGACAAGCTTCGCGGCGGTTACTACACACCGTCGCCGATAGCAGAGTTCGTTGCCGGCTGGGTCGCCCAGGCCGGCTGCCGACTGCTCGAACCCTCATGCGGCGACGGGAACATACTCGAGCCGCTCTCGCGGCTGTCGAAGAAGGTCCAAGGTGTGGAACTGTTCCCCGATGAGGCTGCGGCCGCCGTCGCCAGGACCGGGGTCAAGGTCGAGGTCGATGACTTCTTCAGCTGGTTTGATCAGGACAAACGCGAGAGTTTCGACGGCGTCGCAGGGAATCCGCCGTATATCCGTTTCGGCAACTGGACCGAACCCACTCGCACCAACGCCCTCGATCTCATGCGCTCGGTCGACATGCGGCCCAACAAGCTGACCAATGCCTGGGTGCCCTTCGTCGTCGGCTCAGTTCTCGCCACCCGTAAGAGCGGTCGCATCGGTCTGGTGATCCCCGCCGAGCTGATGCAGGTCGGTTACGCCGCTGGCCTGCGTGAGTTCCTAGTTGACAACTGCGCCGAGGTAAACGTCGTCACCTTCAAGCGACTGGTCTTCCCTGGAATCCTCCAAGAAGTTGTACTTCTATTAGCGGTGAGGGGAGAGGGTCCAGCGCGGATTCAGGTCATCGAAGTCGACGACGCCGCATCTCTCGCCACGCTTGACATAGGTGCAGCGCATGTCCGGGCACCCTTGCACGAGCGGGAGAAGTGGACGAAGTACCATCTCGATCCCACTCAGGTCGAAGCTGTCCGGTCGTTGCGGTCCGACGACCGGCTGCACGCGATGGACAACTTCGCGTCCGTCGACGTCGGCGTGGTGACCGGGCGAAACTCTTTCTTCGTCATGTCTCCGGACGATGCGAAGGCGCACCGTGTGAGCAATCTGACGATCCCTCTCGTGGCGCGTTCGGCCCAACTGAGTGGAATCGTCTACACCGATGACGACCATCAGCAGGCAACCGGACGCAAATCGCTCCTTGATGCGCGTGGAGTCACGCTGTCACGGCACCGCGGTCTGCGCGAGTACGTTGCGCTCGGCGAGGAGCAGGATGTCCATACCGGCTACAAATGTCGCATCCGCAAGCAGTGGTGGGTAGTGCCCTCGATCTGGGAAGCCGACGCTTTCATGTTCCGCCAGATTCACACCCATCCGCGGGTCATAGCCAACAAGACGTCAGCTACCTGTACCGATACCGTGCACCGGATGCGGCTCGCCGACGGGGTCAGCGGACCTCACCTGGCCACGGCATCGTTCAACTCGATCACCTTCGCCATGAGTGAGATCATCGGCCGCAGCTACGGCGGCGGGATCTTGGAGCTTGAACCGAGCGAGGCCGAGGAACTCCGCGTCCCAGACCCCGGGCTGGTACCGGGTGACTTGATCGACAAGGTCGACGAGCTCGTTCGTGCCAAGCGCATCGACGACGCTCTCGACGCCGTGGATCAGGTTGTCCTCGTCGACGGGCTTGGTTTTACCTCGGAGGAGGTGGCGTCGGCACGCTCTGCCTGGGTCACTCTCCGTGACAGGCGCAACGGGCGGGCCAAGGGCAAGACTGCTTGACCTCACGCGATAGTGAGCCAGTAATCATCATTGACGTCGAGCGCGATCTCCAGATGCATACCGGTCACGTCAACGCTCTTTAAGATGTCCGCGATCGGCTCAGTGTGAAGCTGACTGATAGGTACAGCTCGTGTCCCCTGCATTCTGTCTGGGTCAGTGCTGACCTTCAGAGTGATCAGCCCGTAGTACTTCCCACCGATCGTGGTGTGCATCGGCACCTGCGTCGTGTCGATGGGGTTGCCCTTGCTGTTGTTGCCGCTATGGGTCCAAACAAGCGGGCTGAACAACTGGTTCCTAAGGAAAGACACGAAGAAGTCCACCTGGTTCATACCTTTACTCTGATTAACCAGGCTACCCTTCCCTAGAGGGATGCTTCCGCGTGAGTTGGCCCCGGCTCCTGGCTTACGGCCAGCGTCCGATCTGGACAGCTTCTTGCTCCACTGACGAACGATGACGGCCGGGGCCGGCGCAGTCGAGGGAGGAGTCGGAGTGACGGGCCCGGGATGACCACCTGAGGTCGATCCGGCGGCACCGCCAGACTTTCGGGACGGTAGCGGTGCGTGCACTAGTGGAACCGAGACTAACGTGGACAGGGTATGCCCCGTTGGCTTCGGGCTGGCTTTGCTCCCCCCCGGGGAGGTGATCGTCCGTCTCGTTCGAGCTGGCTTGACGTCGAGGACACCAGCCTGCACCAGCGCCGTCAAATCCGCAGGGTTGGATATTACGTACAACCCTGACCTGGGGCTGACGAACCAGTCGTCGATGGCGTCGGCGATCGAGTCCAGCACCGCGGATGGGTCTGATTTGCTGTCGATGATCAACCCGGCCTCGACGTGCAGAGACGTGACGCCGTACCCGGTGAGGTTCGCCGATCCGACGTAAGCCGTGGAAGATCCGTCCGCGCGCGTGATGTGGATGACCTTGGGATGGAAGTAGCCCGTCTGATAACTGACTATCCCGAGCTCCATGCCAGTGCGTGGCGCACCGGTCACTACGAGAAGGTCCGCCATAGCGTCGTATGAGGTCTGCCCGTCATTCGAGCCGATCAGAAACCTGGTGTGCCCGTCACTCTGCGCAAGCGACCGCAGCGCATCTTCAAAGTAGCCGAGAACACCTGATCCGAAGAAGCCCGTCTGCACACGGAGCGCAGTCGGCCCCGAACCCCCGATCAACTCGCTGTCCAACCATGTGCCCAGCGCATGCCTCGGATCACGGGACCCAGAATCGATATAACGCATGCCGCTAACTATATCCAGCCCCCGCGCACCGGTGCGGCACGTAATCCTGGTCCCCGATAGCTGAGACACTGGACGCGCAGCTTCAGGCAGCGGCTTTCCGCGCAAGCCTGGCGCGTGTGTCTCGGCTAGTCCGCTACTGGGCCGACGACCGCTTCAGCGATCTGGTCAGCGATCTCGGCGATCTTGAACTCGCCGGTACTCAGCGCCCGCTTGTCGGCGAGCGACGGACTGTAGCCTCTGACTTGTTCGGCGGTCACGTCGTGCCAGATCGGTAGCATCGTCTGCTCGCCTGCCACGGTGCGCGTAACGAGGCCGTCCAGTTCGTGGTTCGTCCACCCTTTGGCGAAGAACGCCGGCGACAGCACAACGACGCCGAACCGGCTGGACCGGATACCCTCATCGATCTTGCGGCGCAGGCTGTCTCCGATCTTGATTTCGGTCTTGTCCAGCCACACCCGGACGCCGCGCTCAGCGAGCTCGTCGCGCAGCGGCACGGCTATCGAGTCCTTGTCCTCGGTGGCATGCGAGAGGAATACGTCCCAGGTCTGGCCGCCAAGGGCGTCGCCCACCGGCTCGACGGGCTCGCGGACCTGGATGTCGCGGACCACGCTCGACGACTGCCGGAACGTCGGAAGGTTGCCGCGTGGCGGGGGCTCCACATTGATCCCGGACCGAATCTTGCCGCTTCCGCCGCCGAGATCGATGGCGACGACCCACCGCCCGTTGCTCGGAATCTGTATGCGCGCAGGAGACCGCTTGACCAGGCCGCCGTAGTAGCGGTGCCTGCGGCCCGCTTTGTATGAGCGGTAGTCCGAGGAGGTCATGAGCAGGACGTTCGCCTGCTTGTCCAGGGAGACCACGACCGTGGCCCCTTTGCTCTGCTGGCCCAGGTCGTAGTGAATGTGCTGCACCCTCGGTCCCTACCGCTTGTCCCGCGGCGGGAATGGGTCACTGCCCGGCGCCACGGTGTCGGAGTCCCGGATCTTCCCGTCCTGGCCGTGGATGCGAACCTCGCCGCCGCCGGCATTGCCGACGATCTCCCTGGCTCGGGCGATCGCTTCGGCCTGAGTGTCGGTGTGCGCGCTTGCCCGGCTCCCGCCGGGCTTCTGCACGTTCCAACCGCCGTTGGTGTCCGGAACGACGTGCCGCCTGTTGTCGTTGCTCATGGCAGGGCCTCCTTGTGGGCATATCGATTTTGGGAGCAAGCCTATTCCGCAGGTACGACAGAGTCTGCGAACACGATAGCGTGCGTCGCACACCTGTTCGACTTGTTAGCCCTCGGGGCCTTTTCGCAAGCCGGTCGGTGAACGGACACTTCGCGGCCGGGACCTCCAACAGGGGCGAAAAGCGTCCGTAAGACCTGTACGCAGAGAGTCGCATTGAAGGTACCCTTAACGTACATTTGAGGCATGAAGATCGGTTACGCCCGCGTCAGCACCGGAGGTCAGGACCTCACCGCGCAGCTCGACGCCCTTACAGCGCTCGGCGTCGACGAGAAGAACATCCATGTCGACCCAGGCCTCACCGGCACCAACCGCGACCGGCCGGGGTTGCGCACCGCTCTGGCCGCGGTCCGCGCAGGCGACGAGTTGATCGTCACCAAGCTCGACCGGTTGGCGCGCTCGATCCGCGACGCCAAAGACATCGCCGACGAGCTGGCCGAGCGCGGCGTCACGCTGCGGCTCGGAAACTCCGCCTACGATCCGACAGACCCCATGGGCAAGATGATGTTCGACATCTTGGCCGTGTTCGCCGAGTTTGAAGCGAACCTCATCCGCCAGCGCACCAAGGAGGGCATGGCCGTGGCCAAAGCCCGAGGTCGGCTCAAGGGTAAACGGCCGAAACTTCCGCCCAACCAGGAGAAGCGTCTGGTCGAGCTGCACGCCACGGGTGATTATTCGATCACCGAGCTGGCGGCGGACTTCGGCGTCTCCCGCGCCACCGTGCACCGGGCCGTGGCACGGGCGGGCTAGATGTCAGACCCCGCCGATACCGTCGCCGCATGTCCTACGACGACCCGTTCGGCGAGCCGCCGCCGCTGCCACCTGGTGCATCGGGCCCGACCTACAGCGTGCCCAGCAGGGCCGGGGTCCCCGGCCCTGGGTGGGGGTTGGGAGGGGGTGATGATCGAATGACGATGGCCCTCACTGTCGCACCCCGGGTTTACCATGCGACTATGACCCGCGATCAGCTCATCTCCACGCTGTGGCGCCTCGTCGAGGTCGTCGAGGCGACGGAGCAGCGTTGGGCAGCCCTGCGTGGCCTGACCGCCGGATCGCCCGCTCATCAGCGCGTTTCCGCTGAGCTGCGCCAGCTCAAGGCAGCGTTTGACGGCCTCGGCGGGCCGCAGCTTGTGCCCAGTGGGTATACCCGGTCGATGGTGCTCACCGCCATCGTCGTCGCCATCGAGGACGAGCGCGCGAGCACGGTCCGTGGTGCCATCCGGGTGCTCGAAGATGACGAGCGCGCCGCCCGCAACCAGGCGGCCGAGCGGTCACGGCAGCGCCGTGCCCGCCGTGCCGCCCACGAGGCGCAGATGGCCAGCGATCACGCGGCGTGGGTCAACTCGCAGCGGACCCGCTGGGCGATCACGGACGCGGTCAGTGACCTGGGTCGCAGACTCCGACCCTGAGATCCTCGCGTAGACAACTAGATCCCGCCACCTTAGCCAGGTGGCGGGATCTTGTTTTATAGCGGTGTCAGCCGTAGGACGGACCACCGGGTCGAGGCCTAGTATCTGGCGACTCCTGCTGCGGCGCAGCATCATCAGCCCCGGCGACCTTGAGATGCGACGGCAATGTGGGTCGGGTAGCCGACACGTCTCCTAGCATCGACGCGAGAGAGTCATGCGACGCCTGCGTCGCCTCCGGCGACTGCTCCCAGGCCACCATGGCGTTCTGGCCCTGGGCAGTGGTGGTCGTATGCAAGAAGTGGTCCATCTCCTCACCGTCGCTTGCACTCAGCGTGTCATCGGGTCCGCCGACTGCGGCCAGCCCACCCCGACGGCCCATCCGCTGCAGCCGAGCCTCGTAAGCGTCGGCCAACGACTCACCAGCCGAGGTCTTCTCACGCATCAGGAAAGCCACGACCAACGCCGCCGGGATACCGATCATCGGCGACTCGCTGGTCAGGCTGCCAAGGCCTTGGGCTACCTGCGCCCGAGTGCGGTCGCGACGCTCGCGCTGCGCCGCCCGGCGCTCATCGGCATCGGCCAGATCCGCACGCCGGGCCTCCATGCCATCTTGTCGGCGCCGCAGTGCCTCACGACGGTCGTCACTGCTGTCGTCCATCGGTTCCTCCTATCTATCTAGTATCTGCACTCACCCTGCCGGGGGCGCCCACACCGGGGCACGCGCCCCGGTGTGGATCAGATGGTGGTGGTGCGGCTCAGCGCAGGTTGGCGGCGTTGGGAATGCCGTTGATGTCGACGTCGAGGACGGGGTCGCCGGGCTCCGGGCTCCACACGACGACGGGCACTCCGGCGATCACGGCCCGCTCGCCGTCGGCGTCCAGGCGACCGCCGTGGAAGGCGGTCAGGGTGCCCGACTGCCCGGCGATGGTCAGCGTGTCGCCGTGGATCGACGCCGGCAGTGCCCCCACGGGGATGCCGACCATGCCGAGCACTCCGGTGGACGCCGGCAGGTGGGCCTGGAGGATCAGCGTGTAGTTGCCCTGCTCGGGCACCGCGGCACTGGCCGCTCCGGTGCCCAGGACACCGCCGGTGATGGCCGCGGCGGCCCCGGTGGCCAGGACGGCGGCGGCGATACGGGTGCTGGTGTTGGTCTTCATGATTCGGTTCTCCTAGAGGGTTGTTGCCGATGTGTGTTGTTGCTCAGGACGGTAGAAAGGGGCGATGCGCGTGGTGAGGCTGTCGGTCGGCATCACCTCCCTTCGGTGGTGGTCGCGGCGCCGGTCTGCGCCGGCACGTATTCGAGGGCGGCCTCGACGACGCTGCTGCCCATCACCGCCAGGACCCGGTTGGCCGAGTCATCCTGCGGCGCAGCAGTGGTCGTGGTGGTCGCAGCGGTGCCGGTGGTCGAGGTCTCGGTCGCCGTGGATGCATCGCCCTTGATCGCCAGCACGTCCGCCTGTCCCTTGCGCAATCCGGCAGCATCGGCGGGCACGTCACCGGTCACCGCGTACGTGCCGGCCTTGCCCGACGGGCAAGCACCGGCGGCATCAGTGTCACCACCTGGCCACGACACCGCCGCGCCGACCCGGAGGCCGTCACCACTGGTGTCGACCGGGATCTTCCACCAAGTCTGCTTCGTCGGGGTCCGCGGCGAGAAATCATCGACCGGGCCCTGCTGCTGCGGTTGTGGCAGATAGACGGCCCAGGAGTTCGCAGACAGTTGCAAAATCTGCACCTTCTCAGCCTCGCTCCTGAGCGCCGAGGAGACCTGGCTGGGCACCGGTTCGGCGTGGATCACCCGCAACCGCATCGACGCCGACGCCGGGATCGACACGCTCTTGTCGACCAGGGCTTTGGCCAGGTCATTGCAGACGTCAATCGGGGGATGCGTGACCTCCTGCACCTTTTGGGTCGCGGTGGTCTTGGCGGCATTGGTCCTGCTGGTCACGTGCTCCTTGATCTGCGCCGCGGTGTGCTGAGATCCGATGCTGTGCAGTCCATAAGCGACGCCACCACCGACAGCGAGCACCACGACTGCGGCCACCGCGACAGCGGCCTTGGGCACGCGTCGCGCCGGAGCAGTCACGCTCTCGCCGGTCACTGGACCCGCCGCCGGCGGCTGCGCCGCAGGCGCGGGATCAGGGGTAACCGGTGCCGGCTCAACTGCCGGGATCTCCTCGATCACCTCCTCGACGACCTCGACGTCGTCGCCGAACTCGCTGGGATCGACCGGGTTTCCGCGCTCGTCGAAATACTCGTATTCAGGCATCGGGGGCCTCCTTCTTGACAACCACCCGGCGCACCACACGCTTGGTCGGGACGGTCTGGGCCGGGGCGGGTGCCACCGGCTGCGGCTGATGGATCGGCTGCGGTGCGGGAGTCTGCTGTGGCTGGTAGCTCGGCACGACAGGCTGCTGCGCGACCGGGGTCGGTGTCATCTGCTCGGGCCGCACCACGCCCTTGCTCTTGAGCGAGGCGAAGAACCGGGGGAACAGCCCCGGCATGACCACGATCGAGCCCAGCACCAGCGCCACCGCACCGGCGACGAACACGTTCTCGAACACCCCCAAAGCCGCGGTGATCGCCACCCGCAGGCCCAAGAACGCCCCGCCGTAGGCCAGGCCGATCAGCATCAGCACCGGCAGCGGGCAGCGCGAGAGGTAGCCGCTGGACACGTTGGTCGCCGACCGCCCGACGTTGCGCAAAAAATCCACGTCGGCATCGGGTTCGCCGGTCGGTGCCGTGCGCGCCGGCAGACTCAGCACCCCGCGCGACCAGAGCCGACCCGCCACGAAGACAGTCGCGGCGCTGAGGACCGTGGCGATCTTCTCGGCGTAGCCCTGCTGGGCGATGACCCACGCGAGCATCCCGGTGCCGGCGAAGACCATCAGGGTCGCCACGATCCTGATCACCTCGCCGGTGCCGGTCTGGATATGGACGTTGACCGGCTGGGGCGGTTGCTGATTGCTCATTTCTTCTCCTCGTTGTCGTCTCGTGCCTCGCGCTCGGCTGCACGCTGATCGCGTATTCCGGTGACCGCCAGGGCGATCGGGCCGCTGTAGTGGCCCAGCAGCCGTGGCACGGTGGTCAGGGCCAGCACGCCGATCACCAGCGCGGCCAGGGTTACTGCCCAGAGCACTGCCTCGCCTCGACCCTGTGGGGTCCAGACCAGCACCGCGATGCCCCCGGCGCCGATCACGAGCGCTTGTCCTGTTGCGCGGCAAATCCGTTGCGGCCCGGTCACGGTCGAGCTGGTGGCCGCGGGTCGTGTGCCCGACACGGGTTGCGTGATGGGCAGCTCGGACTCCATCCCGGCCAGTCGCCGGGTGTCGGCACTCAGGTCACTCATCGTCGTAGTCCTCATCGTCGTAGTCATCGGTGTCGGGGACTTCCTCGCCGTAGATGGCTGCCAGCTCGGCCTCGCGCTGTTGCTCGGCTTCCCAACGCTCATAGGCGCTCTCCGGCTCCGGCTCGGAAGTCGATGGCTCGGCACGCTCGCCCTTCCACGGGTCGAGGTCGAGCGTGTCTGCCTCCTTGACCTCGACGAAGGTGCCGTCGGCGTTGCGGATCGGCGCGCCGACCGCCTTGGCGGGCACACCGCGCCAACCCCACAGCGCGATCAGTGCCGCCACGGTGAGCCCGGCGATCACCAGTTGCCAGACCAGCAGCGCCCACCACGGGCCGAAGTCGACCAGGCTGACGGGGAAGTGGCGGTCGAAGTGCGGCGCCGGGCGGAAGCCCACGCCGAGCACCGATGCGATCACGGCGCCCGACACCGCGGCAGCCGCCCAGGGCCAGGCCCACAGGCGCCCGATCGAGGGGCTGCGCCGCCACAGGATCTTGTAGACCCCGTGCCCGGCCAACAGACCCAGGCCAGCGAACACCGCCATGATCAGCCCGGCCACTGCCCACCGGGGCCGGTGGTGGCGCGAGCCGTCCCCGTCGTGGGTCAGCCGATGCCACAGGCCGGGGCTGATCTCGTCCTGCACCGCGGTCGCGGTGATGCCGGCGCCCGAGCGCTCGCCGCGACGGGCCGAGCGTTCGAGGATCTCCGCGCGCCGACGCATCGTCGCCGACAGGGCGCCGCCGTGGGCGCTGGAGTGCCCGACCAGCCACGCCGCGCGCTGGCGCTCCCAGCGCTGCACCGACCGGCTCACCGGTGACCGTCCAGGCACTCGTCGAGCTGGGCCGTCGAGGTGATCGGGACGCACGCCCGCACCTGGTCGCGGTCCACGCCGCTGCCACCGCTGCTGCATCCGCCGCCCACTGCCAGCCCGACGACGAAGATCGCGACCGCACCGATCACCTTCGCCGCGGTCCGGGGGCTGACCCGCCGCCCAGCACCTTTCGCCTTCGCCATCTCGGCTCCTTCCGTGTCTCTTGACCATACGCTACCCAAGGTGGGTAGAGTAGTCAATACGGAACCCAAGGTGGGTACGTCGTAAGATCCGACGAGAAAGGCGATCACCATGTCCAGCAGAAGGGGAACCACGTGTCCACGGAGTCGAAGTTGAGTGCCAAGCAGGTCGTGCCGTTACGGCCGAGTGAGCTCGCTACGCTGCGCGACGCCGCCAAGGCGGCCGGCATGAGCGCCGGCCTGTTCAGTCGGACTCTGCTGCTGAATGGCTTGGGTCGCGTCGACGAGCTCGCCGACGCCATCGCCGCCGAGAAGAGCGCCAGCGCCAAGCGAATCTCCGAGGGCGCCACCGAGGCCATCAATCAGCGGTGGGAGCACAGGGAGGAAGAATCATGACCAAGAAAGACGACGAGGTCACCGACGAGCCGTTCGCAGGACTCCTTGACGTCCCGAACTCGGCCGACGGCAAGCCCGGCATCATCACCGACGAGGCCAACTACGGACGTGCTGACGGCCAAATCGCTTATACAGCACCACATTTGGCGGTCATCGGAAAAACGGGATCAGGTAAGAGTCGGACCGTTCTCGCGCCGAACTGCGTCCGCTGGGGTCCGCGCGCGCTGGTGGTGATGTCCAGTAAGGGCGACCTCAGCGAGGAGACCATCCGACGTCGCGCCCAGTTCGGCACGCAGTACGTCATGGACCTCTCCGGCGAGATCCGCGACGGCAAGATCAAGGGTGTGCCGCTCACTCCGGTGCGCATCGATCCCTGCGCGTGGATCGAGACCGACGACGAGGCGATGGAGATGGCCAGTTTGTTGATGCAGATCGGCGACGTCGGCGCCGGCGGCGACGGCCAGGGCTCGGGTGACAGCGCGTTCTGGAAGTCTTTGGCTCGCAGGCGCCTTGCCTGCCTGCTGCGCGCCGGTGGCTTCTACACCGACCCCGACACCCGCGAGAGGGTGTGGGGCGGCGGCATCACCTGGGTGCTGGAAGCCGCGGAGAACGTCGGACCCGACGCCGTCAAGGAGAACGAGAAGAAAGTCAAGAAGAAGGGCAAGAAGAAGAGCAACAACAAGGGTCGCGGCCTGACCCAGGAGGGCCTCGATGATGACGATGACGAGCCCGCAGCCGAAGAACCCGAAGAACCCGAGCCGGTCGACATGACCACACCGAACTGGACCACCGCCTACCTGCGCGCCTACTCGGTGAACTCGCGCCATGCGGACTCGTTGATGGCCGCACGCGCGATGGACGAGCGCCAGCGGGACTCGATCGGCATCAACCTGCAGGTCGCGATGGGCGCGTGGGCGATGGAGTCGACGGCAGCGCCCGGCGCCAAGGTCTTCAACCCCTCGATGCTGGCCACCGGCGGCACCCTGCACATCGTGGCCGGCATGGACGGCGCCGCGCCCACTGTGGTCTCGACCGTCCTCATCGAGATCGTCCGCTACTGGCGCAAGCGGGTCGGCAGGCTCGACCCGGTGATGTTCGTCCTCGACGAGTTCGTCAATGGCGCCCAGATCCCCGCCCGGTACGTGAATCGCTGGATTTCAGAAGGTCGCGGACTCGGAATCCGCCTATGTCTAGGGCTCCAGTCAACGAAGAGCCTCACCCGGCTGTGGGGCCAGGCCGCGGCCGACGAGTTCCGCGCAATCATGCCCGCCGCACTCATCCTGCCCGGTGCCGGGGAGACCCAGATGCTCCGCGATGCCGCCGAGACCACACCGCCCGAGGAGCGCGTGGTGACCACTCTCGACGCAGGTGGTCGAGCTTCGCAGAGCCGCCAGATGGTCCAGCCCACCCACGCCGAGCTGCTGCCACCGGGGCGCAATCGGACCGATCCCCGGATCTCCTACGGGCGGCTCCTGCTGGGGGGTATGGCCGGCGTCCGGGTGCGCCTCTACGACATCTCCCGCACCAACCTCAGGGCCGAGAAGGACTGAGAACACCACGAGCAGCAGGACCCCGCACCACGGTGCGGGGTCCTGTTCTCGTCTCGGGTCACATCGACTGCGACTGCACCCGGTCGCGACTGCGCTCGGTTTTGACACTTGACCGCTCGAACTTGCGCTGCGCGTCGACCATCTCCTGCCGGGTGCGCGGCCGGTCGGCGCCGGAGGAGGTCGCCTCGGCGCCCCGCCTCGATTCCCGAGCCCGGTTCTCGGCCGCCTCGCGGCGCCTCGCCTGGGCAGCCTGACGCTGGCGTTGGGCAGTCCTGTACTCGGCACTGGACAGTTCGGCCTTGCCGAATTGCTTGGCCACCTCCTCGGAGCCGCCCGGCTGATCGAGCAGCCGCCGGATCTCGGCGGTCCGCTGCTCGCGCTCCTCGCGCTGGCGGCGCTGCGCCGCGGTGTCGTTCTCGGTGCTCATCACTATCTCCAGTCATTCTCGTCGAGACGCACGCCCGTTCGCAGGAAGTGCGCTATCGCCCGCCACTCGCGGGCCTTGTGCCGCAGCGTCGCGGCCTGCTTGCGGTAGCCGTCGGCGATGTCGAGGCTGCGCATGTGCATCAGCGTCCCACCGCCGTAGAGGCGCGGACCATCTTCGTATCGCTCGTCAGCCTGGCGCTCCAGCAGAGCGGCCTCGGCGTCGAGGCCGACCGCCTCGGCCACGCACGCCCGTGCGGTCTGCTCGTCCTTCGTCGTCGGTGTCGTCATGCCCCGAGCCCCTCGTTCGTCTTCTTCTTCTGGGCCTTGGTCTCGCCCTGACCCTTGTCAGTGCCCTGGCCGCGACTGACGCCCTCCGAAACCTTCTTGCGGAACGTGCGCCCGTCCTGACGCGCTTGGCCCAGCGTGAGGTCCTTGCCTGCACCCCGATCCTGCGCCATGTCGACCCTGAGCTGCTCCCAGGCGTTGGTCACCACGGGCTTGCCGTCGTCGCCGATCACTCGGCCGGGCTTGCCGTCGGCGTCGTAGCTGACCTTGTTCACCGGGTACCGCTTCAGAGTCGATCGGGCCTTCACCTTGAAATCGTCGAGCACCTTCTCCGTGGCCTGCTCCCGGCTCAGACCGGAGACCTCCAGCAGTTTCGCCTCGGCCGCGGATCGCTTCTCGCGCGCGGCGGTCAGCTCGTCGGAGACCTCCTCGCGTGCGGCATCCCGAGCCGCCTCGTAGCCCTCTTCGAGCCCCTCGGTGCGAGCATCGTCCTTGATCTTCTCCGCCTCGGTCTCGGCCTCCTCACGAGCGTCGGCGAGCGTTTTCGCCTTGACCATGTCAGCGGTGGTCTGGGCATCGGCCTTGATCGTCCTAGCCTCGACGCGGGCAGCATCGGTGATGGTGCCCGCCTGGACCTGGGCCGCAGTGACGATCTCGTCGGCCTGAGTGCGCGCATCGGTCTCCAGCGACTCGATGCGCTGCACCCGCTCAGCGATCCCAGCGTCGACGTCGACGGCCAACGGCCCCTCGCCGACGTCGACCCGGGCGCTCACCCGACCGTCGTCGCCCCGGATCAGCTCGACTCCAGGGGTCGGCTCACCGGTCACCAGTGCCTGTGCGGCCCGACCCTCGTAGGTGCCGCCAGTGCTGCGCACGTGCTCGGTGTAGGCGGCCTGGGCCTGCTCGTCGTCCCACGGCGGCTTGCCATCGACGGTGAGGTACTGCGGCCTGGGCCGGTCCGGTGCCACGGTCGGCGTGAGCGGCACCAGCACCGGCTCGGGCACGTCGAGGGTCTCGCCGCGCTCCAATGCCGCCGCGTTGGCCTCGCATCGCGCCTCGACCTCGGCCTTGGTGAACTCCGGGCCGATGCCGGTCTTGCCGCGGGCGCGCGCCTTGCGCTCCAGCCCGTCGTCGCCGACCCATGCGTAGCTGACGCCGGACTGCCCGTGCACCTGGACGTCGACGGCCATCGCCTGGCATCGGGTCACGTAGTCGGACCAGCCGTCGGACTGCGCCAACGCCTCGCGGAGCTTGAGTCTCACCTGGTCGTGGTTGGAGTAGCCGCGCGCTGCTCGCTGGGCCAGGTCTGCCTTGGCCACCTGGCCCTCGCTGAACCGCCGGCAACTGTCCACGTAGGCGGCGTTGTCGTAGCGCCACTGCTCCAGCACGACCTCGTCGACCATGCCCTGGAGCCGATAGATGTTCTTGATGTCGCCGTCGATGGCGCGCCCGGCCTTGTAGTGCTTGACCAGCTCGTCGCCGTCGGCGCTCGTCCACCGCAGCGTGACCTCCTGCTCGGCGACGTTGGCCACCATCACGTGGGTGTGCCAGTGGCCCTCCACCCACCGGCGGTCGTCGCCCTCGCCCTCCCAACGCCCGTTGTCGCGCTGGGTGACCAGCTTCGCCTGCCGGCCGGGGAACGTCCGCGCCACCCATTCCCGGGCGAGCTGGTGGGCGAGCCAGCCGTGGAAGTCGTTGGTCGGGTCCAGCTCCTCGTGGCTGTGGCTGAGCACGTAGGAGTACGCCTCGCGGACGAGGCTGGTCTGCCCG
The DNA here is from genome assembly GCF_059427765.1 of Gordonia sp. B8661-1. Taxonomy (NCBI): domain Bacteria; kingdom Bacillati; phylum Actinomycetota; class Actinomycetes; order Mycobacteriales; family Gordoniaceae; genus Gordonia; species Gordonia sp. B8661-1. The sequence continues at coordinate 634,918 of NZ_JCAHRL010000002.1, forward strand.
AAGGCGAGCGCCGTGCGCCGCATGTCGGGGACAAAAGTCTCGGGCGTGCAGTCGCCGACCGTGCTCACGTACTCCGCCCGCTGGCTCGGACCCCGCGGGTTGTCCTGGTCGTGGGCCGGCGCGGTGCCCATGTAGCCGTCGAGGGACACGGGGTCGTCGACCGCGCTGCCCACCAGGGTGGTCATCGCTCCACCAGAGCCTCGACGCTCGCCCGGAGCCGGGCCAGCTCCGCGGAGTTGGCGTCCAGCGCCGCGCGCAGCTGCTGCATTTCTCCGGTGACGCTCACCGGCAATTCCTTGTACCGATTGGTGAATTTAACGAGCTGATTGAAATTGTTCCCCTGGCGCGCCAGTTCCATTCTTTGATCGCCGACGGATTTGGCGACGGCCCGCAATTCCTCTTTCAGTCCTTTGCGCAGCTGCTCGCGCACGAGCACTTCCACTCCGGCCGTCCGGCGCTGCAGGTAGGCGTCGACAGCGGCCTGCACGATCACGGTGATGCTTCGGCCCTCGACCTCCGATCGGCGCTGGAGCGCGGCCCGGGTGCCGTGGCGCGGGCGCCAGCCGATCAGCTTGTCCAGCTCCGGCCGCTGCGCCCCCTTGCGCGCCCTCCGGGGCTTGGCCTCGCGGGCGTCGAAGCGCGGATCGATCCGCGCCGCGGCCCGGCACCAGCTCGCCGCCCGCTTCTCGCTGACGCCGTCGATCGCCGAGGCGATCTCCGCGTACGTCGCGCCTTCGGCGCGCCGTCGCAGCGCGTCCCGCACTGCGGATCGCGACGGCTCCGGGCCCCGGGGGCCCGTCACCGCCGCGACGACCTCGGAGGCCAGCACCGTCAGATCCACGACGGCTGACGCCGTCGGATCTTCGCTGCTGGCCTCCTCGGTCATGGGAGCCACGATACCAGAACATCTGCGACCGGAGGTTGCAGCCACGGTGAACGTCCCCGCCGTTAAACGTCGGCGGCTTCGCCGCCTCCGTTCAACGCCCCTCTCGCTGGCGCTCGCGGGGTCCGCGGGGGTCCACCAGGGGGGTGCTGCGCCCCCCTGGACCCCCAGCCAACAAACGGCCCTGACCTGCGACGATGCGATCATCGCCCCGAATGCGCCCACGCGCCGGCTCGGCCGCGCATCCGAGAACCGCCGCCGACCGGCAGAAAAATGGCCCCTGCGTCACGGCGCCTTATTACTAATGGGCCTATTCCGTCGGCGCCATACCGCGCCGTTTATGCCGCGAATCGCCTGTGCAACCTGCTGACCTGCGAATAACCGCCGCGAACACATAGCCACCGCCAGCGGTTCCGAGGGCCTGAAACAGAATTGGTGCTGGCTATGTCCGATTTCAACCCCTGGTCAGAGGCCATTTTCACTGGCTGGGTGCCTTCTGGCCGTGACGCAGGTGTCAGGGTGCCAAATATCGGCCCCTGACGGCCTCGACGGCCGGTGCGGGGGCCTCTGCGGGCACCATCAGTGACCGGTGCGATCCCGCGGCTGTGGCCGCCGATCCGGTGGCGGGCGCGTCGTCACATCGCCCGAGAGGCTCGGGACGCGCAAGGGGATGGGCAGCGGATGCCGGTGCCCATCAGGTCGTTGCCCGGCCGGCACGGGCCAGGGCCGCCCTGCTTCCTCTCGCACGTCCATCGCGGCCGAGGATCGCTGCAGGCCGCTGAGCGGGCCGCTGCGGGCCGCGGAGCCCCTCGTGGCCGCTGCAACTGCGCGGTCGCCGCCCGGAGCCGTCACCGGCGCCGTCAGCCCCCGGAAGGAACCCCTGGTCGACGGCCCGGCGATCGGCGGGGATAAATCCACGGAAAAGAGACGGAAGAATTGCACCGCAGGACGCAGGAAAATGGTTATGAATAAATGCCCGAGCGCCCGGAAAGAATGTCGCTGAGAAATGCACATCGACATCGAAACAATGACCGACGACCCCACTGGATAAATGCCGCCGACAAATGCAGCAGGCCCCGATCCCGTGGTGGGATCGGGGCCTGCCTGCAGCCATCTGCTCACATCAGAGCACTGACTCCACCAGCGTATGCGAGTGGCGGCCGTGCGGCTGCCTGGTTGCGTCCGCCAGCTCCTCGCCGGACGCCCTCCACTTCCGCACCAACGTCCGGTCCACGCCGACCGCGTCCGCGACGGCCCGCTGGCTCTCGCCCGCAGCGGTCAGCCGCAGGACCTCCGCCACCACCTCCACCGGCTTGATGGTCCCCGTGGCGGCGTGGACCGCCCTGGCCAGCTCGATGGTCGACTCGTCCACCGGAGCGGCCGACTCCAGCGGCTGATCCGCCACTGCGGCGGGCCCAGCCGCCATCGTGGGCGACTCGGCCACCGGGTGGGTGATTGCGGCGGTGGGCGCGGTGGGCGACTGGTTGGTTGCGGCGGTCTCGTCGACGGCCGCCGGAGCCTTCGCCACCGGCTGCTGGTGGTGGATGGTCGACTCGCCGGTGGACTCGGCCACCCCCCCGCTGACCTGCGGTGGTTCCCCGGAATCACCCACGGAACCAACCACGGAGTCGGCCGAGTCGCCCACGGGATCACCCACCGAATCGCCCACGGCAGCCGCCTCTGCGCCGGTGGTGGTCGAGTGGCTGGTCGGAGCGGCCGAATCGCCCACGACGGTCATCGCCGGTGATGGGCGATCCGCCACGGTGGTGGTGACCGGTGGGACGACCGGCATCGGCCGATCATCCGCCACCGGCGCTGCCGGCTCGTTGGCCACCACGGCCTGATCGCGCCGGATCAGGTCGCTGGCCGCCCACAGCGCCAGCGTCGCCCCGATGATGGGCAGGTCCACCGTCAGCGGCGCCAGCCACGCCAGGTGCCGCTCGATGCCGAACAGCTCTCGTGCGGCATAGGCCAGCGCCTCGTAGCTGATCGCGAACGAGATCACGGCCACCACCGCGGCCAGCCCGGCGGTCACGGCCCGCACCCACCCGCCGAACCGCTTGGCGGTCAGCACCGTCAGCTCGGTCATCATCAGCAGCAGCAGCGGGAACACCGCCGCGCCGACCGACGCCAGCACGGACCCGCCGGTGACCGAGTGGGCGTGCAGGGCGTTGCCCGCCACCGACAGGGCCACCCCGGCCACCAGCACCACGGCGTAGTACCCGCGCTTGTGCTCCTCGGACCTGTTCGGCTTGGTCATGCGACCATCTCCTTCGCTAGATCCTCGATACGTCCGGGACGGAACCCGGACCAGTGATCGTCGCCGACCACCACGACCGGCGCCTGCAGGTAGCCCAGGGCCATCACGTAGTCGCGGGCCTCGGGGTCCTGGCTGATGTCCACCACCTCGTAGTCGAGGCCGTGCTTGTCGAGAGCCTTGTAAGTCGCGGTGCACTGCACGCACGAGGGCTTGCTGTAGACGGTGATCATGCGGCATCACCGCCCTCGATCTCAGGGGCGCGTGCCAGATCGCGGGTCCATTTGTCGAGGATTGCCGCGACCCTCTCATCGGTCTCGTGGGCCGGACGGCGGCCAGAGCCGGTGGCCGGGGCCTGCTGCTGCTCGGCGTCGGCGATGGCCTGTTCCACGGCGCGGTCGGACGCCGCCACCGCTGACGCAGCGGCGTAGAACTCACCGAAGCCGTACTTGGTCGCGGTGACGCGGGTCAGCGCCGGGCACCGGCTTGGCAGACTCTGAGCCCTGGCGATCGTGCCCGACGGCGTGTTCACCATGCGGGTCCAGCGGGCCAGCTGGCCGTACCCGGTCAGCTCCTCCTCGAAGTCAGACTTCGAGTTGCCGTCGCGAGGAACGAGCCGCACCTTGCCGAACTCGCCGAAGTGCTCGATGACGAACTTGGCCCCATCGCTGCCGATCCAGCCGGTCAAGCGCGGCTTCTTGCGGTTGTCGTTGCCGTCCCGCTCGTCGCGCCAGAGCCCGCTGCCGGTCGCCTCCGGCACCAGCCGGTCCAGAAACGCGCGCTTCTCGACGGGGACAGAACCCTTGCGGGTGCCCCGCATCCAGCCGACGTACGCGTCGTGGAGCATGTCCAGGGGCAGCGAATCGAGTCCGCTCCCGGCGAAGACCTCGCCGAACTCGGCCCAGAACGCGACCACGCTGTCGTTGTTCTCGCGGTAGGAGTCCAGCGCCGCGCTCACCTCGGCAGTCTCCGTCAGCGAGTCGATGGCGCCCAGCTGCATGGCCTGCCACACGAGCCACTCGCGCACGCCGTCGCGCTTGACGTAGTCCGCCTTGATGGCCGGGTCCTTGGCGATCTCGGTGCCCTTGTCCATGAACCGCTTGTTGAACTTGACGATGAACAGCCGCCGGTCGACCGCTCCGGTCTTGTCCTTGATCTTCGGAAGCCTGTTGACGCTGAAGATCATCGGCACGTACAGCTTGACCGAAACCGGATCCTTGTGCTTGCGGTTGACCTGGATCGAGTCGTGCGACGAGATCGCCTTGAGCAGTCCTGACGACGCCATGAACCCGTCCGGGTTCGACTCGTCGGACAGGTTGGCGACCGCGCCGATGAGCTGGGTCAGCATGAAGCTGTCGGTGGCCCCGCCGAACGCCTCCAGCGGGATCGAGACGCACCGACGTCCCGTCGACCCGCCCAAGATGCACCTCAACATCTCAAGGACAGTGCCCTTGCCGTTGGACCCGTCCTCTGCGTACAGCATGACGACCTTGTCGTCGCGGAACGAGCGGGGGCGCATCGCCCAGTTCACCAGCTCCAAGATCGTGCGAGCACCCTGCTCTGAGCCCATTGTTTCCACCAGCCAGCTCCACGGGTCCCACGAGGTGCCGTCAGCCCTGGTGATGACCGGCAGCGGAGGCTCGGTGAGAGGCATCCGCGTGCGCACCTTGGACAGCACCACCCGATCGGGCGAGTGCGGCTCGCGCTCCCCGGTGGACACGTGGTAGACGCAGTCCTCGAAGAACACCAGATCTGAGTCCTCGCACTGGCGCCGCAGCGGCGCGAGGTCGCGGATCGCCCGCAGGCACTCGTCGAGGTACGAGCCCTTGGCGGTATAGAAGACCTCGCGCATCCAGCCCGTCAACCGGTTGGAGGAGCCGAACGCCTCCACGTGGCAGCCCTCGTCGGCGTCGTAGACCGCGAGCATCGCGCTGTCTCGGTTCTCGCCGTCGTCGGTCGGGATCAGAACGACCCGGTTGTACGCCAGGAGCAGCTCGGCCGCCTGTCGCGGATACAGCTCCCTGATCCCGCGCGGTTCCTGCTCGCGGGCCTTGCACCACGCCGCGAGAGCGAGGTTCGTCGCCTTCAGCAGCTCGGCCTTGGCCCGCTGCGGGCTCCCTCGGAGCGCCTCCGGGCGGTCCGTCCCGCGCAGGAACTTCTTGGTGGCCGCGGCGATGACCTCGTCCTCAGTCATCGCCCGCATGTCCCGCGCGCCGCTCGCGCCATCGGAGGCGGATGCAGTAGTATGCGTAGTTGTACCCATTAATCGCTCCTTCCAGGCGATCAGAGGCACCCTCGCGGACCTGTTACCAGCAGGCCCAGTAGCGGGGGTGCTTTTCTTGTATGGTCAGGCCGACGTGGCCTGCAGATCGAACTGCTTAGTGATGTAGGCCTGCACGTCCGAGCGCCGGACGTAGCGGTGCTTGCCGATCCAGATCGACGGGATCTCCGCGTTCCGCAGCAGCTTCTGCCACCTCTTGATCCCGAAGCCGGTCTCCGTGCGAACCTTTTCGCTGAGGCCCATGTCGTCGGGCAGTGCGCTCGTCACCGCTCGAACCGGTTCGCTGACGATCACGTCCGCTGGCGTTGTGGCCATCGCTGCCTCCCTAGTCGGTGGATATGGATTAATCCGATTAATCCGTGCTTCCAAGGTAGCACGGACCCAGCCGAGCGAGCGTCGACACGTTGGCAACGTCGGGCAGACAGGAAGTCAGTGCAAGACCGTACGATTTAGCGATGCCTGCCAAGAAAGTCGAGATCGGCGAGAGCGGCCGCACGGTTGCGCTCAACGTAGCCTTCCACCGAGCCTCCCAGGGGATGACGGCCGCGGAACTGGCCGCGAAGGTCAATGCCAACGGCAGGGCCCTCGCCCAGCAGACGATCGGAGAGATAGAGAACCTCCGGCGCCGCTGCGACGTCGACGACCTGATCGCGCTCGCGCAAGGCCTCGGCGTATCACCAGCCACGCTGCTGATGCCTCGCTCCGACGATCCGCACGAGTCGGTCGCCTTCACCGGCGGCGACATCGACGAACCCGGCAGCACCGGCCGGCAGCGCATGCCGGCGCATGTCGTCTGGCAGTGGCTCTGCGCGAGGATGCCGCTGATCCACCCCAGCGAGCACGACAGCGACCCGACGCACTACGAGCAGTACGTCGAATACTTCGACCAGCGGGCCACGCCCGCCTGGTCGAGGATCGACCGGTCCCGGGACGACGAGGCCTGATAGATCCAGCGTCGCGACGCCGGTGCTGGACCGACCCAGCAGCCCTCGGCCCGACGAGGAGAAGGCGACGATCGGGCCGCCCTCGACGCCCCTGCTGGTCCAGTGCCGCTCCCGCTGGTCCAGTCGAAAACGGCGTTGGACCACCCATTGGACCAGCTGTATGCGCAGGTAGAAGCATGTTTTCGACGGGCGTGGTCCAATGGTCCAATCGATGAGGCCCAAACTCCAAAGCGCGCGCATGCGCGCACGAGCGCGCACATGTATTAAAAGTGCGATGTGATTGGACCATTGGACCAGTGAAGAAGAAAATATAGTCTGACCTGGCGTTATGGGTGGTCCAATGGGTGGTCCAATGGGCAAAATGACTGGACCACCCATTGGACCACTGGACCAGGCCCTGCTCCGGGGCCCTGCTGCCGATCGGGTGCTCCCAGCGGATGCTGCCCTTCCCTGACCGTCCCGCGAATCAGTGCGATGGCTGCTCAACCCGCAGCACGAGACGCAGGAGAGAGGTGCACTCCGAGGGATGCTCCCGCGCCGGTCCACCGCCGACATGGCAGCCGAGCCCACCAGCAGCCTCCCGTCCAAGCTCCCCACCGCAGCCTGCACCTCACACCCGTCCTATCGCCGCCGGGCGAGCTGCTGAACTCAGCGGCTCAGGACAAGTAGTAGGACACTGCAGGAAGGCGGGTGCTTCCCACGGGAACCGGGGCGGTCGCCGCCGGGCCGGAGGACGGCGCGCGACCGACCGGGCCTGCTGCCCACCGCGGCATCCTCACCGTCCGCTGCCGGACCGCCACCGCCGACGATGGCTTCCTGCGCCCTCCGGCTCGGTCGGGTACGGGCCCACGGGTACAGATTGTGCCGCTGCCTCATTTCGTACCCGGCGCCGGTACCCGGCCGCGCCGGGGCAGCCGGGCCCACCGGCCGCCGGACCCCAGCCAACCCGGCGCGGCCGGGTCCCGCTGCCCGCGCCGCAGAACGAACGAGCCCCCGGCAGCAGTGCTGCCGGGGGCCTGTGCACCGAGGCGGATCAGCTGGCGACGCCATCGGTGTGGCCGTTCTCCAGCAGGGCCCGCAGCGACGGGCTCGGAACGCGCACCGGCACCCCGCGCTCCCGCTTGAACAGCGTTGTCAGCCGGCCCGCGGCGATCAGGCGCCACACCTGGCGCTCGCTGATCCGCAGCCGGGCGGCCACCTCGGGGACGGTGAAGGCCTGCAGGTCGTCGGCGAGGCCGACGGGACTGGCAGTCGTGGACATGACGGAACTCCCAAAGGATCTTGGTGTTCCGCACGGATCTATTGCATCAGTTCTGCGGCGGGCCTCGCACGATGCGGCGGCCCTGTCGTTATCCCCCCGCTCGCACCAGGTCCGCTGATGCTCCACAGGCTGTCCGCCTGAACGCGCTCGACCGCCCTCGCAGGCGACCGGTGGGGTCCGTATGCGCCCCATTATCCACATCTGCCATGCCGTGTCAATGGTCTGCCAACAAAGGCGCATTCAATGGCCCACGCAGGGCCCACGGGCACTCGTTGCGACGGACCCATGAAAGCAGAAAACCCGCTGTGACCAGCGGGTTTTCCTTGCTCCCCCAACTGGACTCGAACCAGTAACCGTTCGATTAACAGTCGAATGCTCTGCCAATTGAGCTATGGGGGAATGCTCCTTGAACCGAGATGTGACTCTAGCGCATCCCTCACCCGGAGGACAAAACGCCTGTTCGGCGGACATCGGTCCACGGGGAGCGTTCCGCGGAACGTCGGTGCGGTACTGTGCTCCCGCGGGCCACACGGCCTCGCTCGGGGCGGTAGCTCAGTCGGTTAGAGCCGCGGACTCATAATCCGCTGGTCGTGGGTTCGAGCCCCACCCGCCCCACCTTGAGCTGCCGAGTCGCGGACGAATCCACAGCGGTCACCGCTGGGGAGGCTCACGTGCATGATGCAATCCGAGTGACCGAGGCGTGTCGCACGTGGACGACCAGGGACGATCCGGATGCCGATTCACCTGTTTGGACGAATGCCCAGAAAAAGTGCGCCGCCCAGGGCGGGACTGGTCGTCGGGGGTGACCAGCCCCGCCCTGGGCGGCGCTGTTAAAAACACAGTACCTGACGACGCCTGGTTGTCGACAGGGGGGTCAGGGTGTGTCGTCCGTGGCCGATTCCGCGGCATCGTCGTCCCAGATCCCGGTCTGTTCGAGATGGTGGAGTAGGCGTGCTGCGCCGTCCACGAACTGCCTGCGGGTCTGCGCGACGACCTCGTCCCGATCGCCCGCGCGGTAGGCCTTGATGAGGCGGGTGTGTGAATCCAGAGCGACCTCGGCCCAGCCGGGGTCGGCCGAGTAGAGGCGGTCCGGCGTGTATCGGGTCGCGTTGAGGAGAAACCAGGAGAGTTTGCTGCTCGACGTGATCAGATTGTGTGCCCGGTGGAACTCGAACTCGGCATCACTCACCGCGGAAGGATCGCCGGAATCCACTGCGGCGCGCAGTCTTTCGTTGTATTCGTCGAGATCGTCCAACTGTTCGGGGGTGATCACGTCGGCGGTCCGGAGCGCGAGTTTCACCGCGATCTCGCCCTGCAACCAGAACAGATCGTCGACGTCGGTCCGGCTCATCGCGCCGACCACGTACCCGCGATGGGGAGCGAGATTCACCATGCCCTCACCACGCAGGGTCAGCAGTGCCTCGCGGACCGGGGTCACGCTCACGCCCAGGCGTTCGGCCGTGTCGTCCATGCGGATGTACTCGCCGGGTTTGATCGCGGCCGTCATGATCTGATGGCGCAGGTGAGCGGCGACTTCCTCCGACAACTGCGGCCGCCGCCGAATCCTTCCGCTTGAACTCATTCGTGTCACGGTAGACGGTCGGTCGTTACATTGGTCGCATGCCGAAGTCCTCGCGTCCCTCGACGACACCGCTCGACGGGGACGACTTCCTCGCCGAGAACCGCCGGAATCGCGAACTGGCGAAGGAGGAAGCCGCCCGCAAGGCCGAGAAATCCGCGCCGGATCCATCCGTACCGACTGCTGTCGAGTCGACGCCGGACGGACCGGCACCGAAAGTCGCCGGCCGGGGCGCGAGCCGGCGCCGATCGTGGCTGGTCCCGGCGCTCGTGGCCGTGATCGTCGTCCTGGCCGGAACAATGGGATGGCTGGCCTACGAGTACGTCGACAATCGCAACGCGCCCGCGGTCGCCACCGACGCACAGCGCACCGAGGCGATGGATACCGCCCGCAAGTACGCCGCACAACTCGCGACGTACGATCCGGCGAATTACGCCGACCTCGACCGGCGGATCCGGGAGATCTCGACGCCCGACTTCGCGAAGAGCTACATCGCCGCGTCCGGTGACGCGCGCCGCGGCAACACCGCCGCCAAGGGCACCTCGAAGGCGGTGTCGAACGATGCCGGGATCACGTCGTTCACCGACTCCAAGGCCGTCGTGCTGGTGACACTCGATCAGACGGTGACCTCGCCGGAGGTCGCCGCCGATGTCCCCGAAGGGATTCCGTACAGCTCCCGTGTCCGGGTGACCCTGGAACGGCAGGACGGCCGCTGGTTACTCGCCGGCCTCGACACCGTCTGACGGGCCGAGCAGCAGCCGTATACCGATCGCCGAGATGGCGGCGGCCGACGGCGGACGGGATTGACGGGCCAGGTCGATGGTCACGTTGAGTACGGCCTGAACGAGGAAACGTGCCTGTGCCGCAGGCAGTTCCGGGCGGGCTCGGCTCACCCAGGCGGCCCATTCCTCGACGGTCAGACGTTGCTGATTGCGCAGCCGTGTCCGCTGCGCGGGTGCGACCGAACCGATCTCGGTCACGTAGACCGACAGCATGTCCGACGTCGTCACGGAGAGATTCACATATCCGGTGACCAACGCGACGATCGCCTCGCGAGGGGTCGATGCCGACGCCAGCGCATCCGCGATGGCCGCGGAGACGCGGTCCGACGCGCGCCAGAACGCCGCGTGCAGGATCTCCGCTTTGCTGTCGAAATGGCGATACACCCCGGACGCGGGAAGCTCGGCGGCCGTGGCGATGTCGTCGATGGTCACCTCGTGAAAACTCTTGGCAGCGAACAAACGGATCGACTCCGTAAGCAGCACTTCACGTTTCGATGTCGGTGTCAGTCCGGCGGTCGGGGTGGGGCCGGTGTGGTCGGACTCGGGTAGCCGAAGGCCGGTCAGTGACATCGCGGCGTCGGTGATCAGGTCGAGGGCCTGGCGCGCCGGCAGGGGAGTGCGGTGGGTCGCCGGGCTGGCCACCGTGCTCGTCATCGCCGCGGTGAGAACGTCACTCGTCCCACGATCCACCTCCGGCCGGAGTGCGCGCACGCCGGCCCGGATACGCCGATGCTGCGCTACGAGGACATCGTGGACGTAGGTCAGGTCGTCGCCGGTGAGGTAGGCGGCCTCCCAGTGATAGAGGCCGCCGGTGCGCCGGTTCTCGATCGCCGCGCCGGTCAGTGCGGCGAGTAGTGCGCGGACCTCGGCGGCAGGCTCGTCGGGGCAGGCGGGTACGGCCGCGACTGCCTCGGACAGTGCGTCGGCCAGCATGCGGGCCGTCTCGGCGAAGAGTGCGTACTTGTTGGGAAAGTGCCGATAGAGGGCCGGCGTCGAGATGCCCACGATCTCGGCGATGTCATCGAGGTGGACGGCGTGGTAGCCGTTCTCGCTGAAGGAGCGGGCTGCGGAACGCAGGATCAGCGCGCGCCGGTCGGCAGGGCGTCGGCGGATCGTCTGAGTCGGCATGTCTGCCAGCCTAACCGGACCTGTGATTCACCGGTACGGATCGCCCAAGAACCCGAATGTGTGCAGAACATGACCCCTTTGTGGGCTAATAAGTTAATCAAGATTCTAGTGACGTGGGTCGCAATGTGTGTAAGGTGAGGGAGGCCGGACAGATGCGGCCGCAGGGTCGGATGATTGGGGCACACCCACGTGAGTGATGACGGAGCCGGCGTCGGGATTCGCACCGGCGTCGATGAGCGGGGTGTGGCCCGGATCGAGATCGATCGTCCGGATCGCATGAACGCACTCAATTCGGCGGCATCCGCCGTGATGATCGAGACGCTCGGCGCATGGGCGGACGACGACGGCATCCGCGCCGTGGTCATCGACGGTGCGGGCGGCAGCTTCAGCGCGGGGGCCGACATCATCGACATGGCGTCCGGTCCGCGCACATCGGGCACGGGGATCGACAAGACGGCGGCCCGCGCGATCATCGCGAACGGTTCAGAACTCGCCCGCGCGGTCCGTGCCGTTCGTGCGCCGGTCGTCGCGTCGGTGGACGGTGCGGCTGTCGGCATCGGCGCGTCCGTGGCCTTCGCCAGTGACCTGATCTACGCCACCGAGCGCTCCTACTTCCTGCTCGCCTTCGTCAACATCGGCCTCATGCCCGACGGTGGCGCATCGATGTCCGTGGCCGCGGCCGTCGGCCGTGCCCGAGCCAACGAACTGGCACTTCTCGGCGAAAAGCTCCCGGCCGCAGAGGCATTCGATGCCGGGCTGATCAATCGCGTGGTCGCCGACCGTGCCGGGCTGGACGCGACCGTGGATCGAGTCGTGTCGAAATTGGCATCGGTACCCGCGAACGCGCTGCGGATGACGAAATCCGCACTCGACGCGCACACGATGTCCGGCTTCGAGGCCGCCATCGAACGTGAACTCGACGGACAGACCACTCTGCTGCAATCCCCTGAATTCCAGGCCTCGCTGGCCGCGTTTTCCGCTCACAACAAGGAGACACCGACATGACCGCGACGATCGACGCAGGCAACGATCTCACCACCGAACCGCTGCGTTCGCGCCGCAACCACTGGAACAATCAGATCCGCCGGCACGCGTTCATGAATCCGGACGGCCCGGCGCTGAAGTTCCTGGGTACCGTAACCACCTGGAGTGAACTCGATCGTCGCAGTCGTGCCTTCGCGGCCGCGCTGACCCGGCGGGGAGTGCAGTTCGGTGACCGCATCCTGCTGGTCCTGCTCAACCGTTCCGAATACGTCGAGGCCGTCCTCGGTGCCAACCTGATCGGCGCTATCCCGGTACCGGTGAACATCCGCATGAGCCCGGCCGAAATCGCCTTCCTGGTCAGCGATTCCGGCGCCAAGGTCATCGTCACCGAATCGCTGCTCGCGCCGCTCGCCGACGCGGTCTCTGCCTCCACCGGCGCCATCGACTCGGTGATCGTGGTGGGGGACACCGACAACGACGCGCATCTGAAGTACGAGGACCTGGTCGCCGAGGATGCGTCGGATCTCCCGGAGGTCGACATCCCCGAGGAGACCGTCGCGCTCATCATGTACACCTCGGGAACCACCGGAAAACCCAAGGGCGCCATGCTGACCCACCAGAACCTGCAGGCGCAGGCGGTGACCTGTCTGCAGGCGCTGCAGACCCGTTCCGACGATGTCGGTTCGTGCGTTGCGCCGATGTTCCACATCGCCGGACTCGGTGCCATGGCGCCGCTGTTCTACATGGGCGCACTCTCGGTCATCCACCCGCTCGGTGCTTTCGACCCGAACGACATGCTCGACACCATCGAGGCCGAGGGCACGACGTCGATCTTCCTGGTGCCCGCACAGTGGCAGGCCGTGTGTGCCGCACAGCAGGCCAAGCCGCGCGATCTGAAACTGCGCGTCATCAGCTGGGGTGCCGCACCGGCATCCGACACCGTGCTGAACGCGATGAACGAGACCTTCCCGGACGCGTTGAACGTCGCCGTCTTCGGTCAGACGGAGATGTCGCCGATCACCTGCGTCCTCGAAGGCCGGGACGCACTGCGCAAGATCGGTTCCATCGGCAAGGTCGTCCCCGCGGTGACCGCCCGCGTCGTCGATCCGGAGATGAACGACGTCGAGCCCGGGCAGGTCGGCGAGATCGTCTACCGCGGCCCCAACATGATGCTGGGCTACTGGCAGAACCCGCAGGGCACCGCGGATGCGTTCGCGGGCGGCTGGTTCCATTCGGGTGACCTGGTCCGGCAGGACGAGGAGGGCTTCCTCTACGTCGTCGACCGTGCCAAGGACATGATCATCTCCGGTGGCGAGAACATCTACTGCGCCGAGGTGGAGAACGCGCTCTTCGGGCATCCGAAAATCAGTGAGGCCGCAATCATCGGCCGGGCGGACGACAAGTGGGGAGAGGTTCCGGTGGCGGTCGTGGTGACCGCGGAGGGCGTCGACGACCTGACTCTCGAAGAGCTCGAGCCGTACCTGAACGAGAATCTCGCTCGGTTCAAGCACCCGAAAGAGCTGGTCATCGTCGACGAGCTGCCCCGCAACGCCGGCGGCAAGGTGGTCAAGCCGAATCTGCGCGCGACTTATGGCAGCAAGGATGCCGGACTCGCGAACTGACGCCGACCCCGAGACTAGAACACGTTCCATTTTCGTCCGAAAGTGGCTAGGGTCGAGGCAAGCGATTTCGCGTTCGGTAGAAACTCTGGAGGTAACTGGTGAAGACCAAGGGTGCGCTTCTTCGGGAGCTCAATCAGCCGTGGAAGATCGAAGAGATCGAGATCGGCGATCCCAAGGCGCACGAGATCAAGATCCGTATGGAAGCCGCGGGCATGTGCCACTCGGATCATCATCTGATGACCGGCGGCATCCCGATGGGCGGCTTCCCGATCCTCGGAGGTCACGAGGGCGCCGGTGTGGTCGAGGAGCTGGGCGAGGGCGTCACCGACTTCGAGGTCGGCGACCACGTCGTGCTGTCCTTCATCCCGTCGTGTGGCAAGTGCAAGTGGTGTCGATCCAATCTGGCCAACCTGTGCGATTTCGGTGCGATGCTGCTGCAAGGTGAAGCTGTTTCCGACAACACCTTTCGCATCCACACCGCCGACGGCGAGAACGTCTACCCGATGACGCTGCTGGGCACCTTCTCGCCATACATGGTCGTGCACGAGGCGTCGGTGGTGAAGATCGACAAGGAGATTCCCTTCGAGGTCGCCGCGCTGTGTGGTTGCGGTATCCCCACGGGTTACGGATCGTCGACCCGTAGCGGTGACGTGCGACCCGGCGAGGACGTCGCCATCGTCGGTGTCGGCGGTGTGGGTACCGCCGCGCTGCAGGGTGCAGTGATCGCAGGTGCCCGCAACGTGTTCGTCATCGACCCGGTGGAGTGGAAGCGGGAGCAGGCGCTGAAGTTCGGTGCCACGCAGGCGTTCGCGTCCGTCGAGGAGGCGATGAACGATATCGGCAACGCGACCGACTGGGGGATGTGTCAGAAAGTCGTCGTCACCGTCGGCGAGGTGCACGGCACCGACGTCGACACCTGGATGAGCATTACCGCCAAGGGCGGCACCTGCGTGCTCACCGGTATGGGCAACATGATGGAGAACCAGGTGACGCTGAACCTGGCGATGCTCACCCTGCTGCAGAAGAACCTGCAGGGCAGCATCTTCGGTGGAGCGAATCCGAAGCTGGACATTCCGATGCTGCTGTCGATGTACAAGGCGGGCAAGCTCAACATCGCCGACATGATCACCCGGCAGTACCGGCTCGATCAGATCAACGAGGGCTACCAGGACATGCTGGAGGGCCGCAACATCCGCGGCGTCATCCGCTACACCGACGAGGATCGCTGATCCTGCCCAACAGGTAGCGTTGCTTGATGTGTCCACACTTGCAACGCTGGCGGATTGGCCGGTCGACCACGTTTCGGCCGCCACTGTGACCACGAGTGGGGTCGCCGAGGAATTCGGCGACCCCACTCGCGTGTTCGAGCTGGCCTCGGTCACCAAACTGCTTGTGGCCGAAGCTGTTCTGATCGCCGTCGAGGAGGGGGCGATCGGCCTCGACGATGCCGCGGGACCGCCGGGTGCGACGGTCGCGCATCTACTCGCCCACGCGTCGGGGCTGGCCTTTGACAGTCGCGAGGTCGTCGCGGCACCGGGCGAACAGCGGATCTATTCCAGTGCCGGATTCGAGATCCTCGCGGAAGCCGTCGAGGCGGCAACCGGTTTCGTGTTCGCCGACTACCTGCACGAGGCGGTGTGCGAACCGCTCGGGCTGACCGACACCGCGCTCGTCGGCCCGGCCGGCCACGGTGCCCGGTCCACTGCCGCCGATCTGTCGCGATTCGCCGGTGAACTGCTGGAGCCACGACTGCTCTCGGCCGAACTCGCGGCGCGCGCGACGTCGGTCGCGTTTCCCGGTCTGGACGGATTCGTTCCCGGTTACGGCCGCCACCGGCCCAACGACTGGGGACTGGGGTTCGAGATCAGGGCGGAGAAGACCCCGCACTGGACCGGCGCGACCAACTCGCCGCGCACCTTCGGGCACTTCGGTCAGGCGGGCAC
This sequence comes from Gordonia sp. B8661-1, assembly GCF_059427765.1. Lineage (NCBI taxonomy): Bacteria > Bacillati > Actinomycetota > Actinomycetes > Mycobacteriales > Gordoniaceae > Gordonia > Gordonia sp. B8661-1. The sequence goes on from NZ_JCAHRL010000002.1 coordinate 650,582, forward strand.
CTACCTCTGGGTGGACCCCGACCTGTCGGCCGCGTGCGTCGTGCTCACCGACAAACCGTTCGGTTCCTGGGCGAAGCCTCTGTGGAGCGAGTTCAACGACACGGTCGTCGCCGGACTGGGGGAGGCCGAGGCCCCGAAAAATTGATCCTGTGAATCCACTGCAGAAACTGGCGCAACACGGGCCACATGAGGCACAATTAATCACACGAATGTGATATCCGGTTCGAGAGGTGTGTTGGGGAAGACGTTCCTCGTCGAAACCGGAGGTGAACAAGGTGCGCAATCTGAGCCAGTTTGCGGACATGGCGACCGGAGTGGTCTACATCCACTCGGCGCCGGTGGCGCTGTGCCCACATGTCGAGTGGGCGCTGTCGTCGACCCTGAATGCACGGGCCAACCTGAAATGGTCCGCGCAGGACGCCGACCCGGGCATGCAACGAGCAACCGTTGACTGGGCGGGCCCTGTCGGCACGGCCGCACGCCTGGTGACGGCGCTGCGCGAGTGGTCGGCGCTGCGCTTCGAGGTGACCGAGAACGCCAGCGAAGGCGTCGACGGAGAGCGCTACAGCTACGTGCCCGGCCTCGGCCTGTGGCGCGGCTCGATGAGCGCCAATGGCGACGTGGTGATCGGTGAGATGCAGTTGCGCTCACTGCTCGAATCGCAGCCCGACAGCATCGGCCTCGCCGGTGAGATCGAGGCTGCGCTGGGTACCGCATGGGATGACGCGCTCGAGTCGTATCGCATGGGGGGCGCCGGGGCCGAGGTGACCTGGCTGCAGCAACGCGTCGGCTGACCGGCGACCACGTAGACCAACTCCACGAAGATCACCACCACGAAGGCCAATTCCGAGATCCGGCCCCGGCAGAACACTGCCGGGGCCGAGTCGTGTCCGGAGGAGCGTTGTCGCCGTTAGGCGATGGCGACCGGCTCGCCGTCGGGAACCGTGGGTTCCGGTGTGTCGGGTGCGCGTCGCTGTGCCCGGACGACGCCCAGGCCGTAGCATGCGAGACCGAAGGCCAGCCAGAAGACGAGCACGATCAGCGGTCGGGTGATGCCGTGTCCGTCGAAGAAGACGACGTCACGCAGGAGGGAGCCGGTGGCCCCCGGCGGCAACAGTTGACCGATCGTGCCCCACGGTTGGGGCAGCATCTCCGGTGCACTCGCCAAGCCGGACAACGGGTTTCCGAGGAAGATCAGCAGGATGGCCGCGATGCCGAGACCCGGACCGCCCAGCAGTTCGCGGAGGCCGAGCACCATGAAACAGGTGGCCGCGATGCCGAGCATGCCGGCCAGCGCGGTCAGCCAATAGTTGCCGTCGAAGGTGCCGATCAGGAACTGCAGGGTGGCGACCAGCGCGAGACCGCCGACGACGGAGATGCCCAGTGCGACGGCGAGACGCACCCGATTGTTGTGGATCAGGAGCATGATCACCATCGCGCCGATCCAGCCGCCCAGCGCCAGCGGCAATGCGCCTGCGGCCAGCCCGGCACCCTTGGGGTCGTCGGGCGGAAAGCCCTTCACGTCGACCGGTGGGGTCTGTATGCCGAGCTTCTGGCCGACCGTGCCGATCAGGGATGCCACGGTCGGGCTGGCGGCGGTCGAGACGAGCACTCGTTCGGGCTGCTGGTCGCCGAAGATGATGGCGCCGTACACCTCTCGATGCAGGATCGCGTCGCGCGCGGCATCTTCGGAGGGGTAGTCGCGGACGTCGAATCCGTGCGCCTTGGCCTCCAGTGGGGTGATCTGGGTCTGCGAGCCGACCACGCCGAGGGGCACGTCGTGCGGGGCGGATCGGGCGGCGGGGAGCGCGAACGCGATGACCATCAGGGATAGCAGCACGGCGATGCCGATGACCACGCCGATCCCCAATCGTGCGGACGGCTCGGTCCGAGCCGGAGTCGGAAAAGCCATGTGGGCCTTCTTTAAGAGTCGATGCGTTTCTTAGTGAGGGACTGTAGACTCGTTCGATAAGGAACGCAACGTTCTTTAGAGAGTCGAAGGGGAAGACATGGCCGTCCGACGACGCCGGGGCGCCGAGCTCGAAGCAGCCATACTGGCGGCGGTCCGGGACGAGGTGGCGCGCACCGGGTACACGAACCTGACGTACGAGGGGGTCGCGGCGGCGGCGGAGACCGGCAAGGCGGTGCTCTACCGGCGGTGGCCGACGAAGGCGGAGATGGTGCTGGCGGCCTTCGCCGCCGACGGGCAGATCGCCGAGATGGGCAATGTCGACACCGGTTCGTTGGCCGGCGATCTGACAGAGGCCATGACTCGCGGTCGCGAATTACTCGACGCCCGTCGCGATGTGCTGCTGGGCCTGCACGCCGATGTCGACAGCAAGAGTGTCGATCTTTTCGGGACGTTGTTCGCCGGACGTATCGCCACGATCTTCGGGGGGATCGTCGAACGCGCGCGCCGGCGCGGCGAACTCGGCGATCTGCCTGTGCCGCAACGGGTTCTCGAAGTCCCGATCGTCATGCTCCGCCACGAGGTGCTGCTGCGCGGCCGGGTCACCGACAACGATCTCGACGAGATCATCCGGATGTGCATCATCCCGCTGTTCGAGGCGGTCTCTCGGGGGTAGGCGGGGTCTCGATACGCGGCGGGCTCGCTGCGCTCGCTCGGCGCTACTCGACCATCGGTTGGGTTCGCGCGGGAGGAGACGGCAAGTGAAAAGCCCCCGGTGTGATCACCGAGGGCTTTCCAGCGCAAAGCTGCGATCAGGCAATCACAGCGGGATGTTCTTGTGCCGTCCGCGTCGTGCCGGTGCCGATGCCAGGGCCTCGGCGATACGGCTGCGGGTGGTCGCCGGGTCGATGACGTCGTCGACGACACCGATCGACTGGGCGCGGCCCACACCGCCGGCGATGGCCTCGTGCTCGACGGCCAGACGCTCGTGCAGATCCTCACGCTCATGCTCGGGAGCGGCGGCGAGAGTTTTCTTGTGCAGGATGCCGACGGCCGCCTTGGCGCCCATCACGGCGACCTCGGAGCCCGGCCACGCGAAGACCGCGGTCGCGCCGAGCGCGCGCGAGTTCATCGCGATGTAGGCGCCGCCGTAGATCTTCCGGGTCACCAGGGTGACGCGGGGGACCGTGCACTCGGCGAAGGCGTGCAGCAACTTGGCGCCGCGGCGCACCACGCCGTCCCATTCCTGGCCGACGCCGGGCAGGTAGCCGGGCACGTCGGTGAGGACGATCAGCGGGATGCCGAACGCGTCGCACAGGCGCACGAAGCGCGATGCCTTCTCCGCGCTCAGCGAGTTCAGGCAGCCGCCCATGCGGAGCGGGTTGTTGGCGATGACACCGACGCTGCGGCCGGACAGGCGACCGAAACCGATGACGATGTTCGGCGCCCACTTCGCCTGCAGCTCTTCGAAACTCGAGATCTCGGTTTCGCCGTCGGCGGCGAGCTGGGTGTCGAGCAACTGCTCGACGACCGGGTGCACGTCGTAGGCGCGGCGGTTGGACTCCGGCAGCAGCGCCTTGAGGTCGGTGTCGCCGGCCTCGGCCTGCTCGCGATTGAAATGTCCCTGCTGGTTGAACGTCGACACCAGGCGACGTGCACGCCAGTAGGCGTCGGCCTCGGAATCGGCCGTGATGTGGCTGACGCCGGACTTCTTGCCGTGGGTGTGCGGACCGCCCAGCGATTCCATGTCGACGGCCTCGCCGGTGACACTCTTGACGACATCCGGACCGGTCACGAACACGCGACCCTCCGGAGCCATGATGACCACGTCGGTCAGAGCCGGTCCGTAGGCTGCGCCACCTGCGGCGAAGCCCACGACGACCGAGATCTGCGGGACGTAGCCGGAGGCACGGACCATCGCCTCGAAGACCTGACCCACCGCGTGCAGTGCCTCGACACCCTCGGCCAGACGGGCACCGCCCGAATGCCAGATACCGACGACCGGAGCCTGCTCGGTGATCGCGGTGTCGATCGCATTGACGATGTGGGCACACCCGACAACCCCCATGGCACCGCCCATCACGGTGCCATCGGTGCAGTAGGAGACCGTGCGAACGCCGTTGACCAGGCCGATGGCCGCCTGCACGCCCGACTTGTCGCGGGTGTGCAGGAGGGACATCGTGCCCTCGTCGAAGAAGTTGGTCAGACGGAGCAACGGATCGCGGGGATCCGCAGCTTCCTCACGGCCTGTGATGGGAGCCAATGTGGTCATCGCTGTCTCCTGGGGGTGTCGGGTGTTGGTGTCAGTAGCGGCCGATGGCGAGCGCGACGTTGTGCCCACCGAATCCGAACGAGTTGTTCAATGCGTAATCGATTTGGCCGTAACGGGCCTCACCGTGAACGACATCGAGGTCGCACTCCGGATCCTGATTTTCCAGGTTGAGGGTCGGCGGGATGACGCCTTCCTCAACGGACTTGATGGTGAGCACGGACTCCAGCGCACCGACCGCTCCGATGGAGTGGCCGAGTGCCGACTTCGGTGCGTACACCGCCGCATGCTGACCGATGGCCGCATTGATGCCCGCGGCCTCCGCCGTGTCGCCGATCGGTGTCGACGTCGCATGCGCGTTGATGTGGGTGATGTCGGCCTTGCTCAGACCGGCCGTCTGGATCGCCCGGGTCATCGCCCGCGCGTTGCCCTGACCACTGGGGTCCGGGGCGACCAGATGGAACCCGTCGGAGGTGATCCCCGCACCGAGCACCCGCGCGTGGATATGTGCTCCACGTGCCTTGGCGTGATCCTCGCGTTCGAGGACCAGCATGGCGGCGGCCTCGCCGAAGACGAAGCCGTCACGATCCTTGTCGAACGGACGCGATGCGCCCGCCGGGTCGTCGTTGCGCGTGCTCATCGCCCGCATCATCGAGAACGCGGCGATCGGGATCGCATCGATGTGCCCTTCGACGCCACCGGTGACGACCATGTCGGCGTCGCCCATGACGATGTGACGCCACGCGTGCGCGATGGCCTCGGCACCCGACGAGCAGGCGGAGACGGGGGTGATGACACCGGCGCGCGCGCCGACGTTCAGTCCCACCACCGCCGACGGACCGTTGGGCATGGCCATCGAGACCGCGAGCGGCGACACCTTGCGGTAGTTGCCGGACTCCTCGATCGCCTTGACGGCGTCGACCATCGCGTCGCCGCCGCCCTGGCCGGTACCGATGACGACCGCGAGACGATCCGGGTCGACGTCGGGCTCACCGGCCTGCGCCCAGAGGCGCTTGCTCATCACGTGTGCGATGCGCTCGACATACGCCATACGGCGTGCCTCGATGCGCGTCACCTCGTCGGCCGGGTCCTTGACGAGCCGTCCGCCGACGCGGCAGGGGAGTTCGCCGAACTTCGTGATGAAGTCGTCGGTCAGGGTGCGAATGCCCGTCTGCCCCGCCAGGAGACCCTTCCAGGTAGAATCCAGATCTTCGCCCAGCGAGGTGGTGGCCACCATGGAGGTGACCACCACGCTGGGGAAGTTCCCGCCCAGGGTGGAGTAGTCGCGGAGGGAAGACGGAGTCACGAGTTCTTGTCTGCCTCGACCTGAGCTGCGATGGCAGCGGCGGCCTCGGGGTTCTCGGCCTCGAGCTTCTGGATGTAGGAGACCGCGTCACCGACGGTGCGCAGGCCGGCCAGATCCTCGTCCGGGATCTTCACGCCGTACTTGTCCTCGGTCTGCACAGCGATCTCGACCATGGACAGCGAGTCGATGTCGAGGTCGTCGACGAACGACTTTTCCATCGTCACCTCGGACGGCTCGATACCGGTGACCTCTTCGATGATCTCGGCGATGCCGGCGATGAGTTGTTCCTGGGTGGCAGCCACTGTGTGGTTCCCTTCTTCGTTCGTTCGCTTCTTCAGATGATCCGGAACACCCGACGAACTGTTCGTTCTGACAGGTGGTGGACAACCGGACGAGAGATCCGGTCTCCGGGGGTCACGGCCTCGGGCCGTGGCCGCTATCCAAGTTCGGTGATCTTGTCGAGATCGTCGGGCGTCTTGAGTGCCAGCGTCGGCGTGCCCTTCAACTCGCGCTTCGCGATGCCGACGAGCGTGCCGGCGGGTGGTAGTTCGACAACCGCGGTGGTCCCGTGTTCGCGCAGGTACGCCGAGCAGAGATCCCAGCGGACCGGTCGTGTCACCTGTCCCACTAGTTTCTTCAGTGCGTCGGCGCCATTCGTTACAGGTTGGCCGTCGGAGTTCGACAACAGAGTGCGAGTCGGGTCGGACGGCGTGATCTGTGCCGCCGCGGTGGCCACCGCATCCTGCGCGGGAGCCATGAACCGGGTGTGGAACGCTCCCGCCACGGCGAGCTTGCGGGTGCGGGCCTTCTCCGGCGGGTTCGCGATGAGTTCGTCGATCGCCTCGACCTTGCCTGCGGCGACGATCTGGCCTGCGGCGTTCCGGTTGGCCGGGACGAGGTCGAGTTCCTCGAGTCGTGCCAGGACCTCGGTCTCGTCGCCGCCGAGGACGGCAGCCATGGTGGTGGCCTCGAGCGCACAGGCCTTGGCCATCTCGGCACCGCGGATGGCGGCCAGGGTGACCGCCTCGTCGGCGGAGATCACGCCGGTGATCGCGGCGGCCGCGAGTTCACCGACAGAGTGGCCTGCGACGACGGCGTCCTCTGCCAGTTCGCCGCGGGTGGCCAGCTCGTTATAGGCGAGCAGAGCGGACGCGACGACCAGCGGCTGAGTCACCGCGGTGTCGGTGATCTCCTCGGCGGTCGCCGTGGTTCCGAGACGTTCCAGATCCAGTCCGGTCAGCTTCGACCACGTGGCCAGAAGGTCTCGCGCACCGGCGAGTTCCAGCCATGGGACGAGCATGCCGGGGGTCTGAGAGCCCTGACCGGGCGCAAGCATCGAGAGCACGTGACCAGAGAACACTGTTCGGGCCGGGGATGTGGGTGTTGGGGCGCATGAACCTTCACGTGACCTTTTGTGAGGTTCCTACAAATGTGACCAAAGGGTGGTTTTCTTTGTCATCGTGTTGAGACTCGTTACCAAACCGTGGCCTACGGACGCTCATCTGCGAAAACGAGTTTTTTCAAACGTTACGCATGAGGTTGGTGTTACTCATGAGTGCGATTCGTCGCGAATGTGTGTCAATCGACCCACAGTGGCTGCGATCCGCAATACGTAGGCATCCCGAGGGTTAGTTGGATCACGTCCCGTTGTCTCGGTAATTTTCTTGAGCCGGTAACGCACTGTATTTGGATGGATATACAGTACGCGGGCGCAACTTTCGACGGACCCGCCCGCGTCGAGGTACGCCTCCAGAGTGGCGTTCAGGGTCTCGCCGCTCTTCGCGAGCGGGCGCACCAGAGTCTCGGTCAGCGTGGTCATCGCGGTGGCGTCGCCATTCAGGGCCCGCTCGGGCAGAAGCTCCATGCTGTGCACCGGGCGTGGCGCTCCCGGCCAGCCCGCAACGGCGGTGATGCCGGCCATGGCCTCGGTGGCGCTCGCGTGGGCGGCCGCCAGGTTGGGCATCGTCGGTCCGATCACCACGGGTCCGTCGGCGAAATGCGTCAGCAACTCGGTGACGAACCGTTCGGTGGGCCGTACCGGCCCGCTCACGATGGCCACGAGGTGACTGCCCTGGACAACCGACAGCGCGGCGCGGTCGTATTGCTTGGCGGTGTTGTGGACGGCCAACGGCACCGACACGTTCTGTTCGGGCGGCGGTACACCGACGATGACCGTCGCCGGGGCGTCGGAATCCCAGTTGAGGGCGGCGGCCCGGGAGAGCAGCTGGGGGCCGGAGTCACCACGGACGACCGCGTCGACGACGAGCGCCTCGAGGCGTGAATCCCACGCACCGCGGGATTCCGCGGCCGACGCATAGATGGATGCCGCCGCGAAACCGATCTCGCGGCCGTAGCGGAGCACCGACTCCGTGAGCGCGCGAAGCTGTGCGTCGTTCCGTGCAAGAAGAGGCAGCCACTTCTCGAAGAACTCCATCGCGACACGCACCATCTCGACGGTCTGCAGCAGCGTGATGCGCCGGGCCAGATCCTGCGGCACCACCTGGAAGGCCTGCACCGTGAACTTCACGTTGCCCTCGGGATCCTGAATCCACTCGACGAAGTTCACGACGGCGGTCTGGACCACGAGCTGAACGCTGGCCCGCTGGGCGGCGTCGAGATCGCCGAAATACGGCAGCTGATCCTGCATCGAGTGCACGGCCTCGGTGGCGAGGCGGCCACTGTATTGCTTCACCCGGCGCAGCAGTGTGTCGGGGAGAGCGTCGTGCACGGTCGCGGGCGCGGGTACATGCGCACCGCGCTCGCCGAACACATCACCCAGGGGTTCGGGGGATACGCGCGGCTCGCTCATTGCTCCAATGTATTACCTCGGCGATCCGGCGCCCGTCGTCTTGCGTCCGAATGACACGTCCGTGGGACACGGGAGACACCGACAGAAGTTGCACCTTGACGCGGTGAGCGCGTCAAAGTGCAACGTCTGCCATGGCTTCAGGCGACGCCGGGATCGCTGGTCTGCTCGGGCGCGGCCGACACGTCGGTGACGCCGTACTTCTCCGCCGCGTGCGCGGCATCGGTCACCGGGATCTTCCCGTCGCGGGCCAGGGCGACCAGTGCCGCGACGGCGATCGACGCGGCATCGACGTTGAACACCCGACGCGCGGCCGGGCGGGTGTCGGAGAAGCCGAACCCGTCGGTGCCGAGCGTGAGATAGGTGCCCGGGACATAGGCGCGGATCTGTTCCTGCACACCGCGCTGATAGTCGCTGGCCGCGACGAACGGTCCCTCGGTCTCCGACAGGACGGACGTGACGTACGGCGTGCCGTGATTGGCGCCCGGCTCGCGCACGGCGGCGCGGTCGACGCGCACACCGTCACGGGCCAGTTCGTTCCAGGAGGTCACCGAGTAGACGTTCGCGCCGACACCCCAGTCCTTCTCGAGGAGATCGGCCGCGGCCAGTGCGTCGGGCATGGTCACGCCGGACGCCAGCAGGTTGGCGGTGTGCTTCGTGCCCTCGGGCGCCGCGCGGAACTTATAGATGCCCTTGAGCAGGCCCTCGACATCGAGATCCTCCGGCTGGGCCGGCTGGTGAATCGGCTCGTTGTACACCGTCAGGTAGAAGAAGACGTCCTCGGGATTCTCGCCGTACATCCGGTCGAGGCCGCTGGCGATGATGTGGCCGAGTTCGTACGCGAACGCCGGGTCGTAGGAGACGGCGGCGGGATTGGTCGCCGCGAGCAGGTGCGAGTGACCGTCGGCGTGCTGCAATCCCTCACCGGTCAGCGTAGTGCGTCCGGCCGTGGCGCCGATGACGAATCCGCGTGCCATCTGATCGCCCGCGGCCCAGAAGCTGTCGCCGGTGCGCTGGAAACCGAACATCGAATAGAAGATGTACAGCGGGATCATCGGTTCGTCGTGCGTCGCATACGACGTGCCGACCGCGGTGAAGCTCGCCGTCGACCCGGCCTCGTTGATGCCCTCGTGCAGGATCTGCCCCGCATCGCTCTCCTTGTAGGCGAGCATCAGTTCGGCGTCGACCGAGGTGTAGAGCTGGCCGTACGGGTTATAGATCTTGAGCGTCGGGAACCACGAGTCCATGCCGAAGGTGCGGGCCTCGTCCGGGATGATCGGGACGATCCGGTGTCCGATCTCCTTGTCGCGCAACAGATCCTTGAAGATGCGGACCAGGGCCATGGTCGTCGCGACCTGCTGCTTGCCCGATCCCTTCGCGGTGGTCTTCAGTGCGGGCGTCACATCCGGGCGCAGGACCTTCTTCGACGTACGGCGGGTCGGCAGGAAGCCGCCGAGCTGACGCCGACGGTCCAGCATGTACTTGATCTCCGGGGAATCCGGTCCCGGGTGGTAGTAGGGCGGCAGGTACGGATTCTCCTCGAGCTGCGCGTCGGACACCGGGATGCGGTTGGTGTCGCGGAACGCCTTGAGGTCGTCGAGCGTCAGTTTCTTCATCTGGTGCGTCGCGTTTCGACCCTCGAAGTGCGAACCCAGGGTGTAGCCCTTGATGGTCTTCGCGAGGATCACCGTGGGCTGGCCCTTGTGGGTCATCGCCGCCTGGTAGGCCGCGTACATCTTCCGGTAGTCGTGGCCACCACGCTTGAGGTTCCAGATGTCCGCGTCCGTCAGATCCTTGACGAGTTCCTTCGCGCGCGGGTCGCGGCCGAAGAAGTGTTCGCGGATGAAAGCGCCGTCGTTGGCCCGGTAGGTCTGGTAGTCGCCGTCCGGGGTGCTGTTCATCAGATTCACCAGGGCGCCGTCACGGTCGGCGTGCAGGAGGGAGTCCCACTCGCGGCCCCAGATGACCTTGATGACGTTCCAGCCCGCGCCGCGGAAGAACGACTCCAGTTCCTGGATGATCTTGCCGTTGCCGCGGACGGGGCCGTCGAGCCGCTGCAGGTTGCAGTTGATGACGAAGGTGAGATTGTCGAGGCCTTCGGTCGCGGCGAAGCTCGCGAAGCCGCGCGACTCGGTCTCGTCCATCTCTCCGTCGCCGAGGAACGCCCACACGTGCTGCTCGGAGGTGTCCTTGATTCCGCGGTTGTGCAGGTATCGGTTGAACCGGGCCTGATAGACCGCATTCATCGGTCCGAGTCCCATCGACACCGTGGGGAACTGCCAGAACTCCGGCATCAGCCGCGGGTGCGGATAGGACGGCAGACCGCCGCCCAGTCCGGCGTGGCTGTGTTCCTGACGGAAGCCGTCCATGCGATGCGCATCGATCCGGCCCTCGAGGAAGGCACGGGCATAGATGCCGGGAGAGGCGTGCCCCTGTACGAAGATCTGGTCGCCGCCGCCCGGGTGGTCGGGGCCGCGGAAGAAGTGATTGAAGCCGACCTCGTACAGTGTCGCCGACGACGCATACGTCGAGATGTGCCCGCCTACGCCGACGCCGGGCCGCTGTGCGCGGTGCACCATGATTGCGGCGTTCCACCGCAGCATGCGCCGGAAGTGCCGCTCGACGGATTCGTCGCCGGGGAACCACGGCTCGTTCTCGGTGGGAATCGTGTTGACGTAGTCGGTGGACGTCAGCGACGGCAGCGACACATGTTTCTCGCCCGCCCGCTCCAACAGGCGCAGCATCAGGTAGCGCGCACGTGCCGGGCCGGCTTCCGCGACCAGGCTGTCGAAGGACTCCAGCCATTCGGCGGTTTCGGCGGGGTCGATGTCCGGCAGATGGGAACCGACGCCCTCACGGATGACACGCACCCGGGGTGTCGGCTCGGTGCCGGATGATGGCGAGCCGTTCTCAGACGCAGTCCGGTCGGTGGCGGTCTGTGTGGTCGCTGCCTTGTCGGTCACGGTGTTGCATACTCCCTCGGTCGGCCGAAACACGGTGGTGTTCGGCGTGCGATGACACGAGTCGCACCCAGGATGTTGGGACGACGACTTCTATCCAATATCGTGCCCCATGTCACCCCCGTTGGCACACGCGGTGGTGAGGGGTTGTGATCACCGGCCCCACCTGCGGTAGCGTGCTGGTGTTTGTACTCATGGGTCAGGAGAACTTATGGGGGGCGCGGGCAACGGACCCGTGTGGCCGGGAGGGGATCGGTCACCTCGACGCAGGGCGGCAGTCGCCGCCCTGCTGCTTGCTGCCCTGACCTCGGTCTCCGGGTGCGCGTCGGCGGTCGACGGTTCCGGAACCGCGGCACCCGGCGAGGTGTCCGCGTACGCGTCCGAACGTGCCGACCGGGAAGCCGCGGCGATCCGCAGGCAGGCGGTTGACCTGTGCCGCCAGGCGACATCGTCGGCGGTGGTGATGCTGAACGGCTACAACGTCCTGCTCAAACGCCTCAACGAGGTGCACAACTATCGCGAGGTCGGCGATCTCGGCAACAAGGCGCGGGCGTCGCTGATCGCCGGGTCCGATCAGATCCGCGCGAAGATCCTGCCGACGACCCCGATGGCGGTCGTCGAACCGACGAACCGTTTCCTCGACACGACCGGCCGCCTGGGTGCCGCGATCGGCCGCAGCGAGCTCGCCAAGCTGAATCCCATCGCGAACCAGTGGACCGGCGACAAGCTCGCGGTCCTCAACGCCTGCTCCGAGTTCCTGCCACTCCCGCCCGCCACGCCTGCGCCGCAACCGGGCAAGGAGGGGGCTGCGGCAACGCCTCCGGCGCCCACCCCGTAACAGGTTTCGCGCAGTCATTTCCGTTCGAACGTGTTGCCCCCTGTTCCTGTTGCGCGGAGAGCATTTAGGCTGTTCTCTAAGCTGACATCAGTCGTATTCATCCAGGGAGGTCATTCGCGGTGGTTGCCGCTTCAGAGTCCAGTGGTGCTGGCGACAGCGCTCAGAAGCTCGGATTCACATCCGGCATGGTTGTGCAGGAACTCGGCTGGGACGAGGACACCGACGACCAGCTGCGCATCGAGATCGAGGATGCGATCGATGCCGAGATGCTCGACGAAGACGCCCAGGACGTCATCGACGTGGTGGTCCTCTGGTGGCGCGACGACGACGGTGACCTGGTGGATGCGCTGATGGACGCCATCTCGCCGCTCGCCGACGACGGCTACGTCTGGGTCTTCTCGCCGAAGACCGGCCAGCCGGGGCATGTCGACCCGAGCGAGATCGCGGAGGCCGCGCCTACCGCGGGCCTGACGCAGACAAATGTGGCCAGCCTCGGAGATTGGTCGGGATCCCGTCTGGTGCAACCGAAGTCGCGTAAACGAGCATGACGCTCGCGGTAGGCGACAACGCCCCCGACTTCGAATTGCGCGATCAGAACTATCAGGCCGTGTCCCTCGCGAAGCTGCGGGAGTCCGGCAAGGTTCTGCTGGTCTTCTTCCCGATGCCCTTCACCGGCACGTGCCAAGGCGAGCTCGGGCACATACGTGATCACCTCGACGAGTTCGAGAACGACGACCTGCACACGGTTGCCATCTCCGTGTCGGCGCCACCCCCGCAGAAGGTGTGGGCGTCCGCGCAGGGCTTCCTGTTCCCGATCCTGTCGGACTTCTGGCCGCACGGCGCGGTCGCGGAGGAGTACGGGGTGTTCAACGAGGACGGCGGCTTCGCGAATCGGGGCACCTTCGTCGTCGATCGGGACGGCACGACCCTCTTCGCCGACATGGTCGGTGCGGGAGAGCAGCGCGGCGACGACCTGTGGCAACGAGCGCTGAGCGCGGCCCGCTGAGCTCGACCCCCGACGGCCGGCTCGAATATGCGGAGTTCCGGCTCGGCAACGACCAGGACGAACTGGGTTTCATCGATCGCCCCTTCGCGCCGGATGGACAGACGGCCGGGCCCGGTGGAGCGCTCATGCACTGGCACGTCGACGATCTCGAAGGCATCCTGACGAGGCTGATCGACATGGGCGCCCGCGAATACCTGCCCATCACCGAGCAGGCGCCCGGCTATGTGACCGCCTCGGTGATCGATCCCTTCGGCTGCATCCTGGGCATCATGAGCAACGCCCACTATGTGGAGATGGTAGAGGGGTGCGCGAAGTCATGAATGGTGGTGCGCGCAAAGGGATTTGAACCCCTGACCGCTGGTGTGTAAGACCAGAGCTCTACCGCTGAGCTATACGCGCGGACGGCGCACCGACGTGCACCAACAGATGAATTTAGCCGGTAGGACGCTCCAGCCTCAAACCGGTACCGGCAGGACGCCGGTGACGACGGTCGCGTAGAGCTCGTCGGAGTGCTCCACCGTCGTGCGCAGGCCGGCGTCGGAGAGAGCGGCGGCGGTGTGATCGCCCTGGTGGTCGCCGGTCTCGATCAGGATCGTCCCGCCGGGCCGGAGCCACGCGGGGACCGCCGTGGCGATGCGTCGGTGCAGATCGATACCGTCCGAGCCGCCGTCGAGCGCGTGGCGTGGTTCGTGGTCCCGTGCCTCGGGCGGCATCAGCGCTATGTCGTCGGTCGGTACATACGGGGCGTTGACGGCGACGAGATCCAGGCTGCCGAGCAGTGACTCGGGGAGCGGGCCGAACAGGTCGCCGCAGTAGGCGGTGCCACCGACGGCGCGCAGATTGTCGGCGGCGACGCCGGCTGCCACCGGATCGATGTCGCAGGCGTGTACCCGCAAGCCGGGTACCGACGTAGCGAGGGCGAGGCCGATCGCCCCCGAGCCGCAACACAGGTCGACCACCGTCATTCCCGACGACAGTAGGGGGAGTGCGGCCTGCACCAGGGACTCGGTGCGCTTGCGTGGTACGAAGACACCGGGCGCCACCGTGACCTGCAAGCCGCAGAACTCGGCCCAGCCGACGATCACCTCCAATGGTTCGCCCGCGACGCGTCGTTCCACCAGGCCGGTCATCGCCGATAGCGGTTCGGCGGCGCCGGATGCGTGCTCGGTGAGCACGGCTGCCTCCTCCTCGGCGAACACGCATCCCGCGGCCCGCAGTCGGAGCACGGCGGCGGCCACCACCGTCGGCGGTATGCCGGTCATGAGGGCAGGGCGTCGCCGACGGCCCGTCGGTAACGCGAGGCCACCCGGTCGTGATGGTCGGCGCGGGCGCGGCATTCGTCGAGGAGTTCTGCAGGTTCGAGGACGGTGAAGTCGGCGTCGAAGGCGTGCAGCCAGCGCGCGATACCGGACAGCGAGGTGTTGTAAAGGATGACCTCGCAACTCCGGTCGTCGCCGGCCTCCACGGTGCCCCACGCGTCGTGCACCATCGGAGCCACCACGTCGAGAGGTGCGTGCACCCGGATCCGGGCTTCGGCGCGCCGGTACATCGAGCCCAGGTTCCGTGCCAGAAACGCCGACGCCCCGCCCTCGGGTAACTCTCGCGGGGTGAACCGCGGACCGGTGGGGATCTTCGGCGTCATGCGGTCCACGCGGAAGGATCGCCAATCCTCCCGCATCAGGTCCCAGCCGATGAGGTACCATCGTAAACCGCTGCGCACCAATCGATATGGTTCCACTTCACGACGGCTTCGGTCGCCGTCTCCGCGTTGGTAGTCGAATCGCAGGCGCTCGGTCCGGTGGCAGGCGGTCGCGATCTCGCCGAGCACCGCCGCGGACACGGAGACGGTGTGCTCGCGGGGAACGGCCTCTATCGACAGGGCGTCGAGCCGGTGACGGAGGCGCGAGGGCATCACCTGCCTCAGCTTGGTGAGGGCTCCCGCGGAGGCCTCCGCCATGTCGGCGACCGACCCGGTGGTGATCTCGTTGAGGCCCAGCGCGACGGCGAGCACCTCGCGGTCGTCGAGCAGCAGGGGCGGCATCTCGGCTCCGGCGCCCAGCCGATAACCGCCGCCGACTCCGACGCTCGCGTCCACCGGGTAGCCGAGTTCGCGCAGTTTGTCGATGTCGCGCCGCACCGTGCGGGTGGTGATGTTCAGGCGTTCGGAGAGCTCGGCGCCCGACCACTCCCGCCGCGTCTGCAGCAGGGTGAGAAGAGCGAGCAGCCGTGCCGAGGTTTCCAGCATGCAGTCATCATGCCGCTGTTTGCGGACAGATGGTGTCCGCAAACGAGGTCAGGGCGCTCCGATATTCATCTCGTCGGGATGCGCGCCGACGCGGGCGCCGGTGTCGAGAGCGGCGATCGCCGCCATGTCCTCGTCGTCGAGTTCGAAGTCGAGGACATCGATGTTCTGACGGATCCGATCGTCGTGCACGGACTTCGGGATGACGACGATGCCGCTCTGCAGGTGCCAGCGGATCACCACCTGTGCGGGGGAGTGCCCGTGCTTCTCGGCGATCCGGCCGATGACCGGATCGGAGAGGACGGAGTTCGGCACCGAATCGGAACCCCATCCGGATCCGCTGCCGCCCAACGGACTCCACGCCTCGACGACGATGCCGCGGTCGGCGCAGAAGGTTCGCAGGTCGCGCTGCTGATGCCGGGGATGGATCTCGATCTGATTCACCGACGGCGTCACGCCCGTCGCCTCGATGATGTCGGTCAGATGATGGGCCTCGAAGTTGGAGACGCCGATCGAGGTGGCCTTGCCGGACTCCTTGATCTCGATCATGGCTCGCCACGTCTCGATCATCCGGTCACGGTCCAGCAGAGGCCAGTGCACGAGGTAGAGGTCGACATGGTCCAGCTCCAGGCGATCAAGACTGGCGTCGATCGCGGCCAGGGTGCCGTCGTGGCCCTGATCCGCGTTCCACAGCTTCGTGGTCACGAAGACCTCGGAGCGGGGAACACCGGATGCGCGGAGTCCGCGGCCGACGGCGGCTTCGTTGCCGTACGCCGCGGCGGTGTCGACGTGCCGGTACCCGGCCGAACCGACGGCGTACTCGACCGCGTGTTCGGTCTCGTCGTCGTCGGCCTGCCAGACGCCCAGCCCGAGTTGCGGGATGAGGCTGCCGTCGTTGAGCTCGATGGTCGGTAGATCTGTGCTCATGTTTTCAGGCTAGCGACGATGAGCACCTGCCGCCGAAGCGGATCCGTCAGTGCCGCCGAGGCCGCAGGTCAGCGGCGGGTGGTGGCGAAGAATTGCCAGATCTTCTGGCCCGGTGAGACCTGAGACGGCCACTTGTGGGTACCGCCGATGATCCGGTAGTGCACCACGCGCTTGCCGTTGGCGCAGATGGGGCGGCTCACGCGATCCGCGTTCGGGACGCGCACGGTGACCGGCGCGGCACAGCGGGCACGAGAGCTCCAGCGGTTGATCCACTCCGACGAGGAGAGATAGCGCTCTCCATGTTTCACGCCGCCCCCGTAGTGGATGACGCGATCGTTCGTGCCGTGAAAGTCGATGAGGGACACCGGTGTACGGCTCTGGCAGGTGCTCTCGGTGCGCTGGTAGGCGGCGGCGCTGACGGTTGCGAACGCGGCGAAGGCACCTGGCATGCGGCAGGCGAGGACGGCGACGAGGGAGGCGCCGTTGGAGCGTCCGACTGCGTACACACGGCTGCCGTCGACGCAGGCGGAGCGCTGCATCGTGCTCAGGATCGCGCGGGTGAAGGCGACGTCGTTCGCCGACGACGAGTACGGGGCACCCTGCCATGCCGAGCCGCCGTCGGTGCCGCGTGTGCCGTCGGGGTAGACGACGATCGCGGGCAGCCGCGACAGCCCGGAGTAGCGCTCGAATGCCGCACTGCGCTCTGAGTGTCCGTGGAACGCCAGGATCAGCGGCACCCGTGCGCGGCCCGAATAGGTGCTCGGATAGTGCACCCGGAAGGTTCGGCTCCGGTTGTCCACCCGGATGGTGCGGACCTCGGTGCGACCCGCCTTCGGTCCGCCCGAACCGGTGAGCCCGTCGGAGCCGGTCGAGCCGTATGAGGAACCGGCTGAGCCCGAGCTGTCCGAGGAGCCTGCGGGATCGATCCCGCACAGGGAGACCGCCGGACGCGCGGCGGACGGCGCGGCACCCGCGGCGCCGGCACCGTTCGCGGTGAGCAGGAGCGGAGTCATCCCGAGGACAAGGCACAGACCGGCGATGCCGGTGCGCGTGGCAGCACGTCGGCGGCGTAAACGTTCGAACACCAGCATCACAGTAATGTGCTCCGCCGGTTCCGTCCCCATTGAGCTGATCCACGACATCGAGAATTGGTGCCTGTGCACGGAAAACCGCCCCCGGAGACGGTGTTCTCTGAGACTCTTGGCGCGTGAACACACCTGCGAAATGCGGACTGTTTCGCGTGATCGCCGAGGTGCTCGTCGTGGGCATCCTGTTGTCCCTCGTCGTCACGATTCCCGCGATCGCCGCTCCCGGGCGCCCCGGTCCGGCCGCACTGCCCCGCGACTTCGCCTGGGGAGTGTCGTCGTCCGGATTCCAGAGCGAGGGCTTCTCCCCGGACAGCAACTGGACGCGGTACATGGCGGCGAATCGCCACTGGGACCCCATCGGCACCTCCGTCGATTTCCGGCACCGGTTCCGCGAGGACATCGACCGTGCCGCCCGGCTGGGCGTGCGCGTGTATCGCGTCGGCATCGAATGGGCGCGGGTCGAACCGCGACCCGGTGTCGTCGATCATCGGGAGCTCGCGTACTACGACGAGGTCGTCGATGCCATCGTGGCCGCGGGGATGCGGCCGATGATCACCCTCGATCACTGGGTGTACCCCGGCTGGATGGCTGCGCGCGGTGGCTGGGCCGACCCGCAGATCACCATGCTGTGGCTTCGCCATCAGCGGCGCATCGTGGATCGCTACACGCGCGTGCATCCGCTGTGGATCACGATCAACGAACCGTCGGCCTACGTCCTGAACGAACTGCGTTTCGGTGGGCTGGCCGCGCCCATGGCCCCGGCGATGGTGGACCGGATGGTCCGCGCGCATCGCGCCATCTACGACCACATCCACCGGCGGGACCGGCACGCGATGGTCTCGTCGAACGTCGCCTACATACCGTCGGTCCAGTCCGTCCTCGACACCCAGTTCCTCGATCGGGTCACCGACAAACTCGACTTCGTGGGCATCGACTATTACTACTCGATCTCGCCGGGCAACACCGACGCGAAATACGCGGCGACAGAGGAGATGTGGCGGGCGCCCGTCTCGGCCGACGGACTGTATTACGCGCTGCGTCACTACTCACGGGCATACCCGCGCAAACCGCTCTATGTGGTCGAATCCGGCATGCCCACGCAGAACGGCGCACCCCGGCCGGACGGCTACCGGAGAGGCGATCATCTCCGGGATCTGATCTACTGGCTGCAACGTGCACGAGGCGAGGGGATCAGTGTGATCGGTTATAACTACTGGAGTCTGACCGATAATTACGAATGGGGCAGTTACGCACCGCGATTCGGTCTCTACACGGTCGACGTGAAGTCGGATCCGCACCTGCGTCGCCGGGCCACCGACGGCGTATCCGCCTACCGGGGCATCATCGCCGGCAATGGCGTGCCCGCGGGGTACCGACCCACCCGGCCGCCCGAGGTGTGCTCGCTCGTCGACGGCCTGTCCAGCTGCCTGGAGCCCGTGCGATGAGCCGCCGGCCGACCATCGTCCCGGTCACACCGATCGTCGATGCGCTCACCGCCGAATGGGCCGCGCTCGACGATCTGGCGTCGTCCCTCGACGACGCGGCATGGGCGGGCGATTCGATTCTTCCGGGCTGGACCGTCGCCGACATCATCGCGCACATCATCGGCACGGAGAGCATGCTGCAGGGCCGCGATGTCGAGGCGACACGTGATGTCGCCGGACTGCCGCACGTCCGCAATCCCATCGGCGAGTTCAACGAACGCTGGCTCGACCACTTCCGGTCCGCGAGCCGGGACGACGTGATGGCCGCCTACCGGGAGATCGTCGGTGTACGGACGGCGGCGTTGCGTGCCATGACCGACGACGACTTCGCCGTGGAGGCCGCCACCCCGGCAGGCCCGGACACCTACGGCCGCTTCATGCGCATCCGGAATTTCGACTGCTGGGTCCACGAACTCGACATCCGGGACACCGTCGGCCGCACGCCGCCGACCGATCCGGTGCCCGCCGAATTCGTGCTCGACGAGATCAGCGCCTCACTGCCGTTCGTCCTCGGTAAACGTGCCGGCCTGCCGTCGGGGTCGTCGGTGCTGATCCACGTCGGTGGACTCGTCACGCGCGATCTCCGGATTTCCGTCGACGAGCGCGCGACGCTCGTCGATGACCTGCCCGGTGGCGACGACGCCGCGACGGTGCGGCTCGAGCTGGATTTCATGGACCTGGTGCGTCTGGCGGGTGGTCGGGCCTCCGCGGATCCGGGGAGCGTCCGGATCGACGGTGATGCGGCGCTGGGCAAGCAGATCGTCGACAATCTCGCCTACATGATCTGAGACGCCCCGCGCGCTCAGTTCGTGACGGTGGCGTGCGCCAACACGACCTGCATCTTCGGTCGTCCGTAGGTGCCCTTCGGAGCGTCCGGGACGAAGCCGCCCGCGGCGATCCGGTCGAGCACCGACAATCCGGCCGGGTCGATGGTGCCGACGATGGTGAAGTCCGGTGGCAGCGGCGTGTCTTGTATCGCCAGGAAGAAGGAGGCCGCGCCGGTTCCCACCGACTTGTCTCCGGTGCGCTCCGTCGACGGCGTGTTCAGGATGCCGACGGAGCCGCGCGGATAGATCACCGTGCGGGTTCCTCCGGCAGGTCCCGGTGCGAGGCTCGTGGGCACTTCGTCCGCGCTCGTCCACCCGGGATTGGCGTCCTGACGGCCAGTCGGGGATCCGCAGACCAGAAGTTCGGCCCCGATCAGCCGGTGGCAGGTGGTGCTGTCGTAGAAGTTGTTCTGCGCCAGGGCGACCATCGCGCCCACGTTGCACGGCGCCTCGGCCCGATCCAGGTTCAGTCCGATGTCGCCGCGGTTCGTGTCGAGGGTCATCGCGACCGTGCCGGTCGACGGTTGCTGCGCCGCCGGAACCGGGGCCGAGGGGCCGTTCGCCTGCCGGGTGCGGTAAGTGCATTCGGTTGTGGCCGAAGCATTCTGCGCGCCCGAGACGGGGGTATCGGTGCGCGGATCGTCGTCGCCGCCGGTGGCCAGAGCGACGATTCCCGCGATCACCAGTGCCAACACGACGACTACGCCGACGCCGATCAGGATGTTGCGCTTCCTGGTGTCCGGCGGCGGCGACCACGACGGACCGGTGACCCCGTACTGGCTCTTGTAACCACTCGGTGGTCGAGGTGGTGGTGTGAAACCGCCGCCGCCCACCTGGGGCGTGGACGGAGGTGGCGGTGGCGCGGACCTGATGTCCGATGCGGCGGGGTAGCTGCCCGCAGCAGGCGGGCCCGGCGGCTGCGGGCGGGCCACGCGGCCGATCGGAGCCGCCCCGGTGGCGTGCGGACCGGAGGCCCACGGAACTGATTGCTGCGGCCCCGAGGTGTGGCGATGAGGATGAGGCGGAATCGGTGTGTTCGTTCCCTGCGGACCCGGTACCTGCGGTGGCTGCGGTCCGGAGCCGAGCGGTACCGGATTCGACGTCGATGGCGGCGCGGCAGGGGGAGGAGGTGCATACGCTCCGGCCCGGTTCGGTTCGGGGACGTGCGTCAGGGCCTCCGCCGCGGCCCGCGCGAATTCTTTCGCCGTGGCGAACCGCTGTGCCGGATCTTTCGCCATACCTCGCGCGATGACGGAATCGAAGGGGCCGCCGGTCGTCGGCGGCGGTTTGGTGAGATGCGCGCCCATCAGTGAGCTCATGCTGCCTTGGCCGAAAGGCTGTGCGCCGGTGAGACATTCGTAGAATACGCAGGTGAGGGAGTAGATGTCGGCGCCGGGGCCCAGTCGTTCGTCGCCGAAGCGCTCGGGTGCCATATAGGCGAGCGATCCCAGAGCTGAGCCAGTCATGGTGAGTCGGGTGTCGGTGGGGCCGTGCGCGATGCCGAAATCCACCAGATAGGCGAAGTCGTCGGCATCGATGACGACATTGTCGGGCTTGATGTCGCGATGAACGAGACCGCTGCGGTGAGCGGCGTCGAGGGCGCTCGCGACCTGCGTGATGATGTAGACCGCACGTGCCGGCGGTAACGGGCCCTGGCTGATCGCGTACCGGAGGTCCTTGCCCTCGACGAGCCGCATGTCGAGGAAGAGCATGCCGTCGATCTCGCCGAAGTCATGGATCGGGACGATGTGGGGTTCGGAAAGCCGTGCGGCGGTCCGGCACTCCCGCATGAAACGGTCGCGGTACTCCTCGTTGTCGGCCAGGTGGGCGGACAACAGCTTCAGGGCGACGGTGCGATCCCGCAGGGTATCGAGGGCCTCATAGACCTCGCCCATACCGCCGCGTCCGAGCATGCGGCCGATCTGGAAGTGTCCGAGAACGGAGCCCGTGCGTGACGGTTGGTCGGCCACGGTCCCTCCGATCTCCCCGGTCGCGTTGCTGTCCGGTGCATCTCGCACCATATCCGCCGAATGGCGGGCATCCGGTTCATTGTAGGGAGCGGTGTTGCAGGATGCGGGACCCGTGGGTCATCCGGTCGGACGACAGGACGTCATTCCGGGGCGTCGGCGGGCATCGGGTCACCGAGAATCGGTCCGGAACCGAATTCCCGCGCCTGCTTGCCGGTGCGGAACTGGGCCGGTTGCGGGTCGCTGAGCAACGTGCGAACGAGCTCCGGGGTCTCGTCGATCGGTCCGTCCGATGCCGCGAGCACGATATTGCCGGTGCGCCGGCCCTTGAACATCGAGGGATCGGAGACGAGCGCGACGTTATCGAACACCGAACCGACGGTGGCTGTCTCGGAGCGGGCACGGGACAGATCCCGTCCGTCGCCACAGTTGGCGAGGTACAGCCCTCCGGGATTCAGGATCCGACGGACCTCGCGGGTGAATTCGACGGTCGTCAGATGCCGTGGCGTCCTCACCTCCGCGACCCCGTTGTGACCACCGGGAACGTCGGCGAACGCGTCGCGGATGACGATGTCACGGCTGTCGTCGTGCAGCGACGACAGCACCTCGCGGCCGTCGCCCACCCGGATGCGCAGGCGAGGAGCGCGTGGCAGGTCGAACCACGTCCGTGCCAGGTCGGCGAGCTTGGCGTCGATCTCCACGGCGACCTGCCTGGCCTCCGGAAACCGGTGGGCGAGATGCCGGGGAAGTGCGCAGGCGGCGGCGCCGAGATGCAGGATGCGCAGCCGGTCGGCCGGAGCGTGCCGGGCGGCGACGAGTGCGGACATCTGCCGCATGTACTCGAAGTCCAAGACCTCCGGGTCGGGATGCAGATGCGAGCTGTGGGCCCCGTTGATGGTGAGCAACCATCCGCCCGCCACGGAATCCGGCGTCAGTTCGGCAACACCGGAATCGATGTCGTGGGTGCCGGAGACCGGCTCGGGACGAGTCCTCGCCATGATCGGGCAGTCTACTGCCGGGGCGCGGGGCCCTCGGTCGCTACCATCGGCCCGTGCGTACAGACCTCGCGGCCGGACTCGCTCTCGGCTTCCTCGCCGACCGGGTCGTCGGCGACCCGCGGCGCGGTCACCCGGTGGCCGGACTCGGCCGGATCGCCGGTGCCGCCGAACGGGTGCTGTATCGCGATTCCCGGGTGGCGGGCAGCCTGTTCGCCGGGGGCGTGGTGTTCGGTGCGCTGGGAGTCGGAGCCGGTGCCGGGCAGCTCTCGAATGTCGTGGCGCGCACCGGGATCGTCGCGGCGGTGACCTGGTCGGTGCTCGGTGGCACGACGCTGGTCCGGGTCGGGGAACAGATGGCCGACGTGCTCGACGCAGGCGATCTCGACGGAGCCCGGGCACTGGTGCCCAGCCTGTGCGGACGTGATCCGTCGGTTCTCGACGAATCCGGAATCGCTCGTGCCGCACTCGAATCCATCGCGGAGAACACCTCGGACGCAACGGTCGCCCCCCTGTTCTGGGGTGCCGTGGCCGGCGTACCCGGACTGATCGCCTACCGGGCGATCAACACCCTCGACGCCATGGTCGGATACCGCAACCCGCGTTATCGCCGATTCGGCTGGGCCGCAGCACGTCTCGACGACGTGGCGAATCTCGTTCCGGCGCGCGTGACCGGGCTGATGGTCGCCGGGATCAGTGGCGATGCAGGGGAGGTGTGGACGGCGTGGCGGCGCGACGCGTCGAAGCATCCGAGTCCGAATGCCGGGGTCGTGGAAGCGGCCTTCGCCGGTGCCCTCGGTGTGACGCTGGGCGGTCGGACCGACTATCCCCACGGCGTCGAGAACCGGCCCCGGCTCGGCTCGGGCCCCGCGCCGGTGGCCGCGGACCTGCGCAGGGGAGCCCGCCTGTCGTCACGCGTGCAGGCCGCATCCGCGATCGCGGCGGTGACGGTGGCGTTCTGTCGTCGGCGCGGCGGAGGTACGCGTCAGTCGCCGTAGCGTTCCGCGAGCTTGGTGCGAACGTCGTCGGAGGTGTTCTCGGCGTTGGGCCGGGAGCCGATCTGGTGACGCTGTCGCGTTCCGCTCGCCGTGCCCGCGCGCTGCAGATCGGCCCGTACACGGTCCTTGCGTCGCATCGGTGCGGTGGGCGCCGGGTTGGTCCGATCTCCGGTCGTCGTATCGGAGCCGCCCTCGTCCGGGGCGGAAGCGGCCGCAGCGCGGGCGAGGCGGCGCTGACGGATCTCCGAATAGATGAAGTAGGCGGCACCAAGTGGAGCCATGATGCCGAAGGCCAGCCATTGGAGGCCGTAGGAGAGGTAGGGGCCGGAATCCAGCTGCGGCACGGCGATCTCCCCGAGGGAGCCCGGCTGATCCGGTGACAGCTGCAGGTAGAACGGGTCCAGAGTCAGGTTGGTCGCCCGGGACACCTCCGAGGGGTCGATGGTGTAGACGGCGAGGGTCCCTGCCTCGGTGTGGGCACCACGCTCGGGACTGGTGCCCTCGCTGCGCCGGATGCGTGCGGTGATCGTCGTCTCCCCGGAGGGGGCGGGCGTGATGTCCGGAATCGCGTTCTGGTCGGGCCGGACGAAGCCCCGATTGACGAGCACGGTGCGTGCGCCGTCGGAGGTGACGAACGGGGTGAGCACCTCGATCGCGGGACGCTCCTCGGCTGATCGCAATCGGACCAGGATCTGCCGGTCCGTCAGATAACGACCGGTCAGTGTCACCTCTCGCCATTCGGTATCCGCCGCGAACGGGGCGCCGGAGGGTGCCACGTCGCCCAGCGGCGCGGCCGGGGTGGCCATCGCCGTCTTGATTAGCTCATTGCGGTGCTGGGTCGACGAGTTCTTCCCGAGTTGCCACGGGGCCAACAGGCTGAAGCACAGTGCGGCGAACGCCACCACCACGATGCCCAGGACGATCCACCCGGGTCGCAGGAATGTTCGGACGAGATGCACCCCTCAACCGTACCGGGGAGCCGACGGTCGTCGTGGTCAGCGGTCGGCGAGCTCGGCGTGGACCCACGCGAGCAGTCCGGGTATCGAGGCCTCGATCTGTTCCCGGGTCGCCGCGAAGTCATCACCGGTCCCGTAGTAGGGGTCGGCGAGTTCGAGGTCGTCCTCGTCGACGGACGGGTCGAAGCTGCGCAGCAGCCGGACGCGGTCGCCGAGCCGTTTGCGCTCGAGATCCCGTACATGTCCCGAGTCGGCGACGACGAACAGATCCGCGTCGTAGTGCACCGGCGAGAGTTGCGCCGCGACGTGTGAGTCCGAGTATCCGTGGGCCAGCAATTCGGTGCGCGCCCGATTGTCCGCCGGGTCGCCGCTGTGCCAGCCGGTGGTACCGCCACTGGTGACGCGCACCGCGTCGGAGAGTCCCGCCTCGTCGAGCGCTGATCGAAAGATGTTCTGGGCCATGGGCGACCGACAGATATTGCCGGTGCACACGAAACAGACGTGTAGTTGTTCAGACACCGAGTACCTCACGCAAATCGTGGACCGAGTCGGCGCGCCATGCCGCCGCCGGGTCTTCCCCGGGCAGAGCATAGCCCCAACCGACGAGGATCGCCGGGATCCCGAATTCGGCAGCGCCCTCGACATCGTGGGCGCGGTCGCCGATCATCACCACCGGCCGGCCAGTGGCCGAACCGACCGACGACGCATCGAGACCGAGTCCGGCCAGGGCATGGGCGATGACATCGGATTTGGTGCGCCTGCTGCCGTCGTCGCTGGCGCCGGCGATCACCTGGAAGTGACCGGTCAAGCCGAAATGTTCGAGGATGGCCCGCGCGGTGGTCTCGTTCTTCGATGTGGCGAGAGCGAGGGTACGTCCG
Source organism: Gordonia sp. B8661-1 (assembly GCF_059427765.1). Taxonomy (NCBI): domain Bacteria; kingdom Bacillati; phylum Actinomycetota; class Actinomycetes; order Mycobacteriales; family Gordoniaceae; genus Gordonia; species Gordonia sp. B8661-1. Next base: position 676,038 of record NZ_JCAHRL010000002.1, read on the forward strand.
GCAGCGGTCAGGTCGGCGAGTAATGCGGCCATCCCGTCGAAGACCGCGTTCTCCAGCCAGCCGATCGTGGTGTAGCGCTCGCGGTAGGCGCGCATCGCGTCGTCGACCGCCGCGGAGTCGAGCCCGATCGAGCGCAGCGTGTCGATCATCGGTGGGCCGACGATGCCTGCTACCAGGTCGTCCGGCGGCGGTGGCGCGCCGACCGCCGCGAGGGAGTGCCGGAAGCTGTTGGCTATCCCGGCGAAGCTGTCGGTGATCGTGCCGTCCAGGTCGACCAGCAGGGTTGTGGCCGGATCTGCCGGGTCGGTCGCGGTGCGCACGGCGGTGGTTTCGGGCGTATCGGTCACCCGTTCATCGTGCACGGCCGTTCCGGGGCGGCCGCATCCGGGCTGACCACCCGTCAGGAGAACGCTTTGCGAAGGGTGGCGACCGAGATGTGTGGCCAGCCGATGATGCCCTGATCCGGCATGAGGAGGATCTCGAAGTTCAGGACGGTCATCTGGGCGTACTGCAACTGCATGACCGGCGGATGATCGGGATGGGTGAGCTTCTCCAGCCAGTAGGTCGCGTACACCAGCGAGGCCTCCGCGTTCGGACCCATGTCGCCGGGAGTGCGACCACCGGAGAGGAACGGCGTGTTGGTGACCCCGCCTGCGGCGTTCGGCGGGGCGACGGTCACCGAGGGGCCGTACGGATCGTTCACATGCCGCCGGAAGCCGACCTTCTCCTGGGTCATCACGTTGATGGCCACGCCCTCGAACGAATAGCCGTCGGCGAGTTGGCTGCGGACCTCGGCCTGCAGCAGGGTGATCGGATCATTGATGATCGTCTGCATGGGGACCCCGTCGATGCTGTCGGGCAGCGGAGGCTCCGGAGGCTGTGTCGCATAAGGGGTTCGCGGATTGTCCGCCGACGCGGGCACGGACAGGTCGTATTGCGCGAACGGCTTGAGGTGATCGGTGCGTGACGTGCCGGCCTCCGACGATCCGGCCGCATTCATGATCGCGACCGCGGGCGGTTCGACGGCCGTGATGGGAGTGCTGTTGAAGGACAGGAAACTGGAGAACGCGTAGGGGACGTCCGCGGTGGGCAGCGTCGGTGAACCGCTCCCGAACGGTACGGCCGCTCCCTGCGCGAGCACCGTGTTGCCGTGCGGGATCGATGCCATGCGGTAGACGATCTGTCCGTCGGCCGGAGGATGTTCGTCGGGGTAGCCGGCCGGCGGTTGCAGCATCCACATCCCGGGCTCGATGTGCAGGGCGCCGTGGGTCGTGCGGTCGCGCACCTTGTGCAGGTAGGTGGCGCCGGTGAGCTCGATGTCATCGCATCCGCAGGCCCGGTTGGGGATCGGGGAGCCGACGGCCGTGACGTCGAAGGTCTCCTGCGTCCGGTTGAGCTGCAGATACAGATTGGAGTGCCCCTCGAAATCCGGGCGTGCGATCAGGTTGAACCCGGTGCCCTGCCACGATCCCACCATCTCCCGCAGCAGTCCCAGGTCACGGAGGACGTCGTCATTCTCCGGGCTGTACCGGACCGATGGCACGGGCATGGGATCTCCTCGGTTTCGTCCCGGCCCACTGACCATGAAAACATCGGTTGTGGGTGCTCCGCAGTCCGTCGACACGATCGGGCGTGGGTCGCCGACGAGGTGACAGTAGGCTTGTGGCCCATGACATCCAGGCTGTTCGCACGTCATCGGCACGGCGATGCCGATGCCGAACCCGGCCTGATCGACTTCGCCGTCAATGTGCGTGGCGGTCCGCCCGCGTTCCTGAGGGACGCGCTCGCCGCGCGGTTGCCCGATCTCGGTGCCTACCCGTCGGCGAGCGACGAGCGGCGCGCGGTCGACGCCATCGCGAGCCTGCATGGGCGCGGTGCCGATGAGGTGCTGCTGCTGGCCGGTGCCGCCGAGGGATTCGAACTGCTCCCGCGGTTGCGACCGGCGCATGCGGCGCTGATCCAGCCGTCGTTCACCGAACCCGAACTGGCGTTGCGTGCCGCGAACATCCCGATCACCGATGTCGAGCTCTCGGCACCGTGGACCCTGGAGCCGGCGGTGGTGCCGCGGGACGCGGACCTGGTCGTCGTCGGCAACCCGACCAATCCCACGTCCGTGCTGCATCCCGCCAGTGCGATCACGGCCCTGCGACGACCGGGGCGGACGGTCGTCGTCGACGAGGCCTTCGCCGATGTCACCGTCGGCGAGGCGGGCCGGTTCGAACCGGAGTCGCTGGCAGGGGACCGGTATGACGACGTCATCGTGATTCGGAGTGTGACAAAGACTTTCGGGCTCGCGGGCCTGCGTGCCGGCTATCTTCTGGCATCACCGGACGTTATCGCCCGGCTCGTCGTCGGACGCAGGCCGTGGCCCCTGGGCACGTTGGCGCTGACGGCCCTCGCGGAATGTGCCGGTGATGCCGGAGTCGCCTACGCACACGAGCAGGCACGCGCCGTGGCCGCCGAGCGCGTGGTCATGATCGACGCACTCACCGCGGCCGGGATCGAGGTGTGCGCGACGCCTGCGGCCTCCTTCGTGCTGATCCGGGTGCCCGACGCACTCCGCGTCAAGGAACGACTGCGAGACCTGGGGTTCGCGGTGCGCAGCGCCGCCAATTTCGTCGGCCTCGACGAGGACCACATCCGGCTCGCCGTCCGCGGCGAGCCGTCGACCACCGCCCTGATCGATGCGCTCGGACGAGCCGGAGAGGAGACCAGACGATGACGACGGGTGCCGAGGTGATCGCGGTCCTCGATCGCGCGTATCCACGACGGCTCGCCGAGTCGTGGGACTCGGTGGGGCCGGTGTGCGGTGATCCCGCCGAGGAGGTGTCGTCGGTACTGGTGACCGTCGACGTCACCGACGACGTGGTGGACGCCGCGGTCGCGGACGGTGCGCAGTTGATCGTCGCGCATCACCCGTTGCTGCTGCGGGGAGTGGACAGCGTGTCCGCGGATACGGCCAAGGGCCGCATCGTGCACCGACTCATCCGTGCGGGTATCGGATTGTTCAGCGCCCACACCAATGCCGACAGCGCGCGGCCGGGGGTATCGGATGCGCTGGCCGACCTGCTGGACATCGTCGGCACCGTACCCATCGACCCGAAACCGGCTGCGCCCATGGACAAGTGGGTGGTGATGGTGCCGGAGGGCAACGCCGAGCAGGTCACCGAGGCGATGTTCGCCGCGGGCGCCGGCGCCATCGGCGAGTACCGCGACTGTTCGTGGTCGGTGGTGGGCACCGGGCAGTTCGAGGCACAGGACGCGGCGAATCCGGCGATCGGGCAGATCGGCGAGCGGACGCGCGTCGACGAGGATCGCGTGGAAATGGTCGCGGACCGTCGATTGCGCTCGTCGGTGCTCGCGGCACTGCGCGCGGCGCACCCCTACGAGGAACCGGCGTTCGACATCCTGGAACTCGCGGAGACCGACGGTGAGACGGGGCTGGGGCGGATGGGCACCCTCACGCGACCCATGACCGTCCGTCGGTTCGCGGAGTCGGCCGCCACCCGTCTCGGCGGACCGTCGGGTGTGCGGGCGGCCGGTGATCCCGATCGGATGATCGAGGCGGTCGCGGTGTGCGGAGGTGCCGGGGATTCGTTGCTCGACGCGGTCGCCGCGGCGGGGGTGGACGCGTACCTGACCGGCGACTTGCGCCATCATCCGGTCGACGAATCATTGCGCCGGGGCGGTCCGGCACTGCTCGACGCAGGCCACTGGGCCACCGAATTCCCTTGGTGTGCACAGGCGGCCGGGCTCATCACGGAAACACTCGGCGTCCCCGCATCCGTATACGGGCAACCGACCGATCCGTTCACGGTGCACGCCGCGGGCTGACCGCGGCGGGCGCCCGGGGCGACCGCGTACCGTATGGGGAACGCCCGGGCGATGCGCCGGTGCCGGACGGCGAAACGCATCGAGAACAGCAGAGTGATGACGAGTGGTGAAGAGCACCTCGGAGGTGGACGTCGTGAATGTGGATGCCGGAACCCAGCGGTTGTTGCTGGATCTCGCCGACGCCGATGCCGAACTCGCGAGACTCCATCACCGCAGTACCCACCTGCCGGAGGATGCGGAGCTCAGCGACCTCGCCACCCGGACCGATGCGGCGCGTGACGACGTGGTCCGCGCGGAGATCTCCGCCGAAGACCTCGAGCGCGAGTACAAGCGCATCGACAGCGAGGTCACCGGTATGGCCACGCGTGAGGCGAAGGACTCCGCGTTGCTCGAGGCCGGAGGACTCGCGCCCAAGGCGCTCTCGGAGTTGCAGCACGAGCTGTCGGGGCTGGCCCGCAGGCGATCGGGGCTGGAAGAGGACCTTCTCGCCGTGATGGAACAGCAGGAGGCTTTGACGGCGGAACGGCAGCGCGCCGCCGCGACGATCGAACACCTGGAGTCCGAGAAGTCCGCTGCACGCGAACGCCGGACGGCGTCGCTGTCGGCGATCGAGGCCGAGGTCGCCACGACGAGTGAACGGCGAGACGCATTGGCCGCCGAGATCGTTCCCGAACTCCTGGCCGTGTACGACAAGCAGCGCGCAGGCGGCAAGATCGGCGCCGGACTGTTGCGGGCCCGCCGATGTGGCGCCTGCCGGATGGAACTGGACCGGGGAACCATCGCGGGCATCGCGGCCAAGCCCGCCGACGCGGTGGTCCGCTGCGAGGAATGCGGCGCGATCCTGGTGCGGACGGCGGAGTCCGGGATCTGATGACGGGCACCGACGCGTCGGCCAAGAGTCCGACCTGGCAGGGGCAGCGCGCCGAGCCGACCCGGCTGCTCCTGCTGCGGCACGGACAGACCGCGTTGTCGGTCGACCGGCGATACTCCGGACGCGGCAATCCCGAGCTCAGTGAATTCGGTGCCGGACAGGCCGCGGCCGCCGCCGCCCGGCTGGCACGGGACATCGACCGCGCGGCCGTGGACATCGCTGCGATCGTCGCATCACCGCTCGAGCGGGCGCAGGCGACGGCGCGGGCCGTCGGCGTGCGGGCGGGTCTTCCGGTGACCACCCACGACGGTCTCATCGAGACCGACTTCGGTTCGTGGGAGGGGCTGACCTTCACCGAAGCGGCCCAGCGGGATCCCGAGCTGCATCGACAGTGGCTGTCCGACACCGACATCCCGGCGCCGGGCGGCGAGAGCTTCGCCGCTGTGGCCGACCGGGTCGTCGCTGCGAAAAATGATCTGCTGCAACGGTATCCGGGACAGACGGTGCTGGTCGTGTCGCATGTGACACCGATCAAGTCGATGTTGCGCGACGCCCTCGGCGCGGGACCCGAGTTGCTGTTCCGGCTCCACCTCGACCTGGCCTCGCTGTCCATCGCCGAGTATTACCCGGACGGCGGCTCGGTGGTGCGGCTCGTGAACGACACATCCCATCTGGCCTGACCTGCCCTCTTCGGCCGATCCCGGATCCGGCACGGCTATCCTGGTATGCGCGAACGAGTCGGCCGGGCGGCCGCGGCGCACGGAACGGTCCGGTCATCCGGACACGCCGGGCGCCGAGGAAAGTCCGGACTCCACAGAGCAGGGTGGTTGTCAACGGCAACCCGGGGTGACCCGCGGGACAGTGCCACAGAGAACAGACCGCCTGCCCGATCCGTCGGGCCGGTAAGGGTGAAACGGTGCGGTAAGAGCGCACCAGCGGCACGGGTGACCGTGCCGGCTCGGTAAACCCCACCCGGAGCAAGGCCGAAGCGTGCACGCGGAGCGATCCGGAGTGCACGTGCGCGCGTGTTCGAGGGCTGCTCGCCCGAGCGCGCGGGTAGGCCGCTAGAGGTACCCGGCGACGGTGTACCCAGATGGATGGTCGCCACCGGTCCCTTGCGGACCGGTACAGGATCCGGCTTACACGCCGGCTCGTTCGCCCCATCGACGACGCATGACGCTAGGGTCGGGTCGTGCAGCGGATACTGTCGGCCCCCGAGATTGACTTCGACGCGATTCGTACCGAACTCGGTGTCAGTGAGGATTACGGCGCGCAGGCCCAGGCGGAGGCGGACAACGCGTCCGACCGATTCGCCGACGACCGCGAGGATCGCACCGATCTTCCCTTCGTGACGATCGATCCGCCGACGTCGATGGATCTCGACCAGGCCGTGCACATCACCGCCGACGCCGACGGCTTCGTGGTGAACTACGCGATCGCGGATGTCGCGGCACTCATCGAGCCCGGAGGTGCGCTGGATCAGGAGAGCAGGCGGCGCGGGACGACCATTTATTTCCCGGATCGGTCGGTGCCGCTGCATCCCCGGTCCCTGTCCGAGGGCGCGGGTTCGTTGTTGCCCGACGAGGTGCGGCCCTGCGTGCTGTGGACCATCCGCGTCACCCCGGACGGCGAGGTGGCCGATGTCGCGGTTCGCCGCGCACGAATCCGTTCGGTGGCCAAGCTCGACTACGCGGGCGTATCCGCGGACGCGGCCGCCGGTCGGCTGCATCCCTCGATCGCGGCACTGCCGGCCTTCGGTGAGTTGCGTCAGCGGGTGGCCCTCGATCGCGGAGCGGTCGAATTGGACCTGCCGGATCAGGAGGTGGCCCGGGATGCGAACGGCGCCTGGGTCCTTCGGCTGGCGCCGCATACCCCGGCCGACATGTGGAACTCGCACCTGTCCCTGCTCACCGGCATGTGTGCGGGGCGGATCATGGCCGATGCGGGGATCGGTCTGCTCCGGACCTTGCCGCCGGCCGATCCGGATGCGGTACGCGCGCTACGACTGTCGGCGTCGACCCTCGGCGTCGGGTGGCCGGACGGGGCGACCCCCGGCGAGTTCCTGGCCGGACTGCCACAGGACGCACCGAGCACCTTGGCCCTGATGACCGCGGGCGCGACGCTCATGCGCGGCGCCGACTACCTCGCGCTGGGCGTCCCGGACGCGAAGAGCGGCGAGGTCCCGGAACCGTCGGATGATCAGATGCGGCACGCCGCGATCGCAGGCCTGTACGCGCACGTCACCGCACCGTTGCGTCGCCTCGGTGACCGTTTCGGCACCGAGGTGTGCCTCGCGGTGTCCGCGGGCCGGGCCGTACCCGAGTGGGTGCGAACCGCGCTGCCGACGTTGCCGAAACTTCTGCGTTCCGCGGATTCGTTGTCCGCCAAGGCCGAACGCGCGAGTGTGGACCTGGCGGAGTCGGTGCTGCTGGCCGATCGGGTGGGGGAGACCTTCGACGCGGTGGTGTTGCACGGTGCGACCGAGAACCGTCCGGCCGAGATCTTCGTCGAGGAGATCGCGGTGATCGCCCGCTGTGACGGTGCACCGGAGCAGGGGCAGAAGGTCCGCGTCACCGTGCGGACCGCCGATCCACAGAACCGAACGGTGCTGTTCGCTCCGGCCTGACCGTCGCTGCGCCGGGAGTGACTCGACTCAGAGGTCCGACGCGGCCCGGCGATACGCGGAGAGGGCGCGCTCGCCGTCGGCCTGCTGGCGGTGATCGATGCGGCCGAGGACGAACATGTCCGGGCCGGAGAGCGTGCCGGAGGCCGCGATCTGGGCGAGCCGGGCCCGATTGATCCGCGTGTCGTTCACATCGCCCAGTGCGGACTGGATGTCCTTGGCCACGCGCGCGATCTTGCGGTCCTTCTTGCGACCCAGCGGAGCCGCCGCATCCGTGCTGTAACGCAGCTTCTTCGCACGTTTCCGGATCGTATGGAGTTGCTCCTCCCACTCGTCGGAGCCCTCGGACAGCGACGCCAGGTGCTGCTGCGCCTTACGGATCTGCTTGCGGCCCTTGTCGATCGCCTTGTCCACCGCGGTGTTCGCGTCGCGTTCGGCGTCGGGTCCGGGCGGCGGTGCGACGATCAGTTCGTCGATGGCGTCGAGCAGAGCGAAGTACCGGTCGGAGTTCATCGCGACGTGCGCGGCCCGAACGGCGTGGTCGTGTTTGGCGGTCTCGGTACCCGCCAGGGCCGCGATCAATTCCTCGGAGGCGTTCTCCGAGTGCAGCAGCGTCGTGTCGATCTCCAACTGCACCTCGGAGTCCCGGGCATCGCCGAGAATCCGTGCCAGCAACTGCAATTCGCTGCTGATATGTGCGGTTCGATCGGCATCCAGAACCGTGGGGAATCCGGAGAAGATGCTCCGCAGCCGACGGCACGCCACGCGCATCTGATGCACCGCGTCGTACGCGTCGACGCGCACCAGCGGGTCATAGGTGATCAGGGAGTTGCGATGGATCGCGACGTCGGTCACCACGAGTTCCAGCGCGGTGGGACGGCGGCCCAGGTGTGGCTCGCCCACGGTCGGGGTCGATCCGATGGCTCGCGCCAGCTTCGACGCCGACGACGCCGTACGGCCGCCCGCGGCGCGCAGTACCTTCTCGGCGGCCTTGCGCAGACGGCCGGGATGCGGGGCGTCGAGCAACTCGAACTCCCACTCCGCCCACTCCTGTACCGCTCCACCGGGCAGCAGGGAGCGGGCCGTGACGTGATCTTCGGCGAATTCGGCGAGCCGGCGATCGTCCGGACCGAGCAGCACCGTGATGGTGCGGCGTGTCGAGATGGAGGCCACGGGGAGAAGCGGACGATTACGCGTCAGCGCGATCACCTGTGTCAGAAGTGCTTCCGGCACACCGGCATCGGCGGGTGCGTCGTCGAAGTCCACCTGCAACTCGCGTCGTGCGCCGGGCACCGTGGTGGGGCGCTTGAGGTGCCAGCCGGAGTCGTGGCCGCCATGGCGTCGCCGCAGGGTGATCCGGTTGCCTGCCAGATCGAGGTTTTCGGTGTCGAGGTAGGTGGCGTCCAGGGTGAAGGTCTCCGGCTCGGTCGCGCTCACCACACCCGGCAGTGCACGGAGATCCGGAACGGGGGTTCCGGCGTCCACATCGAACTTCAGCTCGATCTCGATCTGTTCGGATGCGGGCACCACGGTCCTCCTGTCGTCCCGACGTACCCCGGCGAACGCGTCGCCGGAGCACCTGTCATCCGAAGTCTAGTGCTCCACCGGGATTCCCGATCAGTTCGATGTGCGGTCCGCGAAGGCGTCGGTCGCCTCGATCAGGTGATGGACGATCCCGGGTTCGAACGCCGAATGCCCGGCGTCGTCGACGATGTGCAGGTCGGCCGACGGCCAGGCGCGATGCAGGTCCCACGCGCTGCGTGCCGGGCACACGACGTCGTAGCGGCCCTGCACGATGACTCCGGGAAGGTGGGCGATCCGGTCGATGTCGGCGAGCAACTGTCCGTCGGTCAGGAAGCCGTGATTCACGAAGTAGTGATTCTCGATGGACGCGAACGCGAGGTCGAAGCGTGGATCGCCGGCGTCGGCGTTCGGATGCGGGAGCAGATGGCTCGTGCTCTGTTCCCAGCCGGTCCACGCACTCGCGGCGGACTGTGCGACATCGGCGTCGTCCGAGGTGAGCAGGCGATGGTAGGCGGCCACCAGGTCGCCGTCGCGTTCGGAGGGCGGTATCGGAGCCAGGTAGGACTCCCACAGATCGGGGTAGATGTGGGAGGCGCCGCCGTTGTAATACCAGTCGATCTCACTGCGCCGCAGCAGGAAGATGCCACGCAGCACCAGTTCCGTCACCCGGTCGGGATGGGCCTGGGCGTAGGCCAATCCGAGTGTGGAACCCCACGATCCGCCGAAGACCTGCCACCGATCGATGCCCAGGTGGTTGCGGAGCGTCTCCATGTCGGCGATCAGGTGCGGAGTCGTGTTCACACCGAGATCGGCACCGTCGGCGATATGTGGACGGGATCGCCCGCAGCCGCGCTGATCGAACAGCACGATGCGATAGCGCGCCGGGTCGAAGAAGCGGCGCTGATCAGGGCTGGTGCCGCCGCCGGGTCCACCGTGCACGAACACCGCAGGCTTGCCGTCCGGATTGCCGGAGGTCTCCCAGTAGATCTGCTGGCCGTCGCCGACATCGAGATGCCCGCGGTCGTACGGTTCGATCGGCGGGTACAAATCACGCATGGCCCCACCCTAGTTCGCGAGGTGGGGCCATGCGGTGAGCCGGTGCGGAACCGGTCAGTAGCCGTGTTCGGGACCCGGGAACGTTCCTCGACGGACCTCGTCGGCGTATTGTTCTGCGGCCGAACGCAGTTCGGTGCCGACATCGGCGAACCGCTTGACGAACTTCGCGGTCTTGCCGTGGGTCAGGCCGGACATGTCCTGCCAGACCAGTACCTGTGCGTCGGTCTCGTTGCCCGCGCCGATACCGATCGTCGGGATGGTCAGCTTGCGGGTGATCTGGCCGGCGACGTCGGAGGGCACCATTTCCATGACGACCGAGAAGGCGCCCGCCTCCTGGACCGCGATCGCGTCGGCGACCAGTTGGTCGGCGCCGTCGCCGCGGCCCTGGACGCGGTAGCCGCCGAGGCCGTTGACGCTCTGCGGGGTGAATCCGATGTGGGCCATCACCGGGATGCCCGCGGCGCTGATGGCGGCGATCTGCTCGGCGACGCGTTCTCCGCCTTCGAGTTTCACCGCGTGGGCGCCGGTTTCCTTGAAGATCCGGATGGCCGATTCGAGGGCCTGCTGCGGCGAGACCTCGTAGCTGCCGAACGGCATGTCGACGACGACGAGTGCGTGCGGGGCGCCGCGGACGACCGCCCGGCCGATCATGATCATCTCGTCGAGGGACACCGGGATGGTGGTGTCGTAACCGAGGACGACGTTGCCGGCCGAGTCGCCGACGAGGAGAACGGGGATCTGCGCGTCATCGAAGATCCGCGCGGTCGAGTAGTCGTAGCAGGTGAGCATCGACCATTTCTCGCCGTCGCTCTTCATCTTCGCGAGATGCTGGATGCGGGTCTGACGTCGCGGAGCGCTGTCCGCGGAGGTCGCGCCGCCGTACACCGAGGTATCGGACATGGTTGTCTCTTTTCTGCCTCGAGTCCTGCGTCGCAGGTACCCGGGTTGGTGGGGACCGCCTCATTCTCGCACCGGTCGGTCCACCTGCGGCTATGTCGTTGCTCACATCATCGCCGGTCAGTCGGGTCGTGAGTGCGAGGAATCGGTTCCCTTCCCGCTCGCCGCTCTCCCTTCCGCTTATTGGATCCAATAAGCGGAAGAGGAATGCCTGAGCGGGAAGGCACTCGGACGATCCCACATACTGGACAACGGGCGGTGTTTCCGCTGGATATCACGCCTGAATCATGGACGTAACACAGATTTAACAGGCCGCTTCTAGTGTCCGGGACATGGATCGCCAAAAGGAATTCGTGCTGCGGACACTCGAAGAGCGCGACATCCGATTCGTGAGGCTGTGGTTCACCGACGTTCTCGGTTATCTGAAATCCGTGGCGATCGCCCCCGCCGAACTCGAGGGTGCGTTCGCGGAGGGGATCGGATTCGACGGCTCGGCCATCGAGGGTTTCTCGCGGGTGTCGGAGGCCGACACCGTGGCGAAGCCGGACCCGTCCACGTTCCAGATCCTGCCGTGGACCACCTCGACCGGTCGTCATCATTCGGCACGCATGCTGTGCGACATCGCGATGCCCGACGGCACCCCGAGCTGGGCCGACAGCCGGCATGTGCTGCGGCGGCAGCTGAACAAGGCCGCGGACCAGGGCTTCACGTGCTACGTGCACCCGGAGATCGAGTTCTTCCTCCTCAAGGACGCGCCGCTGGACGGCAGCGTGCCGACCCCCGCGGACAGCGGCGGCTATTTCGATCAGGCCGTGCACGACGCCGCCCCGAATTTCCGGAGGCACGCCATCGAGGCTCTCGAATCGATGGGCATCTCCGTGGAGTTCTCCCACCACGAGGGCGCACCCGGGCAGCAGGAGATCGACCTGCGCTACGCGGACGCACTGTCCATGGCCGACAACGTGATGACGTTCCGCTACCTCATCAAGGAGGTGGCGATCAACGAGGGCGTCTGGGCGACGTTCATGCCCAAGCCGTTCAGCGAGCATCCGGGTTCGGCGATGCACACGCATATGAGCCTCTTCGAGGGCGACCTCAACGCGTTCCACAATCCCGACGACCCGATGCAGCTGTCGGAGACCGGCAAGAAGTTCATCGCGGGAATCCTGCACCACGCCAGTGAGATCTCCGCGGTCACCAACCAGTGGGTGAACTCCTACAAGCGTCTGATCCACGGCGGAGAGGCTCCGACAGCCGCCACCTGGGGTGGAGCGAACCGCTCCGCGCTCGTCAGGCTGCCGCTCTACACGCCGAACAAGGCGTCGTCGCGCCGCATCGAGGTGCGCAGTCCCGACTCGGCCTGCAACCCGTATCTGACCTTCGCCGTCCTGCTCGCCGCCGGACTGAAGGGCATCGAGGAGGGGTACGAGCTTCCGGAGGAGGCCGAGGACGACGTCTGGGCGTTGACGCCGGCCGAGCGACGCGCCATGGGTTACCGGGAACTGCCGGGCAGCCTCGCCGAGGCCCTGCACGAGATGGAGAAGTCGGAGCTGGTCGCCGAAGCGCTCGGCGAGCACGTCTTCGACTACTTCCTGCGGAACAAGTGGACCGAGTGGAACAACTACCGGAGCCTGGTGACCCCGTTCGAGTTGAAGAGCTACTTGCCTCTCTGACCGCGCCCCGCTCTCTCATCGCCGTGGTTTCGGGCTAGATTTCCCCTGTGACATCACCACATCGACGACGCGGCGCCGTGCCGAGTGTGGGCCGGCTCGGCCTGCTCGAGGCGGAGGCGACCGACCATCTGGCGGAGTTGGGCTGGACCGGCGACGACTCGATCGATGTGCTGTGGTCGCTCTCGCGTTCACCCGACGCGGATCTGACCCTGCGGGCACTGATGCGTCTGCGCGAGGCGGCGGGGGAGTCCGACTGGTCGGAGATCGACGGACTGCTCCGCACCGACCGGGGTTTCCGGGGCAGGCTGTTCGCCGTTCTCGGTGCGTCGGACGCCTTGGGTGATCACCTGGCCGCCGAGCCGTCGGACTGGCGTCTGCTGATTCCTGCGACACTGCCGACCGTCGACGAGGTGTACCACCGTCTGCTCGGCGCGGTGGACGCGGTGCCGGAACCCGGTTCGCTGGAACAGGGCGACAAGCTCTACCGTGCGGGCTTCGCGGGTCCGCAGGCGGTCATCGCCCTGCGCCTCGCCTACCGCGGCATTCTGCTGCAGCTGGCCGCGCACGATGTGGCGTCGACCGTCGAGGACGAGCCGGTGATGTATCTGCCCGAGGTGGGTGCGTATCTCGCGGACGCCGCCGACGCGGCACTCACCGCGGCGCTGGCGGTCGCGATCCGCGAGGTCTTCGGCGACGATCCGCTGACCGTGCGTCTGGCGGTGATCGCAATGGGCAAATGTGGTGCGCGCGAACTGAACTACGTGTCCGATGTCGACGTGGTCTTCGTCAGTGAGCCCGCGGACGGCACGGCCGCGCGGATCGCGGGCGAGGTGATGCGGGTCGGCTCCCTCGCCTTCTTCGAGGTCGACGCCGCCCTTCGTCCCGAGGGCAAGGCGGGCGCGCTCACCCGCACGCTGGAATCGCATGTGGCGTACTACAAGCGGTGGGCGAAGACCTGGGAGTTCCAGGCGCTGCTCAAGGCGCGCCCGATGACCGGGGACATGGCGCTGGCGCAGGAGTACATCGACGCCGTCGGGCCGATGGTGTGGACCGCGGCCGAACGCGAGGATTTCGTCCCGGAGACGCAGGCGATGCGTCGCCGGGTGGAATCACTTGTCCCCGAAGAGCTTCGGGACCGTAATCTCAAGCTGGGCAGCGGCAGCCTGCGTGACGTGGAGTTCGCGGTGCAGCTGCTCCAGATGGTGCACGGACGCGTCGACGAGGAACTGCGCGTCAAGTCGACGGTCGATGCGCTCACGGCGCTGACCGCCAACGGATACGTCGGCCGGGACGATGGTGCGAATCTCAAGGCGTCGTACCAGTTCATGCGATTGCTCGAGCATCGACTCCAGTTGCAGAAGCTGGCCCGTACGCATCTGCTGCCCGCATTCGACGACGAGGAGAACATGCGCTGGCTCGCGCGGGCCGCGCATGTTCGTCAGCAGGGCGAACTCGATGCGACCGGGGTGTTGCGCGACGAACTCAAGAAGCAGAAGGCGCGCATCCGCAGGCTCCACGAGAAGCTGTTCTATCGGCCGCTGCTGGAGGCCGCGACCCGGTTCAACGCCGACGAACTCACGCTCTCCGACAAGTCCGCCGAACGTCGGCTGGCCGCCCTGGGGTATGCGAAACCCGAACGGGCACTTGCCCATATCCGTGCGCTGGCATCCGCGCCGGGACGTCGGGGGCAGATCCAGCTGCTCATCCTGCCGTCGTTGCTGGAGTGGATCAGCTCCACCCCGGATCCGGACGCCGGTCTGCTGAACTACCGGCGGCTCTGCGACGTGATGGACGATGCCGACTGGTTCATCCGGTTGCTCCGCGACGACGGGGTCGTCGCCGAGCGTCTGATGCACGTCCTCGGTACCTCGGAGTACATCGCGAACCTGCTGATGCGGTCGCCCGAGGTCATCCACCTGTACTCGGACGGCGCGAACGGGCCGAAGCTGTGCGAGGTGCAGCCGGAGGACGTCGCCAAGGGTCTCATCGCGTCGATGGTGCGGCAGAAGGACCTGAAGCGGGCGATCTCGGTGGCCCGCGCGCACCGGCGATTCGAACTGGCGCGTGTGGCATCGGCGGACATTCTCGGGATGATGGACGTACCGACGGTGTGCGCGGCGCTGTCCAGTGTGTGGGCCGCCGTTCTCAACGCCGCGCTGACCGTCGTGATCGCGGATTCCGAACGGGAGCGCGGGGAACCGGCGCCGGCCCGCATCGCGGTCATCGGCATGGGACGTCTCGGTGGTGGCGAACTCGGCTACGGCTCCGACGCGGATGTGCTGTTCGTGTGCAGGCCGGAACCCGGCGCAGACGAGACCGAGGCGGTGCGATGGTCACAGACCATCGCGGAGAAGGTGCGCACCCTGCTCGGCACGCCGAGTGAGGACCCGCCGCTCGAGGTGGACACCGGACTTCGGCCGGAAGGACGTAACGGCCCGGTGGTCCGGACGCTCGCGGCGTACGCGTCGTACTACGAGCAGTGGGCGCAGCCGTGGGAGATCCAGGCCCTGCTGCGGGCCCACCAGGTGGCCGGCGACAACGACCTCGGTATCGACTTCCTGCACATGGCCGATCGCATCCGTTACCCGGACGGCGGGGTGTCCGCGGACGCGGTGAAGGAGATCCGGCGGATCAAGGCCCGGGTGGATTCCGAACGCCTGCCGCGCGGTGCCGATCCCGCGACGCACACGAAGCTGGGCCGCGGCGGGCTGGCCGACATCGAATGGACCGTGCAACTCATTCAATTGAGGTACGCGCACAAATACGAAACGCTGCATAATACGTCTACGCTGCAAACTCTTGACGCGATCGGGGCGGCGGAACTGCTCAGCGAGAGCGATGTCGGACTGCTCAAGGAGGCATGGTTGACGGCCACCCAGGCGCGTAACGCGCTCGTGCTGGTTCGCGGGAAGCCGGTCGATCAATTGCCGGGACCCGGCAAACAGTTGCGTGCTGTTGCCTATGCGGCGGGATGGCCGGAGGATCAGGCCCAGGAATTCCTCGAGAACTACCTGCGGGTCACCCGTCGCGCGAAGGCAGTCGTGCAGACGGTGTTCGGCGCGTGATCGGCCGCATTCTCCGGGTCGTGCTGCTCATCGTCGGTCTGGCCCTCGTCGCCGCCGCGGCCGTGGCGATCTGGCTGCACTTCCACAATTCGCAGGGGCAGGTCGCGTTGTACGCGAGCGCGGCGGTGCCCTTCGCGATCGTGCCCGCGGTGCTGGCCATCGTGCTGTTCGCGACCGGACGGCACTGGGTGCTGACCGGTGTCGCGGTCCTGGTGACGCTCGGGCTCGTCTACACCCAGGTACCGCTGTGGCGGGCGCAGACCGCGCCCGCGGGCGAGGAGATCACCGTCGTGTCGGCCAACGTGCTCTTCGGCGGCGCCGACATGGATGCGTTGTCGCGTCTCATCGCCGACGTCGATGCCGATGTGGTGTCGTTCCAGGAGGTGACACCGGAGGCGCTGCAACGGTTGCGCGACAGCCCGATTGCCCGGCAACTGCCGCACGACTTCTCGGTACCCGGTCCGTGGGCCGTCGGTACCGCGTTGTTCAGCAAGACCCCGCTCGCCGGTCAGGTGGCCATCCCGAACACGATTCTGAAGAATCTGAAGGCCGAGACCGATCTTGCGGGTGCGCCCGGCACCCGCGTCGTGGCCGTGCATCCGGCCGCGCCGCTCCGCGGCAGGACGCAGGGTTGGAGGACCGACATCGACCTGCTCCGGTCATATCTCCACGACCTGCCGCCGGGCCCGCTCATCGCCGTCGGCGACTTCAACTCCACCTGGGATCAGGCCCGTTACCGGGCTCTGTTGCGGGACGGGATCGTCGATGCGACGGACCAGGCGGGCGCGGGATTCGTGCCGACCTATCCGACGGACAAGACATTCGGACAGCCCTATCTCGCACTGGATCACGTGATCAGTCGCGGGTTCGTGGCCACATCGGTGCGCGCGTACGACATGCCGGGTACCGATCACCGGACTCTGGTGGTAACACTGGTGGCATCATGACGATCACTCCGCAGACCCGCCCGTCGATATCCGACAGTCTCCGCGCCGCCACCGCCGTCGCGCACGAGCGTGCCGAGGGGGCCGACTTCGTCGACGATCTGATGTCCGGCCGCCTCGACGCGGATGCATACCGCCGGATGGCCGAGCAACTGTACTTCATCTATCGCGCCCTGGAATCCGTGGCCGACGACCTCGCGGACGACCCGGTCGCCGGGGTGGTCGTCGACGAACGTCTGCGCAGGCTCGGACATCTGGAGTCCGACCTCGTCGCGCTGGGTTCCGATCCCGCGGCGATCGAGCCGCTGCCCGCCGTCGCGGCCTACGTCGCGGCCATCGAGTCGACGCGCACCGATCCGGCTCGGTTCGTGGCACACCATTACACGCGCTATCTGGGTGATCTCAGTGGGGGACAGGTGATCCGGAGCCGGATGAAGCTGCACTACGGCCTCACCGACGACTCGCTCGCCTTCTACACGTTCGACGACATCGACAAGCTCAAGCGTTACAAGGACTCCTACCGCGACACCCTCGACGCCCTGCCGCTCGACGAGAAGCAGGTCGAGGCACTTCTGGAGGAAGCCGTCGCGGCCTTCGGTCACAATGAGGGCCTCTTCGAGGCACTCGCCGCCTGAGCGAGGTCTCGATACGGCGGCTCGCTCCGCTCGCGGCCTACTCGACCATCGGGAGATGGTTTGCCGGTACGCGGGAACGCGTATCGAGGCGGGAAGCGGACTAGGTCCGATCGATCAGGGCGGCAATGCCGTCGAGGATCACGGTGAGTCCGAAGTCGAGTTGTGTCGGGAAGAAGTCGTCGTCGGCGGCGAATTCCGGTGCGGCGACCGCCTCCGCGAGCGATGGATAGCTTTCCGGGTCGACCAACGCGGCGACGGTCGTCTCGTACGAGTGGTCGCCGGAGGTATCACCGAGCATGCCCATTTGACTGGCGAGCCGAACGTGTTGGCGCACAAAGCCGTCCACCAGCAGGAGGGCGCTCATCGTCGTCGGTGCCGGGAGGCCCGTGTCCTCGAAGGCGCGAACTCCCGCATCGGTCCACGCCATCGTGTTCGGACCGACCGGCGGCCGTGACATGCTCACGGCCGCCAGCCACGGTCGTTCCCGCAACACCCCGGCCATCGCGAGAGCCCATGCGGTGACCCGCTCCCGCCACGTGCCGGAGTCGGTGAGGCCGGCCGCGGGCCTGCCGATGGCGGTGTCGAGCATGACGTCGATGACGTCGTCCTTGCTGTCCACGTAGCGGTAGAGCGACATCGTGGTGAGCCCGAGTCGCGTGGCGATCGCCTTCATCGACACCGCGTCGAGGCCGTGCTCGTCGGCGATGGCTGCGGCAGCCGTTCCGATGTCGCGGATGGTGAGCGTGGGGCGCGGGCCGCGGCGTGGTGTCGGGTCCTCGCGACCCCACAGCAGCGACACATAGCGCGGAATCGCCTGGTCGCGGCGATCGGACGGGGACGACATGACGACCACTCTACTAACTGCTTGCGTGATACGCAGTTAAGTCCTAATCTGCGTAGCAAGTAAACAGTCTACGTAATACACAAAGGAGTTGGGGGCTATGGGGCGACGTTCACCGTGGACCGGGCTGATCGTGTTGTGTCTGCCGATGCTCATCGTGTCGATGGACGTATCGGTGCTGTTCTTCGCCGTGCCGGACATCGCGAAAGACCTCGGGCCGACACCGCAGCAACAGTTGTGGATCTTCGACGTATACGGGTTCGTGCTCGCCGGCCTGTTGCTCACGATGGGGTCGGTGGCCGACCGGATAGGGCATCGGCTCCTGCTGATGATCGGTGCGGTCGGGTTCGGTCTCGCGTCGTTGCTGGCCGCGTACTCGACGTCGGCGACGATGCTGATCGGTGCGCGGGCACTGCTCGCGATCGCCGGCGCCACCCTGATGCCGTCAACACTCGCAATGATCCGGCACATCTTCGACGACGAGAGGGAACGCACCGCTGCGGTCGCCACCTGGAACGCCGTCATGGCCGGGGGAGTCGCGGTCGGACCGATCATCAGTGGTCTTCTGCTGGAACACTTCTGGTGGGGATCGGTGTTCCTGATCAACATCCCGGTGATGGTCGCGCTGATGATCGCGGCACCGATGGTGCTACCCGGCGACACCGGTGACCCGCGACGGCGCATCGACGCGATCAGTGCGGTGCTGGCACTGGGAACCCTGCTGCCGGTGATCGCGGCGATCAAGGATCTGGCCGCCGACGGATGGTCGGTGCCGAGCGGTCTCATGCTCCTCGGGGGACTGGTTGTCGGGATGGTGTTCGTGCTCCGGCAGCGTCGAGCCGTGGACCCGATGATCGACCTCGGGCTCCTGTCGGAACGGCGGTTCGGTGTCTCCGTGTGGACGAATCTCATCTGCATGTTCGCCTTGGTGGGCAACGCGATCCTGATGACGCAGTACCTCCAGTCGGTGCTCGGCTACTCGCCGTTGCGCGCCGCCTTGTGGAGTCTCGCGCCGACCGTGGTCGTCGCGGCAGCGGCGCCGACCGCCGCCGCAGCGTCAACACGCGTCGGACGGCCGAAGGTCATCGTGGTCGGATTATTGGTCGGTGCAACGGGATTCATCGTCCTGGCAACGATGACCGGGCCGTCGTCCCTCGTGTCGGTGCTTACCGGAGCCGCCTTGCTGGCCGCGGGCATCGTGGGCACCACATCGATGGTCGCCGACTATGTGCTCGCCGTGGCACCCGCCGATCGGGCCGGAGCCACCTCGAGTCTGCTGGAGACGACCAGCGAGCTCGGGGGCGCACTGGGGATCGCGGTGCTGGGCAGCATCGTCAACGCGGTCTTCCGGGCCACGTTCCCGGACGTCGGGGCCGGCGGCGAGGCGCGCCGGAGCCTCGCGGGTGCGGTGGCAACGGCGCCGCACCTGGCGCCAGACCACGCTGCGCGACTGATGGACGCCGCACGGGCA
Organism: Gordonia sp. B8661-1; assembly: GCF_059427765.1. NCBI lineage: Bacteria > Bacillati > Actinomycetota > Actinomycetes > Mycobacteriales > Gordoniaceae > Gordonia > Gordonia sp. B8661-1. The sequence continues at coordinate 695,472 of NZ_JCAHRL010000002.1, forward strand.
TCGTTCGTCGACGGACTGACCGTCGCGGCGTGGGTGGGTGCCGCCGTCCTGTTGGCCACCGCGATGGTTGCGGTGTGGGCACTCCGGGAGCGCTCGGTGTCCGCGACACGCGACGGCGACGTGCCCGTCGGTGGCTGATCGGGTGGATCGCTACCCTGACAGCCATGCGGGAGAATCCATTCGGCAGGCTCCTCGGCGACGCGCTCACCCTGCCGCTGCGGGTGGGGCAGAAGGTGATCACCCCGGGACTCACCGTTGCGGAGTCCGTCATCGAACGTCTGCCGGAGCGAGTGCTCGATCTCCACTTCGGGTCCGCGGAGGAGGATCACCACAAGGTGGTCTACGACTTCTTCTCCGGAATCGAACCGGAGATCCGCAATCCCGGCGGCACGTTGCCCGGCGCGAATCTCTGGGATGTCCCGCCCGGGCCGGTGCACCCGAATCCGGTGATCCTGGTGCACGGCACCGGTGGTGGCGCCCAGACGAATTGGGGCACCTACGTGCCGCTGCTCACCGATTCCGGTTTCTCGGTCTTCACCCTCACATACGGGGCGATCCCCGGGGCGTCGTGGCCATTGTCGGCACTCGGTGGCATGCAACCGATCGAGGACAGCGCCGTCGAGTTCGGGGTCTTCGCGGAGAAGGTCCTCGCCGCCACCGGGGCCGAGAAGATCGATGTCGTCGGACATTCGCAGGGCACTCTGGTGCCCGCCTACTGGGCGAAGTACCTGGGCGGTGCGGACAAGATCCGCAAGTACGTGTCACTCGCGCCGCTCTGGGAGGGGACCACCGCCTTCACTCGTACACAGGGCGTCGTCCGATTCCTGAATCTGCGCTTCGGTCTCGATCCGTCGAGGATTCTGCCGTGTTACGCGGCGCCGGAGATGGCCGCCGGATCGGAGTTCATCGCGAAAATCAACGCCGACGGCGGGCCCTACCTACCGGGCATCGAGTACACCAACATCTCGACCGAATACGACGAATTCGTCCGGCCGTACACGAGCGGCCAGGTACCCGGCGGCCCCGACCGATCGGTCACCAACATCGTGGTGCAGGACGGCTGCCGGATCGACTTCAGCGACCACCTGGCGATCTGCGGATCCCGGCGCGCCGCCGCATTCGTGCTCAACGCACTCGACGATCACGCGAAACATGTCGTGCCCTGCGACTTCGTCCCGCCGTTCTTCGGTGCGGGTCCCTTCAAGCGCGTCGGCGGTGTGCCCGCCCTGATCGAACCGTTCGCCCGCGACGAGGACGCCGTCGACGACCATCGCAGGCGCTAGAGGACGTCGACCTTCGTGCCCAGGGCCAAGGTGATCCGGTCGCGTGCCTCATCGGAACTGTTCACGAGTTCGATGGTCAGCATGTCGCCGTCAGGGGTCGACGTGCGGACCACACCGTGCAGACCGTCGACGCTGATGCGGTCGCCGGGTGCGAGGTCGTCGACGTAAATGGAGCGTTGCATGCGGTAACGGTAATCGGAACAACGGGTGTGCGACAGGGTAACTGGTCCTTTTGTAGGCCACTGCACACAGCCCTGAACGGCATTCGGCCCGCCGGGCGCGAAGCCGGGCGGGCCGAATGGATGACTGCGACGATCAGCAGTCGTAGTACAGCGAGAACTCGTACGGATGCGGACGGATCTGCACCGGTTCGATCTCGTTCTCACGCTTGAGCGAGATCCAGGTCTCGATCAGGTCCTCGGTGAAAACGCCACCGGCGGTGAGGTATTCGTGATCCTCTTCGAGCTTGTCGATGACCGCGGACAGCGAGGTCGGCGCCTGCGGGATGCCCTTGGCCTCCTCCGGGGGAAGCTCGTAGAGGTCCTTGTCGACGGGCTCGTGCGGCTCGATCTTGTTCTTGATGCCGTCCAGGCCGGCCATCATCATCGCCGCGAAGGCCAGGTACGGGTTGCCCGAGCTGTCCGGGCAACGGAACTCGAGACGCTTGGCCTTCGGGTTGTTGCCGGTGATCGGGATACGCACACAGGCCGAACGGTTGCGCTGGCTGTACACCAGGTTGATCGGGGCCTCGTAGCCCGGCACCAGGCGCTTGTACGAGTTGACCGTCGGGTTGGTGAACGCCAGCAGCGACGGTGCGTGGTGCAGGATGCCGCCGATGTAGTAGCGCGCCAGGTCCGACAGACCCGCGTAGCCGGCCTCGTCGTGGAACAGCGGCTTGCCGTCCTTCCACAGCGACTGGTGGGCGTGCATGCCCGAACCGTTGTCGCCGAACAGGGGCTTCGGCATGAAGGTGACCGACTTGTTGTTCTGCCACGCGGTGTTCTTGATGATGTACTTGAACAGCTGGACGTCGTCTGCGGCGTGCAGCAGCGTGTTGAACTTGTAGTTGATCTCGGCCTGTCCGGCGGTGCCGACCTCATGGTGACCGCGCTCGAGCTCGAAGCCCGAGTTGGTCAGGTTGGTCGACATCTCGTCGCGCAGGTCGACGTAGTGGTCGTACGGCGCGACCGGGAAGTAGCCGCCCTTCGGGCGCACCTTGTAACCCAGGTTCGGCGAGCCGTCCGGGTCGGTGGGGGAGCCGGTGTTCCACCAGCCCGACTCCGACTCGATCTCGTAGAACGTGCCGTTGATCTGCGAGTCGAAGGACACCGAGTCGAAGATGTAGAACTCGGCCTCGGCGCCGAAGAAGCAGGTGTCGGCGACGCCGGTGGAGGCCAGGTAGTCCTCGGCCTTGCGGGCGACGTTCCGCGGGTCGCGGCTGTAGGCCTCACGGGTGAACGGGTCGTGGACGAAGAAGCTGATGTTCATCGTCTTGGCCTTGCGGAAGGGATCGATCCGCGCGGTTGCCGGGTCGGGCAACAGCATCATGTCCGATTCGTCGATGGACTGGAAGCCGCGCACCGACGATCCGTCGAATGCCAGGCCGTCCTCGAAGACGTCTTCGGTGAAGGCCGAGGCCGGGATCGAGAAGTGCTGCATGACGCCGGGCAGGTCGCAGAAGCGGATGTCGACGTATTCGACACCTTCTTTCTTGATGCCCTCGAGAAGTTCCTCTTTGCTGCTGTACACCGTCCGGTGACTCCTTACTTGAGTGGATCTCAGCCAAAAACCTATGGAGGCGACGTTGCCCAGGCGTCAAGCCTATGTTTCCCCTGTGTTACACCGCGCCACCTTGGTACACGTCACACTTCCGGATGGCCACATTGCCACGTCCGGGCGGTTCAAGCCAGGTCAGCCGGGTGACAGTCAGGTGTGCGATTGGACGCGTCTAGCATGAATGCCATGAACGGGAGCGCGCACTGATGGGAAGAGCAACGGGATCGTGGCTGTCCGGACCCCAGATCGGACCAGGTGACGACGCCACCATCGAGTATCGCGGTGCCGATCTGGGCCTGCCGGAGCACGGCCCGGGAAGCCTCGCCTCGGGATGGCCGCGCGTCCTCGCCCTGCTCATCGACTGGTTGCTCGCCGGTGGCATCTCCCTGCTCTTCGTCCGATTCGGCTCGCCCGTACTCGGGACGGTCGTCCTCGGTGTGTGGTTCGTGATCGGAGTCATCGCGGTCACTCTCTTCGGCTTCACGCCCGGCCAGTTCGCCGTCGGTCTGCGTGTCGCACGCGTCGACTTCGGGCCGGAACGGGCGGGCGCCGAGGCGAAGGGCGAGGTGCCGCCCGCGGCCGTCGGTGTGCTGCGGACCCTGGCACGCCAGGTGCTCCTGTGCTTCCTGGTGCCCGCCCTGATCAACGATTACAACGGTCGCGCCCTCCATGATCGGGCGACCGGTACCGCGATCGTGCGCTCACGCTGAGAGTCGCCGGATTTCCGGAAACCGCTCGGACGCAATGTTTCTCCGGAAAACGGCCCGGGCGCGAGGTGCCGATACGCATGTGGGTTCGAAGCTCGGCCGGAGGGTGGATTTCGGCGCGGTTCAGTCGAGGAGCCAGTGGAGGCAATTCTCACCGATGGTCGGGTGCGGCAGCCACGTGTGCTCGTTCGTGTCCGCATCGATATAGGCGAATCGGCTCAGTCGTTCGCCGTCCCAGGCATAGAGATCAGGGCACAATGGTGCCGGCGTGCCGGTGTGAAGCGCCCGACTGGCGCCCAGCATGACCGGCACGGTCGTGTCGATCCCGTCATCGTCGACGATGTGATGCACGCAGACGAAGTGCCGAGTGGGGGCCGAGATCAAGGCGGGACCACTGTCGTCGATGAGGAAACGGAGTAGTTCGCCGGGCATCGTGATCAGGTCGGCGACCGGCCCCCTGATCGGAGGCCTTGATCACCCGTGACCGGATGAGCGTGCGTATTTCGGCATCGGTCAACGGGGTCGCCTCGAGCTGTGTTGTCGACCCTTCGGGTTCGTCGAGCGATTCGTCGGTCGACTCGGTCTCGAAGTCGTCGCCCGAGACGATGAAATTCCGGACAGCTCCATCCGGATTGACGTCGTCGTCCCCGTCCGCGTCGAGTTGCTCGCCGGAGACGAGGATGTCCAGTTCGCTGCCGTTCCAGATGTACAGATCGGCGGACAACCCGTTGCCGTCGGCGAACAGGGCAGCAGTGGCCCTCATCATGGAGCGGCCCGCCACGCGAGCGTCGCTGAGCTCGTGAATCTGTTGGCACAGAACCTGATTCGGGGTCGGCACGGCGACAAGGAGTTTGCTGTCCGCAGGTACGCCGATGGAACTGATCAGACGGGCCACGTCCACGATCTTCGAGGCGATGAAGAGGGAGTCACCGGCGAGTAGCCGAATATCCTCGGCACCCTCCACCGGGAGCTGCTCCCGGTGCATGATCGGTTCGCACGCGGTGTTGAGACGCGCGGCCGCCCACAGGTCATCAACCGGAATCGACGGCGGCAGCATGGCATCGATGAGTGGATAGACCATGTCGGGGTGGTCGAGGTACAACATCTCGATGAGTCCCGGGGCAACCACGCGTACATAGTCGAAGCCGGCATTGGTGTTCAGATCGACGACGGTTCCGTTCTCCGCGTCGTGGGCCGCGACCTTCTCTCGGTAGCGTTCGGTGAAGTCTGCTCGCTGAACGCGGCTGAACAGCCGTCGACGTAGCTGATCCCATGTGAGGTCCGAGACCAGATCGGGCACACCGGCGTTCGAGGCGCGTTCAGTCACCAGGTGATCGTAGCCATGCCTGACACGCAACCCTCTTGTGTCACCCCGATATTCATTCGGGTGGCCTACCGGATACGTCGATCAGCTGCGTCGCCGCGCGGTGCGCTGCATGTTCTTCATCTTCGCGTTGCCGGGCATCGGCCCCTTGGGCATCCCCTGTCCGGCCGAGCGTCCGCCGAGGGCGTTGAGCCGGCCCTCGAGGGCGTCGATGCGCTTGGCGTTGATGTTCGACGGCAGCTTGTTGATGTGGCGTTCGAGTTTGCTCAGCTGGATCTGGCCGTCGTCGTTGCCGACGACGATCTCGTAGATGGGCGTATCGCCGACGATCCGCGCAGCCTTCTTCTTCTCCTGGGCGAGAAGCGATTTCACACGGGTGGGGGAGCCTTCGGCGACCAGGATGACGCCCGGCTTACCGATCACCCGATGTACCGCGTCGAGATGGCTGTTACCGGTGACCGCCTGCGACACCCGCCACTGTCCTCGCATGTTGCTGAGCGCCCATCCCGCGGCCCCCGGCTGGCCGTCGGCCTTGGTGTAGACGGATTTCTGGACCCGCCGACCGAACAGCAGGAATGCGGCCAGGATGCCGAGCACGATGCCGAAGGGCAGCAGCATCCAGACACGGCCGATCAGCAGACCGATGACCACGAACACCGCGACCACCAGCAGGAGGACCCCCACCATGTAGGGGATGAGGCGCTTGTCCTCCTTGCGCTGCATCTGGAACGCCTGCCACAACTGCTGACGGCGTTCCTTGCTTGCCTGCTTACGTGCCTTCTTCGCGGCGGCCTTCGCTTCCTTGTCCGCCGGCTGAGCCTTTGCCATGGTGACCAGTTTACGTGGGCCGCGGCAGCCGCCGAGCGACTACCGGGCCAGGCGGGTGAGCAGCGACGATGCTTCCTGGCTTGCCGAGCCCTCGTCCGCGAGGTGGGCCATCGCCGGAGGCAGTTCACGGCCGTGGCGCGCCATCGCCTGTGCGTACAGGCGACCCGCCCGATACGACGACCGCACCAGCGGTCCGGCCATCACGCCGGCGAAACCCATCTCCGTCGCGAAGTCCGAATGGTCGACGAACTCCTCGGGCTTGACCCATCGCTCGACCGGATGGTGACGAGCCGAGGGGCGCAGGTACTGGGTGATGGTGAGGATGTCGCAGCCCGCCTCATGCAGGTCGACGATCGCCGACTGGACCTCTTCGGGGGTCTCGCCCATCCCGAGGATCAAATTCGACTTGGTGACGAGCCCGAAATCCCTTGCGGCGGTGATCACCTCGAGTGACCGCTCATAGCGGAAGGCGGGTCGGATGCTCTTGAAGATGCGTGGCACCGTCTCCAGGTTGTGTGCGAGGACCTCGGGGCGGGATTCGAAGACCTCGGCCAGCAGATCGGGCTTGGCGTGGAAATCGGGGATGAGATTCTCGACGCCGGTACCGGGATTGAGTTCGTGGATGGCCCGGACGGTCTCGGCATAGAGCCACGCGCCCTCGTCGGGCAGGTCGTCGCGTGCGACGCCGGTGATGGTCGAGTACCGCAGTCCCATCGCCTGGACGCTCTCGGCGACCCGGCGCGGCTCGTCACGGTCGAGTTCGGCGGGTTTCCCGGTGTCGATCTGGCAGAAGTCGCATCGGCGGGTGCACTGTTCTCCGCCGATGAGGAAGGTCGCCTCGCGGTCCTCCCAGCATTCGTAGATGTTGGGGCAGCCGGCTTCCTCGCAGACGGTGTGCAGGCCTTCACGTTTCACCAGGCTCTTGAGCTCGGTGTACTCGGGGCCCATGGTCGCGCGCGTCTTGATCCAGTTCGGCTTGCGCTCGATGGGGGTCTGCGCGTTGCGCACCTCGAGCCGAAGGAGTTTCCGGCCCTCGGGTGCCTGCGGAGTCGATCCGGTGGAAGTTGAAGACACGGTCACTGCTCCGATCGTACGCTCGGCGCGAGCGTGCCGGCCGTCGGTGCGGCCGGGATGGTGGTTCTGGTCAGGGTTCCGTCGAGGGCCGCGCGAACCGCCTCGGCGACGGGGGCACAGAGGTCGTCGACGGTGTGTGGCCGACCCGATTCGAGCCGCAGCGACGACACCCCGGCGTCGGGGATGCCGCAGGCCACGATGGCGTCGAAGGCGGCCATGTCGGGATCCACGTTGAGTGAGAATCCGTGCAGGGTGACGCCCCGGGCGACGCGGATGCCGATCTGTCCGAGCTTGCGTTCGCGGAAGGCGCCCGGGGGGCCGGGGGATGTGTCGTCGACGACCCAGACTCCGGATCGGCCGTCCACCCGCGTGGTCTCGATGCCGGCGGAGGCGCAGACGTCGATGAGTGCGGCCTCGATACGACGGACGTATTCGACGACGTCGAGCGGTTCGGCGAGCTTCACGATCGGGTATCCGACCATCTGCCCGGGACCGTGCCAGGTGATACGTCCGCCGCGATCGACATCGACGACCGGCGACCCGTCGGTCGGGCGGTCGGCGTCCTCGGTGCGCTTGCCCGCGGTGTAGGTCGACGGGTGCTCCAGGAGCAACAGCACGTCATGGTCGAGGGAGCCGTCGGCACGGTCCGCCGCCAGTCGGTGCTGGAGTTCGTAGGTGTCGCGGTAGTCGACCGTACCGAGTCGCCGGACCTCGATGGGGGCCGACGACGCGCGAATGCTGCCCTCACGCATGGAGATACGCCATGGCGTCGTCGATGGTCGGGTGGTCGAAGGTGAAGCCGTGACTCGTCAGCACCTCCGGTGCAACGCGCTGACTGGCCAAGAACATTTCCTCCGCCATCTCGCCTCCCGCCCGTCGGGCGACGAAGGACGGCACGGACAACACCGTCGGCCGGTGCATCGCGCGGCCCAGCGCCGCGGTGAAGTCGCCGAACGGCACCGCACCGGGAGCCGCCAGATTCACCGGACCGGAGATCGAGGATTCCAGCAGAAAGGAGATGGCCCGGATCTCGTCGGGCAGGGTGATCCACGAGAAGTACTGCTTGCCGGAACCGATCGGGCCACCGAGGCCCGCCCAGAACAGAGGACGTAGACGCGAGAGCAGTCCGCCGCGACGGGACAGCACCGGCGCGGTGCGCAGCAGCACCACGCGTGTGTCGGCGCCCGCATTAGCGGTGGCCGCCTGCTCCCAGTCGCTGACGAGATCGGGCAGGAAGCCGTCGCCGCGCGCGTCGGTCTCGATTGCGGCGTGCGACCCGGTGTCACCGTAGAAGCCGGTGGCGCTCGCACTGATCAGGGTGGGAACGCCGGCCCGGTTCACCGCTTCGGCGAGCACCTCGGCAGGCGTGATCCGCGAATCACGCAGTTCCTGCTTGAACCGGCCCGTCCACAGTTGCTTCGCCACCGGCACCCCGCCCAGTGCGATAACGGCGTCCACCCCGGCGAGACTTTCGTCGGGTACCCCGAAAGTCTCCGGGTCCCAGCTGAATTCGTCATCCGAACGGGCTTCCCGCCGGACCAGCCGGACCACGGTGTGCCCGGCCCCACGCAGAGCGGGGACCAGGGCCGCACCGATCAGGCCCGTCGATCCGGCGACGGCGATCCGCATCCGGTGTCTACAGACCGAGCTCGGCCGCGAAGGCGGCCTCCTCCAGCCGCTTCTTCACGGTGGTGAGGAATCGTCCGGCGTCCGCGCCGTCGATGAGCCGGTGATCGTAGGTCAGCGGCAGGTAGGACATCGAGTGCACGGCGATGGAGTCCGAACCGTTCTCGTCGGTGATGACCACCGGACGCTTGACGATCGCGCCGGTGCCCAGCATCGCCGCCTGCGGCGGCACGAGAATCGGTGTGTCGAACAACGCGCCCTGACTACCGATGTTGGTGATGGTGAACGTGCCACCGGCCAACTCGTCGGGCTTGAGGCCGCCGTTGCGCGCACGGTCCGCGATGTCCGCGATCGCCCGGGCGAGGCCGGCGATCGACAGATCCTCGGCGTTGTGGATGACGGGGGAGAGCAGACCCTGCTCGGTGTCGACGGCGATGCCCAGATTCACCTTGTCGTGATAGGTGATCTCCTTCTTGCCCTCGTCGATCGACGCATTCACGTTCGGATGCAGCTTGAGCGCCTCGACGACCGCCTTCGCGATGAACGGCAGGAAGGTGAGGTTGACGCCCTCGGCGGCCTTGAACGACTCCTTGGCGGCCTTGCGCAGGTTGACGACCTTCGTCATGTCGGCCTCGAAGACCTGCGTCAGCTGCGCCGAATTCTGCAGGGACTCACGCGTTTTCTGCGCAGTGATCTGCCGGATGCGGTTGATCTTCTGGGTCGTCCCGCGCAGCGCGGCGAGCTCGGGACGAACCTCGGACGCCGCGGCCGCAGGAGCCTGGGACGATGCGGCGGGCGAGGCACCGGACGACGGTGCGGCCGCTGCCGGTGCCTTCGCGGCATCGGCGGCCGCGAGGACGTCCTGCTTGCGGATGCGTCCACCGACGCCGGTGCCGGTGACCGTGTTCAGATCGATGTTGTTCTCCGCCGCCAGCTTCCGCACGAGCGGAGTGACGTACGGCGTCGACGTCATCGTCTCCGGCTCCGACTTGGAGACGGTGACCTCGGGTGACGGTGTCGCAGCGGCCGGCTGTGCCTTCTCCGGCTCCGCCTTCTTCGGTTCTTGCGCCGCGGGCTTCTCGGGTTCCGGCTCGGGCTCGGGTTCCGGGGTGGAGTCGGCCGCGGGTGCCGACTGCTCGGAAGTCGTTGCCGGCGCGGACTTCTCGGAGGACTCCGGCTCGGCCGGTGCCGATTCGGCGGGCGCGGACCCGGCCGGTGCGGCGGAGCCGTCACCGATCACGGCGAGCTTGCCGCCGACCTCGACCACGTCGTCCTCCTGCGCGACGATCTCGAGCAGGGTGCCCGCCACCGGCGACGGGATCTCGGTGTCGACCTTGTCGGTCGACACCTCGAGGAGCGGTTCGTCGGCCGCGACGGTGTCGCCGACGGACTTCAGCCAGTTGGTCACCGTGCCCTCGGTGACGGATTCGCCGAGCTCCGGCATCACCACATCGGTGCCCGACGCGGCGCCCGAGCCACCGGACACGGACTCGGCGGCGGGGGTGACCGACGGTTCGTCGGCGGGTGCCGACTCCTCGGCGGCCGGTTGCGACGACTGCTCGGGTTCGGCTGCTGCCTCCGGCTCGGCGTCGTCGGCAGGGGCCTCGTCGGCAGACGAATCGTCGGAGCCGGCGGACTCGCCTTCCTCACCGATCTGCGCGAGCTCGCCACCGACCTCGACGACGTCGTCCTCCTGGGCGATGATCTTGACCAGCACACCCGAAGCAGGAGCAGGGATCTCGGTGTCGACCTTGTCGGTCGACACCTCGAGCAGGGGTTCGTCGGCCTCGACGGTGTCGCCCTCCGCCTTCAGCCACCGGGTAACGGTTCCTTCGGTGACGCTTTCACCCAGCGCGGGCATCTGGACGGAGAAGGCCATCGTTTCTGACTCCTGACTCGACTGTGGTCTGAAGATTTCGTGCGCCCCGGTGTGTGCGCCGCGGTGCACCGGATGGGGTCGGCGGGGTGAGCCGTCCATCCTCGGTCAACCCTACCCGGCTCATGTCACACCGGCTCGGCCTGTCGGCGATCTTCGTCACGCCGTGTCCGAACGGCGGGCGGCGTCACGGAGCCGGTTCGCGCCGACGTTCAGTCCTCGGCGGAAATGTCCTCGAGGACGCGTGCGATGGTGCGCACCGGGACGCCGGTGCCGCCCTTCGGCGTGTATCCCCACGGGCCGCCCGTGTTGAAGGCGGGACCGGCGATGTCGATGTGGACCCACTCCACCGAGGCGGGGACGAACTCCTTGAGGAAGATGCCCGCCGAGAGCATGCCGCCCCACCGGTGATTGGTGACGTTCGCCAGATCGGCCACCCGCGACTTCAGGTCGGCCCGCAGCTCTGCGGGAAGCGGCATGGCCCAGGCGTTCTCACCGACCTCCGCCGAGAGTGCGGCCACCCGGTCACGGAATTCGTCGGTGCCCATCACGCCCGGAGTGCGGGTGCCCAACGCGACCATCTGCGCGCCGGTCAGTGTTGCGGTGTCGATGAGGTAGTCGGGCTCGTCCTCACAGGCGCGCACGATCGCATCGGCCAGGATCAGCCTGCCCTCGGCGTCGGTGTTGATCACCTCGACGGTGGTGCCGCCATATTGGGTGAGCACGTCGCCCGGGCGTTGTGCCGTACTCGACGGCATGTTCTCCGCCATCGGGACCGTCGCGGTCACCTCGACGTCGAGTCCGAGGCGGGAGGCCAGGATCACCGACGCGATGACCGCCGCTGCGCCACCCATGTCGGAGGTCATGTTCTCCATGCCGGCCGCGGGCTTGATGGAGATGCCGCCGGTGTCGAAGGTGATGCCCTTGCCGACGAGTGCGACCTTCTTGGCGCCCTTCTTGCCCGAGTGGGTGAGACGGACGAGGCGCGGCAGCCGCGACGATCCCTTGCCGACGCCGATGATCCCGCCGAAACCCGCCTTCTCCAGTGCCTTGTCGTCGAGCACCTCGACCTTCAGTCCCGCGGCGCTGCCGAGATGGCGCGCGCGCTCGGCGAATTCCTCCGGGAAGAGATGGCTCGGTGGTGTGTTCACGAAGTCGCGGGCGATGGCGACGGAATCGGCGACCGCGACGGCGTGGGCCAATTCGGCCTTGGCCGCCTTGCCCTTGTCGTCGACGAGCAGGTCGATCCGGGTCGGCAGCGACTTCTTGGGCCGGGACCTGTCGGACCGGAACTCGTCGAATCGGTAGGCGCCCAGGAAGAATCCCTCGGCGGCCGCGGACAGGTTGACGGCGGACAGCGTGGTGGCCGCGCGATCGATGCCCTCGAGTTCGCGTGCCGCGATGCCGGCGGCCTGGCGGATCTGCTCGGGATCGTCGAGATTGTCGGCGGAACCGAGCCCGACCGCGATGACCTGGCGGACGCCGAGTCCGGCCGGTGCCGGGATGCGGGTGATCGAACCGTGCGCACCCGATCCGCCGACCTGGGTGATGGCGGTGCTGATCGCCTCGGCCCGGGCGTCGTCGAGGATGCCCTCGCCGATGACGAGTACCGGCTCCGCCGCGTTCGACGAGTCCTTCTCGCCGGTCTCCGGGGCGATGAGACCCACGACGAGTGCCTCGTCGGCCTTGTCGATGGTGGTGGCCAGATCCAGTTCCGGACCGCGTGTGCGGTCGACGTTCGCATTTTTCGTCACCTGAGCAACTCTGCCACAGGGCGTTCGGCGCGACGATGTCGTTCGGGTGGCCTACGTATGCGCCCGGGTGTGGTCACCGGCGGTAATCTGCGCCCATGTCATCGGTCCCCGGCGCGGATTCCTCGCGCACCCGTGGGCGCGTCGGACTCCGAATCGCGTGCGGTGTCACACTCCTGATCCTGGCCGCGGTGGCCGCGGTGCTGATGGTGGTGCCACGCGGCGGGAGTGGGACGACCGTGGAGCGGATCACCGGGACCGGGCCGGCCGAACGGGCGGCGTTTCCGGCCATCGATCCCGGACTCGGGCCCGTGCGCACGCGCATCCTGACCGTGGCCCGGACGGAGTACGGCGAGAATGCCCCGGGCGCGACGTTCTCCGAAGGCGAGTCACAGCCGTGGTGCGCGAATTTCGTCAGCGCCACGATGCGTGCGGCCGACGTCCCCTTCGAGAATCCCACCTCCGGTTCCTGGCGCATACCGGGCGTGGCGACGCTGACCGACTACTACCGCGAGAGCGGTCGGTGGGCGTTGCCGGATCATCGGCCGACGCCCGGTGACGTCGTCCTCTATGACCGGCCGAGTCCACTGGGGCAGCACACCAACATCGTGGTGACGCGCGTCGGGGACGTCGTCACGACGGTCGGCGGCAACGAACGGCAGGGGATCACGTTGCGGACCTTCCGGCTCGGCCGCGAACCCGGCATCCAGGGATACGGTCTGCCCCCCGGCGTGCGCGGCCGGTAGACCGGCCGTCGCCGCCGCGCCCGACCGTCACCGGTCCGGCCGGTACCGTATGTGTCCATGACAGAACTCCTCGCAGGACCCATCGCCGACCGTCACACCGCGCTCGGTGCCTCGTTCGCGGAGTTCGGCGGCTGGGAGATGCCGGTGTCGTATGCGGGCACCGTCGCCGAACACACTGCGGTGCGCGAGGCGGTGGCGATCTTCGACGTCAGCCACCTCGGGAAGGCGTCGGTCACCGGTCCCGGCGCGGCCGAATTGGTCAACCGCACGCTGACCAATGATCTCGGGAAGATCGGTCCGGGCAAGGCCCAGTACACGCTGTGCTGCGACGAGTCGGGCGGTGTCGTCGACGATCTGATCACGTATCTGGTGTCCGACGACGAGGTCTTCCTCGTACCGAACGCCGCCAACACCGCGGACGTCGTGGAACTGCTGACGGCAGCCGCACCCGATGCAGTGACGGTCACTGATCGTCACCGGGACTACGCGGTCTTCGCGGTACAGGGACCTCGCGCTCCCGAAGTGCTTGCCGCGCTGGGGCTTCCGACCGACATGGACTACATGGCTTTTGCCGACGCCGAATTGCAGACGGCAGATGGACCGGCGACGGTTCGGGTGTGCCGCACCGGCTACACCGGAGAACGTGGCTACGAACTTCTGCCGCGGTGGGACGATGCCGGCCCGGTCTTCGATGTGCTGCTCGACGCGGTCACGGCACACGGGGGACAGCCCGCCGGGCTGGGTGCGCGCGACACCCTGCGCACCGAGATGGGCTACGCCCTGCACGGTCACGAACTGTCGCGCGACATCACGCCCGTCCAGGCGCGGTCCGGCTGGGCCGTCGGCTGGGACAAGCCCGAGTTCTTCGGCCGCGAGGCACTTATCGCCGAGAAGGCCGACGGACCGGCACGGCGCCTGTACGGACTGGTCGCGACCGGCCGGGGTGTGCCGCGCGCCGGATGCGACGTTCTCGATGCGCCCGGTGGCACGGTGATCGGTCGGTGTACCTCGGGCACCTTCTCGCCGACACGCAAGCAGGGCATCGCGCTTGCCCTGATCGACACCGATCCCGGGGTCGCGCCGGGTGCACAGGTGATCGTCGACGTCCGCGGTCGTGACCTGCCGTGTGAGATCGTCAAGCTGCCGTTCGTGCCGTCGCACGTCTGAGGCCGTCCGGCCGGGGTGTGTCACGCGATCGGAGGGGCGAAAACCGGTTTGCGGTGCGGCGGTACGATTGTCCAATGACCTTGGAGTTCACGCGGACCGAACATCCCCATCCGGTGTCGGAAACCCGGCGGGCGGAGATCCTGGCAGCCCCCGGATTCGGCAAGTATTTCACCGATCACATGGTGATGGTGGACTACGACAAGGACCGTGGATGGCACAACGCGGTGGTCACCCCGTACGGTCCGATCGCCCTGGATCCGTCGGCCATGGTGCTCCACTACGGGCAAGAGGTCTTCGAGGGGCTGAAGGCGTATCGGCAGCCGGACGGTTCCATCGCGGCGTTCCGTCCCGAAGCGAACGGCCTGCGCCTGCAGAAGTCGGCCGAGCGGCTCGCGATGCCCGCGCTCCCCGTCGACGATTTCCTCGAATCGCTCCGTGCGCTGCTCGCCGCGGACAACGCCTGGGTGCCGGCGGCCGGCGGTGAAGAGGCGCTGTACCTGCGTCCGTTCATGTTCGCCTCCCAGGCCGGTCTCGGTGTCAATGCACCTGCGGGCGAATACATCTACTCCGTCATCGCGTCGCCCGCCGGCGCCTACTTCAGTGGCGGTGTCCGACCGGTCAGCGTGTGGCTGAGTACCGAATATGTCCGTGCCGCACCGGGGGGAACCGGCTTCGCCAAATGCGGCGGCAACTATGCGGCCGCTTTCCTGGCGCAGGCGCAGGCCACCGAGAACGGCTGCGATCAGGTCGTGTGGCTCGACGCGGTGGAACGGCGCTACATCGAGGAGATGGGCGGGATGAATCTGTTCTTCGTGTTCGGTTCCGGTGCCGACGCGACGCTCGTCACCCCTGAGCTCACCGGTTCGCTGCTCCCCGGCATCACCCGGGAATCGTTGCTGCAGTTGGCCACCGACGCCGGATTCGCGGTCGAGGAACGACGGATCAGCACCGAGGAACTGCGCAAGGGGGTGGCCTCCGGCGACATCACCGAGGTCTTCGCGTGCGGTACCGCCGCGGTGATCACCCCGGTCGGTCGTGTGCGTGGCGACACCGACGACTACACGATCGGGGACGGCACCGCCGGCCCCGTCACGCTGGCGCTGCGGGACACGCTCACCGGCATCCAGCGCGGCACCTTCGCCGACACCCACGGCTGGATGACCGAACTCCACCCCGCCTGATCGGACGAGCGACGGGTGGCGCGGTCACATCAGCAGGCCGACCACCGTCGCCGCCACCGATATGTCGATCACCGCGCCCAGCGCGTCGCCGGTCAGGCCGCCGGCCCGGCGGGCGCAGTGGGCGATGAACCACCAGCCACCCGCGGTGACGACGATCAGCACGACCATGGCCTGCACCGCCGACCCGGCATCGAAATCGGTTGGGCCCGAGCCTGATCCGAACCATCCCGAGGCCGCCGCCGCGATGAGCGCGACGGCCGACCACACGACGATCGACAGACGCTGCGTGTCGGCGACGATCGAGCCGAACCCGCTCTGATTGGCGGCCGGAATGCCGCGACGGGCGCCCGTCACCGCCAGGAACCGTCCGACGGCCATCGCGAAAGCGATGTCGTACCACCGGTGTTCGTCGGTCAGTCCGGCCACGCCGACCGCCTGGACGCCGAGCACGATGATGAGGGTGGCGACACCGAACGGCCCGGCGGATCCGCCGCGCATCACCTCGGCGACGCGCTCGGGAGGTCCGTAGCAGCCGAGGCCGTCGGCGGTGTCGGACAACCCGTCCACATGCATGCCCCGGGTCAGCAGAATCATCGCGCCGACGACCAGCAATCCGATCATCAGGACCGGGAGTGCCGTCTGCGCGAGCGCTGCGGCCAGGCCCGCCGCGACCGCTCCCAGGAAGATCCCGACAACCGGAACGGCGCTGATCGCGGCTCCGCCGGTGGTGCGGTCCATCGGAACGCGCGGCTGTGGCACCGGGAGGACAGTCAGCCAACTGAAGGCGACGTGCAGTGCCGTGATGGGTGAGCGCACCGGATCCCCGTCGGATCAGCCGATCGGTGCCGGGGCACCGGACGTGTCGCTCTCGGACTTGTCGCTCACACCGGCCTCGTCGAAGGTGGCCATCGAGGCGAGCAGATCCACGGCCGACGACACCAGTGGGAGTGCGGCGAGCGCTCCGCTGCCCTCGCCGAGCCGCATCGAGAGTTCCAGCAGCGGAACGAGATCCAGGTGTTCGAGGGCGATCGTGTGCGCGGGTTCGGCGGAACGGTGTCCGGCGATCCACCAGGAGACGGCGCCGGGGGCGAGGTCGTTGGCGACCATCGCGGACGCGGTCACCACCACACCGTCCAGAATCACCGGGGTGGCCCGCACGGCCGCCTGCGCGAGGAAACCGGCCATCGCGGTGAGGTCGGCACCGGCCACGGCGGCCAGCAACGACAGCGGGTCGTGCACGTACCGGCGGCCCCGGCGCATGCCGTCGCGGATGGCGGCCGTCTTACGAATCCAGCCCGCGTCGTCGATCCCGGTTCCGCGGCCGATGATCTCGACGGGCTCGCGATGGGTGAGGGTACCGATCAGAACCGTTGCCGGGGTGGTGTTCCCGATGCCCATCTCGCCGGCGATGAGCAGGTCGGCGCCGCCGTCCACGAGTTCGTCGGCGATGGCCCGGCCGGCCGCGAGTGCGGCCCGCGCCTCGGCGAGTGTCAGGGTGTCGGTCTCCCGAAGATCCCCGCAGCTTCGGCGCACCTTGTAGCGCGACACCTCGGGTGCGGTGTCGGCATCGACCGCGAGGTCGTAGACCCGCACGTCGGCGCCCGTGCGGCGGCCCAGCACGTTCACCGCGGCGCCACCCGTGGCGATGTTCGCCACCATCTGCGCGGTGACCTCCGGCGGGAATGCGGACACGCCACCCTGTGCGACGCCGTGATCGCCCGCGAAGACCGCGACCGTGGGCTGAGTGAAGGGGCGTGGGGGACAGGTGCTCTGGCAGGCGGCCACCCAGGCGGCCACCTCCTCGAGACGACCGAGTGACCCCGGCGGTTTGGTGAGGGTGAGCTGCCGCCGGCGGGCGCGTTCCCGCGTGGCGTAATCCGGTGGTGAGATCGGCGGGAAGATCTCCGCATCGGTGCCGTCCACCGGAAAAGCGTCGTCGCCCGACGGCACCGGTGGGGCGAGGGATGTCACCGGCGCTGCTGTGGGCGTGACCGACGGAGTCGTCGTCTGACCGGCGCCCGTCGGCACCGGAACGGGAGACACCTCCGGGTGGGCGGCTCCGTCCGTGTCGGAGAGCTCCAGCACGCGTCCCGCGACGACCAGGACCACCCGGTCACAGACCGCGGCGACGGCCGCGTTGAGGGTCCCGAGGTCATCCTGGAAGCGTCGTCCGGCCGGGGTCGGGGGGACCGGGGCCAAACCGACCTCGGGGCTGATCAGTACCAGGTCACCGTCGAAATCCGCGATGGCCGAACACAATTCGTCGATGGTGTCCGAGACGTCGACGGCCGGATCGGTCCAGCCGCCCCGCCGGTCGATCTGTCCGGTGAGCCAGGTGCCCAGATCGTCGACGAGAGCAGGCGATCGCGGATCGTCGCGCAGCGCGGCCGCCGCATCCGCGGTCTCCACCGTGCTGTACCGCGCATCCCGACGCTCCCGGTGAGCCGCGATGCGCGCCATCCACTCGGTGTCGGTGCTGGTCGTCGGACCGGTCGCGATGTACCGGACGCGGTCCCGGCCGGCCAGTAGGGACTCGCCGAAGGCCGACTTGCCGGATCGGACTCCGCCCAGTACCAGCGTGCGACGGCGTTCTGCAGACGCCACGCGCTCAGACCTCGTCGCCCGGCGACACCTGCGGCTTGGGGGCGCGCATCATCCGCAACTGCATGGCGCGGGTGAAGGCGTACCAGCCGAGCCGGAATCCGGTCTGTGAGGGATCGGTGTCCGGATACCGTTCGCGCACACGCCGATTCACCATCCGGCCGAGGATCACGGCATCGATCGCCATGAAGAGCACGAAGACGAGCAGCACGAGGTTGGCGTAGACGGCGAGCGCGGGCATGAACATGACCACGATCAGCACGATCGCGAACGGCATGAAGAGTCCCGCGAAATTGCGGCGGGAGTCGACGAGGTCGCGCACATATTTGCGCACCGGTCCCTTGTCGCGGGGCATCAGATACTTCTCGTCACCGGCCATCATGCGCTCACGCTGCTCGGCGCGACGGTCGCGGCGCTCGTTGGCGATCGCCCGACGGTCCTCCTTGCTCATGGTGGTGCGGAGTTCCTTCTTCCGGGCACGTGCCTCGGATCGGGTCTGGGGCGGCGGCGCCACGGGTCCGCGCCTGCGCTTGCCCTCGGCCTCCCGGCGGGACGGCGTCGCGCGGCCCTTGCCGGGGGTGTACGCACCGCCGGAGCGGGTGTCGCCGGCCGTCTCGTCGGCGGCAGCGGACACCTCGTCGGGAGTGTCCGTCGCGGTCGCGTCGTTGTCCGATTTCCAAGGCAGCTTCACGCCTTCGAGGGTAGGCGATTCCGTGCTGCCGGGATTCGCCGACCTCCATATACTTGCTGCGCATGACCTCTCGTCCGGAAGCGCGGATCCTGATCGCGCCGGATTCCTTCGGCGACACGCTCTCGTCGGTCGCCGCCGCCGGGGCGATCGCCTCCGGCTGGTCGTCGGTGCGGCCGTCCGACGATGTGCGGGTCGCGCCTCAATCCGATGGCGGGCCGGGATTCGTCGACGTGCTCGCGGCCCGGACCGGAGAGCGCCGGAGCGTCACGGTGAGCGGCCCGCTGGGTGCGGCGGTCGTCGCGGACTGGCTGTACGTGCCCGGCTCCGAGGCCGGGGACCCGCCCACCGCCTACCTCGAATGTGCCCAGGCCTGCGGTCTTCACCTGCTCGGGGGTGCTCCGACGCCGCATACCGCGGTGCACGCGGACACCCGTGGCGTCGGTGAACTGCTCGCCGCCGCACTCGATGGGGGAGCGCGCCGGATTGTCGTCGGACTCGGTGGTTCCGCGACCACCGACGGCGGCCGTGGCCTCATCGAGGCGATGGGTGGTCCGCGGCGAGCGGCGGAACGAATCCGGGGCATCGACCTGGTGGCCGCGACCGACGTGGACAATCCGCTGCTCGGACGCAACGGAGCAGCCGAGATCTTCGGACCGCAGAAGGGTGCGGATGCCGGGACCGTGGCGTACCTCGACGACCGCATGGGGGCCTGGAACTCCGAACTCACCGGCATCGCGGGTCGCGACGTGTCCGCCGACGCCGGAGCGGGCGCGGCGGGCGGCCTGGGAGCGGCGCTTCTCGCGCTCGGCGGCCGACGGGTGTCCGGGGCCGCGGTCGTCGCCGATGCGACCGGCCTCGATGACGACGTGGCCGCCGCCGACCTGCTCATCACCGGCGAGGGCCGATTCGACGCCCAGACGCTGGGTGGCAAGGTGATCGCCGCGTTGACGGCCGGTGCGAGCGAGGCGGGCGTACCGGTGATCGTGCTCGCCGGACAGGTGGCCCTGTCGCCGGAGCAGGTGCGCGAGAGTGGGGTCCATTCGGCGTATTCGATCGTCGACATCGCCGGATCGGTCGAGGTGGCGATGTCCGACGCCACCGGCCAACTGACCCTGCTGTCCGCACGGGTCGCGCAGAGTTGGACGCCGTGACATATCCGGACCGCGGCCCCGGCCGGTTCTCCGGTGGGGCCTTCGCCGTCGGCGCCTATGTTCTCTGGGGCTTCCTCCCGCTGTACTTTCTGCTCCTGGAACCCACCGGGCCGTGGGAGGTCGTCGCGTGGCGGGTGCTCATGTCCCTGGTGTTCTACGCGGTTCTGATCCCGTTCATCGGCGGGTGGCCGCGGCTGCGGGCGATCGTCGCCGATCGCAGGCTCCTGTTCTGGACGGCCGTCGCCGGCGCGCTCATCTACATCAACTGGCAGGTCTTTCTCATCGCCACCCTGACCGGGCACGTGCTCCAGATGAGCCTCGGCTACTTCATCAACCCGATCGTCACCGTGCTCCTCGGCGTTCTCGTGCTCCGTGAACACCTGCGGCCCGCCCAGTGGACGGCCGTCGGGATCGCCGCACTCGCGGCCATCGTGATCAGTGTCGGTTACGGCGCGGTGCCCTGGCTGGCGTTCGGGGTGGCGCTGTCGTTCGGCCTGTACGGGCTGGTGAAGAAGCACATCGGCGGGTCGGTGGACGCGATCAGCGGACTCACCCTGGAATCGGCGTGGCTCACCCCGATCGCGGTGATCCAGCTCGTCGTCGTGGCGGCCGGTTCGGGGATCACGATGGGATCGGCGGGAGTCGGCCACGCCGTGCTGCTCTGTCTGGCCGGTGTCGTCACCGCCGCGCCGCTGCTGTTATTCGCGGCCGGGGCGCGGCGGGTGCCGCTCACCGTCCTGGGAATCGCGCAGTTCATCACTCCGATCATGCAGTTCGTCATCGGGGTGTGGGTGCTCGACGAGGCGATGCCGGTGGAACGATGGATCGGATTCGTGATGGTCTGGACAGCGCTGTTGGTCTTCACGATCGACGCGCTGGTCACGGTTCGTCGCGCGCGGGTCCGGCTCGTCGCCGTCGACCACGACATGCCGCGTCACGACCACCGGACGGGGCAGGAATAGTTTCCCAGGGGGTACCGTTGAAGCCAGAGCGTGTGAACTCAGCGCGCGTGGTCACCGGGACAACCGGCCCGCGGGTCACGAACCAAGAACCAACAGGAGCATCATGACCGTTCAGAACGAATCCGGAGCCGCCACCGATACCGGCGTCATTCTGACCGACGCCGCCGCCTCCAAGGCGAAGGCGCTGCTGGATCAGGAAGGCCGCGACGACCTCGCGCTGCGCATCGCGGTTCAGCCCGGTGGCTGTGCAGGCCTCCGGTATCAGCTGTTCTTCGACGACCGCAGCCTCGACGGTGACGTCACCGCCGACTTCGGCGGCGTCAAGCTGGCCGTCGACCGGATGAGCGCACCGTACGTCCAGGGTGCCACCATCGACTTCGTCGACTCGATCGAGAAGCAGGGCTTCACCATCGACAATCCGAACGCGACCGGCAGCTGCGCCTGCGGCGACTCGTTCAACTGATTCGTCGCCGCGCACAGCGGCAGAGCACGACCGAACCGGCCGTATCCCCGGGATGTCCGTAGCAGTACGGACGGGGGTGCGGTCGGTTCGTCGTCGGTGGCGCAGTAGCGTGGTCTGCTGTCCGAACCCGACAGATCCGAAGGGCGAACCCTGTGGCAACCGTTGTCTGTGGCTCCATCGCAACCGACCATCTGATGACCTTCCCGGGGAAGTTCTCCGAGCAGATCGTCGGTGATCAACTCGAACACATCTCGCTGAGCTTCCTCGTCGAGGATCTGGTGGTCCGGCGGGGCGGAGTCGGCGGCAACATCGCCTACGCCATGGGCGAGCTGGGCGGCAGCCCCGTTCTGGTCGGCGCCGCCGGAGCCGATTTCGAGGACTACCGGCAGTGGCTCACCGACCACGGCGTCGACTGCCGGGGCGTGCGGATCTCCGCGGATCGTCACACCGCGCGATTCATGTGCACCACCGATCAGGCGATGGCCCAGCTCGCGACCTTCTATGCGGGGGCCATGAGCGAGGCCCGCGAGATCTCCGTCGCCGAGGTCATCGCCCGGACCGGCCCGGCCGAACTGGTGCTCATCGGCGCCGACGATCCGGACGCCATGCGGCGGCACACCGACGAATGCCGGGCCAACGACATCCCGTTCGCCGCCGACCCGTCGCAGCAGCTCGCGCGACTCGACGGGGAGCAGGCCCGTGCGCTCATCGAGGGCGCCACCTACCTGTTCACCAACGAATACGAGTGGGGTCTGCTCCGTCAGAAGACCGGCCTGACCGAAGCGCAGGTGAGCGACATGGTCGGCGTGCGGATCACCACACTGGGCGGTGACGGCGTCGAGATCGTCGAGAAGGACGGCACCCGAACCCATGTCGGTGTCGTCCCGGAGAGCGAGAAGGTCGATCCGACCGGCGTCGGCGACGGCTTCCGGGCGGGGTTCCTCACCGCGCTCGCCGCGGGTCTGGGTTTCGAGCGGTCCGCGCAGGTCGGTTCGATGGTCGCCGTGCTGGTGCTCGAAACCGTGTCGACCCAGGACTGGTCATGGGATCGGGACATCGCGCTCAAGCGCATCGGCGGCGCCTACGGCGACGACGCGGCGAGCGAGATCGGCTCGGCTCTCTCCTGAACCTCCCTGAAACGATATCGGCCCCAACGGTTTCCCCTTTGCGGGTCGAGTAGCGACGCACGAGCGTAGCGAGTGCGCCGCGTATCGAGGCCGGGGGGTGATCTCGATACGGCCTCGGCTGGCGCCTCGGCCTACTCGATCGGCGGTCGTGGTGCGGTTGGGTTGGCGTCGGCCTACTCGATCAGGGGCCGTCCGATCAGAGACGCACCGGGTAATCGTGATCGGTGATGTCCGGGACGATCGTCTTCTCGACGAAGATCGCGTGCCACACCATGAACATCAGGATCGTCCACAGGCGTCGACTGTTGTCGACGACACCCTCCCGGTGTTCGTTGAGCATCTGCACCACGACGGCCTTGTCGAAGATGTGATCGGTCTGCGACGTCTCGATGATCTGATGCGCCCAGTCGAACATCTCGGTGCCCGCGAGCCAGTGGCGGATCGGCACCGGGAAACCGAGCTTCTTGCGATGCAGGACATGCGCCGGGACGATCTGTTCCAGAGCCTTGCGGAGCGCGTACTTCGTTGTGCCGTGGGCGATCTTCTCGTCGAAGGGGAGCGCCTCGGCGACCCGGAACACCTCCGGGTCGAGGAAGGGCACCCGCAGTTCGAGTGAATTGGCCATGGTGACCTTGTCGGCCTTCACCAGGATGTCGCCGCGCAGCCAGGTGAACAGATCGAGATGCTGCATGCGCGCCACCGGATCCAGGCCCTTCGACATGTCGTAGATCGGAGCGGTCACGTCGGTGTGCGTCCACTCGGGGCGGTAGTCGCGCAGTACCGCGCGCAGCCGGGCGTCGTCGAAACTCCGGGCGTTGCCGTAGTAGCGCTCTTCGAGCGTCAGCGATCCGCGGTGGAGCAGACTCTTGCCGCGGGTGCCCTCCGGAATGCGGTCGGAGATCCGGCCGGCCAAGCGCCGCAACGTGTTCGGGAGCCGGTCGAAGGTCTGGAGCGACAGCGGCTCCTTGTAGATCGTGTAGCCGCCGAACAGCTCGTCGGCGCCTTCGCCCGACAGCACCACCTTGACGTGCTTACGGGCCTCCTTGGCCACGAAGTACAGCGGCACCAGGGCGGGGTCGGCTACGGGGTCATCGAGATACCAGACGATCTCGGGGATCGCGTTGATGAACTCCGACGGGCTGACGACCTTGACGATGTGGCGGGCGCCGATGGCCTCGGCGGACTCCACGGCCACGTCGACCTCGGAGTAGCCGTCCCGCTCGAATCCGGTGGTGAAGGTGATGAGATCCGGATTGTGCCGGATCGCGAGTGCGGCGATCGCCGTCGAGTCGATGCCGCCGGACAGGAACGAGCCCACCGTGACGTCGGCGCGCATGTGCTTGGCGACCGAATCCGAGAGGACGTCGGCGATCTCGTCGTACCGCGCCTGCTTGCCCGCCTCGCCGCCGGTGAACGGCCGTACGGCGAAGCGTGGCGTGAAGTAGCGCTCGATCTCCGGTTCCTGTCCCGGGCGCACTGTGGCGTAGCAGCCGGACTCGAGGCGGCGGATCGCGGTGTGCAGGGTCTCCGGCTCCGGGACGTACTGCAATGCGGTGTAGTGCTCGATGGCGCGCGGATCAAGGGAATCGTCGAGGCCGATGCGCCCGATGATCTCCAGCAACGACTTCTTCTCGCTGCCGAACGCCGTGCCGCCCGGCCCGGTCGACAGGAACATCGGCTTGATGCCGAACGGATCACGCGCCAGGAACAGCACGCGTTCCTGGGTGTCCCAGATCGCGAAGGCGAACATACCGCGCAACCGCTTCACGGCGTCCGGTCCCCAGTAGTGGAATGCCGCGACGATCGCCTCGCTGTCGCCTTCGGTGGCGAACACGGCATCGAACTCGCGCTTCAGTTGCTCGCGGATCTCCAGATAGTTGTAGATCTCACCGTTGAAGACCAGCGCATAGCGATCAGCGGCCTCCGGTGGTCCCCACCGCAGCGGTTGATGGGAATGCTCGATGTCGATGATGGACAGCCGGTTGAAGCCGAGGACGAGGTCGGCGTCGTGCCAGGTGCCCGGCTCGTCGGGGCCACGGTGCCGCATGCAGTGAGATGCATCTGCCACGAGGTCGACGGCGGTCGCCGCCGAGCCGTCCGAGGTCAACAGACCGAGCAAGCCACACACCGTTTACAGGCCCCTATCTCGTGTTCGGATTCTCCGGCGAAAACGTCATCCCGACGGGTCGAGTATGCCTCAGACCGGGTCGGGCACGACCTGTCGGGCGGGCACGACACTCCGGAGGTGCTGCCCGGTAAACCCCAATCACGAAAGGTTCGCCGGGTTGGTCTACGCTGCGTAGTACTAGGTGCAAGAATTGTCCTGACGTCGGGCGCGAGCCGCCCGGCCGAAGGACTCACGAAGCACTGTGCGGGTCAGGTTGCGACTCGGACGGCATGACCGGCCGTCCGGGCAAGCAGGAAGGCGTGAAATTGGCACACGGTGGACGGCCACGGGCACGAGCCCGTTCCGCATCGCGGACGATCAAACAGTTCGCGGCGCTCGCCGCACTCGGAATCGGTGCACTCATCCTGACGGGTTGCGATGCCCGCACAGCCATGCGATTCGGATGGCCTGCAGGTGTGACACCCGAGGCGAAGAAGATGGGCGACCTGTGGACCTGGTCGGTCATCATCGCCCTCTTCATGGGCATCATCGTGTGGGCGCTGATCTTCTGGGTCATCACCTTCCACCGGCACAAGGCCGGTAAGGACGAGTTCCCGCGTCAGACCGGGTACAACGTGCCCCTCGAGCTCTCCTACACCGCCATCCCCTTCGTCATCATCGCGGTGCTGTTCTACTTCACCGTGATCGTGCAGAACGACGTCGAGCGCAAGACCGACGACCCCAAGGTCGTCGTCGACGTGACCGCCTTCCAGTGGAACTGGAAGTTCGGCTACAACCAGGTCGAGTTCACCGACGGCGCCAAGTACAACGGCTACGAGCGGAACGGAAGTCCGTACGAGCTCCAGTTGCCGGAGATGACCGAGCACGGCGGCCACGAGGTGGAGAAGCCGCTCCCGGCCGGTGGTCGGGATGACGACATCCGCAATTACCTGAAGTTCGACAAGATCGAGACGGTCGGATCGTCGAACGAGATCCCGATCCTGGTGCTGCCCACGGGCAAGCGCATCCAGTTCGATATCGCGGCCGCCGACGTCGTCCACTCCTTCTGGGTGCCGGAGTTCCTGTTCAAGCGCGACGTGATGCCGTTCCCGAAGCAGAACCACACCGACAACGTCTTCCAGATCAGCAGCATCGATCGTCCGGGCGCATTCGTCGGCCGGTGCGCGGAGATGTGCGGCACGTATCACTCGATGATGAACTTCGAGGTCCGTGCCGTGAGCCCGGAGAAGTTCGACGCCTACATCCGCTACCGCGAGGCGCGTCCGCAGAGCACGAACGCCGAAGCGCTCAAGGCGATCTGCGAGCAGCCGGAGTCGGTCACGACCGTCCCGTTCGAAACCCGTCGTAAGACCAACGGCGACACACCGAAGGACCTCGGCGACGCGAGCAACACCTCGCTGGCCGGCTGCACCATGGGAGCCAACGGATGAAAATCGAAGCACGCATCTTCGAGCTACTGACCGCCTTCTTCTTCCTCGTGGGCATCATCTACACGATCTGCACCGCCTTCGCCTCGCGCGGGGTGGAGTGGGTCGGTGTCACGGCGATGTTCTTCAGCGGTGGCCTCACGCTGCTCGCCGGCACGTTCTTCCGGTTCGTGTCGCGCCGCGTCGAGATCCGCCCTGAAGACTATGAAGACGCCGAGATCGAGGACGGCGCAGGCGAACTGGGCTTCTTCAGCCCGCACTCCTGGTGGCCCGTTCTGATCGCCACCGGTGCGGCGATGTTCGCCATCGGCTTCGCCACCAGCAACTTCTGGTTCGCGATCTTCTCGGCCGTGGTGATCATCGGTACCGCCGCAGGCCTGGTCTTCGAATACCACGTCGGTCCGGAGAAGCACTGACCGTCGTCACCGACAGTTCGTCGACAGCCGCACCCGGATATCGGGTGCGGCTGTTGCATTCCGCCGACTGTACGAGTGGGCAGCGCGCCGAGATCAGGGCGCTCTGCGACCACGCGTTCGACGGTGACTTCTCCGACACCGACTTCGATCACGCTCTCGGCGGCATGCATGTGCTCGTCGGGACCGATGACGGGCGGGACGAGCTGGCCGGCCACGCGGCAGTCGTTCAGCGGTCTCTTCTGGTCGGGCGAACACCCCGCCGCACCGGTTATGTCGAAGCCGTCGCCGTGAACGCCGCGCACCGACGGCAGGGGATCGGCGCCCGGCTGATGGCCGAGATCGAGCGGATCGTCGGTGCGGCATACGATCTCGGTGCGCTGGGCGCGTCGCAGGCGGGCATGGCCATGTACCGGTCGCGCGGGTGGACAACCTGGCGTGGGCCGCTCGGCGCGCTCGGACCGGACGGATACGTGCCCACACCCGGCGATCAGGGATCCGTCCTGGTCTGGGCGCCCGATGATGCCATGGACACCGATGAGCCGCTCACCTGTGACTGGCGCAGCGGAGCTCTCTGGTAGCCGCTCAGGGGCCGGGGATCGGGCCGTAGACCGTGAGCGCCCGGTAGTCGACCCGGAACTCCGCCTCGGTGTACAACTCGCCGACCTCGCCGTCGTGAGCCACACGCACCGGGCCGTCGACGCCGCGGAACCGGTATTGCGGAACCTGAAGCTCGTGGTACAGCGGGGAGCGTTCCAGGCGGCCGGCAAGCAAGGACCCGGCCAGACGCAGCCCCGCGAACCGGTGACCGTCCTCCAGCAGCCGGACATCGAGCAGGCCGTCGTCGAGACGCGGACGCCGGGCGGGGGCGAAGCCCGACGGCAAATAGATCGAGTTGCCGACGAGGAACAGGGTGGTCGCGAAGATCCGGCCGTTCACCTCGATGCGCACCGGACGTGCGCGACGGTACGTCTCGAACACCGCGATGGCGGAGGCGAACGGCTTGCTCAGCTTGTGCTGCAACCGATCCCGGGTGCGGACGAAGTACGGATACGCGCCGATGCTCGCGGTGTTCACGATGACGGTGCTGTCGTTGAGAAGCACGACGTCGATCTTGTACGCGCTACCGCGACGAAGAACGCACACCGTGTCGGCGACCGTCGAGGTGCCGACGTCGCGGGCGAAATGGTTGAAGGTGCCGGCGGGGAAGACCGCCAGCGGGAGATCATGCTCGAGGGCGACCGCGGCGGCACTTGCCACCGTCCCATCGCCGCCCGCGACGGCAAGCACCTGAGCGCGAGTCGCGGCGTCCGCCAGCACTTCCGCCATGTCGGAATCCTTGTCGAGCTCGATCACCTCGATGCTCGGCAGTGCCTCCCGGACCTCGTCGAGGACCCGCGTCCCGGTGTCCGACCCGGACGCCGGGTTGACGACCAGAACCACACCCTCGCCGTCGGGACGTGGGGGAACATCCACCACGGTCGGCAGTGCGACGGTCACCGTGCTCGGCGAGATGCGCGGCACCACGCGGGCGCCGATGACGGCGATGGTCGCGCCGATGCCGAAGCCCGCGACCACATCTCCCGGATAGTGGGCACCCGTCGCAACGCGGGACAGGCCGACCAGACCTGCCAGGCCGCCCAGCAGCAACCCGGTGGGTGCGTGTTCGAGGCCGACGCCCAGCGCGAAGGCCGCCGCGCTCGCCGAATGTCCCGACGGGAGCGAGTTGGACGTCGGCTGCCTGCGCCCGCGACGGGGCAGAGGGACCATCGACGGCGCAGGGCGAGGCCGACTCCGGATGCGCTTGGCGAGCTGGTTGGTGATGAGGCTGGTCACCGCGAGGGTGACGACACCGCGGGCCGCGCCACGCTGCAGTTCCGGTTTGCCGCTGACGGTCAGGGCCGAGGCGATCGCGAACCAGAGCTTCGAGCGATCCGCGGCGCGGGACAGTACGGGCATCGTCGCGTCGAGGGCGGGACTGGGGGAGCGGGCGATCGCGTCGTAGATCTCGCCGTCCAGGGTGCCCAGCCCGTAGGTGATCTGCCGAATTCCTGCCGATTGCCACGCCGAACGGACACGGGAGGAGGCGGCGGGCAGGGCGGATGCGATACGGGCGCGGCGTGTGGTCATCCTGAGCGATTCTACGTGGGCGACAAGTGGGGTGGGGCATAACGTTCAGGGGCTGCCGTCGCGGATGCGACGACAGCCCCTGTCGAACGAAATGCGGTGCGGCCCTTAGTCGAGCTGGTTGCCGTTCCTGGCCTGCAGAGCGCGCAGTGCCTCGGTCTCGTCCTTCTCGAGCTCGTGCTCGACCGCGATGTTGGACGCCTGCTCCTCCGGCGGATCGGCGAGCAGGATCGAGCCGGTGCCCGGGGCACCCGCCGAACCGAGCTTGTTCATCCGCTTCGGGAGTGCCGCGCCCTCGTAGGGGAGCGGGATCGGGTGACCGTGGTCGTCGACCGGGCCGAGCGGCTGATGCAGTTCGATGTACTCGCCCTGCGGCAGGCGCTTGATGATGCCGGTCTCGATGCCGTGGGCGAGCACCGCACGGTCGCTGCGCTGCAGAGCCAGTGCCCAGCGATAGGCGATGAAGTACGCCAGCGGCGGCACCAGGATCAGGCCGATACGCCCCATCCAGGTCGTCGCGTTGAGCGAGATGTGGAACTTCAGCGCGATCACGTCGTTCATACACGACAGGGTCATGATGATATAGAACGACAACGCCATCGCACCGATGCCGGTACGGACCGGGGTGTCACGCGGACGCTGCAACAGGTTGTGGTGTGCATCGTCGCCGGTGAGCCGCTTCTCGATCCACGGGTAGGCGAACATCAGCACGAAGATCACCGTGATGACCACGACCACCCAGAAGATCGCCGGGATCGTGTAGCGACCCAGGTACAGCTCCCAGGCAGGCATCAGACGGGCGAGGCCGTCGGTCCATTGCATGTAGATGTCCGGCTGAGAACCGGCCGAGACGTGCGCGGGGTTGTACGGGCCGATGTTCCAGACCGGGTTGATCTGGAAGATACCGGCCATGATCGCGAGCACACCGGTGACGATGGCGAACATCGCACCGCCCTTGGCGGCGAAGACCGGGAGGATGCGAACGCCGACGACGTTGTTCTCCGTACGGCCGGGGCCGGGGAACTGGGTGTGCTTCTGGTACCAGACCAGCGCGAGGTGTGCACCGATGAGCGCCAGGATGATGCCCGGGAACAGCAGGATGTGCAGCACGTAGAGGCGCGGGATGATGATGTCGCCGGGGAACTGCCCGCCGAACAACGCCCAGTGAATCCAGGTGCCGATCACCGGGATGCCCAGGACGATGCCGGACATCGCGGCGCGGACGCCGGTGCCCGAGAGCAGGTCGTCGGGGAGCGAGTATCCGAAGAAGCCTTCGAACATGGCCAGGATCAGCAGGACGCAGCCGATGACCCAGTTGGCCTCACGCGGACGACGGAACGCACCGGTGAAGAAGATGCGCGCCATGTGGATGATGATCGACGCCGCGAACAGCAGTGCCGCCCAGTGGTGGATCTGCCGGACGAACAGACCGCCGCGCACCTCGAAGGAGATGTCGAGGGTCGTCGCGTACGCGCGGGTCATCATCACGCCGTTGAGCGGCTGATATGCGCCGTCGTAGATGACCTCGGACATCGACGGATCGAAGAAGAAGGTCAGGTAGACGCCCGAGATCAGCAGGATCACGAAGCTGTACAGCGCGACCTCGCCCAGCATGAACGACCAGTGGCTGGGGAAGACCTTGTTGATCTGCCGGCGAATGCCGGGGGAGAGGTGATACCGCGAGTCGAGCTCTTCGCCCTGCTTCGCGAGACGCTCGGCAATGCTCATGATCGACGCTCCCAGAATGCCGGTCCGACGGGTTCGATGAAGTCGCCGGCAGCGACCAGATACCCCTGATTGTTCACGGTCAGCGGCAGCTGAGCCAGGGCACGTGCGGCCGGTCCGAAGATCGGCTTCGCGTACTCCAGGGCGTTGAACTGCGACTGGTGGCACGGGCAGAGGATGCGGTTGGTCCGCTGCTCGTACAGCGAGGTCGGGCAACCAAGATGGCTGCAGACCTTGGTGTAGGCGAAGTAGTCGCCGTAGTTGAAGCTCTCCTGGCCCTTACGCTTGATCGCCTTGGCCGCATCCTCGGGACGCAGACGGATCAGCATGACCGGGTTGGAGACGTACCGCAGGCCCTCGATGAGCTTGTGGCGGGACTCCTCGGTCTCGCCGTGGCCGTCGGAGACGCGCCACGGGAACACGGTCTCCATGGCACCGGCGTCGAGGTCCTCCGGGCGCACCAGGGCGACCTGGAACGGGTTGCCGGTGTCACGACGCAGGAAGACCGTTTCGTTGGGCTGTCCGGCCTCGTTGTAGATCGGCGACCAGTGGGTGTGCCACAGCGGCGACTTGTCGCGCAGTGCCCACGGATTCTTGACGAAGCCGCCGAGGCCGGCGACCAGACCGGTGACGCCCAGTGCACCCACGCCGAACAGCGCCGAGCCGATGATCATCTTGCGGCGGGGCAGCGTGGTGCTGGTCATCGCATCCGACAGGCCCGTGGCGACGGTCTTCTTGTCGATCTCGCTCGAGCCGCCGTCGTGCCGGTCCTGCACCGAGATCTCGGCCGGGATGAACTTCTTGGTGAAGAGCACCACGCCGATGCCGATGGACAGCACCGACAGACCGAAGGTCACGCCCAGCAGCGGGGTGTTCAGCGTGTAGCGCCAGTAGTCGTCGTCGCCGGGAAGTGCGAACTCCCAGTGATTCCAGATGAAGATGACGAAGCAGGCGATCGCCGACAGACCGGCAAGGGTGAACCATGCCGCGACCTGGCGCTCGGCACGCTTCTCTGCCCGCGTCCCCGGCACCGGCCAGCGGTCGGCGCGGTGGATGATCTCCACGCCGTCGCGGTTGGTGCCGATCTGGAGCAGTTCGTCCGAGCTCATCTGATCGAGCTCGTCACGCGACGGATCGTCGTTACCGCCGGTTGCACTCATGATCGTGATCCCATCCACATTGCGCCGGCGACGATCGCGACCACGCCGACAAACCACATCACCATGCCCTCGCTGACGGGACCGAACCCGCCGATGCCGAGGCCGCCCTGGGGCTTCGATTCGGTGACGTACTTGATGAACCCGATGATGTCCTTCTTCTCGTCGAGCGACAGCTGACGATTGGAGAACTTCGGCATGTTCTGCGGCCCGGTGAGCATGGCGGTGTAGATCTCCTGCTCGTGGACGTTGTCCAGGTTGGGCGCGAACTTACCGGAGGACAGCGCGCCGCCACGGCCGGTGAAGTTGTGGCAGGACGCGCAGTTCAGGCGGAACAGCTCGCTGCCGCGACCCAGATTGTCGCCGCGCAGTGATGCCTGCGCGACCACGGGCAGGCCGTTTTCCTTCTTGACGGTGCCGTCCGGATTGCGCTCGTAGATGACCTGCGGTCCGCCACCCTGTGACTGGATGTACGCACCGAGCTGGTCGATCTGTGCCTTGGTGAACTTCGTCGGCTTGCGCTGCGCCTGTGCCTCGCCGCGGACCGCGGGCATGCGGCCCGTGGACACCTGGAAGTAGACGGCGGCGTCGCCGACACCGACGAGCGACGGACCACGGTCGTGTTCACCCTGCAGGTTCGCGCCGTGACAGGTGATGCACGAGGTCTCGTAGAGCTTCTTGCCGTCGTTGATGAGCGCGGCGTTGGACTCGTCGGCGACCGCAACCTGGGGCTTGGGCGTCAGGACGGACGCCAGGACGCCGGCGGTCAGCAGACCGACGAGCAGCAGCAGTGCGCCGCTGGCACGGCGACGGAGCTTGCGCCGGGCCTTGGCCTTGCGTGCTGAGGTGACGGATGACGAGGTGGCGGACGACTCGGTGGCCGTGCCCTCCACGCCGGTGCTGTCCGACGGTCGCGGTGGAGATGAACTCATCTGTGACTCTCTACTAAGCGGACGGATGATGGGCTGTTATCCGGTGGTCGATCGGGGGATCGCTACCGGATGAAGTAGATGGTGACGAACAGGCCGATCCAGACGATGTCGACGAAGTGCCAGTAGTAGGACACCACGATGGCCGCGGTCGCCTGGGCCGGCGTGAACTTCGACAGCTTGGTGCGGATCAGCAGGAAGACGAACGCGACGAGACCGCCGATGACGTGCAGGCCGTGGAAGCCGGTCGCCATGTAGAAGACCGAACCGTAGGCGCTCGACGCGAGGGTCGTGCCGTGGTTGATCAGGTGGTAGTACTCGTACGCCTGACCGGCGACGAAGAACGACCCCATCAGGAACGTCAGGACGTACCACCGGCGCAGGCCGAAGACGTCGCCGCGCTCGGCCGCGAACACACCCATCTGACAGGTCACCGACGACAGGATCAGAACCGTCGTCACCGGGATCGCCAGGGCGAGATTGAGTTCGGTGGGCTCCGGGGGCCACCCTGTCGAGGCGTTGGCCCGCGCGACGAAATACATCGCGAAGAGTCCGGCGAAGAACATCAGCTCACTGGACAGCCACACGATGGTGCCCACGCTGACCATGTTGGGACGGTTCAGCGAGTGCACGCGCGAGGTGATGGCTGTTCCTGAGGTACCTACCGCGCTAGTCACAGATGAAGTATGACGGTTCGTAGTATCCGCTGACTACTTGGGTCACCAAATTGCCCGAACTATTTGTCGACGCGCAGGTGGCAAGCCCTGTGCGCGCCCGGATCGGCGTGTCTCGGCGTCCATGATTTGCTGGATCGGTGAGTGATGAGTCGGCGGCGCGCCGCGATCTGAACGGGCGTCCGGTGGTCGAGAGTCGGTTGCGGAGGCTCCGTCGGCGGATGTCGGGCGCAGGGCCCGTGGCCGCCCTCGACATCGAGGATGCGGCGGCCGTCGTGGTCCCGGAGTCCTCCGACGAGTCGGTGGCCAGCTCGTCGGTGCTGGCCGCGTCCGCCTGGGTGCCCGAACGCGAGGTCGTCCTCTGTCATCTGCTCCGTCTGCCCGACGACCGGCTGGCCGATGCGGTGGCCACCGCTGCCCTCGACGGATACCGTCCGATGCCCGCCGCGGTCGCCGGTGGCGAGGAGTCGGGAACCGTGATGCTCGCCCGTGTGCAACTGCTCGATGCGGTCCACCTGTCGCAGGAGCGGTCGCGCATGGCGAGTCTCGGATCACGGCACGGCGGCACGGTGATCGGCTGGCAGGTTCGGCAGCGTCCGGACGTCTGAGCCCTGTGCTCGGTGGATCGGTGTCTCGCGGCCCACTAATGTGATGGCGCGTGAGCATCGCGCAGACCCCCACGTGGCCCGAGGTCCTCGGCAAGGTGACCGATCGCATCGACCTGACCGCGGAGGAAGCCGCGTGGGCGATGAACGAGATCATGAGCGATGCCGCGACCGGCGCACAGATCGCGGCGTTCGGTGTCGGGGTCAAGATGAAGGGCGCCGCGCCCGCCGAACTCCGGGGACTCGCGTCCGCGATGCTCGAACACGCGACGCTCGTCGACGTCGACCGGCCGTCGGTGGACGTCGTCGGCACCGGCGGCGACCGCTCCCACACCGTGAACATCTCCACGATGACGTCGATCGTCATCGCGGCCGCCGGCGTTCCCGTGGTCAAGCACGGCAACCGGGCGGCCTCCTCCAAGAGCGGAGGCGCCGACGTGTTGGAGGCGCTCGGCGTCACCATCACACTCGACGCCGACGGGGTGGCGCGTTGCGTGCGGGACATCGGCATCGGTTTCTGCTTCGCGCCGGTCTTTCACCCGGCCTTCCGGTTCACCGGGCCTCCGCGCAGTCAGATCGGCATCCCGACGGTCTTCAATGTCCTCGGTCCGCTGACCAATCCGGCCCGTCCGCAGCGCGGCCTCATCGGCTGCGCCTTCGACGATCTCGCGCCGGTTCTCGCGCAGGCCTTCGCCGAACGTGGTGGGGCGGCACTGGTGGTGCGGGGCGATGACGGACTCGACGAACTCACCACCACGACGACGTCCACGGTGTGGCAGGTCGTCGACGGCACGGTGACTAAGTTGTCGGTGGATCCCGGCGACCTCGGCATCGACCGTGTGCCGCTCTCGGATCTGCAGGGGGGCGACGCGACCGTCAACGCGGCCATCGCCCGGGAACTGTTCGCCGGGACGACCGGCCCTGTCCGCGATGCGGTCCTGCTCAACGCGGCCGGTGCGATCGTGGCCTTCGAGCAGACCGCCGTCATGTCCGATGCGGAACTCGCGGATGCGTTGCGGGCGGCCATGACCCGGGCCGCCGCCGTTCTCGACGACGGACGGGCCACCGCACTCCTGGACGACTGGGCTCGGCTCAGCGGGGAACTCGCGGCCTCCTGATCGGCCGACGCGCGGGTTACTGCTCGCCGATGGAGAATCCGCCCTCGACCTCGGAGCTCGAGTAGCTGCGGAACGCGATGTGGGTGGCACTGTGGGTGACCCCGGGGAGGCGGTTGATCCGGCCGGTCACCACGTCCGCGATCTCCTCGTGATCGCGGACCTTGATCTTCGCGATCAGATCGACATCGCCGGCGCAGGAGTACACCTCGGACACGCCGGGGATGTCGGCGATCGCCTGCGCGGTCTCCGGGATCTGATGGACATCGGCATGGATCAGGACGATGGCGGTGATCATGGTTCTAGACCCTAACGCCTGAACCGGTGCGATCGACGCCGCTCAACTCGCCCGGCGCCGCGGCTCCCGTGCCGCCCGTGCCGCGCGCGACCACGACATCCAGCGCTCGGCACCGAAGGCGGGCAGGCCGAAGGCTTCGTCGGCGGCCACGATCCGAGCGTCGGGCTCGGTGATCCACCGGTACACCAGTGCCACCTCCTCGGCCGGTGCCCCGGCCAGCGGACCGGCGCCGGGCAGCACGGTCTCGGCGGAGGCGATCAGAGTGTCGACGATCGGCATCGGCGACACCCCGCGCCGGGCCACCCCGGCGGCCGCCAGCCGGCCGTGCCGGATGACGGCGAGTTCCCATCCGCGGGCGCCGTCCGGCCGGGCCACGACCATCTCGGGAATGCGGCACAGCGCGCCCAGCCGTTGACAGCGTGCCAGTGCGTCGATGGTCGCCGAGAATCGATCACGTTGTCGCGCAGCGCTTTCGAACATCTGCGCCGTCGAGAGGCGGTCGAGGCGGGCAGCCAGCTCGGTCAGCAGGTCGTCGGAGTCGCCGCTCATCAGGTCGCGGACCGCGACGGCACGCGGGAGATAGTCGGGGAGGGTCAACGGGCGGTCGGACGCGGCATGGCAGCCGCCGACACTCGGACCGCCCGCCGCCTCGGATCGGCACCAATGGTGCGAGGACGAGCCGGAGCGTGTCGTGCAGCTGCGCAGCCGGGCGGCCGACGCGATCTGGTCGGCGATCGTCGCCGCGTCGGTGCGATTCCGGATGGGCCCCAGTGAGTCGCCGGTCGGTGTGCGGGACACCTTCAGCCGCGGGAACCGTTCTTCGGTGAGAGTCACCCACCAACCGCGGTGCGGCTGCGTGGACCGTCGGTTGTACGCCGGTGCATGCGCGCCGAGGAGGCGTAACTCCCGAACGCCCGCCTCCAGTGCGTGGGCACACGTCACGTGATCCACCCGGGTCGCGAGATTCACCATCTCGGCCATCCGGCGGCGCGGGTCGGAGCCGGTGAAATACGAGAGGACGCGGCGGCGCAGATCGACAGCGGTGCCGACGTAGAGCACCTCGTCGGAGGGGCCGCGGAAGAGGTAGACGCCCGGCGATGCGGGCAGGTGCCGCGCCATGCCGCGTTTGGCGCGCAGCCGCGGATTGGTGCGGGGGAGGTAGGCGGTCAGTTCGGCGAGCGTCGACACCCCCTGATTGCCGACGCGCTCGAGGAGATGATGGAACACCTCGACCGTCGCCCGGGCATCGTCGAGCGCGCGGTGGGTGGGGCGGACGGAGACATTGAACAACTCGGCCAGTGCGCCCAGCCGCACCGTGGGGGCCTCGTCGCGCGTCAGGATGCGGCGCGCCATGGTCACCGTGCACAGATGAGTGGAGAAGGGCCAGTCCAGGTCGAGCCGGGCGGCGTTGCGGCGCAGGAACCCCAAGTCGAATCGGGCGTTATGGGCCACCAGGATGGCGCCGCGGGCGAACTCGATGAACGACGGGAGCACCTCGTTGATCCTCGGTGCGTCGCTGACCATCGCCTCCGTGATGCCGGTCAGGGTGACGATCTGGGGCGGGATGCGGCATCCGGGATCGACCAGGGTGGCGAACTCGCCGATGACCTCACCGCCGCGGATCTTGACCGCGCCGATCTCGGTGATGCGATCGTCGGCCGCACTTCCTCCGGTGGTCTCCAGGTCGACCACGACCAGGGTGGTGTCGAACAGCGCGCGATCGGAGAAATCGTCGTCGAGGTCGGCGAAACTCAGTTGCGAGTCGTCGGCGAGCGTCAGCGCGGAAAGTGCCACGCCCGAACGTTAGTTCGAAGGACCGACAAGTGGCTGCTGGGGCACGCGGGACGGCTGTGGTTTGTTGTGGCGATCCGGATCTGTCGGTGGGCGAATCTACTGTCCAGATCGAGCGGTACCGGCCGGCGCAGAACGCGCCGGCGAGACCGTCAACATGCCCAACGACAGTCAAATGAGATGGAGATCACAATGTATGTCGACTGCCACAGCTGCCCGGGTCGCCCCGTAGCCTGCGATGGATGCGTCATGCAGGTCCTCTTCGAGGCCCCTATCAGCGGAAACCTGGGTGTCGAAGGTGGAGGGATGGTTACGGGATCCATCGAGGAAAGCGACGCCGAACTGAACGCCGCGATCGATGTCTTCGCGGCTGCCGCACTGATCTCCACCGCGTCTGCAGTATCGGCAAGAAGCGGAATAACAAGTGTTCAGAAGGGTGAATCGGAGCCTCGGCTGCGGGTGTTACGCGCCGGCTGAGAATTCGTCCGTTCGGCCCATGTGGACGGGCAGTGGACAGACCCGCATCTGATTTCGTAACCTTTCCGAGACCTTCCAGAGCGTCCCGCTTCAACCGAAGTGGTCTGGCAACGGTCACTGCTCAATCGCCCAGTGTGGCGAGCCGGGGAACCAACGGTTTCGGAGTGATCCGAATTGGGGTGAATCGCGGCTTCGAGCCGGTGGGTTACGACACCGAATCGACGCGCGTAGGGCCATCTTCCGGCCCGAACCCGACAGCTAACTCGGTAGGCGGTCTGAGGGAGAGCAAGGAGAACTCGCTTCGTGGCCAAACATCGTTTGGAACAGCCCAACCGAGGCAGCAAGGTAGCCAAGCGCGCCGTGGTCGCCGGATCGATCACCGTCGGTTCGCTCGCGGGCGTCGCAGGCCCGGCGCTGGCAGCGCCGGTCAGCATCCCGAATCTCGGCTCGTTCGAGCTTCCGGGTGTCGACAAGAACCAGATCCCGAAGCAGTTCCAGGCGCCGGAGAAGAAGTCCGCGCCCGCTGCGGTGGAGAGCAAGCCGGTTGCCAAGAACGACGGCGCGACCGTTGAGATCCCGAACATCGGATCCTTCAAGGTCCCCGGAATCAACGATCACCAGATCCCGCAGCAGTTCAAGCCGCGCGGGAACGGTGGTGGTGGCGTGCTCGGCGTGCAGCCGACCGCCGCGCAGAAGGCCGTGAAGGCCGCCGAGTCGCGGATCGGCGCACCGTATTCGTACGGTTCGGCCGGACCGAGCGCATTCGACTGCTCCGGTCTCATGTACTGGTCCTACAAGCAGGCCGGCAAGACCATCCCGCGTGACAGCTACGGTCAGCTCGGCGGCGGTCGTCCGGTCAGCCTCGCCGCGGCGCAGCCCGGCGACATCATCATCTTCAACGGCGGTGGCCACGCCGGCATGTATGTGGGCGACGGCAAGTTCGTGCACGCCTCCACGTACGGAACCCCGGTGAAGAAGGACTTCGTCAAGGATTGGTCGGTCACGGGCGTCCGGCGCTACTGAGATGTACGTGACCTGTTGAGTTTATGAGTGGGCGGATCACGCGGTCGGCGTGATCCGCCCACTGTCATCCCCGGCGCCCCGAGGACGCCCGGTGTGGCGTAGGCGTCGGGACTGCGGCCGAGGGGCCGCGAAGGAGATGTGGCAGCAGTGGGTTCGCGATTCACCACAGGCTGGAAGCGGGCGGTACCCGCCGTCGTTGCGGCCGCTCTGATGACGACCGTCGTATCCGCGGGACAGCTCGATGCGGGCGCCGCGAAGGCGGAGCCGACGCAGTCGGCCGACCAGTTGCTGTCCAAGTACAAACGGCTGAGCACGGACGCGGAGAAGTCCGCCGAGGCCATGCACAACGCGCAGATCGAATACGACAAGCAGCGCGGGATCGTCGCCAAGGCGCGCAAGGCGTCCGGCGACGCCGACAGACTGTTGGTGACGACGCAGAAGCAGCTCGACGGATTCCAGAGTCGCGTCGACACCCTGGTGCGCGCCAGCTACAAGGGCGCCCGCGTGAACCGCCTGTATGCGGTGCTGGTGAGTGATTCCCCGCAGTCCCTCCTCGATCAGATGTCCGGGCTGGAACTGATCTCGCGCCAGGCAGCGACCGACCTCGCCGGACTCAAGGCGACACGAGCGAAGACCACCAAGGCCAAGGCCGATGCCGACGCCACGGCCGTGAAGGCCACTGCCGCCGTCGCCGCCGCCGAGAAGACGCGTGGTGAACTCCAGGCGAAGCGGGCGAATCTGCAACTGCAGGCCATCCAGATCCGCGCCATCTATCAGTCGATGACCGGCAAGCAACTCGCGGAATTGCGCGGTCCGAAGTTCGACTTCGATCCGCGCTTCGTGCCGAAGGGCACGTCCGCGGCGCTTGTCGCGGTGCAGGCTGCACTGACGCGTATCGGCGACCCGTATGTCTGGGGTGCGACCGGGCCGAGTTCGTTCGACTGCTCGGGCCTGATGGTCTGGGCGTACAAGCAGGCGGGCAAGACGCTGCCGCGGTCGTCGGAGGCGCAGAACGGATCCGGGCAGTCGGTGGATCGCAACAACATGCAGCCCGGTGACCTGATCATCTATTACCCGGACGCCCATCACGTCGGCATGTACGTGGGCAATGGCTATGTCATCCACGCCTCGACCTTCGGTGTGCCGGTCAAGGTGGTCCCCGTCGACGAGGCCGGTCCGTTCAATTCGGCCCGTCGGTACTGAGTGCCCCCGATCGTTGGGTGCTCGTCCGCAAGGGCGTTGCCCGTGAGGGAGTGCCCGTGAGGGAGTCACTCGCCCGGGCATCGCTGCGGCCCGTCGGTGTCCTACTGGTGATCGCCGGATGCGTGGCCGGTTGCTCCGGTGACCCGGTGGAGCCTGCTCGCCCGTCGGCGACGAGTACTTCGGTGTCGTCGACCAATGCCTACGAGAACCAGCGGGCCGCAGGCGTACAAGCGGCACTGGATGCCCTGAGCGCAGCACTGACCGCCGGAGACCGCGCCGGTGTCGACCGGGTGATCGATGATGCGGCGCAACCCCGGTTCCGTGATCGGATGCGCACGGCCGCCGACAATCTCGGCCGGCGGGGCGTCATCCGTGACGAGTCTCCCGCAGCGCCCGGCACCACGACTCCCTCCGAGGGGCCGGACGAACCGACCGGGGCCGAGGACGGAACCGCGGAGAGTGACGACCCCACGGCCTCGACGTCGGCGGACGCGTCGCCGAGCCCCGACTCGGCCCCGCTGACCGACCGGGGGACCCGGCTACGGCTCAAGGAACTGCGCTATCGCGTGACACCGTCGACCGAGGCGGAGACCCCGGTGCCGGCCGAACTGCAAGCGCGCCTGGACGAACAGGGGAGTTCGGACTCCTGGGTGGCGCCGGTGGGTCTGCACTACGCGCTCGGGGGTGCGCGCCTGCCCGGCGTCGACGAGCCAGAGGTGGTGGTGGACACCGAACTGGTGATGGCGCGATATGGCGACGACTGGAAGGTCGTCGGTGACGGAGCGGCTCTCGACGCCGCCCCGGCGCCGACGACGCTGTGGGACCTCCCCGGCGTGGCGGGCGTCGACGTGCCGACCGCGGGCGGCCGATCGCTGATCGCCTCGTACCCGGATACCGCGTCCGTCGTGGAGAACGTGGGTACGCTTCTCCCGGGCGCCGAAGCGGCGGTGACGGAATTCTGGGGAACCGGATGGGCCCGCCGGGCCGTCGTCGTGGCCACGGCGCGACCGGGTGACTTCCGGGCACTGACCCGCACCGCGGGCACCGACGTCGCGGCGGCGGCTGCGGCAACGGTGTTCGCCCGGATCGACAAGGGCACGCGAACGGCCTTGGGGCAGAGGGTGATCCTGACTCCGGGAGCGCGGAGTCTGTCCTCTGCGGCGCTCGGCGTGGTGCTGCGGCATGAGCTGACCCATGTGGCCGCGCGGGTGGACACGGTTCCCGGGGCACCGCTGTGGGTCACCGAGGGAGTGCCCGAGTATGTCGGCCGCCGTGGAACCTATCGGCAGTTCGAGGACGCCGCGCCGAATCTGGCCGCCGCGATCCGCGACGGGCGGACTCCGGCGGACCTGCCCGCCGACCGCGACTTCGCGATCGACGACGATCGCGCCCAGGTCGCCTATCAGTCGGCCTGGTCAGTTGCCGCGTTCGTGGCCACCAGATTCGGCGTACCCGCGCTGAAGAAGCTCTACCTCGGTGTCGCGGGCACCGACGACCGGTCCCGGCAGGACGCGGCGATCACCGCGGCACTCGGGAAGACTCGACCCCAGCTTGTCGCGGCATGGCGGGGCTGGCTGACCGAACAGGTGCGCTGATGTCCCGAACCCTGTTGATCACCAACGACTTTCCGCCGCGTCCGGGTGGCATCCAGTCCTATCTGGAGAATCTGGTCGACCGTCTGCCGCCGGAGGAGGTCGTGGTGTACGCGCCGCGCTGGCGCGGCCATGAGGAATTCGACGCGGCGGCGCCCTATACCGTGATCCGGCACCGGACGTCGCTGATGCTGCCCACACCGCTGGTGGCGCGCCGGGTCGCGAAGATCGTACGTGCCGAGGGGATTTCGACGGTGTGGTTCGGTGCGGCGGCCCCGCTGGCCGTCCTGGCACCCGCGGTCCGGCGAGCGGGAGCGACGCGCGTACTCGCGAGCACCCATGGGCACGAGGTCGGCTGGTCCATGCTCCCGGTGGCACGGCAGGTGCTCACCCATATCGGCCGCCATACGGACGTCGTGACCTTCGTGAGCCGGTATACCCGTGGACGATTCGCGGCGGCCTTCGGTCCGCGGGCCGCCCTCGAATACCTGCCGCCCGGTGTGGACACCGATCGGTTCGCGCCGAATCCGCACGCGCGTGAACGCATCAGGGAGCGGCACGGGCTCGGTGACCGTCCGGTCGTGCTGTGCCTGTCGAGGCTCGTGCCCCGGAAGGGGCAGGACGTCCTGATCCGTGCGCTGCCACTGATCCGGCGGGAGATCGGTGATGTGATCCTGATGATCGTCGGCGGGGGCCCGTACGCGGAGAAACTGAGGGAACTCGCCGCCCGGATGGACGTGGCCGATCACGTGGTCTTCACCGGATCGGTTCCGTCCGAAGAGCTTCCGGACTACCACAACGTCGCCGACGTCTTCGCGATGCCGTCGCGGACCCGAGGTGGCGGGCTTGACGTGGAAGGCCTCGGCATCGTCTATCTGGAGGCCTCGGCGACCGGGGTGCCGGTGGTCGCCGGACGCTCCGGTGGGGCCCCCGAGACGGTCCGCGAGGGCGTCACCGGCACGGTCGTCGACGGCACCGACATCGATGCGGTCGCCATGGCGGTGAGCGCCATCCTCGCCGACCCCGCCGCGGCCGCGGAGATGGGCCGTCACGGCCGCGACTACGCGGTGGGTACCTGGCAGTGGCGGCACTCGGCCGCGCGCCTGCGGCAACTCCTCACGGGCTGAGTCACACCGGATCTCGATACGCCCCCTCGCCTGGCGGCTCGGACGCTACTCGATCAACGGGTGGGGGCTGGCGGCTCGGACGCTACTCGATCAGCGGGTGGGGGCTGGCGGCTCGGACGCTACT